>NZ_JAHUWC010000011.1:0-274053 GCF_019219185.1 Pseudomonas sp. PDM26 | reverse complement strand
AAACAGTGTTTGCCGAGATCGATACCGATCAACGCTGACTCGCTCATGATGATGGCCTCCGAAAACAAAACACCCTGCGAAAGCGTAGCCCTCGCAGGGTGTGGGGGTGACCATCTCATTAATGCCCCGCACATGGCGGGGCATTTTTTGTTCAACGGTTAAGCCTTACAGCCCGTCGAGCATCGCCTTGTTACGCACCGCACCCTTGTCGGCACTGGTCGCCAGCAGGGCGTAGGCTTTCAGTGCAGTGGTCACTTTACGCGGACGCACTTCCACCGGTTTCCAGCCTTTCTTGTCCTGCTCGACCCGGCGCGCAGCCAGTTCTGCGTCGCTGACCAACAGGTTGATCGAGCGGTTCGGAATGTCGATCAGCACCTTGTCGCCGTCCTGCACCAGGCCAATCGCGCCACCGGCAGCGGCTTCAGGCGAAGCGTGGCCGATGGACAGGCCCGAGGTGCCGCCGGAGAAACGGCCGTCGGTGAGCAGGGCGCAGGCTTTGCCCAGGCCTTTGGATTTCAGGTACGAAGTCGGGTAGAGCATTTCCTGCATGCCCGGGCCGCCTTTCGGGCCTTCGTAGCGAATGATGACGATGTCGCCTTCTTTCACTTCGTCAGCAAGGATGCCGCGCACGGCGCTGTCCTGGCTCTCGAAGATCTTGGCGTTGCCTTCGAACACATGGATCGACTCGTCGACGCCAGCGGTTTTCACCACGCAGCCATCCAGGGCGATGTTGCCGTAGAGCACGGCCAGGCCGCCTTCTTGCGAGTACGCGTGCTCGACACTGCGGATGCAGCCGTTTTCACGGTCGTCGTCCAGGGTTTCCCAGCGGGTCGACTGGCTGAACGCGGTTTGCGTCGGGATGCCTGCCGGACCGGCCTTGAAGAAGTGGTGCACCGCTTCGTCGGTGGTCTGGGTGATGTCCCACTTGGCGATGGCTTCTTCCATGCTGCGGCTGTGCACGGTCGGCAGCTGGGTGTGCAGCAAACCGCCACGGGCCAGCGAGCCGAGGATGCTGAAGATCCCGCCGGCGCGGTGCACGTCTTCCATGTGGTACTTCTGGATGTTCGGCGCGACCTTGCACAGTTGCGGCACCTGACGGGACAGACGGTCGATGTCGCGCAGGTCGAAATCGATCTCGGCTTCCTGGGCAGCGGCCAGCAAGTGCAGGATGGTGTTGGTGGAACCGCCCATGGCGATGTCCAGGGTCATGGCGTTCTCGAACGCCTGGAAGTTGGCGATGTTGCGCGGCAACACCGACTCATCGTTCTCGCCATAGTAACGCTTGCACAGCTCGACGATGGTGCGGCCGGCCTGCAGGAACAGCTGTTCGCGGTCGCTGTGGGTGGCCAGGGTCGAACCGTTGCCCGGCAATGCCAGGCCCAGGGCCTCGACCAGGCAGTTCATCGAGTTGGCGGTGAACATGCCGGAGCACGAACCGCAAGTCGGGCAGGCGCTGCGCTCGTACTCGGCGACTTTCTCGTCAGAAGCGCTGGAGTCGGCGGCGATCACCATGGCGTCGACCAGGTCGAGGCCGTGGGAGGCGAGTTTGGTCTTGCCGGCTTCCATCGGGCCGCCGGAGACGAAGATCACCGGGATGTTCAGGCGCAGGGACGCCATCAGCATGCCAGGGGTGATCTTGTCGCAGTTGGAAATGCACACGATCGCGTCGGCGCAGTGGGCGTTGACCATGTACTCGACGGAGTCGGCGATGATCTCGCGGCTCGGCAGCGAATAGAGCATGCCGTCATGGCCCATGGCGATGCCGTCATCGACAGCGATGGTGTTGAATTCCTTGGCCACGCCGCCAGCGCGTTCGATCTCGCGGGCGACCAGTTGCCCCAGGTCTTTGAGGTGCACGTGGCCCGGTACGAACTGGGTGAACGAGTTGGCAATGGCGATGATCGGCTTCTTGAAGTCGTCATCTTTCATCCCCGTGGCGCGCCACAGTGCGCGGGCACCGGCCATGTTGCGGCCGTGGGTGGATGTTTTCGAGCGGTAATCAGGCATGAAGCACTCCGGGCGGCTAATCAGGTATCAAAAGGGAAGTGAGCTTCTATTGACGTCTGGAACACTCAGAAATGGCCGCGTGTCCGGAAGTTGCCGATAACTTTGCGGGATCGCCGCGCGCTTCAGCTTGAGCTCATAAACCCGCCGGGGATGACTGGCGATGAATGTTCGCGATTCTACACGGCTGGCGGCTGGAGGGAATGGCTGCAAGCGTGGAGGCAGCATTCACAAGACGTGCGGACAGGCCTGCGGAACTTCATGGAACGATTTTCTGTAGGAGCGAGCTTGCTCGCGATGAACCTGAGGGGAACGCGTTCATCCAGGGTGAACGCGTTATCGTTGACGACCATCGCGAGCGAGCTCGCTCCTACAGGGAGATGTGTTCGATACATCCAGATCCACTGTCATGGCGACAAACCCGTTCGCCCCGCCTACCGTTTATCTTCCATTCGCCAAGGAGGACAACGGAATGTCCAACCCGAGCCATGGTCATCGCTTACGCACGGGTCGACAGTCAGAGTCTGGTCGTATCTATCTGCTGACTGCTGTCACACACGGACGGCAACAATTCTTTAAGGATTGGAGGATGGGTCGTTTGGTGGTGCACGAATTCAAAAGAGCTCAGGAGTCTGGCAATGCCACTTCGATAGCCTGGGTGGTCATGCCGGATCATTTTCACTGACTGGTTGAGTTGCACAACGGTGATTTACCGAAGTTGATGCAAACGACGAAGTCTCGAAGTGCTCGTGCCATTAACAAGGAGAGAGGTTGCCACGAGACGCTATGGCAAAAAGGCTATTTCGACCGGGCGCTACGCCGAGAGGAAGATCTGAAAGCCGCTGCCCGATACATTATTGCCAACCCATTGCGAGCCGGACTTGTTACCAGTGTTCGTGACTACTCACTATGGGATGCCATTTGGCTCTGATCTGTAGGAGCGAGCTTGCTCGCGATGAACCCGAGGGCAACGCATTCATACAGAATGAACGCGTTATCGTTGACGACCATCGCGAGCAAGCTCGCTCCTACAGTCAGCTTTCTGGTTAGCTATTCGGCAACAACCGGCAAGTAATGCTCTTGATATACCGCGTCTCTGCAATGGCCGGATGCACCGGGTGATCCGGGCCCTGGCCACCGCGTTCGAGCATCTGGATGTTACGATCCAGGTGACGGGCGCTGGTCAGCAGGATGTTCTGCAGGTCGTCTTCCGGCAGGTGCATCGAGCACGATGCGCTGACCAGGATGCCGTCCTTGGTGAGCAGGCGCATGGCTTGCTCGTTCAGGCGGCGGTAGGCGCCTTCGCCGTTTTTCATGTCTTTCTTGCGTTTGATGAACGCCGGCGGGTCGGCCACGATCACGTCGAAGCGCTCTTCGCTGGCTTTCAGTTCTTTGAGGGCTTCGAACACGTCGCCTTCGATGCAGGTCATTTTTTCGGCGAAGCCGTTCAGTGCGGCGTTGCGCTCGACACCGTCGAGGGCGAAGGCGGACGCATCGACGCAGAACACTTCACTGGCGCCGAACGCGGCAGCCTGTACGCCCCAGCCGCCGATGTAGCTGTAGAGGTCGAGCACGCGCTTGCCCTTGGCGTATGGCGCAAGGCGGGCGCGGTTCATACGGTGGTCGTAGAACCAGCCGGTTTTCTGACCCTGGATGACCGGCGCTTCGAACTTCACGCCGTTCTCTTCGAGGGCAACCCACTCCGGCACCAGGCCGAACACGGTTTCGACGTAGCGGGTGAGGCCTTCGGCGTCACGGGCAGCGGAGTCGTTCTTGAACAGGATGCCGCTTGGCTTGAGCACTTGGGTCAGCGCCGCGATCACGTCGTCTTTATGGGCTTCCATGGTCGCCGAAGCGATCTGCACCACCAGGATGTCGCCGAAACGGTCGACCACCAGGCCCGGCAGCAGGTCGGAGTCGCCGTAGACCAGGCGATAGAACGGCTTGTCGAACAGGCGATCGCGCAGGGACAGGGCCACGTTCAGGCGATGCACCAGCAGCGATTTGTCCAGCGGCAACTTGATGTCGCGCGACAGCACACGGGCGCAGATCAGGTTGTTCGGGCTCATGGCAACGATGCCCAGCGGCTTGCCGCCGGCGGCTTCGAGGATCGCCTGGTCGCCGGCCTTGAAACCGTGCAAAGGCGTAGCGGCTACATCAATTTCGTTGCTGTAGACCCACAAGTGACCGTTGCGCAGACGACGGTCGGCGTTGGCTTTGAGGCGCAGGCTAGGCAGGGACATGTCGTCGCTCCGGAAAAAAGAGCGGGAGTATAGCGTGTTGAGCCCCCGGATTGGCCTGCGAATGGACATGTGGCGAGGGTTGTCTTGCGATTTGGTATGTCGGATCCAACTTCATAAAGGTTAGAATCGGCGTCTGACACCAGAGTGTGCACAAATGTCCCAAGAGCTGACTTGCGAACAGATCCAACAAGCCCTGCAGGGCATCAGCGTACCGGCCCAACCGCAAATCATGGTGGATTTGCAGATGGAGCAGTACATGCCCGACCCGGATCTGGAAGTCATCGCCAAACTGATTTCCCAGGACCCGGGTCTTTCCGGTTCCCTGCTGAAGATCGTCAATTCGCCGTATTACGGCCTGAGCAACAAGATTGCCTCGATCCAGCGCGCGGTAAATCTGCTGGGCAGCCGCTCGGTCATCAACCTGATCAACGCGCAGTCGATCAAGGGCGAGATGAATGACGACACCATTGTCACCCTGAACCGTTTCTGGGACACCGCCCAGGACGTGGCGATGACCTGCCTGACCCTGGCCAAGCGCATCGGCGTTGAAAATGGCGACGAAGCATATGCCCTGGGCTTGTTCCACGACTGCGGAGTACCCTTGATGCTCCAGCGTTTTCCCGACTACATGGGCGTTCTGGAGCAGGCCTATGCCAGCGCCAGTGCCGAATGCCGGGTGGTGGATACGGAGAATCAGGTGTTCAATACCAACCACTCGGTGGTCGGGTATTACACGGCCAAGTCGTGGCGCCTGCCGGAGCACGTGAGCGCGGCGATCGCCAATCACCACAATGCCCTGGCGATCTTCAGCGATGAGTCGTCGCGCAATAGTTCGTTGAAGAACCTGCTGGCGATCCTGAAGATGGCCGAGCATATTTGTGCTTCTTATCGGGTGCTGGGCAACCAGACCGATGATCACGAGTGGAACAGCATCGCGCCGCTGGTGCTCGATTATGTCGGCCTCTCGGACTACGACTTCGAGACCCTCAAGCAGACGATCCGCGACCTCGGCACTCATCGCTGAGTGTCGGAACCTTCCAGGCCATGCGCCTGATCCGAGAGCATCATGCCTGAATTGCCAGAAGTCGAAACCACCCGTCGCGGCATCGCTCCGTACCTGGAAGGCCAGCGTGTCAGCCGGGTGATCGTGCGTGATCGTCGCTTGCGCTGGCCGATTCCCGAGGACCTCGATGTGCGCCTGTCCGGGCAGCGCATCGTTTTGGTGGAGCGGCGCGCCAAGTACCTGCTGATCAACGCCGAAGTCGGTACCTTGATCAGTCATTTGGGCATGTCAGGCAATTTGCGCCTGGTGGAGGCCGGGCTGCCGGCGGCCAAGCATGAGCATGTGGATATCGAACTGGAGTCGGGCCTGGCCCTGCGTTACACCGACCCGCGGCGCTTCGGCGCGATGCTCTGGAGCCTCGACCCGCTCAATCACCAATTGCTGATTCGCCTGGGGCCGGAACCGCTGACCGACCTGTTCGACGGCGAGCGCCTGTTCCAGCTGTCCCGTGGACGTTCGATGGCGGTCAAGCCATTCATCATGGATAACGCGGTGGTGGTGGGCGTCGGCAATATCTACGCGACCGAAGCGTTGTTCGCTGCCGGGATCGACCCTCGCCGCGAAGCCAGGAGCATTTCCCGTGCGCGTTACTTGAAGCTGGCCATCGAGATCAAGCGCATCCTGGCGGCTGCCATTGAGTGTGGCGGTACGACGCTGCGGGACTTTATCGGTGGCGACGGTCAGCCCGGCTATTTCCAGCAGGAACTGTTCGTGTACGGCCGTGGCGGTGAACATTGCAAGGTCTGTGGCACGGGCCTGCGGGAAGTGAAGCTCGGGCAGCGCGCCAGCGTTTTTTGCCCGCGTTGTCAGAGCTGATACGTCAAGCAAGATCAAAAGATCGTCCGAACGCGGCCCGAACCTTCGGCAGCTCCTACCGGGTTTTTGTGTACACCCGTAGGAGCTGCCGAAGGCTGCGATCTTTTAAGCTGATCAGGCCTTGCCGGTAATTTTCCGGTACTTCTCCATCAACTGCTCTTCAGTCTCCGGATGAGCTTCGTCCAGTGGAATGCAATCCACCGGGCAGACCTGCTGGCACTGCGGTTCATCGTAGTGGCCGACGCACTGGGTGCACAGGTTCGGGTCGATCACGTAGATCTCTTCGCCTTGGGAAATGGCGGCGTTCGGGCACTCGGGTTCGCAGACGTCGCAGTTGATGCAATCGTCGGTGATGATCAGGGACATGCTAACTCCAGCCAGGGCGGCAAGCCCGGGCGCAATAAACCAATGCGCATAATTGTGCCGCATTGGCGCCTGCGTTGCACGCAGGTGCGACGTACTGTAGGAGCCAGCCTGCTGGCGAAGAACCCGAGAACGCCGCGAGGTGTCAGGTTTCCCGCGTTATTGTTGACGTCCATCGTCGGAACGCCGCCCGGAGCCGGCTCGCTCCTACAGTTTGCGGGGGTTATTTCTTCTTGAAGCGCTCGGTCAGGGCGTCCGCCACCACAGGGTGGACGAACTTGGTGATATCGCCGCCCAGGGCTGCGATTTCACGGACCAGCGTCGAGGAAATGAACGAGTAACGCTCGGAAGGGGTCAGGAACAGGCTTTCCACGTCCGGCGCCAACTGGCGATTCATGTTGGCCAGCTGGAACTCGTATTCGAAGTCTGACACCGCGCGTAAACCACGCAGGAACACGTTGGCATTCTGCTCTTTGGCGAAGTGCGCGAGCAGCGTCGAGAAGCCGACGACTTCAACGTTCGGCAGATGTTTGGTGACCTCGCGCGCCAGTTCCACGCGCTGTTCCATTGGAAACAGCGGGTTTTTCTTGGGGCTCGCGGCAACGGCAATGATCACGTGGTCGAACAGGCGCGAGGCGCGTTCGACCAGATCGCCATGGCCCTTGGTAATAGGGTCGAAGGTACCTGGGTACAACACTCGGTTCATCGCGTCGTCCTGGCGGGAATCCGTTGGGGAGTCGGATGGTATCGCAGCCTTCCCGGTCGGCCAAGTCGCCTGTTGGGTAAGAAAGCACTATAGACGATGGGAATAATCGTCATTTTCATGGATTTTTTAAACGTTCGGCCAGGGATGTCGCCAGTTGCGCCGTCAGTCCGTAGACCGACAGCTGCGGATTGGCGCCAATGCTGGTGGGGAACAGCGAACCGTCGTGGATCGACAGATTGCCCAGTTGATGATGCCGGCCGAGGCTGTCGGTCACCGCGTTTGTCGGGTCTTCACCCATGGCGCAACCACCCATCACATGGGCACTGCCCAGGCGTGTGCGATACAACTCCAGGCTCAGGCCATCGATCAGCGTACGGGCTTGGGCGAGTGTCTTCACGTAACTGGCATCGGCGTGCATCGGCATAACGGCCTTGGCGCCACCGGCAAACTGAATTTCGGCCATGGTATGGAACGCCCGGCGCAATCCATCCCAGGCGTAAGGCGAAAGCTGATAATCCAGCACCGGTGTGTCATCGCTGCGCAATTCGACGCTGCCACCGGGGCTGTCCGGGTGAAAACCGTCTCGCAGTAACGCCAGCATGGCGTGGGTATGCGGCAGATTGGCCATGTGCTGCGAGTTTTCCTGGCCGAAACCACCGAGCAACGTCGTGGCCAGCGCCGGGTGCAGGGGCGGGACTTCCAGTTTGAAGGACATCTTGCCGGTGGTGCCGTCCTGCCATTGGAAATGGTCGGAGTAAATCGACTGCGGCGCGCCGTAGAACGGGTTGACCACTTCGTCGAACAGCGCGGCGGACATGTTCACCGGGTGCAGGAAGGTGCGTTTGCCCAGGCGTTTGTGCGGGTCGGGTGCCCCGGAGCGCATCAGCAAGGCCGGGCTGTTGATGCCGCCACCGGACAGCACGAAATGCCGCGCCTTGACCGTGATGGTGCGCCCGGTCGGTGCGACGCAGCGTTCATCCATCGCCGAACATTGCAGGCCGGTGACTTTGTCACCGCTGATGTTAAGTTTTTCGGCGCGGGCCAGGTAAAGCAGCTCGCCACCTTTTTCCAGGGTCGCCGGAATGGTCGTAACCATCATCGATTGCTTGGCGTTGGTCGGGCAGCCCATGCCGCAGTAGCCGAGGTTCCAGCAGCCGCGAACGTTGCGCGGGATGACATGCCATGAGTAATTCAGTGCTTCGCAGCCCTTGCGGATCACATCATTGTTGGCGTTGGGTGGCACCATCCACGGCGCGACGCCCAGGCGTTGCTCCATTTTTTCGAACCATGGCGCCATTTCCGCCGGGCTATGGCCCTTGACGTTGTGCTCTTTGGCCCAGTGTTCCAGGGTCGGTTCCGGAGTGCGGAAACTGGAGGTCCAGTTGATCAGCGTGGTGCCGCCCACCGCCCGGCCCTGGAGGATGGTGATCGCGCCGTCCTTGCTCATGCGGCCGATGCCTTCCTGATAAAGGCTGCTGTAGGCCTGGTCTTCGAGCAGCTTGAAGTCGCTGCTGGTCTTGAGTGGGCCTTCTTCGATCAGCAGCACTTTGTAGCCGGCCGCGCTGAGGATTTCGGCGGTGGTGCCGCCGCCGGCTCCGCTGCCGATGATCGCCACGTCCGCTTCGAGTGTCAGGTCCTGGGTCAGTTGCGAGCCGTTGTAGGTTTTCCAGCCTCGGGCCATGCCTTCGCGGAACGGATCGGGTACGGGCATCTTCGGGTTCTCTTTTTATTGTTGGAGTAGGCGGTGAAGCGGCTGACGCTATCGTCGGAACGCCGCCCGGAGCGAGCTCGCTCCCACAGGGTCGAGTCGTTCGCAAAAGGTGCGGTCACCTCAAACCTGTGGGGGGCGCCACGGTTTCAGACAGTTGGCGGCCCGGGATACCCGCAATGCGCCCACGATTCCTTGCGGCCGTACCAGGCCATCATCACCAGTTGCAGCAAAGAACTGTGTCCCATGCGCAACAGGCTCAACGAGCTGTTTTCCCAGCGATCGAGAAAGGCTCGGATGTCGTTGGCGCTGGCGTTTTCCCAGTTGCCCCAGACCCCGGTTAGCGGTCCACGGGTCACGGCCATGCCCAGCACATCGAACAGTTGCCGGGTCAACTTGAGCATTTCCGGTGACAAGTGAGCGAGGTTGTAATCAAGGCTTTTGAGTGTGTCCTCGACAGCCTCGGGCATTCGTTCGGAGGTTACGGCTCCCTCGAGCATGACTGGAATCAACGCCCGCAAAAACAGCAGGTCGCCGCTGCGTAACGTGACGAAGCCACTGGCTGGAACACTCGACGAGCAGCCGCTGAGGCTGGCGCCCAATCCGGCAGTGACGAGAAAGGCGCTGGCGCCGAGGCTGAATTTAAGTAGCCCGCGCCGTGACAGCGCGGGTGTATTGGAAAGGCTGGGGCTCATTATTGTTATTACCCGACGGTGAGATCGTTAGCGGATGAACAGCCTTTGGATCAGCTTCTGGATCGATTTGCCATACGGCGGGTAAATCAGTTTCGCCGCGTTGAAGCGCTGCTTGATCAGCACGCCCTTGGCCTTGCTGAAGGTCAGGAACCCTTCATGTCCATGATAATGACCCATGCCCGAGGCACCGATACCGCCGAACGGCATGTCGTCCTGGGCGACGTGCAGCAGCGTGTCGTTCAGGCACACGCCACCGGAATGGGTTTCGTGCAGAACGCGCTGTTGTTCGCGCTTGTCGTAACCAAAGTAATACAGCGCCAGTGGGCGAGGGCGCTGGTTGATGTAGGCAAATGCCTGGTCCAGATCCTTGTACGGCACGATCGGCAGCAGCGGTCCGAAAATCTCGTCCTGCATCACCGTCATCTCGTCAGTGACATTGAGCAGCAGGCTATGGCTCATGCGGCGGCCCTGGCCCTGGTCGAACAGCGGCATCAGCAACGCACCCTTGCTGGTGGCATCGCTGACGTAGCCGTTTAGGCGCGCCAGTTGTCGCCCATTGATGATTGCGGTGTAGTCCGGGTTGTCGGCCAGCGTCGGATAAAACCCGCGGACGGCTGTGCGATAGGCTTCGATGAAACCTCCGACGCGATCCTCCGGCACCAGTACGTAGTCAGGGGCCACGCAGGTCTGGCCGGCGTTCAGGGTCTTGCCGAAGGCGATGCGCTCGGCGGCGTCCTTGAGCGGCACGTCGCGGGAAACAATGGCCGGGGACTTGCCGCCCAGTTCCAGGGTTACCGGGGTCAGGTTTTCCGCGGCGGCGCGCATGACGTGTTTGCCGATGCTGGTGGCGCCGGTGAACAGCAGGTGATCGAACGGCAGGCGTGAAAACGCCACGCCCATATCAGCCTCGCCCAAGACCACGCAAACCAGGTCTTCGGGGAAGATTCGCGCCAGCAGTTGTTTCATCAGCAGGCCTGTCGCGGGGGTCGACTCACTGAGCTTGAGCATCACCCGATTGCCGGCCGACAGCGCGCCGACCAGCGGGCCGATGGCCAGGTACAGCGGGTAGTTCCACGGCACGATGACTCCGACCACGCCCAGCGGTTGGTAAACCACTTTGGCCGAAGCCGGCTGGAAAGCGGCGCCAACCTTGCGCCGCGACGCTTTCATCCAGCCCTTGAGGTGTTTGCTGGCGTAATGGATGCCGTGCAGGCTGGGCATCAGTTCGGCGAGCAGGGTTTCATCGGCGCTACGATGGCTGAAGTCCTGGCTGATCGCATCGATCAGGGCCTGGCGTTCATTGTTCAACAAATCCTTCAGCGCCTTGAGCCATTGTTGGCGCTGCGCGGCGGGTGGCATCGGGTTGGCGGCGTAGGCAGCACGCTGGGCGTCGAACAGGGCCTGAAGCTCTTCCAGCGGCTGCTGTAGTTTCTGCAGGTAGGAAATTTCAGCAGTCATGGTCGGCTCCGGATTTATTGTAATGAGGAACTTTTTAGAGTCTATGCTCTAAAAAGTCAAATAGCATCCTGTAACAGCTTTGTTTTATCCACTCGCGGATAGATCTAAGATGCCCCTCAACGCACTCTGAATTAAAGCTCAAGCCATGGCCCCACGGATCAAAACCAGCGAGCGCATCGTGCAGAACAGCCTGGAGCTGTTCAATCAACAGGGCGAGCGCAGCATCAGTACCAACCACATTGCTGCCCATATGGAAATTTCCCCGGGCAACCTGTACTACCACTTCCCTAACAAGCAGGCGATCATCGCTGTGCTGTTCAGCGAGTACGAAAGCCTGGTGGACAGCTTCCTGCACCCGCCCCAGGGCCGTGCTGCCACGGTGGAAGACAAACGCTTCTACCTCAAGGAGCTGCTGGCGGCGATGTGGCGTTACCGGTTTCTGCATCGCGATCTCGAACATTTGCTCGACAGCGATCCGGACCTGGCCGACCGCTATCGACGCTTTTCCCAGCGCTGCCTGATCCAGGGGGCGGCGATCTACGAAGGCTTCGTCGCCGCCGGCATTCTGAAGATGGACAAGGTGCAGATCGAATCCCTGACCCTCAATGCCTGGATTATCCTCACGTCCTGGGTGCGCTTCCTGTGCACCACGCGAGAGAATTCCAGCCACCTCAGCGAGCAGGCCATTAAACGCGGGGTGTATCAGGTGCTGGTGCTGGAGGCCGGGTTCGTCACGGATGAGGCCCGCGATGCGGTCAACGCCTTGTTCGAAGAGTTTTACGTGCCCCTGGCCCAGGCGCTTGAGGAAGTGTCGTAGGATCGAAGTCCGATAAAAATCACAGGAGCCCGTTATGCCTATTGCGCAACTGATCAGCCCGCAAGCACTGGACCTGAAAAAGGACCAGCCGGGGCTGGTGATTCTGGATTGTCGTTTTGCCCTCGAAGACCCGGATTACGGTCAGCGCAGCTATGCCGAAGGGCACATTGCCGGTTCAAGCTATGCCGACCTTGAGCGTGACCTGAGTGGCGCCGTGGTCAAGGGCGTGACCGGACGTCATCCGTTACCCGAACCCGCGCAACTGATCGAGCGCCTGCAAGCCTGGGGCATCAATGCCGATAGCGAAGTGGTTTTGTACGACGACGGCACGGGTGCCTATGCGGCGCGGGCCTGGTGGTTGCTGGCCTGGCTGGGCAAGCGCGATGGCGTATTCATCCTCGATGGCGGGCTCAAGGCCTGGCATGCGGCGGGGTTGCCGTTGAGCCTGGATACGCCGGCGATCACCCGTGGTTCCTTCACCGGCAGTCCTGACGTGGCGTTGCTGATCAGTGCCGAGCAGTTGCAAAAGCGCCTCGCCCGGCCGGAACTGACCCTGCTCGATGCCCGAGCACTGCCGCGTTTCAAGGGTGAAGTGGAGCCGATCGATCCGATTGCCGGGCATATTCCTGGCGCCCAGTGTGCGGCGTTTACCGACAACCTGGGCAGTGACGGGCGCTTCCTGCCGGCCGATCAGCTCAAGCAGCGTTTCGCCGCGAAACTGGGTGATCGCTCGCCGACCGATCTGGTGGCGTACTGCGGTTCCGGCGTGACGGCGTGCCACAACCTGTTTGCGTTGTGCCTGGCCGGTTATCCGTTGGGTTCGTTGTATGCCGGGTCATGGAGCGAATGGATCAACGAGCCTGCGCGGGGCATTGCCACTGGCGAATGAGCACTACACAACCTTGTGGGAGCAAGCCCGCTCCCACATTGAACACCGTCTTCATCAAAATCCGGGTAACTGCCGGGCTGTGCGATACGCCCCCGGCCCAACCCCATACACTTGCTTGAACTGCCGGCTCAGATGGCTCTGGTCGGCAAACCCCAGTTGCATCGCGACTTCCAGCGGCAGACAACCACTTTGCAGCAACGTCCGCGCCCGGGCGATGCGCTGTTGCATCAGCCAGGTGTGCGGCGGCATGCCGGTGGCACGGCGGAACACTCGGGCGAAATGGAATGGCGAGAGATTGACCGCCGCTGCCAGCGCCTCCAGTGAGGGCGGTGCTGCCAGTTGCGCCTGCAGCAATTCCTTGGCCAGGCTCACGGCCCGGTGTTCCTTGCCAGGTTTGCCGGCATCGGGCACCGCCGCATGACGCTGCAACAGCGACAGCACCAGTTCGCGCCAGACCGTTTGTTGCTGCAATGCCGTGGCGGGGCTTTCCAGCAGACGGTGGAGTTGGCAGAAGCCGTTCACCAGATCCTGATCGCGATACAGCGTGGCACCGAAGGCCGGCAAGTGGCGGGTCGGCAATTCGAGTTCGGCCAGCAGCGAGGTTATCTGTCCGCTGTCCGGATAAAACGCCCGGTAAAGCCAGCCATCCTCGGTACCTTTATGACCGGTGTGCAATTCATCGGGATTGATCAGCACCAGTGTGCCGCTGCCCGCCAAGTGTTCGGCACCGCGATAGCGATAACGCTGGGCACCGGCCATGATCATGCCGATCACATAGCCGTCATGCACATGGGGCGCGAAACGATGATCGATGTAGCGGGCGGACAATAACTCGACCCCGGCCAGTGGTGCGGTTTGCCAGAAATGAATCGACTCGCCCTGATCGCTGACCATGGCTTTACTCGCGAGCCACGGCGACCAGCCACTCGGGGATGCGCCGTTCCAGGTAATAACCCGGTTGCCTGAGCGTGCCGTCTACGAAACCGACGTGCCCGCCCTTGGCTTGCAGTTCAAGTTGCGTACAGGCGGACAATTCATCGACGTGCGGCAGGCTGTGGGGAAATACGAAGGGGTCGTCGGCCGCCTGAATCATCAGGGTCGGCGTGCGAATTTCGCCGAGGAAGTAGCGGCTCGATGCGCGACGATAGTAATCCTCGGCATCGACAAAGCCGTTCAGCGGTGCGGTAACCCGGCCATCGAAATCCCAGAACGTGCGCATGTTTTCCAGCGAGCCAAGCGCGGCCAATGCGGCCAGGCCATCCTCGCGTCCGTCATGCTGGAACTGCCGCTGTTTGTTCTTGATGTAGGCGAGCATCTCGCGCATGAAATGCGCCTGATAGACCTTTGAGAAACCCTGGTCGATACGGTCGGCGCACTGGTCCAGGCGGAACGGCACCGACACCGCCACGGCGCCCATCAAGTCGCTGTCGCTGCCGGTTTCGCCCAAATGCTTGAGCAGGATATTACCGCCCAGGGAGTACCCCACCGCATACAGTGGCGCGAGAGGCCGTTTGGCCCGCAAGTGCCTGATGGTTTCGGCCAGGTCTTCGCTGGCGCCGGAATGGTAGCTGCGCGGCAACAGGTTGGGTTCGCCCGAACAACCGCGCCAATTCAGCGCAACGCTGGCCCAGCCTCGGTCGCCCAAGGCTTTTTGCATGCCGGCGACATAAGGCGAATTCGAGGAGCCGGTGAGCCCGTGCAGCACGAGCACCAAGGGTGCGTCGGCGCTGTGCGGGCCATGCCAGTCGAGATCGAGAAAATCGCCGTCTTCAAGCCAAAGACGTTCGCGTTCGCGGTCGATGTGCACGGTTTTACGCCACAGAGGCCCCCACAAGGTTTGCAAGTGCGGATTGCCGATGCCAAAGGCGGGGGTAAAGGACAGCGGTGAGGCCGGTGCGGGGTGCGATTGCACAGTCATTCTCGGTGGAAGTGTTCATGAGTCTGCCCGAAGACGCGGCGCGGCAGCGCCGCGACCGCGTCATCATGGCTGTCTAACTTGCCACAATCTTGTCAGGTACGCGACACATGCTATTGGTCGCGCTTTCACTCGGAGCCGGCAGCGGTTGTTGATCTGTCTTCGGCCCCAGGATGACAACGCGCCATTGGTCGGCGAGGTAATGCCGGTTGAGTGCGCTTTTGATTGATACAAGGTTCAGCTTCAAGGCGGCTTGCGTGGCAAAGTCGAGGTCTAGCGGCAGATTGTGGGCGCCGATAGCGTGCAACTGTCTCAGGATCTGCGCATTGGTAGCGCTGTTCAACGGCGCGCTACCGGTCAGTTGCTGTTGGGTGTCTGCGAGTTCCTGTCGGGTCGGCCCTTGGGCGAGAAAGTCGGTGAACATCGTCTTGATATGGGCCAGCACGGCATCGGTCTGCTCTGGTCGGGTCTGCAATTCAATGGTCAACGATCCTTGTGCCTGAAGGGCTGAAAGGTCGGCTTCAACGTGGTAGGTCAGGCCTCGGCGTTCACGCAGTTCATTGCTCAGTCGGTGGGTGAAAATCCGCATGGCCATCTGTAGCGCGACGTAGTCCGGACTGTTTCGCAGGACACTTGGCTGGGCAAGGCGCAGGTAAGCCTGGGTCGATGGTCGCTCAACGCGCAGCAGACCTGGAGCGGCTGGACTTGTCACTGGCTGGATCGCGGCAGTGGCCGGCCCCAGGGGCAAGGCCGCGGATATCTGCGCACCAATGCGCTGGGCTTCTTCCTCGGTGAGGTCACCGACCAGTGTGATCTGGGCATTGCCCGCGGAATAAGCCTTGCGATGAAAGTCTTGCGCCTGGGTGCGGGTGATGGAGGCAAGCCCGGCCCGGGTTCCGTAGAAGGACTGAGCATAACCGTGGTCGGGAAACAGCTGGCCGAGATTGGCTTCTCGGGCTTGAGCGGCATGGGACTGATCTTCAAGGTCCAGAAAGTACTGCAGTTGGGATTTCAACTTAGGCAGGGACCCTTGCGGCAACAGCGGTTTGCCGAGTACTTGGGCAAACAGTTCCAGGGCTGGAGTGCGCCGCGATTCGTCACTCAGGCTTCGCAGGGAAAATAAGGTCCGGTCCTGGCTGATATCCATACCCATCCGGGCACCCAGATTATCGAACGTCGCCTGTATGGCATTGATGTCCTTGCCAGCCACACCCTCATTCAAAAGGCTGAAGGTCACCGCTGCCAGGCCGGGTTGATGCGGGGTGTGGGCGCTGCCGGCGGCAAAACTCACCAGGGCATCGAACATCGGCAGGCCAGGGGTGCGGATGAACAGGATCTTCGTTCCGCTGAGCGTTTTGTAGCCCTTGATCGACAGCGCGCGATGGATCGTCGGAGGCTGTGGTTCGTTGAGCGATTGCAGCACTGGTTTCTGGGGCGCCGTGGTTGCAACGGCAGGGGTCTGTGCACTCAACAGCATGCCGGCCAGGATCAATCCATTGATGAGGCCTTTGAGCTTATCCATTGTTTTTCTCCGGCAGGATTGTCGCGGTACTCAAGCGCTCACGCGTCAGGTACGTCTTTGCGACTTGTTGAATATCCAGGGGAGTGACCTTGTTCAGCTCATCCGTATCCTGATCGGCCAGCCGCCAGTCCAGGCCGATGGTTTCCAGCAGGCCCAAGGTGTTGGCCTGCCCTTCCAGATCATCCTGCGCATAAACCGAGTTTGCGATCAGGAGGTTTTTCGCGCGCGCCAGTTCTGCCGGTTCCGGTGCCTTGCTCTTCAGTGATTCGATCACTTGCCACAGACGGGCGCGGGCTTCGTCAGCGTCATTGAGCTTGTCCGGGTTGAGCTGGGTGCTGATGGTCAGCAACGAATCGCCGCGATTGAAGGCGTCGTACTCTGAGTCGGCCTCGGTGAATATCGTCTCGCTCAGTTGCAGTTGCTGTTTGATCCGTGCGCTATTAGACCCGGCCAGTAACCTATCGAGCAGGCGCAGGGCATGGGCGGTCCGACGATCCGGTGCCGTGGTCAGGCTGGGCGCATTGAAACTCATGATCAGGCGCGGGGACGCTATTGGTGCATACAGGGTCAGTGACCGTTCTCCGGCAGAAGCCAGCTCGATGGGTGTAGGCGCCACAGGTGTCGCTCGCCGCTCAAGGTGGCCGAAGTGCTGCTGTGCCAGGGCCTTGATCCGCTCAGGTGCAACATCGCCAACGACCACCAGCGTCGCATTGTCCGGCGAATACCAGGCCTGATACCACTGCTGCAATTGCACGGCGTTCATGCGTTGCAGATCGTGCATCCAGCCAATCGTCGGGGTGCGGTAGCCGCTGGCCGGGTGGGCGATGCTGTTCAGTCGTTCGTGAGCCAGCACGGTGACGTCATCGTCAACACGCATCCGACGCTCCTCCTGAATGACCTTAAGCTCCGGTGTGAAGTCCTGTGCATCCAGCTCGGCCGTACTCATCAGGTCGGCCAGTATTTCGAACGCGACGCCAGTGTGGCCGGAAGACAGGGTCTGGTAAAAAACCGTGAAGTCAGTGCCGGTGAATGCGTTTTGCCTGGCGCCAAGCTTATCCAGTATCGCCTCGAACTCTGCGGCGCAGGCCTTGCTGCTGCCTTTGTAGACCATATGTTCGAGGGCATGGGACAGGCCCGACTGGCCGGGTGGTTCATAGCTTGAGCCGACCTTGATCCAGAGTTGGGCGGTGACGATGGGGGAGCGATGGTCCTCGCGCACGACAACCTTGAGGCCGTTATCCAGTACGAAGTCTTGCGTCGCGGGGGGTGTCGCCGCGCTGGCCATGAGCGGCAGACAGGCGATAAAGGGCAGCACAAACGTGCTGCGGGAGATGTTCATCCGTGTTCATCCTCAGTGGTTTGCAGGTAATTGCGCAAGCCACTGTGGATGATCCGTAAGGATGTCAGGCGGTAACTATGTAATGCACCTCACAACCAGATCGGGGGCAGTCGTCTCGCCGAAACGTCAGGCGCTGCGCTGCCACAACGAGTAATACACGCGCCCGGATTTCTGCTCCCGGTGCAGGCGCCAGTTCTCCGGCAGGCCCAGGGTCGACGGCGCCGACTCGCTTTCGGTGTACACCCAAGCGTCTTCGGCCAGCCATTGGCGTTCTTCGAGCAACTTGCAAACGGCGGGCAGCAGGTTCTGGTTGAACGGCGGGTCGAGGAACACCAGGTCGTAGGCCGTCGCGGTCTGGGTTTCCAGGTAGCGCAGGGCATCGGCGGTCTGGACCTGGCCGTTGGTGCACCGCAATGTGCCCAGGTGCTCTTTCAGGCTGGACACCGCGATGCTGCTGGCGTCCAGCGCCTGACCCATGGCTGCGCCACGGGACAGGGCTTCGAGGAACAGCGCGCCACTGCCGGTGAACGGGTCGAGCACCTTGGCGCCCGGCACGTAAGGCGCGAGCCAGTTGAACAGGGTTTCACGCACGCGATCCGGCGTCGGGCGCAAGCCCGGGGCGTCGGGGAAGCTCAGCTTGCGGCTGCGCCATTCGCCGCCAATGATGCGCAGCTGGTTCACGCCGTTGTGGACGTTTTTGGCGGGTTTTTTTGGACTTGCCATTAATGCTCCGGAACCCCGAGCGGTTGCTCGGAAGGTTTGTCAGTAGGGGCCGGTAACGGCTTTTGCGGCACGGTCGGGCCAACGCTGACGATGACCATTTTGTCCGTGCCCAGGTGTTTGTTCATGGCGGCTTTGACCTGCTCGATGGTCAAGGCCTGGGACTGTTGCATGAAGTCTTCCAGGTGACTCAACGGCAGGTTGTAGAAGCCGATCGCGCCCAGTTGGCCGACGATATCGGCGTTGCTCGCGGTGGACAGCGGGAAACTGCCGGCCAGCTCGCGCTTGGCGTCGTCGAGCTCTTTTTCGGTCGGGCCGGTTTCAAGGTAGTCGGCCAGTACATCCTGCACCAGTTTCAGGGTGCCTTCGCTCATCTCGGCGCGGGTCTGCAGGTTGATCATGAACGGACCACGCGCCTGCATCGGCGTGAAGCCCGAATACACGCCGTAAGTCAGGCCACGCTTCTCGCGCACTTCGCTCATCAAGCGGGTGCCGAAGCCGCCGCCACCAAGAATCTGGTTGCCCATGGACAATGCCGCGTAGTCCGGGTCATCACGGTCGATGCCCAGTTGCGCGAGCATCAGGTTGGTCTGCTTGGACGGGAACTCGATATGGCCGACGCTGGCCTTGGGCTCGATCGGTTGCGCGATTTTCGGCAAGGCCGGGCCTTTGGGCAGGGCGCTGGACACCTGGGCGGCAATCGCTTCGGCTTGCGCGCGGGACAGGTCGCCGACCAGCGCGATCACCACGTTACCGGCCGCGTAGGCTTTCTCGTGAAAAGCACGCAGTTGGGCCACGGTGATCGCCGGGACGGTTTTCGCCGTGCCGTCGCTGGCGTGTGCGTACGGGTGATCACCGTACAAGCGGTTCATCAGTTCCAGGCTCGCCAGTTTGCCCGGGTTCTGTTTCTGGTATTCAAAACCGGCGAGCATCTGGTTCTTGATGCGGGCAAACGAGTCGGCGGGGAAGGTCGGTTTGCCGACGACTTCGGCGAACAGCTTCAGGGCCGACTCGCGCTTGTCCTTGTCACTGAGGCTGCGCAACGACGCGATGGCCATGTCCTTATAAGCGCCGTTGCCGAAATCGGCGCCCAGGCCTTCGAAGCCCTGGGCAATGGCACCGACGTCTTTGCCGGCCACGCCTTCGTTGAGCATGGCGTTGGTCAACACCGCCACACCCGGCGTATCGCCGTCCTGGCTACTGCCGGCGGCGAAGATCAGGCGCATATCGAACATCGGCAACTCATGGGCTTCGACGAACAGCACTTTCGCACCTTCGGCAGTGCTCCAGGTTTGTACGTCCAGCTTGCGGTGGTCCGGTGCCTTGCCGTTGAGCTCGGTCAGCGACTGCAGTTTCTGGCTGGCCTTGGCCTTGTCCAGGGCTTCGCTGGCATTGGTTTCGCCAGGGCGCGACAAATAGAACACGGTGGAGCCGATAACGGCGACGGCGACCAGGCCGATCAGGGCCAGGCGGGAGGGTTTACGCTCACTCATGAGTCGTCTCCAGAGGCAATACATGGGCGATGCTGAGACGTTCGCGGGTGAAATACAGCTTGGCGGCTTTCTGGATATCTTCCGGCGTGACGCTTTCCAGGTCGGCCAGTTCGGTGTCCATCAGTTTCCATGACAGGCCGACGGTTTCCAGTTGGCCGATGGCGGTGGCTTGACTGGTGATCGAGTCGCGCTCGAAGACCAGGCCGGCGATGACTTGTGCGCGTACGCGTTCCAGCTCTTCAGCGGTTGGCGCCGTGGTTTTAAGCTGGTCGAGCAGCTTCCACAATCCGGCTTGCGCCTGGGCGATGGTCTTGTGTTTCTGTGAGTTTGGCGATGCCGACAGGGTGAAGAGGCTGTCGCCTCGGGTGTAGGCGTCGTAACTCGACGAGCCGCCGGACACCAGTTCTTCTCCGCGCTCCAGTTGCGTCGGGATGCGTCCGCTGTAGCCGCCGTCGAGCAGTGCCGAGATCAGGCGCAGGGCATTGACCAGGCGCTTGTCTTCGGCGGTGGCGATGCTCGGCACGTTGAAGGCCAGCATCAGGCTAGGCAGTTGGGTCTGCACGTGCAGGGTGATCTGGCGCTCGCCCGGCTCGGCCAGTTCCAGCGGTTTTTTCGCCGCGGGCACTTCACGCTTGGCGATCGGGCCGAAGTAGCGTTGGGCCAGGGTTTTGACTTCGTCCGGGGTGACATCGCCAACCACCACAAGCGTGGCGTTGTTGGGCACGTACCAGGTTTCGTACCACTGGCGCAGTTCTTCGACTTTCATCCGTTCAAGGTCAGCCATCCAGCCGATGGTCGGCGTGTGGTAGCCGCTGGCCGGGTAGGCCATGGCCTTGAAGCGCTCGTAGGCCTTGGACATCGGCTTGTCGTCGGTGCGCAGGCGACGCTCTTCCTTGATGACCTCGATTTCCTTGGCAAACTCGTCGGGCGGCAGGCGCAGGCTGGCCATGCGGTCGGCTTCCAGCTCGAAGGCTACGCCCAGGCGATCCCGGGCCAGCACCTGGTAGTACGCGGTGAAGTCGTCGCTGGTGAATGCATTCTCTTCGGCACCGAGGTCGCGCAGGATCAGCGAGGCTTCGCCGGGGCCAACCTTCTCGCTACCCTTGAACATCATGTGTTCCAGAGCGTGGGACAGGCCGGTATTGCCCGGCGTCTCGTAGCTGGAACCGACCTTGTACCAGATCTGGGAAACCACAACAGGCGCACGATGGTCTTCTCGCACGACCACCTTCAGGCCATTATCGAGAGTGAATTCGTGGGTGGGTTGCGGGTCGGCGGCCAAGGCCGAGAGAGGCAGGCAAACTGTGCTGAGCAGCAGGCCTGCGGCGCGGCGGGCAAGAGCATTCATTCGTTTTTAAACCTTTGGGGCTGCCCGCTTGTTCTTAGCGTCAGCGGGCGAGAGGGTGCTAGGATACTGATCCGTTTTAGCGGCGGCCACGCCTATCAGGCCTTTATACTTGATCAGGTTGTATGGGTTTGCGACGGAAGGTGGATATTTATCAACCGAGTTCCGCTTTTTCGCCGATTTTGCTGCTTTAGTCCTATGAGAAATCGATTGCTTGAGGTGCCGTTGAGCACTTCAACAAAATGTTGCGCGTGAACAAGCTGGGTCAATCGCAGTCTGTTCTGCATCGAATATTTATTTGCCGGGGCGCCATTGGCGCGTCGCTACCGTGAGATAGCCGTCCTCCATGTTTGGTTCCAACGACGACAAGAAGACCCCAGCTGCGGCTGGCGAGAAAAAAAGCCTGTTCGGATGGCTGCGCAAAAAGCCGCAGGAACCCGTCGTCGAACAGCCACAAACCATTCCTGAACCAGCGCCGACGCCGGTCCCGGTAATAGAAGAAGCGCCTGCACCGGTTGCTCTGCCGATTGCCGAGCCAGTGCTGCAGACGCAGGACGAAGTCGTCGCCGAACCTGCCCGTGAAATCATCGAGCAACCGCTGACCACCGCTGCCGAGCCGTGGCTGACATTGCCCGTCGCGGAAGAGCCGGTGGCACTGGTCGAGAATGACCAGGCCCCCCACATGACACCGCCGATTCCGGCCCCGGCTGAGTTCGCGCCGGCCCCGGTTCATGCGCCTGTGATCGAGCCGGTGGTGGAGCCAGTCGTTGTGGCTGAGCCTGCACCTGCACCTGCACCGGTTGTAATCGAACCGGCAGCCCCGATTGTTGCAGCACCTGCTCCCGCCCCCGCTCCCGTCGAAACCCCGGTCCAGCCAGTGCGCACCGAAGAAACCAAAGCCGGTTTCTTCGCCCGCCTCAAGCAGGGCCTGTCCAAGACCAGCGCCAGTATCGGCGAAGGCATGGCCAGTCTGTTTCTGGGCAAGAAGGTCATCGATGACGAATTGCTGGAAGACCTCGAAACCCGCTTGCTGACCGCCGACGTCGGTGTCGAAGCCACTTCGGTGATCATCCAGCGCCTGACGCAGAAGGTCGCACGCAAAGAGCTGGCCGACGCCGATGCCCTGTACAAATCCCTGCAGGCTGAGCTGGCGGCCATGCTCAAGCCTGTAGAGCAACCGCTGAAAGTCACCTCGCAGAACAAGCCGTTCGTGATTCTGGTCGTTGGCGTCAACGGTGCCGGCAAGACCACCACCATCGGCAAGCTGGCGAAGAAACTGCAGCTGGAAGGCAAGAAAGTCATGCTCGCCGCCGGCGACACCTTCCGCGCCGCGGCGGTGGAGCAGTTGCAGGTCTGGGGCGAGCGCAACAAGATCCCGGTAATCGCGCAGCACACTGGCGCCGACTCGGCTTCGGTGATCTTCGACGCCGTGCAGGCCGCCAAGGCCCGTGGTATCGATGTGTTGATCGCCGACACCGCCGGCCGCCTGCACACCAAAGACAACCTGATGGAAGAGCTGAAAAAGGTTCGCCGGGTGATCGGCAAGCTCGACGCCGACGCACCTCACGAAGTGCTGTTGGTGCTTGATGCCGGCACCGGCCAGAACGCCATCAACCAGGCCAAGCAATTCAACCAGACCGTCGAGCTGACTGGCCTGGCGCTGACCAAGCTCGACGGCACCGCCAAGGGCGGGGTGATTTTCGCCCTGGCCAAGCAATTCGGCCTGCCGATCCGCTACATTGGCGTCGGCGAAGGCATCGACGATTTGCGTACCTTTGAAGCAGAACCCTTTGTCCAGGCATTGTTTGCCGAGCGGGAGCGTTCATGATTCGTTTCGAACAGGTCGGTAAGCGCTACCCGAACGGTCACGTCGGCTTGCATGAGCTGAGCTTTCGAGTTCGTCGTGGCGAGTTTCTGTTTGTCACAGGCCATTCCGGCGCCGGTAAATCCACGCTGTTGCGCCTGTTGCTGGCGATGGAGCGCCCGACCAGCGGCAAGCTGCTGCTCGCCGGGCAAGACCTGAGCACCATCAGCAACGCGCAGATTCCTTTCTTGCGCCGGCAGATCGGAGTGGTGTTCCAGAATCACCAGTTGCTGTTCGATCGCACGGTGTTCAACAACGTTGCGCTGCCATTGCAGATCCTGGGTCTGTCCAAGGCCGAGATTGCCAAGCGCGTGGACTCGGCGCTGGAGCGCGTGGCGCTGTCGGATAAAACCGATCTGTACCCGGGTGATCTATCCACCGGTCAGCAGCAGCGCGTCGGCATCGCCCGCGCTATCGTCCACCGTCCGGCCTTGCTGCTGGCGGACGAGCCGACCGGCAACCTCGACCCGCGTCTGGCCGCCGAGATCATGGGTGTGTTCGAAGACATCAATCGCCTGGGTACCAGCGTGCTGATCGCCAGTCACGACCTGGCCCTGATCGCCCGCATGCGCCATCGCATGCTGACGCTGCAACGCGGTCGATTGATCGGTGACGGGGAGGCGGCAGTATGAGTGCAACACGTAGCCCCAAGGTTTCCGAGCGCGTGGCCCCGAAGGCCGCCGATCCGCAGCCGCAAAAGAAAAAACGCGACGATGACGACGGGCCAGACTTCGCCACGTTGTTCCGTGCCTGGATCGAAAGCCATCGCGCCAGCCTGGTGGACAGCCTGCGCCGCCTGGGCAAGCAGCCCATCGGCAGTTTTTTCACCTGCATGGTGATGGCGGTGGCCCTGAGTTTGCCCATGGGGCTGTCACTTTTGCTAAGTAATGTCGAGCGTCTGGGCGGTTCCTGGCAGCGCGCGGCGCAGATTTCCCTGTATCTGGACCTTGAGGCCAAGCCGGCGGAAGGTGAATCGCTGCGCGATCAGATCAAGGGCATGCCTGGCGTCGCCGATGCCGAATATGTTGGCCGGGAGCAGGCGCTGGAAGAATTCCAGCAGCAGTCCGGTCTGGGCGAGGCGCTCAAGGAGTTGCCGGAGAACCCGCTGCCGGGCGTGGTACTGGTGACGCCGACCGAAGTCGACAAGCCGGCCCTTGAAGCATTAAGACAAAAACTATCCGAGCTGCCGAAGGTACAACAGGCGCAACTTGATTTAGTCTGGGTCGAGCGTCTGGCAGCCATCCTCAAGCTGGGTGATCGATTTGTCTTCGGTCTGACCGTGCTTCTGGTTTCTGCATTACTTTTGGTGATAGGCAATACCATTCGTCTTCATATTGAAAACCGCCGAACAGAGATAGAAGTGATTAAACTGGTCGGCGGCACTGACAGCTATGTACGCAGGCCCTTTCTATATATGGGCGCGCTGTATGGCTTTGGTGCGGGGGTTCTGTCCTGGGGTGTGCTCGCGTTCGGCCTTGACTGGCTGAATGACGCGGTGGTGGGGCTGGCCGGCTTGTACGGCAGTGATTTTGCGCTGGCTGGAGTGCCAGTTGCCGACGGTCTGTCTCTCTTGCTTGGCGCGGTGCTGTTGGGGTATATCGGTGCATGGATTGCAGTCGCACGCCACCTGAGGGAGCTTGCGCCTAAGTAGTATCATTTTGCTCGTATTGACCTTTCGGCGTTTTTGGGTTTTGGGAACTTGTCTTTCTGTTTCCGGTCAATTTTCGCAGTGCTGAACTGCACGAGTTTGTAAGTCGGAGGTTTTTTCGTATGACCAATTCTTTGCAACCTGCATATGCTCTGGTCCCGGGTGCGAACCTGGAGGCCTATGTGCACACCGTCAACAGCATTCCATTGCTGTCGCCGGAGCGGGAGCGTGAACTGGCCGAGAGTCTCTATTATGAGCAGGATTTGGGGGCGGCTCGGCAGATGGTGCTCGCCCACCTGCGTTTTGTCGTACATATCGCCCGTAGCTATTCCGGCTACGGCCTGGCTCAGGCTGACCTGATCCAGGAAGGCAACGTCGGCCTGATGAAGGCCGTGAAGCGCTTCAACCCGGAAATGGGCGTGCGCCTGGTGTCCTTTGCCGTGCACTGGATCAAGGCGGAAATCCACGAATTCATCCTGCGTAACTGGCGCATCGTGAAGGTTGCGACCACCAAGGCCCAGCGCAAGCTGTTCTTCAACCTGCGCAGCCAGAAGAAACGTCTGGCCTGGTTGAATAACGAGGAAGTCCACCGCGTGGCGGAAAGCCTCGGCGTTGAGCCTCGGGAAGTGCGCGAGATGGAAAGTCGCCTGACCGGCCATGACATGGCCTTCGACCCGGCTGCCGAAGCGGACGACGACAGTGCTTTCCAGTCGCCAGCCAATTATCTGGAAGACCACCGGTACGACCCGGCCCGTCAACTGGAAGACGCTGACTGGAGCGACAACTCCAACCACAACCTGCACGAAGCGCTGGAAGTGCTGGACGACCGCAGCCGTGACATCCTCTACCAGCGCTGGCTGGCGGAAGAAAAGGCCACGCTGCACGACCTGGCGCAGAAGTACAACGTGTCGGCCGAGCGTATTCGTCAGCTTGAGAAGAGCGCGATGAACAAACTCAAATTGTCGATCGCTGCTTAACTGACGACCTGGCAATAAAAAACGCCCCGATCATTGATCGGGGCGTTTTGTTTTCAGTATCAAAAGATCGCAGCCTTCGGCAGCTCCTACAGGGGTACGCGATCCTATGTAGGAGCTGCCGAAGGCTGCGATCTTTTGATTTTTTCAGTTACTGCGCCCAAGGCGCCCGGCGCGAATCATTGAGCCCCACCAGATAGCTGTCGCCACCGAGTTGGCTCATCTGTCGCCGAATCCAGCCTGCACGTCGCGCCACGTAAGCGGTCGGATGGCTCGCACTCCACACACGAGGATTGGGCAGTACCGCAGCCAACAAGCTCGATTGCTGACGGCTGAGGTTCTTGGCGCTCAAGCCAAAATGATGCCGGGCCGCCGCTTCAGCGCCAAACACACCGTCATCCCATTCGACGCTGTTGAGGTACACCTCAAGAATCCGCTGCTTGGGCCAGAGCACTTCGATCAGTCCGGTGAACCAGGCTTCCAGGCCTTTGCGCAGCCAGCTGCGGCCGGACCACAAGAACAGGTTTTTCGAGACTTGCTGGCTCAGGGTGCTGGCGCCACGGATCGAACCGCCGCGCTCGTTATGGGCAAACGCTGCCTGAATCGCGCCGATATCGAAGCCCCAGTGCTCCGGAAATTTCTGGTCTTCGCCGGCAATCACCGCGACTTTCAGGTCATCGGAGATCTCGTCCCAGGGTTTCCAGGTCCGTTGCAGGTCGATGGGTTCACCGTCAAACCAGGATTCGATCTTGCGCTCGACCATCAGCGCCGTTCCCGGTGGCGGCACCACGCGAAAGATCAGCACCAGCAATACGCTGCCACCCATGAACCAGAGCACGGCCTTGGAGAAATGACGGAAATAGATACGCAGCATAGAGATGGCTTGGCCGAACCCGTTGAGCGGGCCATTATACAGACCCTTTGGATCGAAACTGACTGGAGTTCTGCATGCTGCGTGGCTTTCTGATGCTGGCCGCTTTTTTCGGCTTCACCGGTGTCGGCCTCGGCGCCTTTGCCGCCCATGGCCTGAAGAGCCGCCTGAGTGCCGAGTACATGGCGATTTTCCACACAGGCGTCACCTATCAACTGGTGCATGCCCTGGCGTTGCTGGGTGTCGCATTCCTGGCCACGCAGATTCCCGGCCGCCTGATCACCTGGGCTGGCGCATCGTTTGCCATCGGTATCCTGCTGTTCTCCGGCAGTTTGTACGTGCTCACGCTGACGGGTGTCAGCAATCTTGGCATCATCACACCATTTGGCGGTCTTGCGTTTCTGGTGGGCTGGTTCTGCCTGGGGCTCGCCGCCTGGCGGTTGAGCTGACCCTGTAGGAGCTGCCGCAGGCTGCGATCTTTTGACTTTGATTTTTTCAAATCAAAAGATCGCAGCCTGCGGCAGCTCCTACGGGATCGAGTTTCAAGACGAATGGCTTGGGTCGGCCTGACTGATCGGGCTAGAATGCCAGCCCCTAAAAATGATGGCGGCATCCGGCATGCGCATTCAGTTGAACGGCGAATCCTTTGAACTGCCCGACGGTGAAACCGTTGCGGCCCTGCTGACCCGTCTGGACCTGACCGGACGCCGGGTGGCGGTCGAACTCAATCTGGATATCGTCCCGCGCAGTCAGCACGCAGACACCACGTTGAACGACGGCGACAACGTCGAAGTGGTGCACGCCATCGGCGGCGGCTAGTAGTCTCGGCCGGGTGGCCACAGAATTCTGCAAGAACCTCACCCCTACAGAGGATTTCCCATGAGCATCGTTCGTAGCGACAAGCCCTTCGTCCTGGCCGGTCGTACTTACCAGTCGCGTTTGCTGGTCGGTACCGGCAAGTACCGTGACATGGAAGAAACCCGCCAGGCCATCGAAGCCTCGGGTGCTGAAATCGTCACTTTCGCTGTGCGCCGCACCAACCTCGGGCAGATCGAGGGTGAGCCGAACCTGCTCGAAGTGCTGTCGCCGGATCGCTACACCTTCCTGCCGAACACCGCCGGTTGCTACGACGCCATCGAGGCCGTGCGCACTTGCCGCCTGGCCCGTGAGCTGCTCGACGGTCACAACCTGGTGAAGCTGGAAGTGCTGGCCGATCAGAAAACCCTGTTCCCCAACGTGATCGAAACCCTCAAGGCCGCCGAAACGCTGGTCAAGGAAGGCTTCGACGTGATGGTCTACACCAGTGATGACCCGATTATCGCCCGTCAATTGGCGGAAATCGGCTGCATCGCCGTCATGCCGCTCGCTGGTTTGATTGGTTCCGGTCTGGGGATCTGCAATCCGTACAACCTGCAGATCATCCTTGAAGAAGCCAAGATCCCGGTGCTGGTGGATGCCGGTGTCGGTACCGCGTCCGACGCCACTATTGCCATGGAGCTGGGGTGTGATGCGGTGCTGATGAACTCGGCCATTGCCCATGCCCAACAGCCGGTGATGATGGCTCAAGCCATGCAACACGCTATCGTCGCAGGCCGCCTGGCCTACCTCGCCGGCCGTATGCCGAAAAAACTCTATGCCAGCGCCTCTTCGCCGCTGGATGGTCTGATCAAGTAAGAGCCATTGATGACTGAATCGAACGACACGCCTATCCAGACGGAAGAAGGCGACGAGCGCCAACACCGCCGTATCAAGAGTTTCGTGATGCGTGCCGGGCGCATGACCGAAGGCCAGCAAAAGGGCTTGGAGCAGGGCACGGCGCTGTTCGTGCTGCCGCTGGCCGACGCGCCGGTGGATTTCGACCAGGTGTTCGGTCGCGCAGCAAAGCGCTCGCTGGAAATCGGTTTCGGCATGGGCCATTCGCTGCTGGAAATGGCAGCGGCTGCGCCGGATCAGGATTTCATCGGCGTCGAGGTTCACCGTCCGGGTGTCGGTGCGCTGCTCAATGGCGTGCTGACGCAAGGCTTGACCAACCTGCGGGTCTACGATTGCGATGCCATCGAAGTGCTCAACCGCTGCGTGGCGGACAACAGCCTTGATCGCCTGATGCTGTTTTTCCCGGACCCGTGGCACAAGAGCCGTCACCACAAGCGTCGTATCGTTCAGGCGTCCTTCGCTGAGCTGGTGCGCAGCAAGTTGAAGGTCGGCGGCATTCTGCACATGGCCACTGATTGGGAACCATACGCCGAATACATGCTGGAAGTGATGAGCGTGGCGCCGGGTTATCGCAACCTGGCCGAAGACGGCAAGTGTGTGCCGCGTCCGGCCGAACGGCCGATCACCAAGTTCGAACGCCGTGGCGAACGTCTTGGGCATGGCGTGTGGGATTTGAAGTTCGAGAAGCAGTCGTAGGAGCAGCCGGTCGACGCTCGATTGCTCGCGAAAAACTACAGAACAACGCGGGGCTTCAGATGCCCCGCGTTTTCGTTAACGATCATCGCGAGCAAGCTCGCTCCTACAGTGGTCTTGTGGGTATTTGAGATTAGCGGCGGTCGGCTACTACGCCAATCAACACCAACACCACCAGCAACACCGGCGCCAGGCTGTAGTTGTTGAACTGGCTCAAGCCGCGCACGACCCATGGCGTGGCGTAGATCAGCGCCGCGCCGCTGCCAATCATGCACAGCAGGGACATCAGCGGTACGCGCAAGGCGCCGGCGATGCTGCCCAGGCGCTGCTCGACCCAGCCTTTGAAATCCGCACCGAACAGCACCAGCAGGCAACCCACCAGGGCCAGGGCGATTTCCGAGAGGTTGCTGCGGCTCCAGCGAGACACGGTGGCAAGCAGGTCGAGTACCAAATCCATTCGTTTTCCCTTAAGGCTGAAATCAGCTCAGAAATTTCTGCAGCAAGTCGTTGAGGAAGAGTTGTCCGCGCGTCGTGGCTACCAGACGTGACGGTTCGACCTGCAACAGGCCGCTTTGTTCGGCTTCACGGCGGCCTTCAGCAAGGCTTTCCAGCGTCATGCCGGTGCGTTCCGGGTACAGCCGCGATTCGACGCCTTCAGTCAGGCGCAGCGCGTTCATCAGGAACTCGAACGGCATTTCATCATTGGTCAGCGCTTTCTCGCCAGCCTGGAAGCTTTTCGCCGGATTCAGGTAGTCCTTCGGCAGGCGGGTCTTCCAGGTGCGAATGATGCGCCCGTCCGGATGGCTGAGCTTGCCATGGGCGCCCGCGCCAATGCCGATGAAATCGCCAAAACTCCAGTAATTGAGGTTGTGGCGTGCCGGGCGATCGGGCAGGGCGTAGGCCGAGACTTCGTATTGCACGTAACCGTGTTCGGCCAGCAGCGCTTGCCCGGCTTCCTGAATGTCCCACAGCGTGTCGTCTTCCGGCAGCGTCGGCGGCTGATTCCAGAACACCGTGTTCGGTTCCAGGGTCAGTTGATACCACGACAGGTGCGTCGGTTTCAGAGCGATGGCTGTGCGCAGGTCGGCCAAGGCATCGTCCAGGGACTGATTCGGCAAGCCATGCATCAAGTCCAGGTTGAAGTTGTCGAACCCGGCCTGCCGCGCCATGCCGGCGGCGCGTACGGCTTCGTCACCGTTGTGAATCCGCCCAAGGGCTTCGAGCTTTTCTTGCTGAAAACTCTGGATGCCGATCGACAGGCGGTTGATGCCCAGTTTCCGGTACGCCACGAACTTGTCTTGCTCGAACGTCCCCGGATTGGCTTCCAGCGTGATTTCGATATCGCTGGCAAACGGGATGCGCTGTTCGACGCCTTTGAGCAAGCGACCCAGGGAATCAGCGCTGAACAGGCTTGGCGTGCCGCCACCAAAGAAAATCGAGCTCAGCTCACGACCATAAACGGCGTGCAGGTCCTGATCGAGATCGGCCAGCAATGCGTCGACGTACTCTTCTTCCGGCAGCACAGGGCTGGCAGTGTGGGAATTGAAGTCGCAATAAGGGCATTTGCGCACGCACCACGGGATGTGGATATACAGCGCCAGCGGCGGCAGCACAGGCAGGGCAGCCCGAGGCGATTGTGCGTCGCCGCCGAAGATCAGCGGCGACGCGGATGATTCACGGGTCATTTCAAGCCCAGACGCTGGCGCAGCAGTTCCATTGCACGGGCGCGGTGGCTGATCCGGTTCTTGTCGCTGGGCTTAAGTTCGGCACTGGAGCACTCGCGCTCCGGCACCCAAAATAGCGGGTCATAGCCAAAGCCGTGTTCGCCGCTGGCCTGGGTCAGGATTCGCCCGTGCCACAAACCTTCGCAGAGGATCGGCAGCGGATCATCGGCATGACGAACCAGTGCCAGCACGCAGACGAACTGCGCACCGCGTTCGGCTTCAGGCACATCTTTCAACACGTCGAGCAGTTTGGCGTTGTTCGCCGCATCGCCCTTGCCATCGGCATAACGCGCCGAGTAGATGCCTGGCGCGCCGCCCAGGAAATCCACCGCCAGCCCGGAATCGTCGGCCAGCGCCGGCAGGCCGGAAATGCGCGCGGCATTGCGGGCTTTCAGGATGGCGTTCTCGACGAACGACAGGCCGGTTTCTTCAGGCTCCACACTGCTGAACTCGCCGATCGAGCGCAGATGCACCGACTCGCCGAGCATGGCCTGGAGTTCCTTGAGTTTGCCGGCGTTATGGCTGGCCAATACGAGTTGCGTGAAGTTGATCATTGGCCGGGGAAGAGCTCTTGGTTGAAATTGATGGTGTTGATTTTGTCACCGGTCTGCACCTTGATGTCGAAGGTGCGGGTTTCCTGCTGCGGTACCGGGAATTGGGCGATGTAGTAGATCGCACCTTGTTCAGTGATCTGGCGGAACTTCAGGTCCACACTTTGGCTGGTCAGGTCTTTGACCGTACCGCTGACCTGTGCCATCTGCGGTTTGCCGTCCTTGAGCACCGCAATGTTGATCACACCCTGGTTCTTACTGCGGGTGAGTTCGGCGGACTTGGCTATGTCCGGGGTCAGGTAGGTGGAGTTGAAGGTGTTGTAGTGCACCGTCACGTCGCCAAAGGTTTCCTTGCGTTCGCCCTTGATGGCGTCGGCGGCCATGGCGGTGACGCTCAGGCAGGCAGTGAGTAGAAACAACGCTAGACGACCCATGATCGTTCTCCTTGAAATAGGGTGGATCAGACTGCGACCTTGTGGTCGGAAAGTCCCGGGCTGGTGACCCGGTAGATGCCGATCTCACCTAACAGATTAGGCCATAGCTTGCTGGCCCACCCGTGCCGATGCTGTTGATCCACGGCAAGTCGATCAATGACCTTTGCCTCACGTTCGCGACACAAGGCTTCAAAGTCCGCGAAGGTGCAGAAGTGAATGTTCGGCGTGTTGTACCAGGTGTACGGCAGGAACTCGGAAACCGGCATCCGGCCCTTGCTCGCCAGGTACCAGCGGCAGCGCCAGTGACCGAAGTTGGGGAAGGTGATGATGCACTGCCGGCCCACGCGCAGCATTTCCTCGAGGATCCTGTCCGGGTAGTGCACCGCTTGCAGCGCCTGGGTCATGACCACGACATCGAAACTGTTGCTGGCAAAGTTGCCTAGGCCCTTGTCCAGGTCCTGTTCGATGACGTTGATGCCCTTGGCCACGCATTCGGCGATGTTGTCGGCATCGTTTTCCAGGCCATAACCGGTGACTTGCTTGTTATCGCGCAGCCAGGTCAGCAGCTCGCCATCGCCGCACCCGAGGTCGAGCACACGGCTGCCGGCGGGGATCCATTCCTGGATGATTTCCAGATCAGCTCTCATGGCTTTCTCACAACGTAATGCGGTTCATGTAATTGCCGAAAGCCTGCAGATAGCGCGGGATCGGAATCAGGAAGGCGTCGTGGCCTTGCGGTGCGTCGATCTCGAGGTAGCAGACGTCCTTGCGCGCGGCCATCAGCGCATCCACCAGTTCCCGCGAGCGGGCAGGGGAGAAGCGCCAGTCGGTGGTGAACGACATCACGCAGAACCTGGCCTTGGCGCCTTCAAAGGTTCTCGCCAGGTTATCGCCGAAGTCCGCCGCCGGATCGAAGTAATCGAGCGCTTTGGTCATCAACAGATACGTATTGGCATCGAAGCGCCCGGAGAACTCCTCGCCCTGATAGCGCAGGTAGCTTTCGACCTGGAACTCGACGCTGTGGAAGTCGTAGTTGAGCTTTTCGCTCTTGAGCCCTCGGCCGAATTTCTCGCCCATGGAGTCGTCGGACAGGTAAGTGATGTGCCCGACCATCCGCGCCAGCATCAGGCCGCGCTTGGGGATCACGCCGTGTTCCTGAAAAGAACCGCCGTGGAATTCCGGGTCGGTGAGGATCGCCTGACGTGCCACTTCGTTGAACGCGATGTTCTGTGCCGACAGCTTGGGCGCCGAGGCGATGGCCAGGCAATGACGGATGCGCTCAGGGTAGGTGATGCTCCATTGCATCGCCTGCATGCCGCCGAGGCTGCCGCCGATCACGGCCGCGAACTGGGCGATACCGAGGCGATCGGCCAGGCGCGCTTGACTGTGCACCCAATCCTCGACGGTCAACACCGGGAAGTCGGCGCCGAACGGCTTGCCGGTGTCCGGGTTGATGCTGCTCGGGCCGGTGGAACCGTTGCAGCCGCCGAGGTTGTTCAGGCTGACCACGAAGAACTTGCTGGTGTCGATCGGCTTGCCGGGGCCGATGCAGCTGTCCCACCAACCGGGTTTGCGGTCGTCGACGCTGTGGTAGCCGGCGGCGTGGTGGTGGCCGGACAAGGCGTGGCAGATCAGCACGGCGTTGCTCGCCATGGCGTTGAGCGTGCCGTAGGTTTCGTAAATCAGGTCATAGGCCGGGAGCGAACGTCCGCAGGCCAACGCCAGGGGTTCGCTGAAGTGCGCCACTTGCGGCGTCACCAGACCAACAGAATCGGGGGGAAAGGCAGCTGGCATCGACCCTGCTCTCGTTGAAATGAGGCGTAAGTCTAAAGACCGCTGGGGTTAGCGGCAAGCAAAGGCCGGGCCTGATTTTTCCCCGATGTACCTGTGGCGAGGGAGCTTGCTCCCGTTGGGGCGCGAAGCGGCCCTGAAAGCTGATGCCCGGGGCTGTCAGGGATCTTGCGGCGACTCGTCTGGGGCCGCTTCGCGGCCCAGCGGGAGCAAGCTCCCTCGCCACATTGAGGTCAGGTCGGACGCACCAGATCTGGCAAATCCGGCAGTTTTTTCGGCGAACAGATCCGCACCCGCTTCTGCCTGTTCAACTCGCCACTGATCAAACTGACCTGGCTCTTGGACACGCCAAAGGCCTTGGCCAGAAACGCCATCAGATACGCGTTGGCCTTGCCCTCGACCGGCGGCGCGGTCAGGCGGATCTTCAGGCGATCGCCGTGCAGCCCGCAGAAGTCATCGCTACGGGCTGCCGGTTGCAGGTGACACTCCAGAATCAGGTCGTCGCCGTCCCAGCGGAAATAACTCATCAGATCAGGCCGAGCAGCCCCTGCGGCATGAAGGCAAAGTACGCAAGGCGCGGGATCAGCCAGCTTTGCAGCAACTGGATCACGATAAACGCGAAGATCGGCGAAATATCGAGACCGCCAAGGCTCGGTATGATCCGGCGGAACGGTGCGAGCACAGGTTCAGTGATTTGAGCAACCAGCTCTGCGCCCGGATTGTGGCTCCCCGGGGCGACCCAGGACAGAATCACGCTGATGATCATCGCGTAGAACAGGACATTCAAAAACAGGGAGAAGAGGGCGATCAGAGCCCAGGGCACCAACAGCAGTAAGTCAACCTGGAAGCCTTTGAGTAGCAGAATGACCGCCATCAACACTACCTGCACGACCAGCGCCAGTACCAGTGACGACATGTCCAGCCCGAACATGCTAGGGATGACCCGACGCAGAGGCTTGAGCAGCGGTTGAGTGGCTTTCACGATGAACTGGCAGAGCGGGTTGTAAAAATTTGCCCGGACCAATTGCAGGATGAAGCGCAACAGCACGATCAGCAGGTACAGGTTGCCCAAGGTTTTAATAATGAAAATGGCAGCGTCATTGAGTCCGAGCATTATTGATTCCTTTGTAAGAGCTGATTAGCGACCCAGTTGTTCAGCCATCTCGGCCGAGCGATGCGCGGCAGCGCCGAGTGCTTTTTCGACCAGGGCTTCGAAGCCATTGGCCTGGAACGACTTGATTGCAGCTTCTGTGGTGCCCGCGGGCGAGGTGACACGGCGGCGCAGCTCGGCCGCGTCGACATCGCTGGAGACGGCCATGTGGGCGGCGCCCAGTGCGGTTTGCAAGGTCAGTTGCGCGGCGATGTCCGCCGGCAGGCCGAGTTTCACGCCGGCGGCGGTCATGGCTTCGATCAGCAGGAAGAAATACGCCGGGCCCGAGCCTGAAACGGCGGTGACGGCATCCAGTTGCTGCTCTTCATCCAGCCATAAGGCGATGCCGACTGCGGACAGCAGTTCCTGGGCCTGCTGACGCTGTTCGGCGGTCACTTCGGCTGTCGCGAACAGGCCGCTCGCGCCCTGACGCACCAGCGCCGGGGTGTTGGGCATGCAACGCACGATCGGCTGGGCGCCGAGCCAGTTGTTCATGCTGGCGCAGGTGATGCCCGCGGCAATCGAAACCACCAGTTGATTGGGCTTGAGGCTTGGGCGAAGAGCTTCGCACACGGCTTTCATAGCCTGGGGCTTGACCGCCAGGACAACGACGTCGGCGCCATCAATGGCTTGGGCGTTGTCGGCGAAGGTTTCGATGCCATGCTCGGTACTCACGCGGGCGCGGGTTTCTTCGCCCGGATCGCTGGCGCGAATCTGTGCGGCTTCCAGACCCTTGGCCCGCAGGCCGCCAATCAAACTGGCGGCCATGTTGCCGGCACCGATAAAGGCAATACACGTCTTGCTCATGTCAGGTCCTTATAAAGAGGGGTCATGGTTGACCATGCATTTGTGAAGAGCCGCGGGCACCAAACAGGGCCGTACCGATGCGGACCCAAGTGGCGCCTTGGGCAATGGCCGACTCGAGGTCGTGGCTCATGCCCATGGAAAGTGTGTCGAGTGGCAGGTTCAGGCTGGCTTGCAGGCTTTGCACAGCAGCGAAAGCGGCGTCCTGGGCGGCGCGATCTTCAGTCGGTTCAGGGATAGCCATCAACCCGCGCAATTTCAAGCGCGGGAGGGCACTGATGGCGTTGGCCAGGGCCGGCAGGTCGGCCGGGGTGCAGCCGGATTTGCTGGCTTCACCGCTGACGTTGACCTGGATGCAGATATTCAGTGGCGGCAGATCAGCAGGACGTTGTTCGGACAGGCGTTGTGCGATTTTCAGGCGATCCACGGAATGCACCCAGTCGAAGTGCTCGGCGATAGCACGAGTCTTGTTCGATTGAATGGGGCCGATGAAGTGCCAGATCAAGGGCAGGTCGGCCAGTTCGAGCTGCTTGCCCAGTGCTTCCTGCAGGTAGTTCTCGCCAAAGTCGCGCAGGCCGGCGGCGTAGGCCTCACGCAGGTCTTGTGCGGGTTTGGTCTTGCTCACGGCCAGCAGCTGGACGCTGTTCTCGGCGCGGTTGGCGGCGAGTGTTGCGGCATGGATGCGCGAACTAACTTCGAGAATGTTGTCTGCTATGGTGGACATCAAGAGGCGCCAGCGGTCTGAAGGTTCGCGGCATTCTACTGGAATTGAGGGACGCTATGGATATCACCGAACTGCTGGCATTCAGCGCCAAACAGGGGGCGTCCGACCTGCACTTGTCTGCTGGCCTGCCGCCGATGATCCGGGTGGATGGCGATGTGCGGCGCATCAACCTGCCGGCCCTGGATCACCAGCGGGTGCAGGCGCTGATCCATGCCATCATGAATGACACCCAGCGGGCGGACTTCGAGAAACACCTGGAAACCGATTTTTCCTTTGAGGTGCCCGGTGTGGCGCGCTTTCGGGTCAATGTGTTCAATCAGAACCGTGGCGCGGGCGCTGTATTTCGTACCATCCCGTCGAAAGTACAGGGCATGGACGAACTGGGCATGGGGGACGTGTTTCGCAAAATGACCGACGCGCCCCGTGGCCTGGTGCTGGTGACTGGCCCGACCGGTTCCGGCAAGTCCACCACGCTGGCGGCGATGATCGATTACCTCAATACCCATCGCCATCACCACATCCTCACCATCGAAGACCCTATCGAGTTTGTCCACGAGCCGCGCAAGTGCCTGATCAACCAGCGTGAAGTCCACCGCGATACACGCAGCTTCGCCACCGCCTTGCGATCGGCACTGCGGGAAGACCCGGATGTGATTCTGGTGGGCGAGATGCGCGATCTGGAGACCATTCGCCTGGCATTGACCGCCGCCGAAACCGGCCATCTGGTGTTCGGAACGCTGCACACCACGTCGGCGGCGAAAACCATCGACCGTGTGGTGGACGTGTTTCCGGGAGACGAGAAGTCGATGGTGCGTTCGATGCTCTCCGAATCGCTGCTGGCGGTAGTGTCCCAGACTCTGGTGAAGAAGATCGGCGGCGGACGCATCGCGGCCCACGAGATCATGCTGGGGACATCGGCGATCCGGAACCTGATCCGCGAGGACAAGGTGGCGCAGATGTATTCGGCGATTCAGTCGGGAGGGTCGTTAGGGATGCAGACGCTGGATATGAGCTTGAAGGACCTTGTGACCAAGGGTTTGGTCAGTCGTGATCATGCGCGGGAGAAGGCGCGGTCACCGGATGGGTTTTGATAGCCCTGAAAGCAAAAGATCGTCCGAACGCGGCCCGAGCCTTCGGCAACTCCTACACAGGAATATGCGATTCCATGTAGGAGCTGCCGAAGGCTGCGATCTTTTGATCTTGCTTCAATCAGCGCTGAACAACCCGCAACTGATTCGGCTCTTTCGGCAGAACCCGCTTGGCAACCACATAGTGGTTTTCCCAGTACGGTTTATTCAGGGTGTCGATGGACACCGACTTGCCGCGACGTGGCGCGTGGATGAAGCGATCGTTGCCCAGGTAAATGGCGACGTGATTGACCCGACGGCTCTTGATGTTGAAGAAAATCAGGTCGCCCGGCTTCAGGTCATTGCGATCGACTTTCTCCCCATGACCGCTGGCCATGGCGTTGGAGGTGCGTGGCAGGTCGAACGTGGCGTCGTTGAACGCGTACTTCACCAGGCCGCTGCAATCGAAGCCTTTGCTTGGGCTGCTGCCGCCCCAACGATAGGGAGTGCCAAGGACGTTCACGGCGCGGCTCAGCACGTCGCTGCTTTCCTTGGTGCCCATCGGTGGAACCAGGCCGCTTTTGCTGCTGGCCAGGCTTGGAGCATATCTGGCGGATTTTTTGTCTTTGCTCGAAGGAGCAGAGGCATGGGATTTTGGGGTGTAACCATTAACGTTAGGAAGACGTTGCTCACGATTGGTGGCGTGGGCGGCCAGTGGCATCAGAAGGCAAATGGTTAGCCATGTCTTGAAAAATGAACGCATTAGGCAAGGCTCTTAATAGGTCAGCGCGCAACTTTATAACAGCTTTTTTGCCGCTTCCGAGGCCGTTGGTCGATTCAATCTGGAGGGCAATGGTGGCAAAAAAGCGGCAAAATGATGCAATTGTCGGACAGAAGTCCGGTGTTACAAGGCTTTGACGGGGGTGAAGGTAGCATTTGCCATACGTCGGATGCCTGTAAAAAAGTCACAAAGAATTAAAGAATATTTATCTATCGTATGAATCGAGGTCATTCATGAACCCCTATCAACAGGCTGTCCAGCAGCAAGACACGCACAGTAAAGTGATCGGTTATCTGCTGTGGATTTTCGGTTTTACCGGCGCTCACCGCTTCTATTACGGCAAGCCGGTGACCGGGACGATCTGGTTCTTCACCTTTGGCTTGCTGGGGATCGGTTGGCTGATCGACCTTTTCCTGATCCCGTCCATGGACCGTGAAGCGGACCTGAGGTTCACCGCCGGGCCGATCGAATACAACGTGGCGTGGATTCTGCTGACGTTTCTCGGGGTGTTTGGCGTGCACCGGATGTATCAGGGGAAATGGATCAGTGGGTTGCTGTACCTGCTGACGGGCGGGTTGTTCTTTATTGGCGTGCTGTATGACTTCTGGACGTTGAATGACCAGGTTTCCGTGCGTAACGCACAGAGTCGCTGATGTCTGCGGCGAGGGGCAGGCCCCCTCGCCGCAGGCTTTTACTTCTGGTGACTGATCCAGCTATCTTCCTGCTTGAGTTACAGCCTATGAGCGGTTACTGAAATGCTTTCAGTAATTGAAGTTGAAGCGTTAAAAATGCCATTGTGCTGAAGCTGTAGAAGATTGAAATGATGAAGTGGTTTGGGGTGGCCCAGTAATTTATGTTGTCGGCGAAAATCGCAAGCGATGCAATTGCAATTATTAATGCTGATATTTTTATCAAGGTTGAATTGGTGTGGCGGGCTTTTCTGTATAAAAATATTTGCATTAGGTGAAATATGAATAGCACTAAGCCCGCAATCAGGATTGCACCTATTGGTATTCCGATTGAGTCTCGATCTATGTCGTAAATGCCTGTGCTCAAATTTTTTTCTATGGTAAATATTGCTACGCTGGAAGTGATCGCTAAAAGCACTGGGTAGATGTAGTTCAGGTGTTTGTAGAGGGGCTTCATGTTGGCTCTTCCTGAATGCAGAAGCTCATAAATAAAGGCTTTTATACCGTTTTTCATTCTAGCCAATCTGCAATCCCATATGCCCCCCAGCTGAATCCAGGGTTAACAGTAAAGCCGCCTGAATTTCCCGTTGTTCCTTTCGTTACGATAGGAGGTAGGGTAAGTCCATTTTTCATGTCTTGCTCCTTGTTTGTACTTTGTATTCATGGTGTTTGTAGTGATGTTTCCTTGTGCTGTTTTTATGCTAGATGATAGGCGTTGAATCTGCATTCAATAACTTTGTAGGATGTTTCTGTGTGTTGCGCAGTTCTTTTCGCACAAATGATGATGAGTCAGAAATCTCTGTTCATTGGATAGGTTTATTCGCCATCGCTTGTAGAAAAGCTCTTGATGCGGATGTGCTGTTAGGGGAGAGGCAGTGGATGACGGTGTAGGGGGAGGAGGGCTGTATGACTTCTGGACGTTGAATGACCAGGTTTCTGGGCGTAACGCACAGAGTCGATAAGCGAAGATCAAAAAATCGCAGCCTGCGGCAGCTCCTACACAGGAATATGCATTTCCCCGTAGGCGCTGCCGCAGGCTGCGATCTTTTGTTTTTAAGCCTGGTGGCTGATCCGCCCATCCACCAGGGTGTAACGCACCACACCCGGCAGGCTGTGGCCAATGAACGGGCAATTTTCGCCTTTGGACAACCAGGTTTCACCGGCGACGGTGGAGGCCGCCGGGTCGAACAGCACGATGTCCGCCGCGCCACCCACCGCCAGTTTGCCTGCCGGCAGGCGCAGGGCCTCGGCAGGGCCAGCGCTCAGGCGCGCCAGCAACGTCGGCAGGTCCAGCAAACCGTCTTCGACCAGGGTCATCGCCAGCGGCAACAGCAGTTCGACGCTGCTGATGCCCGGCTCGGTTGCGCCGAATGGTGCCAGTTTGGCGTCACGCTCATGGGGTTGGTGATGGCTGGAGATGGCCGAGATCACCCCCGATTTCACCGCTGCGCGCAGGCCTTCGCGGTCGGCGCGGGTGCGTAGCGGCGGCTGGACGTGATACAGGCTGCTGAAGTCGATCAGCGCTTCGTCGGTCAGGATCAACTGGTACAGGGCGACATCCGCGGTCACCTTCAGGCCCCGGGCCTGAGCCTGGGCGATCAGCTCCACACCGCGTGCGCTGGTGAGCTGGCTGAAGTGCGCGCGCACGCCGGTCTGTTCAACCAGCAGCAGATCCCGGGCCAGGGCGACGGTCTCGGCGCTTTCCGGGATGCCCGGCAAGCCCAGGAAGCTGGCGGTCGGGCCTTCGTGAGCCAGGCCACCCTCGGCCAGGTCGTGATCCTGGGAGTTGAAAATCACCGTCAGGTCGAAAGTCGCTGCGTAGTCCAGTGCCCGGCACAGGGTACGGGTGTTGCGGAAACTCTCCAGGCCATTGCCGAAGGCCACGCAACCGGCATCGCGCAGTGCCACGAGCTCTGCCAGCTGTTCACCGTCCAGGCCTTTGCTCAGGGCGCCAATCGGGAAGACTTTGGTGTTGCCGGCCTCACGGGCGCGGTCGAGGATCAATTCGGCCACCGCCGAGGTGTCCAGCACCGGTTTGGTTTTTGGCGGGCAGCACAGGCTGGTCACGCCGCCAGCCGCCGCCGCGCGGGTTTCGCTGACAATCGAGCCTTTGCGGCTGTAACCCGGCTCGCGCAGGGCAACGTTGAGGTCGACCAGGCCGGGAGCGGCTACCAGGCCTTTGGCGTCGATCGTGTCGACGGCGACAAAGCCGGCTGGCGCTGCGCCAAGGGCGACGACTTTGCAGGCTTCAATGTGGATATCGGTCACTTGATCCAGGCCACTGGCCGGATCGATCACGCGGGCACCGAGAATGCTGAGCTTCACTGGGCGTTCTCCTGCTCGAATTGGCGCTGGGCTGTTTGCCCGCTCATGGCCATGGACAACACGGCCATACGAATCGCGATGCCATAGGTCACCTGGTTGAGGATCACCGAGTGCGGGCCGTCGGCCACCGCCGACTCGATTTCCACGCCACGGTTGATCGGCCCCGGGTGCATCACGATGGCATCGGGCTTGGCCCCCGCCAGGCGCGCGGTGGTCAGGCCGAACAGGCGGTAGAACTCGCCTTCGCTCGGCAGCAGGCCGCCGGTCATGCGTTCACGCTGCAGGCGCAACATGATCACTACGTCGACATCTTTCAGGCCTTCGGTCATGTCGGTGTAGACCTTCACGCCGTATTGCTCGATGCCGATCGGCAGCAGGGTTTTCGGCGCGATCACGCGGATGTCCGGGCAACCGAGGGTTTTCAGCGCCAGCATGTTCGAGCGTGCTACCCGCGAGTGCAGGATGTCGCCGACGATGGCCACCGAAAGGTTTTCGAACCCGCCCTTGTGCCGGCGGATGGTCAGCATGTCGAGCATGCCCTGGGTCGGGTGCGCGTGCCGGCCGTCACCGCCGTTGATGATCGCCACTTGTGGGCAAACATGTTCGGCGATGAAGTGAGCGGCACCGGAATCACCGTGGCGCACGACGAACATGTCGGCGGCCATGGCTTCCAGGTTGCGCAGGGTGTCGAGCAGGGTTTCGCCCTTGCTCGCCGACGACGTGGACACGTTGAGGGTGATCACGTCCGCCGAGAGCCGCTGGGCCGCCAGTTCGAAGGTGGTGCGGGTACGGGTCGAGTTCTCGAAGAACACGTTGCACACGGTCTTGCCGCGCAGCAACGGGACTTTCTTCACGGCCCGGGCGCCGACTTCGAGGAAGGAGTCGGCGGTGTCGAGGATTTCCGTCAACAGCTCGCGGCGCAAACCGTCGAGCGAGAGGAAATGGCGCAGCTGGCCCTGATCATTGAGCTGCAGCGGGCGCTTGGTTTCTAGAGGCGTCATCGCGAGGGGGACTCTCAATAGGGCGAATTAAAGGGCGAGGTCTTGCAGTTCGAGCGCGAGCTCCGGGCCAGACAGCTTCACCCGTTCGTGGGCCGCCAGGGACAGGGTCGCGCCCACCACGTTCGGGCGGATTGGCAGCTCGCCGGCGTCCAGGTCCAGCAGGCACACCAGCGTCACGCTGGCCGGGCGGCCGTAGTCGAACAGTTCGTTCATGGCGGCGCGGATGGTCCGACCGCTCATCAGCACGTCGTCGATCAGCACCAGGTGCTGGCCTTCGATCTCGAACGGCAGCGCCGAAGGGCGGACCTGCGGGTGCAGGCCGCTCTGGCTGAAATCGTCGCGGTAGAAGGACACGTCGAGAGTGCCGAGGGGCTCATGGCTGCCCAGTTCCTTGAGCAGGGCCTGGGCCACCCAGACGCCGCCGGTACGGATGCCAATGAAACGCGGGTCGCTGATGCCTCGTTTGGCCAGATAAGCGTCAAGTCGGGTTGCCATCTGGCTGACCAGTTCGGCGGGATTGGGCAGGCTCATGGTTGCTCCTTCTTGGGTTCGAGCCAGCTTGTGCGCAAAATGGCTCGGGTTGTAGCTAATGGAGGCGCACAACGGCTCTTCAGGACTCGAACAGTGCGCCATTTTCGTCGAGCCAGCCTTGCAGCAACAGGGCGGCGGCGATGGCATCGACCGGGTTGTCGCGGTAACTGCCTTTCTGGCCGCCCCGGGCCAGGCGTTCGCCCTTGGCCTCAAAAGTGGTCAGGCGTTCATCGTGGGTATAAAAGGGCAGGTTGAAGCGACCGTTCAGGCGCCGGGCGAACTTTTCCGCGCGGGCGCACATGTCACTGGGCGTGCCGTCCATGTTCAACGGCAGGCCGACCACCACGGCATCGGGTTTCCACTCTTTGATGAGGGCTTCGACCTGGTTCCAGTCAGGAATGCCGTTCTGCGCTTTCAGGGTGCACAGCTCGCGGGCCTGGCCGGTCACCACCTGGCCGACCGCAACGCCGATCTGTTTGGTGCCGTAGTCGAATCCGAGAATCAGCCGCAGGGCCATCAGGCGTGCCCCGCCTGGCTGGTCAGCAGGCTGAGGTTGATGCCCAGGTGCTTGGCTGCCGCCTCCAGGCGCAGTTCGCTGCTGGTGTTGAACAGGATGTCGGCGTCAAACGGGCAGGTCAGCCAGGCGTTCTGCGCCAGTTCGGCCTCCAGCTGCCCGGCTTCCCAGCCGGCATAGCCGAGGGCAATCAGGCTTTTTGCCGGGCCGACGCCGTCAGCGATGGCGAACAGTATGTCCTGGGTGGTCGACAGGGATAATTCGTCTTCCAGATCAACGGTTGCCTGGAAGCTCAGCCCCTTGGGGTGAAGGACGAAGCCGCGATCTGTCTGCACCGGGCCGCCGATAAAGATCGGCACATGCTGGCAGAGCGTCGGCGGTTCGATATCCGGGCGCAATTGCTCAAGGATATCGGCCAGGCTCAACTCTTGCGGACGGTTGACCACCAGCCCCATGGCACCATTGGCCGTGTGCTCGACGATGTAGGTCAAGGTGTGCGCAAAGTTCGGGTCGGCCATGTGCGGCATGGCGATCAGGAATTGATGCTTGAGGTAGCTGGGGCTGACGTTTTTCATGAACGCTAGTGTGGCGTTCGAGGGGCGAACTGACAAGCTGGGGATGCACAGGAAATAGCGCAAATCTGTAGGAGCGAGCTTGCTCGCGATGGTCGTCAAGGATAACGCTGCCAGGTTGACACCCCGCGGTGCTCTCAGGTTTATCGTCGGAACACCGCCCGGAGCAAGCTCGCTCCTACAGGTGGGGCGTGTGGTCAATTACTGGAGAGTCTGTCCCCGCGGGCAAACTTCCAGGTGCGGATGATCTCCAGCCGGTCAACATCCGACAGATCCCCGGTAAACGGTGCAAATGGTGCCGCCAGCCGCACGATCCGCTGCGCCGCCTGGTCCAGCAGCGGCTGGCCGGAAGACTCCAGCACCAGCACTTCATACAGCGAACCGTCGCGATTGATCGACACCATCAAGCGCAAGTTGCCGTAGATCTGTTTGCGCCGCGCTTCGTCGGGGTAATTGAGGTTGCCGATGCGCTCGACTTTCTTGCGCCATTCGTCCTTGTACCAGGCGCCCTTGTCGCGCATGGTCGAGGCCGCGCTCAAGCGGTGAATGCGCGGGCGCTTGGCGTACAGCTGTTGCTCGGCGGCCAGTTCCGCTTCCAGGCTGGCGATGTCGCTGGACAGCTGCTCGCTGTCGAACGTCGGTGCCTGGACCTGGGATTTGACCTCGGTCTTGGGCTCCTCGGTCTTGGCGGGGGCTTTTTTCGGTTTCGGTGCCACGGTGGTCACGGCAGCCTTGGGCGGGGCTTCCTGCGTTTCAGGTTTGGCGGCCGGCGGTGGCGTGACCTTTTGCACCTTGTTGTCCTGGAACGGCGCGACCTCGGTGGTCTTGGGAATCGCCTTTTTATCCAGGGTGCCGCTGCCTTGCTGATTCTCCTGGGCGAGGAAGTCGGCTTTTTCAGGCTTCTTTTCGCTTTTGAAGGTGGCGAGGGTGATTTCCAGGGTTTTACTGATCTGCTTGGGTTCGACCACTGCAAACCCGACACCCAACAGCAAGGCAAGGTGGATCAGCGCCGCCAGAAACAGGGTAAAACCGAGGCGATCGGCCGGGCGCACGCCACGGTGGGCGAGTTCGACAGGCAGATCGGACGGGAGGGTCATGACAAGGAAACCAACATCGCGTTTTCACAGGCCGCGCATGATAACGCAATGTTGGTTTGGCTAATCAACGTGCCTTGAGCTTCTGATCGATGGCATCCATCAGCAGGCCGCCGATGTCGGTACCAAACGCATTATCAATCTCGCGAATGCAGGTAGGGCTGGTGACGTTGATCTCGGTCAGGTGCTCGCCGATCACGTCCAGGCCAACAAACAACAGGCCTTTTTCACGCAGGGTCGGGCCGACTTGCGCGGCGATCCAGCGGTCTTTGTCGGTCAGCGGGCGGGCTTCGCCACGGCCGCCGGCGGCGAGGTTGCCACGGGTTTCGCCCAGGGCCGGAATCCGCGCCAGGCAATAATCCACCGGCTCGCCATCGATCATCAGGATGCGCTTGTCGCCATCCTTGATCGCCGGCAGGTAGCCCTGGATCATGATTTGCTGCTGGCCATGCAAGGTCAGGGTTTCGAGGATCACCGAGAGGTTCGGGTGGCCGGCGGTGTGGCGGAAAATCGAGGAGCCACCCATGCCGTCCAGCGGCTTTAGGATCACATCGCCATGATGGTCGGCGAATTCGCGCAGGACGTCCGGGCGACGGCTGACGATGGTCGGCGGCGTGCATTGCGGGAACAGTGTGGCGAACAGCTTTTCGTTGCAGTCGCGCAGGCTTTGCGGCTTGTTGACCACCAGCACGCCGGCGCGCTCGGCCTGTTCCAGTAGGTAAGTGGAGTAGACGAACTCCATGTCGAACGGCGGATCCTTGCGCATCAGGATCACGTCCAGGTCGCTCAGCAGCGCGTCGCTTTCAGCGCCCAGTTCGAACCATTTTTCCGGGTTGGCGAACACCTGCAGCGGACGCATCCGCGCCCGCGCCTGGCCTTCGCCCTGATACAGGTCGCGCTGTTCCATGTAGAACAGCTCCCAGCCACGCTTCTGCGCGGCCAACAGCATGGCCAGCGAGCTATCCTTTTTATAGGAAATGCTGGCGATAGGGTCCATGACAATCCCGACGCGAACGCTCATTGGGTTTTCCTCGAAATTTTGGGGGCTTGTGCCGATCTGTAGGAGCGAGCTTGCTCGCGATGGATGTCAGAGCACCGCGTTCATCCAGCCAGCACGCGTCATCGTTAGCGATCATCGCGAGCAGGCTCGCTCCTGCAAAGAGCCGTATAAAAGTGGCGTCAGAGTGGCGCTGAGTGTGTTCCCGGTCAAGGAAAAACCACCTTGCAGGTCGGCCGATAGATTGGTTTTGGAGACTGTGCTAAAAAGACTGCCATGTCGTGCCGGCCCTTGAGCATCAAGGGTTTCGAGCCGCGTTAACCGGCAAACGGACAATTTGTTTCGCAAAGGCGACGGTAGAGCATTTTATGGAACGGTACCCCAGCGCCTTGAAGGTCATGGTGATCGACGATTCGAAGACGATCCGTCGTACCGCCGAAACGCTACTCAAGAACGTGGGTTGTGAGGTCATCACGGCCATCGACGGCTTCGATGCCCTGGCCAAGATTGCCGACAACCACCCCAGCATCATCTTTGTCGACATCATGATGCCGCGCCTGGATGGCTACCAGACCTGCGCCCTGATCAAGAACAACAGCGCGTTCAAGTCCACGCCGGTGATTATGCTGTCGTCCAAGGACGGGCTGTTCGACAAGGCCAAGGGGCGCATCGTCGGCTCCGACCAGTTTTTGACCAAGCCTTTCAGCAAGGAAGAATTGCTTGATGCGATCCAGGCCCATGTACCTGGTTTTGCCGCCGTTTTGCCGCAGTAGGACACGCACAGTGACGCTCGGCCATCGGGCCCGGTGTCGACAAGAATGGGGAAGACCATGGCACGTATTCTGATCGTCGATGATTCGCCGACCGAAATGTACAAACTGACCGGCATGCTGGAAAAGCACGGTCATGAAGTGTTGAAAGCCGAAAACGGCGCCGACGGTGTGGCCCTGGCCCGCCAGGAAAAACCCGACGCGGTGCTGATGGACATTGTCATGCCCGGTCTCAACGGCTTCCAGGCAACCCGCCAGCTGACCAAGGACCCGGAAACCGGACACATCCCGGTGATCATCATCACCACCAAGGACCAGGAAACCGACAAGGTCTGGGGCACGCGCCAGGGCGCCAAGGATTACCTGACCAAACCGGTCGATGAAGAGACCCTGATCAAAACCCTGAACAACGTGCTGGCCGGTTGATCATCAGGTCATGAACGAGTCGCTGACGGCTTTTGAACTGCTGCTGCAAATCGACCGGCGCTGTCGATTGCTGGCGGCGGACTTGCCGTCCCAGCCACCCCGGCGGGACAGCTGGAGCGGCATCGGATTTCGCCTGGGCGAGCACTGGTATGTCGCGCCCATGAGCGAAGTCAGCGAAGTCCTGCACGAGCCGCGTTTCACTCAGCTACCGGGGGTCAAACCCTGGGTCAAGGGCGTTGCCAACCTGCGCGGGCGTTTGCTGCCGGTCATGGATTTGTGCGGCCTCTTCGGGCACGAGCTTTCGGCGATGCGCGGGCAGCGGCGGGTGTTGGTGGTGGAACATGACGAGGTGTTTGCCGGGTTGTTGGTCGACGAAGTCTTCGGCCTCCAGCACTTTGCCCAGGACAGCCTGGAGCCGGTGCCGGCAGAAGAGTTGAAGGGGCCGATGGCGGCGTTTGTCAAAGGCCGGTTTCAGCGCGAACAGTGCTGGCAGGTGTTCAGCCCGTTTGCGTTGACGCAGTCCCAGGGGTTCATGAACGTCGCGGTGTAAACACGGACCCTTGTAGGAGCGAGCTTGCTCGCGATGGTGGATCAGTCGACACCCATGTAGCTGACACTCCATCGCGAGCAAGCTCGCTCCTACAGGGATTTCGGCAAGCTGCCCAAAAGTGGGTTAACAGGCGAGGACCGATGATAAAAGCAAAAGCAGGCAAGCCAATGGAAGGGTCGCGCAGCCGGTCGCAGATTATCGTGCTGTTCATCGCGCTGATCGTCTTCATCATGCTGCTGTTCGCCAACTTCGCGTACCTCAACACCCAGGCTACCTACGACAAACAGTACATCGGCCACGCGGGCGAGCTGCGTGTGCTGTCCCAGCGTATCGCCAAGAACGCCACCGAAGCTGCCGCCGGCAAGGCTGCCGCGTTCAAGTTGCTCAGCGATGCGCGCAACGATTTTGCCCTGCGCTGGGGTTACCTGAAGAAAGGCGACCCGGCCACCGGCCTGCCGCCGGCCCCGGCTACCGTGCGTCCGGAGATGCGCGCGGTGCAACAGGACTGGGAGCGTCTGCTGAAAAACACCGATGCGATTCTTTCCAGCGAGCAAACCGTACTGTCGCTGCATCAGGTCGCCGCGACCCTGGCCGAAACCGTGCCGCAGTTGCAGGTCGAGTACGAAAAAGTCGTCGAGATCCTGCTGCAACGGGGCGCCCCGGCGGCCCAGGTGGCCATGGCACAGCGGCAGTCGCTGCTGGCCGAGCGCATCCTCGGCGCGGTCAACACGGTATTGGCCGGCGACGAAAACTCACAGCAGGCCGCCGACGCGTTCGGACGTGACGCGACGCAGTTCGGCAAGGTGCTCAACGGCATGCTCCAGGGCGACCCGGCGCTCAAGGTCAGCCAGGTCGAAGATCGTGACGCCCGTGCGCGTCTCGCGGAAATCTCCGAACTGTTCGAATTCGTGTCGGGTTCGGTGGACGAGATCCTCGAAACCTCACCAGAGCTGTTCAAGGTCCGCGAATCGGCCTCGAACATTTTCAGCCTGTCGCAAACCCTGCTCGACGAAGCCTCACACCTGGCCAGCGGGTTCGAAAACATGGTCGGCGGGCGTACCACCGACACCATCGGCGGTTATGTGCTGGGCTTGCTGGCGCTGGCTTCGATCATCCTGATCGGCATGGTGATGGTGCGCGAAACCAATCGTCAGTTGCACGAAACCGCCGAGAAAAACGAGCGTAACCAGAACGCGATCATGCGCTTGCTCGACGAGATCGAAGACCTGGCCGACGGTGACCTCACGGTGACCGCCTCGGTGACCGAAGACTTTACCGGCACCATCGCCGATTCGATCAATTACTCCGTCGACCAACTGCGCGATCTGGTCGCGACCATCAACCTCACCGCCGGCCAGATCGCCGCCGCCGTACAGGAAACCCAGGCCACCGCCATGCACCTGGCCCAGGCGTCGGAACATCAGGCCCAGCAGATTTCCGAGGCCTCCATGGCGATCAACGACATGGCCGAGTCCATCGACCAGGTGTCGGCCAACGCGGCTGAATCTTCGGCGGTTGCCGAACGCTCGGTGGAAATCGCCAACAAGGGCAATGAGGTGGTGCACAACACGATCCACGGCATGGACAACATTCGCGAGCAGATTCAGGACACCGCCAAACGCATCAAGCGCCTGGGTGAGTCGTCCCAGGAAATCGGCGACATTGTCAGCCTGATCGATGACATTGCCGACCAGACCAACATCCTAGCCCTCAACGCGGCCATCCAGGCGTCCATGGCCGGTGACGCCGGCCGCGGTTTCGCCGTGGTCGCCGATGAAGTGCAGCGCCTGGCCGAGCGCTCATCCGCTGCCACCCGGCAGATCGAAACCCTGGTGCGGGCGATCCAGACGGACACCAACGAAGCGGTCATCTCCATGGAGCAGACGACCACTGAAGTGGTACGCGGCGCCCGTCTGGCGCAGGATGCAGGTGTGGCCCTGGAAGAAATCGAAGGCGTGTCCAAGACGCTCGCGGCGCTGATCCAGAGCATTTCCAATGCGGCGCAACAGCAGACGTCGTCGGCCGGTCAGATTTCCCTGACGATGAACGTGATCCAGCAGATCACCTCGCAGACGTCGTCGGGCTCCACTGCTACGGCCGAGAGCATCGGTAACCTGGCGAAAATGGCCAGTCAGTTGCGTCGCTCGGTGTCCGGTTTCACCTTGCCGGCAGCCAAGGCGCAGGCTGTGGACAAAGCGTGAATCGCCCGCGGGTAGAACTATGGTGACTGAAGTGGTTATGGGTGATCGGCACGACTATGTGGCCCTCGAATGGGTCAAGGGCGAGATTGCCGAAACGCTGAAACAGGCTCATCACGCGATCGAAAACCTGCTCGATGACCCGCAGGCGACGCAAGCGCTGGATGATTGCCTTTCGTGCATCCATCAGGTCCACGGCAGTTTGCAGATGGTCGAGTTCTACGGCGCGGCGTTGCTCGCCGAAGAAATGGAACAATTGGCCATGGCCTTGCAGGACAACCGTGTCAGCCATCGCGACGAGGCGTTGCACCTGTTGATGCAGGCCCTGGGGCAGCTGCCGATCTACCTCGACCGGGTGCAAGGCGCGCGTCGCGACTTGCCTCTGGTGGTGTTGCCACTGATCAACGACCTGCGCAGCGCCCGTGGCGAAAGCCTGCTGTCGGAAACCAGCCTGTTCAGCCCGCAATTGCCCGAGTTACCAGCGCTGGACGCAGAAACGCTGGCACAACTGGAGCCGGCCGAATTGCCCAGTGTGCTGCGCAAGCTGCGGCAGATGCTGCAAATGGCTCTAGTCGGGTTCCTGCGTGAACAGGACAATGACACCAGCCTCGATTACCTGGCCAAGGTCTTCACCCGACTCGAAGCACTGTGCGCCAATGCACCCCTGAGCCCGTTATGGCAGGTGGCATCGGCGCTGGTCGAAGGCATGCAGGGCGGTGCGATTGCCAACAGCCCGGCCTTGCGCAGCCTGTTCAGGGATGCCGACATGGAACTCAAGCGTCTCCTCGAACAAGGCATTCAAGGCATCAACCAACCGGCGCCGCCGGAGCTGCTCAAGAGTTTGCTGTTCTACATTGCAAAGGCCGAACATCCCACCGGGCAGATGCTGACCATGAAAGAACGCTACTCACTGGACGACGCGCTGCCCGACAGCGCGATGGTCGATGAAGAACGCGCGCGGCTGGCCGGTCCCGACCGTGACGCCATGCGCTCGGTGCTGGCCGCGCTGTGCGAAGAGCTGGTGCGGGTCAAGGAACGTCTGGATCTGTTCGTGCGCAGTGACCGCCAGCACACCTCTGACCTCGAGAGCCTGCTGGCCCCGCTGCGGCAAATCGCCGACACCCTGGCGGTCCTGGGCTTCGGCCAGCCGCGCAAGGTGATCATCGATCAATTGGCGGTGGTGCTCAGCCTCGCCCAGGGCCAGCGCGAACCCAACGATGCCATCCTCATGGACGTTGCCGGGGCCTTGCTGTACGTCGAAGCGACGCTGGCCGGCATGGTCGGTACCGTGGAACCGGAGAGCCAGGATGACAATCGTCTGCCGACCACCGACCTGACGCAGATCCATCAGATCGTGATCAAGGAGGCCCGCATCTGTTTGCAGCAGGCCAAGGACATGATCGTCGACTACATCGACGCCGATTGGGATCGCCAGCATTTGCAGGCGCTGCCGGCCTTGCTGACCCAGGTGCGCGGCGCGCTGGCGATGATTCCGCTGGGCCGGGCGGCGAGCCTGGTCGAAACCTGCAACCACTTTATCCGCGAGCACCTGTTGCTCGAACCGGGTCAGCCGGAATGGCAGGAACTGGACAGCCTGGCCGACGTGATCACCAGCGTCGAGTACTACCTCGAGCGCCTCAGCGATGACCCGCAAGCGCAGGGTGAAAACCTGCTCGATGTCGCGGAAAAAAGCCTGGCCAGCCTCGGGTTTTTCCCCAGTGAGCAGCATGTGCCAGTGCTTGATGATGCGCTCAACCCGACCGAAGCGCAGGTCATGCAAATGATGCAGGAGCTGGATGATCCGCAGGTCGTTCAGACCCTGGCCGATGTGCTTGCCAGCCCGGTTTCGAGCCTGAACCCACCCGCCCTGAACACTCCGGGCAGCCTGCTGCCGCCGCCAGCAGGTGAAGAGCCGGTGGACGAGGAACTGCGTGAGGTGTTCCTCGAAGAAACCGACGAAGTCCTGGAGATCCTGCGCGAGTACTTGCCGCGCTGGTCGGTCAACCCTGACAACCGCTCGGCCCTGAGTGAGCTGCGCCGTGCCTTCCATACCCTCAAGGGCAGTGGCCGCATGGTGCGCGCCCTGGTGCTGGGCGAGCTGGCCTGGGCCGTGGAAAACCTGCTCAATCGCGTACTGGAAGGCAGCGTGGAGCCGGGTGCTGCGGTGCAGCAACTGATCGGCGATGTGCTGCAGCTGCTTCCGGAGCTGGTGGCTGAATATGCCGCCAATGCCCAGCGCCAGCGCAGCGATGTCGATCAATTGGCTGCCCACGCCCATGCCCTGGCCAAGGGCGATGAGCCGGTGTCCGATGAGGATACGCAGGATGTCGCGGCCCTCGACCCGCTGTTGCTGGAGATCTTCCGCAAAGAGGCCGAAACCCACTTGGGCAGCCTCAATCGCTTCCTTGATCAGGCCGCCGAACATGTGCCGTTGCCGGCCAGCGACGAATTGCAGCGCGCCTTGCACACCCTCAAGGGCAGTGCATCCATGGCCGGCGTGTTGCCGATTGCCGAACTGGCCGCACCGCTGGATCAACTGGCCCGGGAATACAAGGCGCACCTGATCGCACTGGATCTGGATGAAGTCGAATTGCTGCTGGAAGCTGAAGGGTTGTTTCGCCTCGGCTTGCGCCAGCTCAAGACTGATCCGCTGGCGGAAATTCCCGGCGCCCGGGGTTTGACCGAGCGCGCCAGGGCGCTGCTGGCCGAGCGTCTGGAAAACCTTCTGAACACGCCGAACACCGGGCTGCGGATCAAGCGCGATCCGCAACTGATCAACAACTTCCTCGCCCAGGGCATGGACATCCTGCTGGACGCCGAAAGCCTGTTGCAGCGTTGGCAGCAACACCCTGGCGAACGTCAGGAACTCAGCGCACTGCTGGACGAATTGACCACCCTCGGCGAAGGCGCCCATCTGGCCGACCTGCACCCGGTGGATGAGCTGTGCGAAGCGTTGCTCGACCTGTACGGGGCCGTGGAAGAAAGCAGCCTGGCCGTCAGCGAGCGGTTTTTCCATGAGGCACAGGGTGCCCACGAAGCGCTGATCAACATGCTCGACGAACTGGCTGCGGGCCAGGAAGTCAGCCCGCAACCGCAACGGATCAGGGCCTTGCGCGAACTGCTCGACGAGAGCCTTGACCCGTCGGCCATGGGCCTGATCCGCAGCGATGGCAGCCGTAGCCTGAGCATCCGTGAATTGGGCAGCGCCACTGCGGAGCTTGAGCGCACGCTACCCCCTGTAGGAGCGAGCTCGCTCGCGATGGACTCAAATGCGCCGCACTTATCCAATGACAACGCGTCATCGTTAACGCCCATCGCGAGCGAGCTCGCTCCTACAGGAGAGGGGCGCGAGCTGGATGCGGAAATCGTTGCGATCTTCCTTGAAGAAGCGGTGGATATCCTTGAAAGCGCCGGTCAGGCCTTGCAGCGTTGGTTGCGCGACCCGGACAACGCCGCGCCGCTGTCGTCCCTGCAACGGGATTTGCACACCCTCAAGGGCGGCGCACGCATGGCCGAGATCGGGCCGGTCGGCGATCTGGCCCATGAACTGGAAAGCCTTTACCAGGGCCTGGTGGACCGTCGTTATGCCTTCAGTGATTCACTGGCGGTGCTGCTCAAACAGAGCCATGAGCGACTGGCGTTGTACCTTGAACAGTTGCAGCCCAACCAGCCACTGGACGATTCCCGTGAGCTGATCGAAGCCATGCGTGCCTACCGCCGAGATCATGCGGGCGGCACCGAGACGGCCCGGCAGGCGACTGATAGCGACTCGGCCGGGCACGATCCGGAATTGCTGGAGATCTTCCTCGAGGAAGGTTTCGACATCATCGAAAGCTCCGGGGCGGCGCTGGAGCGCTGGCAGGCCCAGCCTTCGAATCGGCAGGAAGTGGAAACCCTGCTGCGCGACCTGCACACCCTCAAGGGCGGCGCGCGTATGGTGGAAATCGCCGCGATTGGTGATCTGGCCCATGAACTGGAGTTCCTCTACGAAGGCCTGTCCACCGGCGTGTTGCAAGCGACGGAGCCGTTGTTCGCGCTGTTGCAACGCAGCCATGACCGCCTGGCGCAGATGCTCGACGCGGCCCGTGCCGGTGAGCCGATGCCGCCTGCCGACCGTTTGATCGATGCGATCAGGAACTTCAGCCACCCGGCCGTGCCTGAAGCCCCCGCGCCGATTGCTCCGCCGGCCACGTCCAAGGCCGAGCCGCTGGCGCCACCGTCCGATGCCGGCACCGACATGGTCAAGGTCTCGGCGGAGTTGCTCGACGATCTGGTCAACCTGGCCGGTGAAACATCGATCTTCCGTGGCCGGATCGAACAGCAGGTCAACGACGCGCACATCGCCCTGAATGAGATGGAGACCACCATCGAGCGCATGCGCGACCAGTTGCGCCGCCTCGACACCGAAACCCAGGGGCGGATTCTCAGCCGCCAGCAAGTCGACGCCGAACGCCTGGGCTACGAAGAGTTCGACCCACTGGAAATGGACCGCCACTCTCAGTTGCAGCAGTTGTCCCGGGCGCTGTTCGAATCGGCCTCTGACTTGCTCGACCTCAAGGAAACCCTCGAGCGACGCAATCAGGACACGGAAAACCTGCTGCAACAGCAGGGCCGCATCAACACCGAATTGCAGGAAGGCCTGATGCGCACGCGCATGGTGCCGTTCGAACGCATGCTCCCGCGTTTGCAGCGCATCGTCCGGCAGGTGTCCAGCGAACTGGGCAAGGACGTGGACTTCATTGTCGATAACGCCGAAGGCGAGATGGATCGCAACGTTCTCGAACGCATGGCCGCGCCGCTGGAACACATGCTGCGCAACGCCGTCGATCATGGCCTGGAGTCCGTCGAAGCGCGGCTCGCGGCGGGGAAACCGGCCAAGGGCAAGATCACCCTCGATCTGCTGCGCGAAGGGGGCGACATCATTTTCGACATCCGCGACGACGGCGCCGGTGTGCCGCTGGACGCGGTGCGGCGCAAGGCGATCAAGCGCGGCCTGCTCGCCCCGGACAGTGTCATCAGTGATCACGACGTGTTGCAGTTCATCCTGCAACCGGGGTTTTCCACCGCCGAAAAAATCACCCAGATCTCCGGGCGCGGCGTCGGCATGGACGTGGTGCACGAAGAGGTGCGGCAACTGGGCGGCACCATGAGCATCGACTCGGTGCCGGGGCAGGGCGTGCATTTCCGCATTCGCCTGCCGTTCACCGTATCGGTCAACCGGGCGTTGATGGTGCAGTGCGGAGAGGACCAATACGCAATCCCGCTCAATACCATCGATAGCATCGTTCGTGTCCTGCCCAATGAACTCGAAGGGTATTTCCGTTTCGATTCGCCGACCTACGAATACGCCGGACAACGTTACGAGCTGTGCTACCTGGGTGAGTTGCTGAAAACCAGCCCGCGCCCGAAGCTGTTGGGCCAGAGCCTGCCATTGCCGGTACTGCTGGTGCAGTGCAATGAGCGGCACATCGCGGTGCTGGTGGACGCCATGGCCGGTACTCGCGAAATCGTGGTCAAGAGCCTGGGGCCGCAGTTTGCGGCGGTGCAAGGGGTGTCCGGGGCAACGATTCTCGGAGACGGCCGGGTGGTGCTGATTCTGGATTTGCTGGCGCCGATCCGCGCCATGCAGGCCCGAGTGCCCCAGCGTCCGGCGGGGCAAGAAGTCGAGGCCGAACCGCATCGGCCGTTGCTGGTGATGGTGGTCGACGACTCGGTCACCGTGCGCAAGGTCACCAGCCGCTTGCTCGAACGCCACGGCATGAACGTGCTGACCGCCAAGGATGGAGTCGATGCCATGCTGCTGCTGGAAGAACACGTGCCCGACCTGATGCTGCTGGACATCGAGATGCCGCGCATGGATGGCTTCGAAGTCGCGACCCAGGTGCGCAGTGACGAACGTCTGCGACACCTGCCGATCATCATGATCACCTCCCGCACCGGACAGAAACACCGCGACCGCGCCATGGCCATCGGCGTCAACGACTACCTTGGCAAGCCGTATCAGGAATCGGTGCTGCTCGAAAGCATCGCCTTGTGGAGCAAGACCCATGCTTGAGCACCGCACCAGCAACCTCACCGGCCTGCTGCTGCCATTGGCCGACCGCAGCCTGATCCTGCCCAACGTCGCCGTTGCCGAGCTGATCGACTACCAGCAGCCGGGGACCTTCGACCTGGACACACCGCCGTGGTACCTGGGCCTGGTGATGTGGCGCGACCGGCAGATTCCGCTGCTGAGTTTCGAGTCGGCCTGCGCGCAGAAAGTCGTCATCGGCGAACGTGCGCGGATCGTGATCCTCAACGCTCTCGGCGGGCGCCCCGAGCTGAAATTCATTGCGCTGCTGGTGCAGGGGATTCCGCGCTCTTGCAAGCTCGACAGCCAGTTGAGTTATGTGGATGTGCCGTTGTGTGCGCTGGAGCAGGCGGCGGTGCAGGTGGGCGAGCAGGTGGCCAAGGTGCCGGATCTGTTGGCGCTGGAGGAGTTGTTGGTGGATGCCGGGTTGATCGACTGATCCCGATTTTTGTGTTGATGGTGTTGACGCCTTCGCTGGCAAGCCAGCTCCTACAGGGTTTTGTGTGCACCGCAGAGCCATTGTAGGAGCGGGCTTGCCCGCGAAGGCGTCAGTTCTGACAACCATTAACCTGAGCGTAACGATCCACCACTCTGCTTGATTGATACGCTACGGCCAACACTTCTAAGGTAGCTCCACGACAGCGAACCCGTGGAGTGGTCATGACAACAACAATATCCCCCGACTCGCGATGGACGCGGCGGCGCAGCGAAAAGCAGCGGCGCCTCGAGCTGGTGCGAGGGCTTGCCGATGGCGTGGTGTTGCCCACCGACAACATCGTCGCGGCGCTGGAGGCCTTGATCCTGCCTGGCGACCGCGTGGTGCTCGAAGGCAATAACCAGAAGCAGGCGGATTTCCTCTCGCGCTCTCTGGCCAAGGCCGATCCCGCAAAGCTGCATGACCTGCACATGATCATGCCCAGCGTCGGGCGCTCCGAGCACCTGGACCTGTTCGAGCGCGGCATCGCCCGCAAGCTCGACTTCTCTTTCGCCGGCACCCAAAGCCTGCGCATCAGCCAGTTGCTCGAAGACGGCCTGCTGGAAATCGGCGCGATCCACACCTACATCGAACTTTACGCACGGCTGGTGGTGGACCTGATTCCCAACGTCGTGTTGTCGGCCGGGTTCATGGCCGACCGCGCGGGCAACATCTACACCGGGCCGAGCACCGAAGACACCCCGGCACTGATCGAGCCGGCGGCCTTCAGCGACGGCATCGTCATCGTTCAGGTCAACCAATTGGTGGACGACGTCAGCGACCTGCCGCGTGTAGACATTCCCGCCTCCTGGGTCGACTTCGTGGTGGTGGCGGACAAGCCGTTCTATATCGAACCGCTGTTCACCCGCGATCCACGGCACATCAAGCCTGTGCACGTGCTGATGGCGATGATGGCGATCCGCGGCATCTACGAAAAACACAATGTGCAGTCGCTCAACCACGGTATCGGTTTCAATACTGCGGCCATCGAACTGATCCTGCCGACCTACGGCGAGTCCCTCGGCCTCAAAGGCAAGATCTGCCGCAACTGGACGCTCAACCCGCACCCGACCCTGATCCCGGCAATTGAAAGTGGCTGGGTCGAAAGCGTGCATTGCTTCGGCACCGAACTGGGGATGGAAAACTACATTGCGGCGCGGCCGGATGTGTTCTTTACCGGGCGCGACGGCTCCCTGCGTTCCAATCGGATGTTCAGCCAACTGGCCGGGCAATACGCCGTGGACCTGTTCATCGGCGCGACTTTGCAAGTCGATGGCGACGGTCATTCTTCCACCGTGACGCGCGGACGCCTGGCCGGTTTCGGCGGGGCTCCGAACATGGGCCATGACCCGCGCGGTCGTCGTCACGGTACGCCGGCCTGGCTCGATATGCGCAACACCGATGTGGCCGAGCCCATGCTCGAACGCGGTAAAAAGCTCGTGGTGCAGATGGTCGAAACCTTCCAGGAGGGTGGCAAACCGACTTTTGTTGAAACCCTCGATGCGGTCGATGTGGCGAAGAAAAGCGGTATGCCACTGGCGCCGATCATGGTCTATGGCGACGACGTCACCCACCTGCTGACTGAAGAAGGCATCGCCTACCTGTATAAGGCGCGCTCGCTGGAAGAGCGCCAGGCGATGATCGCCGCGGTCGCCGGGGTAACCGCCATCGGCCTGCGCCACAACCCAAAAGACACTGCACGCATGCGCCGCGAAGGCCTGATTGCCTTGCCCGAAGACCTCGGCATCCGCCGCACCGACGCCACCCGCGAACTGCTCGCGGCGAAAAGCGTGGCCGATCTGGTGGAGTGGTCCGGTGGCCTCTACAACCCGCCCGCCAAGTTCAGGAGCTGGTAATGCACGCACTTAACCTGCAACCAAAAAACCTGAGCCTGGCCGAACGGCTGGCGGACCTGGCGGTGGACGCGCTGATCGACGAAGCGGATCTGTCGCCGAAACCGGCACTGGTCGACCGTCGCGGCAATGGCGCCCACACCGATTTACACCTGGGGCTGATGCACGCTTCGGCGTTGTCGTTGTGGCCGGCTTTTAAAGAAATGGCTGAAGCAGCCATCGAGTTCGGCGAAGTCGGGCTGCCGCTGCGCGAAGCCGTGGGCCGTATCGGTCGTGAAGGCGAGCAAGCGATGCTCGACACCACTGGCGGGGTGAACACCCATCGTGGGGCGATCTGGGCCTTGGGCCTGTTGGTCACTGCCGTGGCGCTGGAACCTCAATCCTGCAGTGCCAATAGCGTAGCGATACGTGCTGCGCGGCTGGCCTTGCTCGACGACTGTTTTGCACCACGTCCGCTCAGTCACGGTGCGCAAGTCGCCCAACGCTATGGCGCTCGCGGTGCTCGTGAAGAAGCGCAACTCGGTTTTCCGGCGGTGACCCAACGTGCCCTGCCACAACTTCTTCGCAGCCGCGCCGCCGGTCATGGCGAACACAACGCCCGGCTCGATGCACTCTTGGCGATCATGACGAATCTGGCCGACACCTGCGTGCTTTACCGCGCAGGCGAAGAGGGCCTGAACACCATGCAACTGGGTGCCCGGGCGGTGCTCGATGCCGGTGGCAGTGCCAGCCTCGGCGGACGTCGCCGCCTGCATGAGCTGGACCAACAACTCATCGCGTTGAATGCCTCGCCCGGCGGCGCTGCCGACCTGCTCGCAGCCTGCCTGTTCATCGACCGTATCGCGTCTGGCGACGGCCTCATCCAGGGAGTGTTTTGATGGAAACCTTATCCTTTGAATTCCCCGCCGGGCAGCCGCCACGCGGTCGCACCCTGGTGGGTTGTGTCGGCTCGGGCGATCTGGAAGTGCTGATCGAGCCGGGTCAGGCCGGCAAGCTGACAATCAATGTGCAGACCTCGGTCAATGGCAGTGAACAACGCTGGCAGCATCTGTTCGCACGGATGTTCGACGGCCAGACGCCACCGGCCATGGATATCGATATCCACGATTTCGGCGCGACACCCGGCGTGGTGCGTCTGCGTCTGGAGCAAGGCTTCGAGGAGATCGGCCATGACTGACAGCGCATCCCTGCTCAATAAGCACAGTTTCGTCGAACTCGGTGCGCGGCAACGGGCCAAGGCGTTGCTCGACGTCGGCACCTTCCGCGAACTGCTCGATCCCTTTCAACGGATCATGTCGCCGTGGCTGTCGCGCCAGGGTGTGGTGCCGCAAGCCGACGACGGCGTGGTGATCGCCAAGGGTAATCTCGATGGTTTGCCGGTGGTGATCGCGGCCATCGAAGGCGCATTCCAGGGCGGCAGCCTCGGTGAAGTCGGCGGAGCAAAAATTGCCGGCGCACTGGAACTGGCCGCCGAAGACAACCGCAACGGCATCCCGACCCGCGCCGTGCTGCTGCTGGAAACCGGCGGCGTGCGCTTGCAGGAAGCCAACCTCGGCCTGGCGGCCATTGCCGACATCCACGCGGCGATTGTCGATTTGCAGCAGTACCAACCCGTGGTCGGGGTGGTGACGGGCAGCGTCGGTTGCTTTGGCGGCATGTCGATTGCCGCCGGGTTGTGCAGCTACCTGTTGGTGACCCAGGAAGCGCGGCTTGGCCTGAACGGTCCGCAGGTGATCGAACAGGAAGCCGGACTCGAAGAGTACGACTCCCGCGACCGGCCCTTCATCTGGAGCCTGACCGGTGGTGAACAGCGTTTCGCCAGTGGTCTGGTGGATCGTTACGTGGATGACGATGTGGCGCAGATTCGCCAACAGGTGGCTGAGTTGCTCCAGCAGGGTTTGCCTGCACGGCCGCGCAGCCGGCAGGCCGAGTTGTTCCTGCAACGCCTGGCGCGTCTGGACGCCGAATCGCAAATCGAGCCGTCCGTGGTTCGCGATCTGTACCAAGGAGAACGCCCATGAGTCCGTATTCCCTGCGTGGTTTGAACTGGTTCAACGCCTTGAGTGCCGGTGCGAAAGCAGTCGAAGGCTTGCCGGCTTCGCTGAAGGTCGCGGACGGTTCGCTGGGCGATCAGCCTGTGCGTTTCATCGCGGTGGTGGCTGACCCGGAAAACCGCTTCGTCCGTGCCCGCAACGGCGAAGTGGGTTTGCTCGAAGGCTGGGGCCTGGCCAAGGCTGTGGATGAAGTCATTGCGGCCGATCAGAACAAGGCACGCAAACGCGCTCTGATCGCCATCGTCGACGTGCCGAGCCAGGCTTACGGTCGACGCGAGGAAGCCCTCGGTATCCATCAGGCGCTGGCCGCTGCGGCGGACAGTTATGCCCGTGCCCGTCTCGCTGGTCATGCGGTGATCGGTCTGCTGGTGGGCAAGGCGATGTCCGGGGCGTTTCTGGCCCACGGCTATCAGGCCAATCGCTTGATCGCCCTGCGCGATCCGGGGGTGATGGTGCACGCCATGGGCAAGGCGTCGGCGGCGCGGGTGACCTTGCGCAGCGTCGAAGAGCTCGAAGCCCTGGCTGCGAGCGTGCCGCCGATGGCCTATGACATCGACAGCTATGCCAGCCTCGGGTTGCTGTGGGAAACCTTGTCAGTGGAACAGATCGAGCAGCCGACCGCTGCGGATATGGCGCGAGTGACCGAGTGCCTGGGTCAGGCGATGGGCGATATCGCTGAGAAGGGTACAGATCTCAGTGGTCGTCTCGGTGCGGCCAATCGTGCGGCGTCGAGCAAGGTTCGCCAATTGCTGAGAGCGCAGTGGTGAGTACGCTACTGGCCCATGACCTGCTGTGGGGCATGACCCCGCAGCAGTTGCCGACGGATGCGCCTGCGTGGGTAACCGAGTCGATCAGTGCTGGTCAACCGGTGGTGGTCCGTCGCGCCTTGAGCGCGGCGGGGCAGGTGGCGGTGGGCGTGCGCGGGTCGTTGCGCGAACAGCGATTTGCGACGGTGATGGAAGTCTCCGCCATTACGCGGCAGGTGCGGCCGGAAGAACTCTGCCATGTTCAAGGCCAGCGCGATTTCCCGGCGCTGCGGGCCTTGGAGCAACTGCGCTCGTACCTCGATGACAGTGGTTGGGTCTGGGGTGTCAGCGGCAGCGCCGGGTTCGAGTTGGCCAGTGGATTTTCCGCTTTGCACGCGGGCAGCGATCTCGATCTGATCCTGCGTACGCCGCGCCCGTTGAGTCGTGTCGACGCTCAGGCGCTGGTGGCCATTCTTGATACCGCCGTGTGCCACGTGGACCTGCAATTGCAGACACCGTCGGGCGCCGTCGCCTTGCGCGAATGGGCCGGTGCTTCGTCGCGGGTCCTGCTGAAAAATGCCATTCAAGCCACTCTGGTTACTGACCCGTGGAATCCACAGGAGCAAGCAGCGTGAGCAGCTTGCTGGTGTTCCCCGGCCAGGGCGCGCAACAACCCGGGATGCTGGCGCGTTTGCCTCGGGAAACATTGAACGAAGCGAGCGACCTGCTCGGCGAAGATGTGACGCAGCTAGATTCTGCCGAGGCGTTGCAGTCGACGAGGGCGGTTCAGCTTTGCCTGCTGATCGCCGGTGTCGCCGCTTCACGTCAGCTGGCCATGGCCCCGGACTACGTGGCCGGCTTGTCGATCGGCGCTTACCCGGCAGCGGTGGTGGCTGGTGCCTTGGGTTTCAGCGATGCGTTGCATCTGGTCAGCCTGCGCGGCGAACTGATGCAGCAGGCTTATCCACAGGGCTACGGCATGACCGCGATCATCGGTCTGGACCTGGCCACGGTGGAAGGATTGCTGGCCCGGGTGCACTGCGTAGAAATGCCGGTTTATCTGGCCAATATCAACGCCGATAACCAAGTGGTGATTGCCGGTAGCGACGCGGCGATGAAAGCGGTGGCAGAGTTGGCGAAAGGTTGCGGAGCAGGCTTGGCCAAGCGTCTGGCAGTGAGCGTGCCGTCCCACTGCCCATTGCTTGAGGCGCCCGCGCTACGGTTGGCCGAAGCCTTCGCCAAGGTGCCGCTGCAGACCCCGAAGATCGGCTACCTGAGCGGCAGTCGTGCGCGTCCGCTGATCAAGCCTGAAGCCCTGCGTGACGACCTGGCCTTCAACATGTGCCGCATCGTCGATTGGCGCGGCACGGTACAAAGCGCTTACGAGCGTGGCGTACGTCTACAGATCGAACTGCCGCCCGGTGCGGTGCTGACCGGGCTGGCGCGCCGGGTGTTCGAGCAGGGCACCGTGATTGCCTTCGACGGTGCACGGCTCGATACCTTGCAGGCGCTGATGCGTGAGGAGGGAAGCCGTCACTCTTAAATCACCCGGCTTAAGGCTTCGAACAACAAAAACAACATTCGAAATGCACTTTGAGGACTACAACAATGATTATTTACGGTGTGGCGCTGTTGGCGATCTGTACGCTGGCAGGGGTGATCATGGGTGACATGCTCGGTGTGTTGCTGGGAGTGAAGTCAAACGTCGGCGGTGTCGGGATCGCGATGATTCTGCTGATTTGCGCTCGGTTGTGGATGCACAAGCGTGGCGGCATGACCAAGGATTGCGAGCTGGGCGTCGGCTTCTGGGGCGCGATGTACATCCCGGTGGTGGTGGCGATGGCGGCGCAACAAAACGTGGTCACGGCGCTGCATGGTGGTCCGGTGGCGGTGTTGGCGGCGATAGGATCGGTGGTGATCTGCGGCTGCACCATTGCCCTGATCAGCCGGACCCATAAAGGCGAACCCTTGCCTGATGAACCGGTGGATGTAACGCCAGTTGGCGCACCGGCAGGAGGTCGCTGATATGTGGGATCTCATCAAGAACGGTCTGGAACACAACGGTCTGGTCACCGCATTCGCCTTTGTCGGCGTGATCATGTGGGTGTCGGTCATTCTTTCCAAACGCCTGACCTTCGGACGTATTCACGGTTCGGCGATTGCCATCGTCATCGGCCTGGTACTGGCCTGGGTCGGCGGCACAATGACCGGCGGGCAAAAAGGCTTGGCGGACTTGACGCTGTTTTCCGGCATCGGGCTGATGGGCGGCGCCATGTTGCGGGACTTCGCCATCGTTGCCACGGCATTCGAGGTGCAGGCCACGGAAGCGAAAAAGGCCGGCTTGATCGGTGTGATCGCGCTGCTATTGGGCACGGTACTGCCGTTTATTGTCGGCGCGTGCATGGCCTGGGCCTTCGGTTATCGCGATGCGGTGAGCATGACCACCATTGGCGCCGGTGCGGTGACTTACATCGTCGGGCCAGTGACCGGTGCGGCAATCGGTGCGACTTCGGATGTGATGGCGCTGTCGATTGCCACCGGCCTGATCAAGGCGATTCTGGTGATGGTGGGTACGCCGATGGCGGCGCGCTGGATGGGCCTGGACAATCCGCGCTCGGCGATGGTGTTCGGTGGGCTGGCCGGCACCGTGAGCGGCGTGACCGCCGGTTTGGCGGCAACGGATCGGCGCCTGGTGCCTTATGGCGCGTTGACCGCGACCTTCCACACCGGGCTGGGCTGCTTGTTGGGGCCTTCGCTGTTGTTCTTCATAGTTCGCGGGATTGTTGGGTAGTCCAGTGACCGCTGTTTGTGGCGAGGGAGCTTGCTCCCGCTGGGCTGCGTAGCAGCCCTGAAACCTACCACCGAGATGAGTCAGGTAAATCCGGTGGCCTGATTTTGCGGGCGCTTCGCACCCGAACGGGAGCAAGCTCCCTCGCCACAAGGGCTCCGTCAGACCTGCCGATTGGCATACATCCGACACTCCGCCAGCAACGCCAGCAGATTCGGATCACGCTCCTTGGCCTTCAGGAACACTACGCCAATGTGCTGCTGCAAGCGGTACTTTTCCTGCAGCGGGATCAGCTTCACCCGGTTCTCGTACACCGCCGCAATCCGCCCCGGCAGCAACGCATAACCCACGCCCGAACTGACCATGCTCAGCAGGGTGAAGATGTCGTTGACCTGCATCGCCACCTTCGGCTCGAACCCTGCCTGCTCGAATACCCGCTTGCCGTCCTGATGGGTGGCGAAGCCCTGGGTCAGGGTGATGAAGGTTTCGTCGCGGACCTCGGCCAGGTCGACTTCGGTGCGCTGGGCAAACTTCGAATCGGCGGGCGTGGCGAGGAAGATGTCGTCGGAAAACAGCGGGATCTGCTCGCAATCCGGATCGTTGACGGTGTCGTCCAGCGACACCAGGGCCGCATCGACTTCCATGTTCTTGAGCTTGTAGAGCAGGTCGATATTGGAGCCCAGTATCAGGTCGATGTTGAGCTCGCTGCGGCGGATCTTCAGGCCCATGATCAGTTGCGGCACGGTCTTCACTGTCAGCGAATAGAGTGAACCCAACTTGAAGCGTTCGGCCGAGAACCCGGCGGCCTCGCGGGTCAGGCGCACGCTTTCAACCACGTCCTGAATCAGCTTCTGCGCCCGCTCTTCCAGCACATAAGCGCTTTCCAGCGGCGTCAGGCTGCGGCCTTCGTGCTTGAACAAGGGGCAGCGCAGGGCGCTTTCCAGGGAATGGATCGCCCGATGCACGCTGACGTTGCTGGTCTGCAACTCGGCAGCGGCCCGCGCCAGGTTGCCGGTGCGCATGAAGGCCAGGAACACCTCGAGTTTTTTCAGGGTCAACTCTTCATCGATCAGCATGGGGCGGACTCTTTCTGGAATGACTCGATTGTGCCCAATTACGCCGGGCCCGTCGTACAGAAACATTGCGCTTTTACGCTTGAAGCCTGAGCCTTGCGCTCTGCGGCAATGAACTTCGAGGTGAGCAACGCATGTATCACGGGGAAAGACTGAACGCCTGGACGCATCTGGTTGGGGCAGTGGCGGCATTTATCGGCGGGGTGTGGCTGATTGTGCTGGCCAGTCTCGACGGCAGCCCGTGGAAGATTGTCAGCATGGCGATCTACGCCTTTACCTTGCTGGTGCTTTACAGCGCATCGACCGTGTACCACAGCGTACGCGGGCGCAAGAAAGCGATCATGCAGAAGGTCGATCACTTTTCGATCTACCTGTTGATCGCCGGCAGCTATACGCCGTTCTGCCTGGTGACCCTGCGCGGGCCGTGGGGCTGGACGTTGTTCGGGATTGTCTGGGGGCTGGCGCTGATCGGCATCCTGCAAGAGATCAAGCCGCGTTCGGAAGCACGCATTCTGTCGATCGTGATTTATGCGGTGATGGGCTGGATCGTGCTGGTGGCGGTCAAGCCGCTGCTCGCGGCGCTGGGCGGCGCCGGATTTGCGTGGCTGGCATCAGGCGGGGTGTTGTACACCGTCGGGATTATCTTTTTTGCCCTGGACGACCGGCTGCGCCATGCCCACGGGATCTGGCATCTGTTCGTCATCGCCGGGAGCCTGCTGCACTTTGTGGCGATTTTCTTTTATGTGCTTTAAGGCTGTACCGGAACCAGGCGATCCAGCTGCTCCCGGGCTCGACGGCTGAATACCTGCAACAGGTCGTTCAAGGTGTGGGGCGGTGGTTCGGCGGCGCGGGTCACTGCGTACAGGGTGATGGGCAGCGGCGGTGTCAGAGGGCGGATCGTTGTGCTGGCGCAAGAGGCGCCAAGGGCGGTGAACGGATCGATCACCGCCAGGCCCGCGCCGGATTCCACCATCGCCCGTGCCAGTGAGTAGGTTTGCACGGCGATGCGTACCCGCGGCGGCGGTTCGACCGCTTCCAGGTAACTGTCGAGTCGCGCGGCCAGCGGATCGGCGCTGGATAAACCGATCAGCGGCGCATCCGCCAGCGCCATCAGCGGCAACGGTTTACCCGCCTCTTCCTGAGGCCAGTAACCACTCGGCGCCAGCGCCACCAGCACGCCGGACGCCAGCGCCTGGGCCTTGAGCCCCGGGTGATCCGGGCGTTGCAGGGTCAGGGCGACATCCACTTCGCGCATCAACAGGTTCTGCACCAGTTCGCGACTGTGGGCGCTGGAGAGTTCGCAAACGATGTCCGGGTAACGCCCGGTCCACTCGTGTATGGCCGGCGGCAGCAATGACAGGGCTAGTGCCGGGGTGGCACCGATGCGCAGGCTGTGGCCAGGTTCGCGGCGCAGGCTCTGCGCCAGGCGTCGCACGCCTTGCAGGCTTTCACTGACCTTGTCCACTTCGCGCTCCAGCTCCAGCGCTTCCGGCGTCGCCTGCAACTTGCCGCGCACCCGCAGGAACAGCGGAAAACCCAATTGCTGCTCGGCGTGCTGCAACACCTTGCTCACCGCTGGCTGTGAGACGTGCAGCAATTGCGCGGCAGCGCTGATCGATCCGGTCTGGCGGATGGCCTGGAAAATTTCGATATGGCGAAGGCGCATGGCAAGTCCATAACCTTTGTTTATGGGCTTGCCATCTTTATGCATTGTTCAACGTCTGTCACCTGGCTCTAACCTTGGCCTTGTCTTCACAACGGTTTTAGGGACGGACATGGCTCAGCATGTGTGCATCATCGGTGGCGGCGTGATTGGCCTGGCAACGGCCTATGCGCTGGTGCGCGACGGCTTCGAGGTGACGGTGGTCGAGGCACGGGACTCGCTGGGCAGCGAAACCAGCTTCGCCAACGGCGGCCAGTTGTCCTATCGCTATGTCGCGCCCCTGGCCGACGCCGGTGTGCCTTGGCAAGCCATCGGCTGGATGCTGCGCGGCGATTCACCGCTAAAGCTGCGCCCGCGCTTCGACCCGGCCCAGTGGCGCTGGATGGCGGCGTTCCTCGGCGCCTGCCGCCGCTCGGTCAACCGCGAGAACGCCGCGCACTTGCTGCGCCTGGCGCTGCTCAGCCAGGACACCTTGAAGTCCTGGCGCGAGGACGATGGATTGGCGGGATTCCAGTGGCGGCGCAATGGCAAACTGGTGACTTTCCGCCAGAACAGCAGCTTCGAACATGCGCGCCAGGGCCTGGCCGACCCGCAGCAACAGCAGGTGTTGTCGCCGGCCGAATGCGCGCAGCTGGAACCGGCGTTGACCGATGCGCCCTTTGTCGGGGCGATCTACACCCCGGACGAAGAGGTCGGCGATTGCCATGGTTTCTGCCAGCAACTGGCCGCACGACTGAAGGCGTCCGGCCGTTGCGAGTTTCTCCTCGGGCAAGCGGTGACCGGCATTCGCCACAGCAACGGCAGCGTCAACGCCATCGAACTGGGCGAGCACATGCTGCCGGTCGATCAACTGGTGATCGCGGCCGGTCACCGCAGCCCGCTGTTGGCACTGCCCGGGCTGCAACTGCCGCTTTATCCGCTCAAGGGCTACAGCCTGACCGTGCCGATCGGCGCCGGTCACCGGGCACCGGACGTGAGCATCACCGACTATGACCGCAAGATCGTCTACGCCCGCATCGGCGAGCAATTGCGCGTGGCGGCGATGGTCGACATCGTCGGCTTCGACCCTGCGCTGGACCCCAAACGCCTGGCACTGATCAAGCGCCAGGCCCATGACACCTTTCCAAATGCCGGCGCCTACGACGAAGCCGTCGAGTGGGCCGGCATGCGCCCGGCCACCCCCAGCGGCGTGCCGTTGCTCGGTGCGACGGCGTATCGCAATCTGTGGCTCAACCTCGGCCACGGTGCGCTGGGCTTCACCCTGGCATGCGGCAGCGGGCGCTTGCTCAGCGAGCTGATCGGCGAGCGCGAGCCTTCCATCGACCTGCTCGGTTTCAACCACCGGGCCGCCTGAACAGCGATTTCTGAAGAGGACATTGCAATGACCATTACTCGACTGCACAGCAACCCGCGCCTGTCCGGCGCCGTGACCTTTGGCGACCTGGTGTTTCTCTCCGGGCAGGTGCCGGGCGATGCCCTGGATGCCGGCGGCCAGACCCGCGAAGTGCTGGAGAAAATCGATACATTGCTGGCCGAGGCGGGCAGCGACAAGGATCATCTGCTCAGCGCGACCATTTACTTGAAGAACATCACCACGGATTTCGCCGCGATGAACGAGGTCTGGTCAGCCTGGCTGTCGCCGGGGCAGGCGCCGAGCCGCACCACCGTGCAGGCCGAACTGGCCCGCCCGCAGGTGCTGGTGGAAATCACCGTCATCGCTGCACGCGTCTGATAAACCAACACCCACAACGGAGAATAACAATGCAAAAAATCACGTTGCTCGCTTGTACGCTAGGCCTGTTGCTCGGCAGTCAGGTTCAGGCCAATGAAGCGCCGCTGACCGGCACCCTGAGCAAGATCGCCAGCGCCAACAGCATCACCCTGGGCTATCGCGATGCTTCGGTGCCGTTCTCCTACGTGGGTGATCACAGCGGCAAGCCAATGGGTTACTCGGTGGATCTGGCGGGCAAGATCGTCGAGCGCATCCAGCAGCAACTGGCGCTACCGGACTTGCAGGTGAAGTACAACCTGGTGACCTCGCAGACCCGCATTCCACTGGTGCAGAACGGTACCGTGGACCTGGAGTGCGGCTCCACCGGCGTAACCGCCGAACGGCAGAAGCAGGTGGCGTTCTCCTACGGTTTCATCTACGTCAAAGGCCAGTTGCTGACTGCGAAGGACAGCGGGATCAAGAGCTTCGCCGACCTGCGCGGCAAGAACGTGGTGACCACCGCCGGCACCACCAACGAGCGCTTCCTGAAAAGCTACAGCGTCGATCACAAGATCGACATGTTCGTGATCAGCGCCAAGGACCACGGCGAAGCCTTCCAGATGTTGCAGTCGGGCCGGGCGGTGGCGTTCTACATGGACGACGCGCTGCTCTACGGCGAGCGCGCCAAGGCCAATGACCCGCACAAGTGGGTGGTGGTCGGGGAGGAGCAATCGCGGGAGATCTACAGCTGCATGGTACGCAAGGACGATCCGCAGTTCCTGGCGCTGGTCAACGGCGCGTTGGCGGATCTGTACAGCTCGGGCGAGATCAACGGCATCTACAAACGCTGGTTCGAGCAACCGATCCCGCCGAAGGGTTTGAACCTCGAGTTCCCGATGACCAGCGAACTCAAGGCGATCATTGCCAAACCGGTGAGTGATCCGGTGCAGTAAATGCAAAAGATCGCAGCCTGCGGCAGCTCCTACAATTGGATGGCGTACATCCTGTAGGAGCTGCCGCAGGCTGCGATCTTTTTAGAAATCACCCCAAAGCTGCTGGGCCACCGCCAGCGCTACTACAGGCGCGGTTTCGGTGCGCAGCACCCGTGGACCGAGGCGGGCAGCGTGGAAGCCGCCGGCCTTGGCCTGATCGACTTCTGCGTCGGACAAACCACCCTCCGGACCGATCAGGAATGCCAGGCTTGCAGGCTTGGCGTGGCTCACCAGCGGTTCGGCCACCGGGTGCAGCACCAGCTTCAACTCGGCTTGCGTTTGCTTCAGCCAGTCAGCCAGCAACAGTGGCGGATGAATCACCGGCACTCGCGAGCGCCCGCACTGTTCGCATGCGCTGATCGCCACCTGGCGCCAGTGCAGCAGGCGTTTGTCGGCGCGCTCGTCCTTGAGCCGGACTTCGCAGCGTTCGGTGAAGATCGGGGTGATTTCAGTGACGCCCAGTTCCGTGGCTTTCTGAATTGCCCAGTCCATGCGCTCGCCCCGGGACAGGCCCTGGCCGAGATGGATGTGCAGCGACGATTCGACCTGCCCGGCGAAGTTTTCATCGATCTGCACCACCACGCGCTTTTTGCCGACGTCGACCAGCCTGGCGCAAAACTCCTGGCCCGAACCGTCGAACAACTGCAACGCATCGCCCTCGGCCATGCGCAGCACGCGGCTGATGTAATGGGCCTGGGCTTCGGGCAACTCGTGCTCTCCGATGCTCAAGGGGGCGTCGATGAAGAAGCGGGACAGTCTCATGATGAATCTCTAAAAATTGGATCGGAATCGCATTTGTGGCTGACGGGCTTCAGTGGCGAGGGGGCTTGCCCCCGTTGGGTCGCGAAGCGGCCCCAAATTCGGCAATTGCGTAACATCAGTTAAAACGCAATGGCCGATTTACGACTGCTTCGCAGCCGAACGGGGCGGTGCGGCGGTCCGACAAGCCCCCTCGCCACAAGGGTTCTCCGTTGTCTTAGCCCGGATCACGGAACCCCGGGTGGAAGTCCTTTGGCACCGTCACGCTGACGCTGTCACGGGTCGCAATGTCGATCCCTTCGCTGGCCACTTCGGCAAGGAAGTCGATCTGCTCCGGGGTGATCACATACGGCGGCAGGAAATACACCACGCTGCCCAGTGGACGCAGTAAGGCACCGCGCTCCAGGGCGTGCTGGAACACCTTCAGGCCGCGACGTTCCTGCCATGGGTAAGCCTCTTTGCTGGCCTTGTCCTTGACCATTTCGATGGCCAGCACCATGCCGGTCTGGCGCACTTCGGACACGTTCGGGTGGTTCACCAGATGTGCCGTCGACGAAGCCATGCGCTGCGCCAGCGCCTTGTTGTTCTCGATGACGTTGTCTTCTTCGAAAATATCCAGGGTCGCCAGGGCCGCGGCGCACGCCAGCGGGTTGCCGGTGTAGCTGTGGGAGTGCAGGAAGGCACGCAGGGTCGGGTAGTCGTCGTAGAACGCGCTGTAGACTTCGTCTGTGGTCACGCACGCCGCCAGTGGCAGATAGCCGCCGGTCAAGGCCTTGGACAGGCACAGGAAGTCCGGGCGGATGCCGGCCTGTTCGCAGGCGAACATCGTCCCGGTGCGGCCGAAGCCGACGGCGATTTCGTCGTGGATCAGGTGCACGCCGTAGCGATCGCAGGCTTCTCGCAGCAGCTTGAGGTACACAGGGTGGTACATGCGCATGCCACCAGCGCCCTGGATCAGCGGCTCGACGATTACCGCCGCGACCGTGTCGTGGTTTTCGGCAAGGGTCTGCTCCATGGCGGCGAACATGTTGCGCGAGTGCTCTTCCCAGCTCATGCCCTCGGGGCGCAGGTAGCAGTCCGGGCTCGGCACCTTGATGGTGTCCATCAACAGCGCTTTGTAGGTCTCGGTGAACAGCGGCACGTCGCCCACCGACATCGCCGCCATGGTCTCGCCGTGGTAGCTGTTGGTCAGGGTGACGAAGCGCTTCTTGGCAGGCGTACCGCGATTGAGCCAATAGTGAAAGCTCATTTTCAGCGCGACTTCGATGCAGGACGAACCGTTATCGGCGTAGAAGCACCGGGTCAGGCCTTCCGGCGTCATCTTCACCAGACGCTCGGACAGTTCGATGACCGGTTGATGGCTGAAACCGGCAAGGATCACATGTTCGAGCTGATCGACCTGGTCCTTGATGCGCTGGTTGATCCGCGGGTTGGCGTGGCCGAACACATTGACCCACCAGGAGCTGACCGCATCGAGGTAGCGTTTGCCTTCGAAGTCTTCCAGCCACACGCCTTCCCCGCGCTTGATCGGGATCAGCGGCAGTTGTTCGTGATCTTTCATCTGGGTGCAGGGATGCCACAACACGGCGAGATCGCGTTGCATCCACTGATTATTCAGGCCCATTTTCACTCTCCTGGAGGCGGTCCGTGACCAGCGCGGACAAACAATCGCGCAAGCCTATGCAATGCGTGCCACGGGGACAACCCATTGTGTCAAATCAGCTACTTTATCCAGGCCGGTAGACGTTGCTGGCGGGTGTTTGAAGGCTGACGTATCCTTCGCGGTTCTTGAGCCGTCTGGCTCGCAAAAACTGCTGTTTTCCTCGTGTGATTCCGGAGTTCGCTGAATGTCTGTCGGTTGGCTGCGCGCCTGTGCGCTGGTGATGTTGGGGCTGTTCAGCGTGTCTGCGCTGGCCAAGGATAAAACCGCGATCGTGATCGGCGGCGGCCTGTCGGGCCTGACTGCTGCGTACGAGCTGCAGAACAAGGGTTGGCAGGTCACCCTGCTGGAAGCCAAGTCGAGCCTGGGTGGCCGTTCCGGCATGGCCACCAGCGAGTGGATCGGCAACGACAAGGCCCAACCGGTGCTGAACAAATACGTATCGAACTTCAAGCTGAGCACCACGCCGGCCCCTGAGTTCGTGCGGACCCCAGGCTATCTGATCGATGGTGAGTATTTCTCCGCCGCCGACCTGGCGACCAAACAGCCGGCCACCGCCGAGGCGCTCAAGCGCTTCGACAAGACCGTGGACGATCTGGCGCGCTCGATCGACGACCCGCAGAACCCGGCCGCCAACAACACGCTGTACGCGCTGGATCAGATCAACGTGTCGAGCTGGCTCGACAAGCAGAACCTGCCGGCCACCGCCCGCCAGCTGATCAACCAGCAGATCCGTACCCGCTACGACGAACCTTCGCGCTTGTCGCTGCTGTACTTCGCGCAGCAGAGCCGCGTTTACCGCGGCGTCTCCGATCGTGACCTGCGGGCTTCGCGCCTGGTCGGTGGCAGTCCGGTGCTGGCCCAGGCCCTGGTCAAGCAGCTGAAAACCATCAAGACCAATTCCCGGGTCTCGTCAATCACTCAGGACAAGGACGGCGTAACCGTCAAAGTCGACAGCGTCAGCTATCAGGCTGACTACGTCGTGCTGGCGGTGCCACTGCGCGCCCTGAACAAGATCCAGATGATCCCGGCGCTGGACGCCCAGCACCTGGCGGCGATCAAGGGCACCAACTACGGATGGCGCGACCAGATCATGCTGAAGTTCAAGACGCCGGTGTGGGAATCCAGGGCGCGCATGTCTGGCGAGATCTACAGCAACACCGGCCTGGGCATGTTGTGGATCGAGCCTGCCCTGAAGGGCGGTGCCAATGTGGTGATCAACCTGTCCGGCGACAATGCACGAGTGATGCAGGCGTTCGGCGACAAGCAGATGGTCGATCAGGTGTTGATTCGCCTGCATACGTTCTATCCACAGGCTCGCGGTTCGTTCACCGGTTATGAAATCCGTCGCTACAGCACCGACCCGTCGACTGGCGGCGCCTACCTGGCCTTCGGCCCGGGCCAGATCAGCAAGTTCTGGCGCCTGTGGGAACGCCCGATTCAGCGCGTAACCTTCGCTGGCGAACACACCGACACCCTGTATCCGGGCACCCTGGAAGGCGCGCTACGCACTGGTCAGCGTGCAGCAGGCCAGGTTGAAGACCTGGCGGCGGGCAAGTCGTTCGAACCGGCGAAAGTGGTCCCGGCCGCTGCGGCGGGCGCTGGTGCGGTGGCGGCGAAGAAAGGCAATTTCTTCAGCAACCTGTTCGGCGGCTCCGATGACGAGAAGAAGCCAGAGCTGGTCAAGGCACCTGAGCCGGTTGCACCGCCAGCGCCTGCTCCGGTGCCAGCCCCGGCGGAAGCACCGGCCCCGGTGGAAGCACCGAAGCCTGCGACCCCGGTAAAAACCGAGCCGGCCAAAAAGGCTCCGGCAAAACCGGCTGCCAAGATCGAGGCGAAAAAAGCCCCGGTCAAGGCACCGGCCAAGAAAACCGAGCCGGTGAAGAAGCCAGCAGCTAAACCTGCGGCGACTCCGGCAATGGATGCCAAGGCGTAGTAAGCCCTGGGACAAAAAGAACGCGGCGTAAATGCCGCGTTTTTTTTGCCTGAAGAAAGCCGGGGTCTAAAATCGAATAAAACATTTGGTACAGGTGTTCTTCGGTTCGTATTCATTTTTTCTAACACTTTCGACTTTAATCTTTCCTTAACTCGCCTGTTTCAGACTCTTGATCGTATTTCTCGATATTTCAAAGCGAAATTTTCGGCTTTAATTCGATAGATAACCCGATAGTCTTGGGCCAGCACTTACAGGGATCTAGGCAATGCAGCTACGTAACTCGACCTCCCGCTACGGCTGGGTCAGCATCTTCATGCACTGGGGCGTGGCGCTGGCCGTGTTCGGTTTGTTCGCCCTCGGGCTGTGGATGGTCGGTCTCGGCTATTACGACCCGTGGCGCAAAGACGGACCGGATCTGCACAAGAGCATTGGTTTGATCTTGCTGGGAGTCATGGTGCTGCGGGTGCTGTGGCGTTTCATCAGCCCGCCACCACCGGCCTTGGCCAGTTACAGCCGCATGACGCGCCTGGGCGCCATGTTCGGTCATGCCTTTCTGTATTTCTGTCTGTTCGCCGTGATGATTGCCGGTTACCTGATTTCCACCGCAGAAGGTGCCGGGATTCCGGTGTTTGACTGGTTTGAAGTGCCTGCCCTGGTTTCCGGACTGCCGGACCAGGCAGATAACGCCGGTGCGATTCACCTCTACCTGGCGTGGGTGCTGGTAATTTTTTCCGGACTTCATGCGTTGGCAGCATTGAAGCACCACTTTATCGACCGTGATGCGACCCTCAAGAGAATGCTGGGTCGCAAAGCCTGAAGTTCAACCTCGACTCCCAAGGAAAACAAAGCATGTTGAAAAAGACTCTCGCCGCTCTGGCAATCGGTTCCGCTCTGCTGTCCGCCAACGTGATGGCGGCTGACTACGTTGTAGACACAACAGGCCAGCACGCCTTCGTCAACTTCAAGATCAGCCACCTGGGCTACAGCTTCATCACCGGTACCTTCAAGACCATGGACGGCAAGTTCAGCTTCGACGCCGCCAAGCCTGAAGACAGCAAGATCGAGTTCAACGTGAACACCTCCAGCGTTTTCACCAACAACGCCGAACGTGACAAGCACGTCTCCAGCAAAGACTTCCTGAAAGTGGCTGATTTCCCTAAGGCCACGTTCGTGTCCACCAGCGTCAAAGCCACCGGTAAAAACGCCGCTGGCAAAGACACGGCCGACGTGGCCGGCGACCTGACTATTGCTGGCGTAACCAAGCCAGTCGTGATCAAGGCCACTTTCCTGGGTGAAGGCAAGGATCCATGGGGCGGCTACCGTGCCGGCTTCGAGGGCACTACCAGCATCAAGCGTTCCGATTTCGGCAAGATGATGGACCTGGGCCCACAGTCCGACGCGGTTGATCTGTACGTCTCGTTTGAAGGTGTCAAAGCGAAGTAATGCTGAGACTGTAGGAGCGAGCTTGCTCGCGAAAAACCTGAGGGAAGCGCGTTTGTCCAGGAAGTACGCGTTATCGTTAACGTCCATCGCGAGCTAGCTCGCTCCTACAGTGTTTAAATCAGTCATAAAAAAACACCCCTGATCTCGCGATCAGGGGTGTTTTTTATTGTTCGCGATAACTCAGCGATTGCGGGTCAGCAGCGCTGGTTTCTCACCACGAGGACGGCTCGGCAGTTGATCCAGTTGCTCAGGTGTCGGGAAGCGGTCGGCCTTCGACTCCTTGTGCATGATCTTCGGCGCCGGGCCACGCGGGTTCTGCACGGCCGGCTCGGATAGCGGCTGGTCGTCACGGGCCGGGCGGCGGTTGCGCGAGTCTTCGCGGCGGGCCTGGCCGTCACGCGGTGCGCCACTGCGAGGGCCGCTACGCTTGGCCGGTGGGGTGCCGGTGCTGGCGCCATCGCTGTTGCGCGGACCGCTCTGGCGACCTTGTGGTTTGCCGGAGCGTGGAGCGCCCGAACTGGCGGCGGTGCCTTGTGCCGGAGCGCCCGGACGGCGCCCACGGCCTTGGGCCGGTTTCTGCTGCGGCACGTAGTCGACGCGGTTACCGAAGTTATCGATATCGTCGTCCAGGAACTCGTCCGGGGCACGGTCAGCGGCGGCGCGTGGTGCTTGGCTCGGCTGACGCTGTTCACGGGCCGGAGTACCTTCGCGGGGCTTTTGCTGACGGGCAGGGCGCTCGCCGCGTTCGCCGGCCGGTTTTTCCTTGCCCTTGTCCTTGCCTTTGTCCTTGCGACCGCCGCCGCCACCGCTGCCGTTCGGACCGTCGCCGCGTGGGCCACGTGGATTGCGTGGGTTACGCATGTCCGGACGCTCGCGCACTTCTGGTTTCTCGGCTTCCACGGCGCTGGCATCGAAGCCCATCAGGTCGCCGTCGGCGATTTTCTGTCGGGTCATGCGTTCGATGCTTTTCAGCAGTTTTTCTTCGTCCGGGGCTACCAGCGAAATCGCCTCGCCCGAACGACCGGCGCGGCCAGTACGGCCGATACGGTGCACGTAGTCTTCATCGACATTTGGCAATTCGAAGTTGACCACGTGGGGCAACTGGTCGATATCCAGGCCGCGAGCGGCGATGTCGGTGGCGACCAGGATGCGCACTTCGCCGGCCTTGAAGTCGGCCAGGGCTTTGGTGCGGGCATTCTGGCTCTTGTTGCCGTGGATCGCGACGGCGCTCAGGCCGTGTTTGTCCAGGTACTCGGCCAGACGGTTGGCGCCGTGCTTGGTGCGGGTGAACACCAGCACCTGTTCCCAGGCGCCGGCGGTGATCAGGTGCGCCAGCAACGAACGCTTGTGGCTGGCGGCCAGACGGAACACACGCTGTTCGATACGCTCGACCGTGGTGTTCGGCGGCGTGACTTCGATGCGCTCCGGGTTGTGCAGCAGCTTGCCGGCGAGGTCGGTGATGTCCTTGGAGAAGGTCGCCGAGAACAGCAGGTTCTGGCGCTTGGCTGGCAGACGCGCCAGCACTTTCTTCACGTCATGGACGAAACCCATGTCGAGCATGCGGTCGGCTTCGTCCAGCACGAGGATTTCCACGTGGGACAGGTCGACGCTGCCTTGGCCGGCCAGGTCGAGCAGACGGCCAGGGCAGGCCACCAGCACATCCACGCCACGGGCCATGGCCTGAACCTGCGGGTTCATGCCGACACCGCCGAAGATGCAGGCGCTGACGAACTTCAGGTCACGGGCATAGACCTTGAAGCTTTCATGCACTTGTGCGGCGAGTTCGCGAGTCGGGGTCAGGACCAGTACGCGCGGCTGGCGCGGGCCGTGACGCTGGGATTTGTCCGGGTGACCGTTGGGGAACAACCGCTCCAGGATCGGAAGGGCGAAACCGCCGGTTTTACCAGTACCTGTCTGTGCCGCGACCATCAGGTCGCGACCTTGCAACACGGCGGGAATGGCCCGCTGTTGCACCGGAGTAGGCTCGGTATAGCCCGCTGCCTCGATGGCGCGGACTAAAGCCTCGGAGAGACCGAGGGAAGCAAAGGACATGAGTAATCCTGTTTTAAGTTAGGGCTTGGCCCAATGGGAGTCTTGCCTGGCGCGAATGGCGTTTAAGAGGACGCAATCCCGTCCGGTCCTGCTGGGTCTCGAAGGCTCGTCTGCAAACGCTCGCGCGGGCTGAAAGCTGCGCAGTAGCGGGGTTGAGATGCCTTTAACGATTCCGAGCGTCCGGGCGTGAGCCTGGCGGGAAGGCCGGAGTATAACAGAGCTATCACTGCGCGCTGCTTTCCTGCTGCTCAACGGTTTTTTCCGTGGTAGCCGTGGCCTTTTCAGCCTTCACGCTGGCGGCCGGTTGCGCGCCATAGCGGGCACTCAGTTCAGCGTAGGCGGGCTCGCGCTTGAAGCGTTTGAGTTCGGCGCCGAAACGCTGCACCAGCAGATCCATGCCCGCATTGCGCCGCACCGCGAGAAACTGGCTTTGCTGGCTGATGACCGTGGGGTTTTCGGTGATCTTGCCGCGGATGCCCAGTTCATCGAGCAAATGCTGGCCGACCCGGCGGTCGGTAATCAGCAGGTCAATGCGCCCGCGCACCAGTTTGCCGAAGTTGGCTTCATGGGTGGGAGCCGGCTCGCGGGTGAACAGCGTCGAATCGCTGAAGTCCTTGCTGTACAGGTAACCCGGCGAGGTGCCGATGGTCAGGCCACGCAAGTCATCGAGGGTGCGAAATGGATGGGGCCGGTCATTGGCGTAGAACATCACGAACTGGACTTCAGACAGTGGTTCGCTGGGGTAGAGCAGGGTCGCATCACGTTCGTCGCTATGGAAGATGTCCAGCGCGCCGTCGGCCTGCCCGGTTTCAAGCATCGACAGGCAGCGTTTCCATGGCAGGAACTGCCATTCCACTTCGATGCCCAGGCGCTTGAAGACAATGGCGGTGGTTTCGTAGTCCAGACCTAGCGATTTGCCGTTGACTTCATACACATAAGGCGCCCACGGCTCCGTGACAATGCGCAGCTTCTCGCCCCGAGCGGCGAAGCTCAGGCAAGTGAATACAAGCATGGCGATTAACTGCGTGATCAAAGGCATGGGTTTGAGATTACGACGAGAAACCGGAAAGAGCCAGAAACTGACCGCAGATGCTCTAACTCCGTGGATTGCTGCACATTAATAGTGCGCTGAAAGCAAAAGATCGCAGCCTGCGGCAGCTACTACAGGGAATACACATTCCGGGGTAGGAGCTGCCGCAGGCTGCGATCTTTTGATCTTGCTTGTAGCTTTCAACTTGCAGCTTGTAGCTGCCTCAACGCGGCAATTTCAGGTTTCTCCACACCGCCAGGCTCGCTTCAGCCTGGTTCAATGTGTAGAAGTGCAGCCCTGGAGCGCCGCCCTGCAGCAATTGTTCGCACATTTCGGTGATGACCTGTTCACCAAAGCGCTGAATGCTCTGGGTGTCGTCGCCGTAGGCTTCCAGTTGCTTGCGGATCCAGCGCGGGATTTCCGCACCGCAGGCATCGGAGAAGCGCGCCAGCTTGCTGTAGTTGGTGATCGGCATGATGCCCGGCACGATCGGGATGCTCACACCCAGCGCCCGCACACGTTCCACGAAGTAGAAGTAGCAGTCGGCGTTGAAGAAGTACTGGGTGATCGCACTGTCGGCGCCAGCGTTGGCCTTGCGCACGAAGTTGGCAACATCGTCTTCGAAATTGCGCGCTTGCGGATGCATTTCCGGGTAAGCGGCGACTTCGATGTGGAAGTGATCACCGGTTTCTTCACGAATGAATTCAACCAGGTCGTTGGCGTGGCGCAATTCACCGCTGGCCATGCCCATGCCTGAAGGCAGGTCACCGCGCAGAGCGACGATACGCTTGATGCCGGCGGCCTTGTACTCGGCCAGCAGGCCGCGCAGGTCAGCTTTGCTATCGCCCACACAGGACAGGTGCGGAGCGGCAGGGATTTTGACTTCGCTTTCGAGCTGCAACACGGTGTTCAGCGTGCGATCACGGGTCGAACCGCCGGCGCCATAGGTGCAGGAGAAGAAATCGGGGTTGTAGGTGGCCAACTGGCGAGCAGTGGCAAGCAGCTTTTCTTGCCCAGCATCGGTCTTCGTAGGGAAGAACTCGAAGCTGTAGCGACGATCTTGGGACATGGTCAAATCCTTGGAAACTCATAAGGCGGACGCTGGCCCCCTGTAGGAGCGAGCTTGCTCCGGGCGGCGCTCCGACGAAAGACGTCAAGGCAACGCGTTTATCCAGACAGCACGCGTTATCGTTAACGTCCATCGCGAGCAAGCTCGCTCCTACACAGGAAGAGCCGGCCTATCAGTAGCGGTAAGCGTGCGGCTTGAACGGACCTTCGACGGTCACGCCGATGTAGTCGGCCTGGGTCTTGGTCAGTTGAGTCACGACGCCGCCGAAGCCACGGACCATTTCCAGGGCCACTTCTTCGTCGAGTTTCTTCGGCAGTACTTCAACGGTCAGGCGCTCGGCTTGCTGGGCTGGCGACAGGTCGGCGTACTTCTGGCCGAACAGGAAGATCTGCGCCAGAACCTGGTTGGCGAACGAACCGTCCATGATGCGGCTCGGGTGGCCAGTGGCGTTGCCCAGGTTAACCAGACGGCCTTCGGCCAGCAGGATCAGGTAGTCGTCGTTCTGTGGGTCGAAATCGCCAGCGCCGGTACGGTGGATCTTGTGAACCTGCGGCTTCACTTCTTCCCATGCCCAGTTCTTGCGCATGAAAGCGGTGTCGATTTCGTTGTCGAAGTGGCCGATGTTGCAGACAACGGCACGCTTCTTCAGGGCTTTGAGCATGTTCGAATCGCAAACATTGACGTTGCCGGTGGTGGTCACGATCAGGTCGATCTTGCCCAGCAGTGCCTTGTCGATGCTTGCTTCAGTACCGTTGTTGATACCGTCGATGAATGGCGAAACCACTTCGAAACCGTCCATGCAGGCTTGCATGGCGCAGATCGGGTCGACTTCGGAAACCTTGACGATCATGCCTTCCTGACGCAGGGACTGAGCGGAACCCTTGCCCACGTCGCCGTAGCCGATGACCAGCGCTTGCTTGCCGGACAGCAGGTGGTCGGTGCCGCGCTTGATGGCATCGTTCAGGCTGTGACGGCAGCCGTACTTGTTGTCGTTCTTGCTCTTGGTCACCGAGTCGTTGACGTTGATGGCCGGGATTTTCAGCTCGCCCTTGGCCAGCATGTCCAGCAGGCGGTGAACACCGGTGGTGGTTTCTTCGGTCACACCGTGGACGCGGTCCAGAACCTGTGGGTACTTCTTGTGCAGCAGCTCGGTCAGGTCGCCGCCGTCGTCGAGGATCATGTTGGCATCCCATGGCTGGCCATCTTTGAGGATGGTCTGCTCAAGGCACCACTCGTACTCTTGTTCGGTTTCACCTTTCCAGGCGAAAACCGGGATGCCGGCAGCGGCGATGGAAGCGGCGGCCTGGTCCTGAGTCGAGAAAATGTTGCAGGACGACCAGCGTACTTCGGCACCCAGGGCAACCAGGGTTTCGATCAGCACGGCAGTCTGAATGGTCATGTGGATGCAGCCGAGAATCTTCGCGCCCTTGAGCGGTTGCTCTTCGGAGTACTTGCGACGCAGACCCATCAGGGCTGGCATTTCGGATTCAGCGATGATGGTTTCGCGACGGCCCCAGGCAGCCAGGGACATATCGGCGACTTTGTAATCGGTAAAATCTGCAGGCGTGATAACAGCGCTCATGAAGAGCCTCCATTCGTAATGTATGCGAATGGGCGCCGTTGTGCGTTTAGTGTCTGGCTTAAGGCCAGGCAACGCCCCATCCGAGCCTGACAGGTCGAACCTGCTGCAGCGCCCCTCGGACAGGTGGCGGGAAAACGGTATCAAGCGATGATGACCGTTTTGAAACGGTGGCGATTATAGCGGGCTATGCTGATCTTCCAAAGCGTTTCTGTTGGTCAATGTCCGAACGGTAATCGAGACCATAGTCAAAGCTTGATAGAGCTCTAGCCCGGGCTCTGCCATGATGCCGGGCATCAATCGGCAAGATGGTCAGGAGTGAATATGAATTTCCACACCCGCAAATGGGTAAAACCTGAAGACCTCAACCCTAACGGCACTTTGTTCGGCGGTAGCCTGCTGCGCTGGATCGACGAAGAGGCGGCGATCTACGCCATCGTCCAGTTGGGGAACCAGCGTGTAGTGACCAAGTACATTTCCGAAATCAACTTCGTCAGCGCCTCGCGCCAGGGCGACATCATCGAGCTGGGCATCACGGCAACCGAATTCGGCCGCACCTCGATCACCCTGACATGCGAAGTGCGCAACAAGATCACCCGCAAAAGCATCCTGACGGTGGAGAGGATGGTCTTCGTCAACCTGGGTGAAGACGGCTTGCCCGCGCCCCATGGCCGAACCGAGATCAAGTACGTCAAAGACCAGTTCAAGGATGATGATGCCGCTCAGTGAGATCGGTGGCGCGCCCTTCGCGAGCATACGATCAAGTTGATGCTCAACCCGCCAGATCAAGCGCAGCCGCAACGCGACGCTGGCGATAGATGAAGAACAATGCAGTCAACACGGTCAGCCCGCTGCCCAGCGCACCGGTCCACGGCAAGTCCGCCAGATCCGCACCGCTGGCCACCACCAGGCCGCCGATCCAGGCTCCGGCGGCGTTGCCGAGGTTGAAGGCGCTCTGGTTCAAGGTCGAACCCAGGTTCGGCGCCTCAATGGCCTGATCGATGATCAGCAGTTGCAGGATCGGGCACAGCGCAAAGGCGAACGTACCCCACAGCACCAGCGTGATCGCTGCCGGAATGGCCGAATGGCTGGTTTGCGTGAACGCCGCCAGCACCACCAGTACCGCCAGCGCCATGCCCACCAGTGAAGGCAGCAAGCGGCTGTCCGCCAGACGACCACCGAGCATGCTGCCGGCGGTCAAGCCAACGCCGAACAACAGCAGCATGATGGTGACGCCGTGCGGGCTGACGCCAGTGATGTCCTGCAGGATCGGGGCAATGTAAGTGAACACACTGAACAGGCTGGTCGAGGCCAGCACACTCATGCCCAGCGCCAGCAGTACGTTGGCCTTGCCCAGCACCTTGAACTCGCTGGCCAGGTTGGCTTTATCCATCGCGATGCTCTTCGGCAACCAGACCCATTGCGCAATCGCCGCCAGTACACCGATCACCGACACCGCCCAGAAGGTCGAGCGCCAACCTGCGTATTGCCCGAGTGCGGTGCCCAGCGGCACGCCGAGCACGTTGGCCAGGGTCAGGCCGGTGAACATCATGGCAATCGCCTGGGCCCGTTTGTTGGGTGCCACCAGCCCGGCGGCGACCACCGAACCGATGCCGAAAAATGCGCCATGGCACAGTGCCGTGATCACTCGCGCGGCCATCAGCGTGGCGTAATTCGGCGCCAGCGCGCAGAGCATGTTGCCGAGGATGAACATCAGCGTCATGCCCAGCAGGGTAGCTTTGCGCGGCATGTTGGCGGTGCCGACGGCGAGGATTGGTGCGCCGAACACCACGCCCAGGGCATAGCCGGTGATCAGCAGTCCGGCATCGGGAATGCTCACACCGAGATCGCGGGCGACGTCGGGCAACAGGCCCATGATGACGAATTCGGTGGTGCCGATGCCGAAGGCGGCAACAGCGAGGGCAAGCAAAGCGAGTGGCATGCGCAAGGTCTCTGTCGGTAGTCTTGACGCTGTGATCAGGCATACGCAGGCCGACGACCGTTCTCGACGAGAGCGGGCCGGGCAGAATTTTTATTGGAATTAGTCTTTGCGCAACTGAGTGCGGCGTGGTCGCTTGCAGTATAAACAGCCACTGATATATGGCGAATCAAATCTCTGCCGAACACTGTAGGAGCGAGCTTGCTCGCGAAGGACGTCAACGATGACGCGTGTTTGCTGGCAAACCGCGTTGCCCTTGCTTTTTTCGCGAGCAAGCTCGCTCCTACAAGCGATCGTGGAGACAACAAAAAGGAGTAGGCCGTGCTTGCAACGGCGTTGGTGTTGATGGCGGCGCTGTTGCACGCGGCGTGGAATACCCTGATCAAGTTCAGTGCGGAGCGGCTGTTGGTGGTGGCCTGCATGGACAGCGTGGCGCTGCTCTTTGTCGCGCTGATGTTGCCATTCCTGAGCGTGCCGCCGCTGGAGATCTGGCCGTGGATCCTGGCATCGGCGGCGTTCGAGTTGCTCTATCGCTATTTGTTGATCCAGGCCTATCGGGTCGGCGACCTCGGGCTGGTTTACCCGTTGATGCGCGGCCTGTCGCCGTTGGTGGTGCTGGCGCTGACGCTGATCTTTGCCGGGGAAGAGCTGACCCACCAACAGATTTTCGGAATCCTGCTGATCCCGTTCGGCATGCTGTGCCTGCTGTGGCAGGGCGGCGGCGGAGCGCGTCTTCCATGGTCGATGCTACCGGTGGTGGCGCTGATCGGCCTGTGCATCGGTTGCTACACCTACATCGACGGGCAGGCATTGCGGCGCTGGTCCCATCCACTGGATTACCTGGTCTGGGTCACTCTGCTCAGCGCCTGGCCGTTTCCTCTATTGGCGTTGGTGCGTAAACGACCCGCGTTCATGCTGTTCTGGCGCGAGCAGTGGCGGCTGGGCCTGGCGGTCGGGTTCTGCGTGTTGTTCAGCTACGCTTTGGTGCTGTGGGCGATGCAGTTGGGTTCGATTGCCGAGGCCGCAGCGTTGCGCGAGATCAGCGTGATTCTGGTGGTGCTGTTTGGCATGCGTTACCTGAAAGAACCGTTTGGCGGGCCACGGTTGCTCGCCTGTAGCCTTGTGATGATCGGCATACTGGTGATGAAGTTTTGATCGCCCGGATGGAATTCAACTCTCCACAACTAGAAGAAAGGACGACGTTATGACGGTGGCTCTGTGGTGCATTTTGATTGCGATTTTACTGCCGTATGTGTGTACGTGGGTCGCCAAGATCAGTGGCGGGTTCAGGCTGAAAGACAATCATGACCCTCGTGACTTTCTCGACTCTCTGGAAGGCTTGGGCAGGCGGGCACACTCGGCGCAGTTGAACAGTTACGAAGTGACGCCGGCGTTCGCGGCGGCGGTGATCGTGGCGCACCTGGTCGGCAATGCCGAACTGGTGACGATCAATGTGCTGTCGGTGTTGTTCATTACCAGCCGCCTGCTCTACATCATCTGCTACCTGGCGGACTGGGCGACGCTGCGGTCGCTGGTGTGGTTCGTGGGGATGGCGTTGATCGTGAGTTTCTTTGTGGTGTCGGTCTGACAGATCTTCGCCGACACCATTGACCTGTAGGAGCCGGCTTGCCGGCGAAAGCGGAGTGTCAGGCGACATCATTGTTGATCAACCCGCCGCCTTCGCCGGCAAGCCGGCTCCTACAGTAATCAGTTGCTCACGGATTGGCTTTAACCGCATCCGACACCTGCGGTACTTGCGGTAGCGCCGCACCTTTGGGCCAGAGCATCCAGATTTGCCCCTGCTGCTTCATGTCCCCGGCCAATTGCCCGGCTGCATCGCCGGTGCCCCAGAACAGATCCGCCCGAACCTCACCGGCAATGGCGCCGCCAGTGTCCTGTGCTGCCACCGGGCGAACCAGCGCGGTGCCGTCCGGTTTGGTGGTGGACAGCCACAACAGGCTGCCCAGCGGAATGACCTTGCGATCCACTGCCGCGCTGTAACCGGCGGTCAGCGGTACGTTCAGCGAGCCGCGCGGGCCTTCGTTGCTGTCCGGGTTACGGGTGAAGAACACGTAGCTGGGGTTGCTGCCGAGCAGTTCGGGAATCCGTGACGGATTGGCCTTGGCCCAGGTACTGATGGCACTCATGGTCACGTCTTCTTTTTTCAACTCGCCCTGTTCCACCAGCCAGCGGCCGATCGGTCGATACGGATGGCCGTTCTGATCGGCGTAAGCAATGCGCAACTGGTGGCCATTGTCGAGCTGGATACGGCCCGATCCCTGGATTTGCAGGAACTGCAGGTTCATCGGATCGGTCAGCCAGGCCACGACCGGCGCCTTGACACCTTTGTTTTCGATGGTTGCCGCATCGTCGTATGGCTTGAGCACGCGACCTTCGAGCCGACCGCGCAGGCGTTTGCCCTTGAGTTCCGGGTAAATGCTGTCGAGGGCGACGACGATCATGTCTTCGGGGACGCCATAGACCGGGACATTGGCTGCGCCGGTCTGGGTCAGGCTCCCGGGATAGACCGGTTCGTAGTAGCCGGTGATCAGGCCGCTGGGGTTGTCGTTGGCGGCACGCAGGCCATAGACATCGAGGTTCTGTTTGAGAAAACCGCGAATGTCGCTGGCGGTTTGCGGCACGTTGGCAGCCGCTGCGCAGGTGCCACCCCAGACCGGGTCGGCCTTGAGTCGGGTGCAGGCGCTGCGCCACGAACCGAAGCCGGCGACCAGGTCGTTGTCGGACACCGCCGGCAGCGCTTCCCATGTGGCACTGGAATAGGTCGCCAGAGCGTGGGTTTTCGGTTGTTGGTTGTCGCCACCGGTGCAGCCTGCGAGCAGGGCCACCATCGGCAGGGTCCAGGCCAGACTGTGGCGCCATGCCTTGATACGGCTGTTCATGGAGTGATTCCTTTGCCGGTTACCTGAGTGCTCCATGCGCTCAAGCAACCCTTATTGATAATAGGGCTATTGGTCTTTGCCGATGACGCGAGGATACTGGCCGCCGTTTCCCGTGACCTGAAGCCACCATGACTCTTAAAAGACTTTCTGTTGTATTGCTGGCCTGCCTGACGTTGTCCGCTTGTGGCGGAGTCGACCCCAACTCGCCGCTCGGCCAGCGCAAGGCCATTTTCAAGCAGATGCTCAAGACTGGCGAAGACCTGGGCGGCATGCTGCGTGGGCGCATTGCGTTCGATGGCCCGAAGTTCGCCGAGGGCTCGGTGAAACTCGATGCGCTGTCCCGTGAGCCGTGGCAACACTTTCCGCAGGTTCGCGAAGAAGATCACACCAGCGCCAAGAGCGATGTCTGGGAGCAGCAGGCGCGCTTCCAGGCCATGGCCCGTGACCTTGAATCCGCCACCGGTGAATTGGTGATCGCCAGCCAGATTCAACCCTACAAGGCCAGTAACCTGGGGCCGTCGGTGCAGAAAGTCGAAGATGCTTGCAGTGCGTGTCATAAGGCGTTTCGGGATCATTGATTCTCGGCTGCGACGGTCTGCTGTTGTGGCGAGGGAGCTTGCTCCCGCTCGGCTGCGCAGCAGACGTTAATTGGCTGTCGGGTTCGATCTGATGTCCAGGATGGCTGGTTTGGGGCTACTTCGTAGCCCAGCGGGAGCAAGCTCCCTCGCCACGGTTAGCCTTGGGTGTTGCTTGTTTATTTATCCAGCTCATCGAGTGCGTCCTGCAATTCCTTGCGGGCATCGGCGAGTTTGTCTTTGCGCTTGTTGATCTTGTCAGAGTCGCCTTTGCTCATGGCCTTGTCGAGGTCGGCCTGACGCTTGCTGACCTCGTGCCTGGCGTCAAGCACCTTGTTTTCCCGTTCCTTCTTCAGCGAGGCATCGGTGCAGTTCGCCTTGACTTCGCTCAGGGCTTTTTCCAGACCTGCCTGCTGGTCGGCGTTACCGTGGACCTTGGCCAATTCGATCTGGTTGACGATACCTTGCTTCCTGGCCGCGCAACCGGTCAGCCCCGGCGCTTCCTCGTCCGCCACTAACGGGGTGGCCAGCACACTGCAAAGGGCCAACAGGACGAGCGGTGAAAGAAATTTCATAAAAGCTCCATGTATGAAGACAAGCGGGCCGGTGTGGCAACGGCTTGTTGGAGCCCGGCGGTCCCCTGGGGTTCCCGCTGGGCGCAAGGCTGACCGCTAAAAGCCGTCAATCCCCGCATCACGTAACGTTTCACTCAAGGCCTGGACCTGCGGATCGCTGAAAAAGGCGTTCAGTTGCGCCGCGCGTCCTGGCCCGATATCGGTCTCGGCCCGCCATTGTTCAATGTCTCGCTGCGCCAGTGCCTGCCATGAGTTGCCGAGGTGCACCTGACCTGTCGGCGGCAATCCCAGGGCTTTCAGCCAGTGCGCGAACGGGCGTTGCCGGGCTCGGTTGAAGCTGTCTGCGAGGCGAGCTGCGCTGCGCTCGCCGAAACCGTCAATGGTAGCAAGCTCTTGAGCATCGAGGGTCAACCAATCCAGCAGACCGTTCAAGCGACCTGTTGCAAGAAGTTTTTCCCAAGTGCCCGGACCCACATTGGGCAGCGCCAGACCTTGTTTGCTGCTGAGCCAGGTCAGGCGCGCGAGGAACTGGCTCTCACAGCCCGGAGTCGGTCGCCAGCAACTCAATGAATGAAAGTCCGCTGCCAGCGGCGCGTTCAATTCGGCGCGTTCGCTGCCGCGCGATACAACGCTATCGAGCCTGGGAATGGTCAGCCCGGCCAGGCTGATGGCGACCCGGTCACCCGGACGTATGTCCAGCGCCTGCCAGCGTTGCAACGAACCGACGCTGACGTGTTTGATCTGCCGGTCATCGAGCTTCACCGGGGTCAGTTCAAGTACCGGAGTGATCCGCCCGGTCCGGCCGATTTTGAAGTGAACCTGGCGGACTTCGGCCAGTGCCTGGGCGAAGGGGTATTTCCAGGCGATGGCCCAGTAAGGTGACCTGGCCTGCCAGCGTTCGGCGGCCGGGCGCTGGTTCTGGCGCAGGACAATGCCGTCGCTGGCAAAGGGCAGGGGGGAGCGATACCAGTGTTCGCGCCAGCGTTCGGCATCGACGACGGAGGCGATCGGCTGGCTGTATGCCGTGGTACTCGGGAAGCCCAGCGCAGTCAGCGCCGCGGCACGTTCGGGCACGCTCGCCGGTCCCTGGGGCCAATCCCAGACAAACAGGTCGATGCCGGCGGCCTGTTCGGAGCTCAAGAACTTGCGCGCCATCAGGCCGGCCACCGAGGCGCGAGCATTGAGGCTGCCGGCCTGGGCCTGCACGTGATCGGTCAGACGCCAATACAGTTCGCCTTGCACGATCACGTCCCGGGCCTGCGACAGCCGTTGCGGGATGGCCGGAATCTGCCGTGCCGGAGCCGTCCAGTCCTGACCGCTTTCGCCGTCACCACGGCTGATTGCCTGGGCCAACAGGCCGTTACGGTAAACCAGAGTCACCGCCACACCATCGATTTTAGGCTGGACCCAGACGTCCACCCGGTCACGCAGCCATTTTTCCACGGCGGGACGATCATGCAGTTTGTCCAGGCCGGTGTGGGCGATGGGGTGGGGCAGCGTGCCGCGCGCAGTGCGCAAGGGATCTGCGGACGGGCCCAGGTTGAAGCAGTGGCGCCATTGGGTGAGTTGCGAGCGGGACTGGTCGTAGAGTTCATCGGCGACCAGTGAGCGTCCCTGGCGGTGATAGCTGTCGTCCCAGAGGTCAATTTGCTGTTGCAGTTTGTTGACTTCGCTCAGGGCGCGTTCGGATGGCCAGTCCGGGCACTCGGTGGCATTGGCGGTCAAATAGGTAAAGGTTAGTAGGGCGGCAAAAAACAGGCGCAGGTCGGGAAGCATCTTGAGCGTCCTTGCTCGGTGAGGTGCGTGAAGGCTAGGTCAGTATCAGTTGGCATGGCAGGTGGGGTTTTTACCGAGTGTTTCTGGTGGCTGGGCTTGCCCGCGAAGGATGCGACGCGGTGTAAAGCGAATCCCAACAAAAAGCCCCGCAAGGCGCGAACCATGCGGGGCTTCGGGTGTTGCGGGGAAATCTTACAGGCCGGCAGCAGAACGCAGAGCGTCGGCGCGGTCGGTTTTTTCCCAGGTGAACGTGGTGAAGGTGTCGTCGCCAACGGTCTTGGTTGCCGGTGTGCGACCGAAGTGGCCGTACGCAGCGGTTTCCTGATACATCGGGTGCAGCAGGTCGAGCATGGTGGTGATCGCGTATGGACGCAGGTCGAACACTTCGCGGACCAGTTTGACGATCTTGTCATCGCTGATCTTGCCGGTGCCGAAGGTGTTCAGCGAGATCGAAGTCGGCTGGGCAACACCGATCGCGTAGGAAACCTGAATCTCGCAACGCTCGGCCAGGCCGGCGGCAACGATGTTCTTGGCCACGTAACGACCGGCGTAGGCTGCCGAACGGTCAACCTTCGATGGATCTTTACCGGAGAACGCGCCGCCACCGTGACGGGCCATGCCGCCGTAGCTGTCGACGATGATCTTGCGACCGGTCAGGCCGCAGTCACCCACCGGGCCGCCGATGATGAACTGGCCGGTCGGGTTGATGTGGAACTGGGTGTCCTTGCTCAGCAGTTCGGCAGGCAGCACGTGCTTGACGATCAACTCCATCACGCCTTCGCGCAGGTCGTTGTACGACACTTCCGGGTTGTGCTGGGTCGACAGGACAACGGCGTCGATGCCGACAACCTTGCCGTTTTCGTAGCGGCAGGTCACTTGCGACTTGGCGTCCGGACGCAGCCAAGGCAGCAGGCCGGATTTGCGGGCTTCGGCCTGGCGCTGCACCAGCTGGTGCGAGAAGGTGATCGGCGCTGGCATCAGCACGTCGGTTTCGTTGCTGGCGTAGCCGAACATCAGGCCCTGGTCGCCGGCACCCTGATCTTCAGGCCTGGCACGGTCGACACCCTGGTTAATGTCAGGGGACTGTTTGCCGATGATGTTCATCACACCGCAGGTCGCACCGTCGAAGCCGACGTTGGAGCTGTTGTAGCCAATGCCCAGGATCACGTCGCGAACGATCTGTTCCAGGTCGACCCAGGCCGAGGTGGTGACTTCGCCAGCGATGATCGCCACGCCCGTTTTCACCAGAGTCTCGCACGCCACACGGGCGAACTTGTCTTCAGCAATGATGGCGTCCAGCACCGCATCAGAAATCTGGTCGGCGATTTTGTCCGGATGCCCTTCAGACACGGACTCGGAGGTGAAAAGGGAGTATTCGCTCATCTCGATGTTTTCCTGAAATTACCGATGGTGAGTGTCGCCAGCCGGTCGCTGAAAATGGCGGACCTGGATCTGGAAACCATTACGTAAGCCTACATAGAGGCTTTCCCCGGGAACGAGTCCCGCAGCGGTGGCCCAACGGGCCAGATCGTCCTGTTCAAACCCCAACCAGAGATCACCGCAGGCCTCCCTGGCCCAACTCTGGTTGTGGCTACATAACTCTGTCACTAGCAGGCTACCGCCTGATTGCAGCAAATTGGCCATATGCTTGAGCGCATCGGCCGGCGCGGCAAAATGGTGCAGCACCATGTTCAGTACCACGCAATCGGCCTTGAGGCTAACGCCGTTCAATGCATCGGCCAGTTGCAGGCTAACGTTAGTCAGCTTGTCGCGTTCACAGACCTGGCGCGCCAGTTCGAGCATCGCGCTGCTGTTATCCAGCGCCGTGACTTGCGAGAAGCGGCGCGCAAGTTCCGGCAGGAATGCGCCATCGCCGGGGCCGACTTCAATCGCCGTGGCGTCTTTGTCAAAGCTCAACTTGTCGAGCAGGGCCACCACGCTTTCACGGTATTGCGGCAGGCCGGCGATCAAGTCTTGCTGGGCGCGAAACTTCTCCGCCACCCGTGAGAAAAAGTCCTGGCTGGCGGCCGCCCGTTGCCCATGGACCTGGGCGATGCGCGACTGTACGTCGGTCGGCAGCGTCAGGTTGTCCACTTCTTCGAGCAGGGCCGCGTGCAATTTGCCGCCCAACAGTTCGGTGTGGGGCAGGGCGCGACGGTAGAAAATCGCGTTGCCTTCGCGGCGCGTCGCCACCAGGTCGGCCTGGGCCAGTACCTTGAGGTGGTGGCTCATGCCTGACTGGCCAATGCCGAAGATCTGCGCCAGTTCCAGCACACCGAACGAGTCGTTGGCCAGTGCGCGCAAGACATTCAACCGCAGGGGATCGCCGCCAGCCTTGCACAAGGCCGCCAGCTCATCGCAATCGTCATGCTGAATGGAGGGCACACGTAAATTCATAAGGCCGGCAGTCTAGTCATGGGTCGAAGGCATCGCAAGAGCAATATCAAAAAGTTTTGATATTGCTCGATAGATGGCACTTCTTGACGTTAGGTTCAGTCAACAAAGCCAGAGCAGAAAGGTTTCATCACGTTAATACGTCGTTATCCATTGGAAAAACGCCTCCAGATGACTATCTGTCATTGCCCCGAGGCGGCCCGGTGAGGGAAAATGCTCGCCTTTTTTCCGTTTCGATTTACTCACTCTTGTTTCAGAATCCCAGGAGAACAGCGATGCCTAGCCGTCGTGAGCGTGCCAACGCCATTCGTGCCCTCAGCATGGATGCCGTGCAAAAAGCCAACAGCGGCCATCCCGGTGCCCCTATGGGTATGGCAGATATCGCCGAGGTACTTTGGCGCGACTACCTCAAACACAACCCGAGCAATCCATCGTTCGCCGACCGTGACCGTTTTGTACTGTCCAACGGTCATGGCTCGATGCTGATCTACTCGCTGCTGCACCTGACCGGCTATGACCTGTCGATCGATGACCTGAAGCAGTTCCGCCAGCTGCACAGCCGCACCCCCGGCCACCCGGAGCTCGGCTACACCCCGGGCGTAGAAACCACCACCGGTCCACTGGGCCAGGGCCTGGCCAACGCCGTGGGTTTTGCCCTGGCTGAAAAAGTCATGGCAGCGCAGTTCAACCGTCCTGGCCACAACATTATCGACCACCACACCTACGTATTCCTGGGTGATGGCTGCATGATGGAAGGCATTTCCCACGAAGTCGCTTCCCTGGCCGGCACCCTGGGCCTGGGCAAACTGATCGCCTTCTACGATGACAACGGCATCTCCATCGATGGCGAAGTCGAAGGCTGGTTCACCGACGACACGCCGAAGCGCTTTGAGTCCTACAACTGGCAAGTGATCCGTAATGTCGACGGTCACGACCCGGAAGAGATCAAGACTGCGATCGACACTGCACGCAAAAGCGAACAGCCAACCCTGATCTGCTGCAAGACCACCATCGGTTTCGGTTCGCCGAACAAGCAAGGCAAGGAAGATTGCCACGGCGCCCCGCTGGGTGACGCGGAAATCGCCCTGACCCGTGCGGCGCTGAAATGGAATCACGGCCCGTTCGAAATCCCGGCCGACATCTACGCCGAGTGGGACGCCAAGGAAACCGGTCGCGCCGTGGAAGCCGAGTGGGATCAGCGTTTCGCTGCCTACTCTGCCGCTTTCCCGACCGAAGCCAACGAATTGGTACGTCGTCTGAGCGGTGACCTGCCAGCCGATTTCGCCGAGAAGGCCGATGCCTACATCGCCGAAGTGGCGGCCAAGGGCGAAACCATCGCCAGCCGTAAAGCCAGCCAGAACGCCCTGAACGCGTTCGGCCCGCTGCTGCCCGAGTTCCTTGGCGGCTCGGCTGACCTGGCTGGTTCCAACCTGACCCTGTGGAAAGGTTGTAAAGGCGTCACCGCCGAAGACGCGAGCGGCAACTACATGTACTACGGCGTGCGCGAATTCGGCATGACCGCGATCATGAACGGCGTAGCCCTGCACGGCGGCCTGGTGCCTTACGGCGCGACCTTCCTGATGTTCATGGAATACGCCCGTAACGCGGTACGCATGTCGGCCCTGATGAAGCAGCGCGTGATCCACGTCTACACCCACGACTCCATCGGTCTGGGCGAAGACGGCCCGACTCACCAGCCAATCGAGCAACTGGCCAGCCTGCGCTGCACGCCGAACCTCGATACCTGGCGTCCAGCCGATGCCGTTGAATCGGCGGTGAGCTGGAAGTACGCACTGGAGCGCAAGGACGGTCCTTCGGCTCTGATCTTCTCCCGTCAGAACCTGCAGCACCAGACCCGCAGCGCCCTGCAGATCGCCGACATCAGCCGTGGCGGCTACGTGTTGAAGGACTGCTCAGGCGAGCCTGAGCTGATCCTGATCGCTACCGGTTCGGAAGTTGGTCTGGCCGTTCAGGCCTTCGACAAACTGACCGGGCAGGGTCGTAAAGTGCGCGTGGTTTCCATGCCTTGCACCAGCGTGTTCGATGCCCAGGATGCCGGCTACAAGCAAGCGGTCCTGCCGTTGCAGGTCAGCGCGCGTATCGCCATCGAGGCTTCCCATGCCGACTACTGGTACAAGTACGTGGGCCTGGAAGGTCGCGTGATCGGCATGACCACCTACGGCGAGTCGGCGCCTGCGCCAGCCTTGTTCGAAGAGTTCGGCTTCACCCTGGAAAACATCCTGGGTCAGGCTGAAGAGCTACTGGAAGACTAAGCACGACGCGGTGGCTTTGGCTGCCGCGATTCTTCGCGGGCACTGTAGGAGCTGCCGAAGGCTGCGATCTTTTGATCTTGTTTTTAAGATCAAGGTCAAAAGATCGCAGCCTCCGGCAGCTCCTACAGGGTTTGTGTAGTTAACGAGATTTCGATCCGCCTGCGTCTATCGAGAACCCCATGCCTCAACCGCGTACCTACAAAGTTGCACTCAACGGCTACGGCCGGATTGGTCGTTGCGTCTTGCGTGCGTTGTTCGAGCGAGGCGACAAGGCCGGGTTCGAGATTGTCGCGATCAACGATCTGGCCGACATGGCCAGCATCGAATACCTGACACGCTTCGACTCCACCCACGGGCGTTTTCCCGGCGAAGTGAAGGTCGACGGCGATTGTCTGCATATCAATGGCGACTGCGTGAAGGTCCTGCGCAGTGCCACCCCCGAAGGCATCGATTGGGCGTCCCTGGGCGTCGATCTGGTGCTGGAGTGCTCCGGCGCTTATCACACTCGCGAAGACGGCCAGCGTTTCCTCGACGCCGGCGCACCGCGCGTGCTGTTTTCCCAGCCGATGGCCAGCGAGACCGATGTCGACGCCACCATCGTCTACGGCGTGAACCAGGATTGCCTGACCGGCGACGAACTGCTGGTGTCCAACGCGTCCTGCACCACCAACTGCGGCGTGCCGCTGTTGCGCCTGCTGAATCAGGCCATTGGCCTGGATTACGTGTCGATCACCACCATTCACTCGGCCATGAACGATCAGCCGGTCATCGATGCCTATCATCACGAAGACCTGCGCCGCACCCGTTCGGCGTTCCAGTCGGTGATTCCGGTGTCCACCGGTCTGGCGCGTGGCATCGAACGCCTGTTGCCGGAACTTGCCGGACGAATTCAGGCCAAAGCTGTGCGGGTGCCAACGGTCAACGTGTCCTGCCTCGATATCACGATGCAGACCGCTACCGCGACCGATGCCACCGAGGTTAACCGGATCCTGCGCGAAGCCGCCACCAGCGGCCCGCTCAAAGGCCTGCTGGCCTACACCGAGCTACCCCACGCAAGCTGTGATTTCAACCATGACCCACATTCGGCGATCGTCGATGCCAGTCAGACCCGCGTTTCCGGCCCACGGCTGGTGAACATCCTGGCCTGGTTCGACAACGAATGGGGTTTTGCCAACCGAATGCTGGACGTTGCAGAGCACTATCTGCAAACAGCGACTTCAAAAAAACCTGCTCTCTAAGATCAGCTACTCAGGAAATGCGACCCATGACCGTGTTGAAGATGTCCGACCTCGATCTGCAAGGTAAGCGCGTATTGATCCGCGAAGACCTCAACGTCCCAGTCAAGGACGGTGTTGTCACCAGCGATGCGCGTATCCTGGCCTCGCTGCCGACCATCAAGCTGGCCCTGGAAAAAGGCGCGGCCGTGATGGTCTGCTCGCACCTTGGCCGTCCGACCGAAGGCGAATTTTCGGCCGAGAACAGCCTCAAGCCAGTCGCCGACTACCTGAGCAAGGCTCTGGGCCGTGAAGTGCCGCTGGTGGCCGACTACCTGGGCGGCGTTGACGTCAAGGCCGGCGACATCGTGCTGTTTGAAAACGTGCGTTTCAACAAGGGCGAGAAAAAGAACGCTGACGAACTGGCCCAGCAATACGCTGCCCTGTGCGACGTGTTCGTGATGGACGCCTTCGGCACCGCTCACCGTGCCGAGGGCTCGACCCACGGCGTGGCCAAGTTCGCCAAGGTTGCCGCGGCAGGTCCATTGCTGGCCGCTGAACTGGATGCACTGGGCAAGGCCTTGGGCGCTCCGGCCCAGCCGATGGCGGCCATCGTCGCCGGCTCCAAGGTGTCGACCAAGCTCGACGTGCTGAACAGCCTGAGCCAGATCTGCAACCAGTTGATCGTCGGCGGCGGCATTGCCAACACCTTCCTGGCCGCTGCCGGTCACCCGGTTGGCAAGTCGCTGTACGAGCCGGACCTGCTTGACACCGCTCGCGCCATCGCCGCCAAGGTCAGCGTACCGCTGCCAGTGGACGTGGTGGTTGCCAAGGAGTTCGCTGAGAGCGCCGCTGCGACCGTCAAGCTGATCGCTGACGTCGCTGCCGACGACATGATCCTGGACATCGGCCCGCAGACCGCGGCGAATTTCGCCGAGCTGCTGAAGTCGTCGCAAACCATCCTGTGGAACGGCCCGGTCGGCGTGTTCGAGTTCGATCAGTTCGGTAATGGCACCAAAGTGCTGGCCCAGGCCATCGCAGACAGCGCGGCGTTCTCCATTGCCGGCGGTGGCGACACCCTGGCTGCCATCGACAAGTATGGCGTGGCCGAGCAGATCTCCTACATTTCTACCGGTGGTGGCGCGTTCCTCGAATTCGTCGAAGGCAAGGTTCTGCCAGCCGTTGAAGTCCTGGAAAGCCGGGCCAAGGCCTGAGGGTCGCCCGTTTGACCAGGCAAGGGAGTGTTTACATGGTCAAGACGTTAGCGCTGTTGATCGTCGCGGGTTCACTGGTGGCGTGCGGGAGTAACCCGAAGGCCACACCGGAACCTGCGCCGTCCGAGTCGGAAAAAGGCTGCTACCAGGCTGACTGGCAGGCCGAAACCAACCCAGTGCTCAACAAGCGCGCAGGTCCCGAGGGTCTGGACAAATACGAGACCCGGGCACCCGCCAAGGAACATGGCTGCCCTTGACGGGTCTGACTCTTTACTCAGGGCTGGCAGCGTGCGCCGTCAGCCGAGGGACACGGATGAAAGGTTTTATCGCAGTTGCAGCATTGGCGTTGTTGGCCGGTTGTGCTCAGTTGAACCTGTTCCATTCGTCCGCGCCTGTGGATAACTGGACCACCTGGACCTGCGACAGCCAGGCCAAAGTGCTGTGGCGCTACACCGACGACAGCCTTAGGGAAGTCGACGTGCGCCTGGGCGGTGCCGATCAGGTCTACCGCTTGAAGCAGGAACCGGGTGCGTCGGGTTCGCTGTACAGCAATGACATGCTGGCGTTTCACATAAAAGGTGAGGAAGGCCTGGTTTACTGGGTCGCCACCAATGATTTGATCGGCCGTGGTTGTCACCTGTAGGAGCGAGCATGCTCGCGATGGTCGTTAACGATAACGCTGGGGACCTGAATGCCCGCGTTGTCTGGGCCATCATCGCGAGCAAGCTCGCTCCTACAGGGGGCCAGCGTTCGGCACTGATGCAGCACCAAATCCGCAGCCCGGGCTCAACCCCCGATCTGCAATAACTTGAATAGCCGCCGCCGCTACGGCAGGCTGGCACGATTAACGACCCTCAACCGGGAGAGATATACACAATGGCACTTATCAGCATGCGCCAGATGCTGGACCACGCAGCCGAGTTCGGCTACGGCGTTCCAGCCTTCAACGTCAACAACCTTGAGCAGATGCGCGCCATCATGGAAGCCGCTGACAAGACTGACTCCCCGGTGATCGTCCAGGCTTCGGCCGGCGCTCGCAAATACGCCGGCGCACCGTTCCTGCGTCACCTGATCCTGGCAGCCATCGAAGAGTTCCCGCACATCCCGGTGTGCATGCACCAGGACCACGGCACCAGCCCTGACGTGTGCCAGCGCTCCATTCAACTGGGCTTCAGCTCGGTGATGATGGACGGTTCCCTGGGCGAAGACGGCAAGACCCCGACCGACTACGACTACAACGTACGTGTGACCCAACAAACCGTGGCCATGGCTCACGCCTGCGGCGTTTCGGTAGAAGGCGAGCTGGGCTGCCTGGGTTCGCTGGAAACCGGCATGGCCGGTGAAGAAGACGGTATCGGCGCCGAAGGCGTTCTGGATCACAGCCAGATGCTGACCGACCCGGAAGAAGCCGCTGACTTCGTAAAACGCACTCAGGTCGATGCCCTGGCCATCGCCATCGGCACCAGCCACGGCGCCTACAAGTTCACCAAGCCGCCTACCGGCGACGTGCTGGCCATCGACCGCATCAAGGAAATCCACAAGCGCATTCCGAACACTCACCTGGTGATGCACGGTTCGTCTTCGGTTCCGCAAGAGTGGCTGGCGATCATCAACCAGTACGGCGGCGACATCAAGGAAACCTACGGCGTACCGGTTGAAGAAATCGTCGAAGGTATCAAGCACGGCGTGCGCAAGGTCAACATCGACACCGACCTGCGCCTGGCATCCACTGGCGCAATGCGTCGCCTGATGGCCACCAACCCGAGCGAGTTCGACCCGCGTAAATTCTTCGGCGCCACCGTGACCGCCATGCGTGATGTGTGCATCGCTCGCTACGAAGCCTTCGGTACTGCCGGCAACGCTTCGAAGATCAAGCCGATCTCCCTGGAAGCGATGTACCAGCGTTACCTGAAAGGTGAGTTGAACGCCAAGGTCAACTAAACCTGAGCGTTAAACTGCCTTGATGAAAAACCCGCCGAGAGGCGGGTTTTTTGTGGGCGACACGATCATTGTAGGAGCGAGCAAGCTCGCTCCTACAGTTTGTGTGTTTATTGATTGTGATCAATATCCAGCCTGCTGAACGTCACTTCCCCGCCTTCGCTTGTGTACCCCGTATTGTCCTGCACATAGACGCCGGCCTTGAAGTACAGGGGCTTATCACGCCACATCACGCTGATATCGGTATTCCACTGATAGCCCGCCGCACTGATGCCCAATGCACCGCCGGGGCTGAGGTGGATGAGGTAGGAGAATTCCTGATTGAGTTTCACGTCGGTGGCGATGGTGATGATTCGGGGGGTGTCGTCGGGGTGCATGCGGACTTTGGCGACGATGTTGCCGGTCGAGCTGTAGGTTTTGTATTGATACTCGACCTTCACCATGGGCTTCTGGCTGTTATAGGCGTGGATCTGGCCAATGACGATCTTGCCCGAGCTGGGTACCTGGCTGACCGAAAGGGTCGCATGCAGGGAATTGTCAGCGTCGGGGTAGTACCAATTGTGCAACGTGCCATTGCTGTAGGTTTCACGCAATTCAGTGCGCGGATAAATCGCGTTTTCGGTACGGGAACCGGTCACGGGCGTCCAGAAAAACAATGTGCCGGTGTCGGAATGGAAGTATTGATCCTTGAAACCATCCACCAGTTTGGCGGTTTCGACGGTGTACGGCGGGCTGCCGACGGGGACGCTGAGGTTCCAGGTTGCGAGATCGATCATGTCGGTTCTTCCGCTCGATTCATGCTACACAGGTGTGCCAGAAGCTCTAGACCGCACCTTTAGGGGGGGCCTTTATAAGCGTAGCGGGATATTTTGTTAACGCTCGTCGGACGGGCGGTTGACGTCAACATCCTGTCGGAATGCCATCTGTCCCGGTTTCATGAGTCTGAACCATCGACCGTTAGTCGGTAAAAAGACACAATAATGAATGATGGCTCACTGACACCTTCTGCTTTTGCAGAACCGGGTCTAGAGTGATGGCACAGTATTTGTCCGGTTTTCACGAGAAGCCGGCCTGACACCCCGCAATTAGAGAAGCAGCATGGAATGCGCGCAACCCACGCCAGTAGAAGGCGGCTCAACCCTTTTAGTCGTCGACGATTACCCTGAAAACCTGATCAGCATGCGTGCGTTGTTACAGCGCCAGGGCTGGCAGGTCATGACTGCCGCCTCGGGTTTCGAGGCTCTCGGTTTGTTGCTTGAACACGATATCGACCTGGTGCTGCTGGACGTGCAGATGCCGGGCATGGACGGTTATGAAGTGGCGCGCCTGATGCGCGGTAGCCAGCGGACCCGTCTCACGCCGATCATTTTCCTGACCGCCAACGAACAGTCCCAGGACGCGGTGATCAAGGGCTATGCCAGTGGTGCGGTGGATTACCTGTTCAAGCCGTTCGACCCCCGGATCTTCACGCCCAAGGTCCAGGCGTTGCTCGAGCACCAGCATAACCGCCGGGCCTTGCAGCGCCTGAGTCAAGATCTGGAATCCGCTCGTGCCTTTAATGCGTCGGTGCTGGATAACGCTGCCGAAGGCATTCTGGTATTGGGTGAGGACGGTCTGATTCGTTTTGCCAATCCGGCGATGTCACGGCTGCTCAATGCCACGGTGCAGGAACTGCAAGGCAAGGAGTTTCTGGACTACCTGCAAAAACCGCATATCCCGATCTGGGCCGATTCCGAGTTGCTGGCCGGATATAAACGCGGCGAAACCCTGCGCCTGCACGATGCCCTGCTACGTACGGCGCCCGGCCAGCAGGTGCCGGTGGCCTTGTCCTGCGCACCGTTGCCTGCCGAGCAGCATGCGATGGTGGTCACCGTGCTGGACATGTCGGCGGTGCGCCATCTGCATCAGCAACTGGAATTTCAGGCGGTCACCGATCCGCTGACCGGATTGCTCAACCGCCGGGGTTTCTACCAGACCGTGGAGAACCTGCTGTTGCGCGGTGAGCGCTCCGACAGTTGCTGGGTCTTGATGTACCTGGACCTCGACGGCTTCAAGCGCGTCAATGATTCGCTCGGGCACGATGCCGGCGATCGGGTGCTGCGCTGGGTCTGCGAACAGTTGAAGGCCTGCCTGCGGCCCTTCGACATTCTGGCGCGGATGGGAGGCGACGAATTCACCGCGCTGCTGGATCTGGAGTTCCCCGAGCAGGCGGCGAAGATTGCCGAGAAGCTCATCGAGCGAGTGTCGATCTGTCAGCAGATCGATGGCCTCGATATCGTGCTGGGTGCCAGTATCGGCATCGCCACGTTCCCGGATTGTGGTGCCAATCTCGATGGGATGCTGCGGGCGGCCGACATTGCCATGTACGAAGCCAAGCGTGCCGGTCGCCAGCAATATCGCTTCTACGATCACGAAATGAACGGCCGGGCGCGCTCGCGGTTGATGCTGGAAGAAAGTGTGCGAACCGCCATTGAGAATCGGGATTTCAATCTGGTGTATCAGCCTCAGGTGGCGATTGCCGACGGGCGGATTCGTGGCTTCGAGGCCTTGTTGCGCTGGCAGCATCCGAGCGTTGGCGATGTACCCCCGGGGCTGTTTTTGCCATTGCTGGAGGAGGCGCGGCTGATCAGTCGTCTGGGCAGCTGGATCTACCATCGCTGCGCCGGACAACGCAAAGCCTGGGAGTCCCTGTTTACCGAGGGCCTGGTGCTCGGCGTCAGTTTGAGCAGTACGCAGTTCGGCATGCCTAACCTGGTCACCGAGTTGCGCCAGGTGCTTGAGCGCCATGGCTTGCAACCGCGTCATCTGGAAGTCGAGGTCACGGAAGAGGCCTTGATGCACAACCCCGAAGAAACCCGCAAGCAATTGCGCCTGCTGCACAATCTGGGCGTACGAGTGGCACTGGATGACTTCGGGGCCGGCCTCTGTTCCCTGACGCACTTGCGCAACCTGGAGTTGGACACCCTCAAGCTCGACCGGCATTTGATCGCCCGGTTGCCGGAGTCGGCACGGGATGCGGCGCTGGTGCGCAGTGTGATCGACCTGTGCAAGCAGTTCGGGATGCTGGTGATTGCCGAAGGGGTGGAAACCGTCGCGCAGTATGAATGGCTGCAGGCCAACGGTTGTGAATATGCACAAGGTTTTCTGGTGGCCCGGCCGATGATGGCCGAAGACGCCGGGGTCTTTGTCCAGCCGTTTGACTGGAGCGCGCTGCCCCGCTGAATTCGCTACACTGGCGACCTTTTAGTGACGTGTATTGCCGCCCCGATGACCGTGTTGAAATATCTCCAGGCTTATCCCGCTACCTTGCAGGATCAGGTGCGCCAGCTGATCGCCGACGGTCGGCTGGGCGATTACCTGAGCCAGCGCTACCCGCAAAAACACGGGGTGCAGAGCGACAAGGCGCTGTACACCTATGCTCTGGACCTCAAGCAGGAGTACCTGCGTAATGCGCCGGCCATCGACAAGGTGCTGTTCGACAACCGCCTGGACCTGACTCACCGTGCACTCGGCCTGCACACCACAATCTCCAGGGTGCAAGGCGGAAAACTCAAGTCCAAGAAGGAAATCCGCATCGCTTCGCTGTTCAAGGAAGCGCCTTGCGAGTTCCTGAAAATGATCGTGGTGCATGAACTGGCCCACTTCAAGGAGTCGGACCACAACAAGGCCTTCTACAAACTGTGCGAGCACATGCTGCCGGGTTATCACCAGGTGGAATTTGATGTGCGGGTGTACCTGACGTGGCGGGATCTGTAGGAGCTGCCGCAGGCTGCGATCTTTTAAGGAGCAATGGATGGACGTGAGCAAGACCAAGAGCAGCTTCTACCGCCGGTTGTACGTGGCGTACCTGATCGACAGCGGGCTGGCCAGCAGTGTCCCGGCGCTGACCGAGGTCACCGGCATGCCCCGGCGCACGGCACAGGACACCATCGCGGCGTTGGCGGATCTGGATATTGTCTGTGAATTCGAGCAGGAAGAGGGTGCGCGCAACCATGCGGGGCGCTATCGGATTCGCGAGTGGGGTGCGATCGATCGCGGGTGGATCGAGCGTAATCTGCGGCAGATCAAGGCAGTGCTGGAGTATCCCTGAGTATTGGCGGTATCTGTGCTGACGCCTTCGCTGGCAAGCCAAACCCTGTAGGAGCTGGCTTGCCAGCGAAGGGGCCTTCAGGAGCGACGCATGCCAATGTGTGGAATGCCATCCTCGACAAACTCCTCGCCCGTCACGACAAACCCGTACCGCCCGTAATACCCCTGCAAATGCGTCTGGGCCGAGAGGTAAATCGGCGTTTGCGGCCAGCGCTCTTCAATCTGCTCCAACGCCTGGTCCATCAACTCATGTCCAAGCCCGGCGCCTCGTGCGTGTGGAGCAATGACCACCCGACCGATCACTACGTCCCCGCCTTGCAGTTCCGGGTCGAGCAGCCGCAGATAGGCCACCAGTTGATTGCCGTCCCAGGCCATCAAGTGACAAGTGTCACCTTCCAGGTCCTGGCCATCCACGTCTTGATAAGCGCATTGCTGCTCGACGACGAACACCTCGGCGCGCAACTGCAAAATGGCGTACAGCTGTTCCTTGCCCAGGTCGCTGTGGTGTTTGCAGATCCAATCGACTGTCATGTTTTGATTCCCTGAAAACGTCGTTCCGATACTAAGCGCAGTCACGCCAGAAGTCTTTATGGCGGAAGAATCTGTGACATAGGCCAAAATGCCATCATTCATTTCTCGCGCGGATGTCTTCTTTGTGTAATCTGGATCGAAGCGCTGTGCTGTGGCTTCGATGAGCTGATGTTTCGTACCCGGGCTTGTCAGTACGAGGCCTTGGGGTTTTGGCTGAAAACACGTTGGGCAATCCGCCCGCTAAGGATTTTCTGGCATGCCGCGATTGCATCGAGCTTTTGCTTTGATTGGATTGCTGTTGCTGGTTCAGGGAGCAGCGGCAGAAAAACTGCGGTTGGTCGCTGATGCCTGGCCCCCTTTTACCGATTCCACGCTCCTCAACGGTGGTTTGGCCACGGATATTGTCAGTACCGCGCTCGCCAGGGCCGGCTATGCCAGTGAGTTTGAACAAGTGCCCTGGGCGCGGGCCTTGATGGGTGTGGGCGAGGGCCGCTACGACGTGCTGGTCAACGCCTGGTACAACGACGAGCGTACAAAATTCGGCCAGTTCTCCGGCGAATACCTGCTCAATCGCGTACGGTTTCTCAAGCGTAAAGACGTGCCCATCGAGTTCAACGACCTGCAGCAATTGCACACGTATCCGATTGCCATCGTGCGCGGTTACGCCTATTCGCCCGCGTTCGACAACGACGACTCATTGCAGAAAATCCCGGTGCACAGCTTCGCCATGGCAGTGCGCATGGTCGCGGCCGACCGGGTCAAACTGACGCTGGAAGATGAGTACGTCGCCCGCTACTACCTGTCCCGTGAGTCACCCAAGGTACGAAACGCCGTGGAATTCCTGCCCAAGGCATTGAGCGAGAACAGCCTGCACATTCTGGTCAGCCTGAAGAATCCGCTGCATGAGCAGATCGTCGCCAGTTTCGACCGGGAGATTGCGGCGATGAAGGTGGATGGGAGTTATGACAATTTGATGAAACAGCATGGGATGTGAGTGGGTTGAGCCAGTTTCTGTGTTGTCTGAGCGGGCCTCATCGCGAGCAGGCTCGCTCCCACACTAGATCTGCGTCGTTCACAAAACCAATGTGGGAGCGGGCTTGCCCGCGAAGAGGCCCGCCCAGACACAAGAGATCTCAATCCTCACTGGTGTCCTTGATCAGATGCGCCGCTAACGTCCGCAACGGCCCGAGCTGACGACAAATCAGCGCCAGTTGCGTCTGCACCAACCGCTGCCCCTCATCGATTTCATCGGGCATCTGTTCCAGTCCATAGGCCAGTGCTTCTTCCTCATCGCTTTGAATCGCAATTGAGGATTTGCTCGCCAGCCCATGAGCGATTTCGTCGATGCTCGCAGCCAGTTTCACCCCGGCTCCGTCGATCAAATGTTCATGCACGTCCGCTGGCAGTTGGGTTTCCCGGTGTGCGCCCAGGCCTGACAGGTAGCTGAGTAGCGTGTGCGACAGCACCAGGAAGCGGAATCCGACATCCGCTTCCTTACGGAAATGCCCAGGCTCCATCAGCATATTGGCCAGTGTGGTCGACAGCGCCGCGTCGGCGTTGTGCGCGTTGCGGCGGGCCAGGCGGTAAGCCAGGTCGTCGCTTTTGCCCGCCGCGTATTGCTGCATGATCTGGCGCAAGTAAATGCTGTTGCAGGCCAGGGTGTTGGCCAGCACTTTGTTCAGGCGTCGGCCCTGCCAGTCCGGCAGGAACAGGAACACCGCGAGCCCGGCGATCAGGCTGCCGAGCAAGGTATCGAACAGCCGTGGCAGGAACAGCCCGTAACCGTCACCCACCTGGTTGAAGCAGAACAGCACCATCAGGGTGATCGCCGCCGTCGCCAGGGTGTAGCGGGTGGTGCGGTTGGTAAAGAACACCACCCCGGCGGCGATGGCGAAACACGACTGGATCAGTGGGTTCGGGAACAGGTCGAACAACGCCCAGGCCAGGGTCAGGCCGATGGCGGTGCCGATGATCCGTTGACCGAGTTTGCGGCGGGTGGCGCCGTAGTTCGGTTGGCAGACGAACAGCGTGGTGAGGATGATCCAGTAGCCTTGGGACGGGTGAATCAAATGCACCATGGCGTAGCCAATGCTCAAGGCCAGGGGCAATCGCAGGGCATGGCGGAACAGCAGCGAGGTCGGCGTCAGTTGCGTGCGCAAGCGCAACCACACGTCCTTGAGGCTGCGCGGCGAACGGTCGAGCAAGCTGCTGTCGGTGGCGTCGGCCAGGGCGTCGGGGTTGCTGGCATCGCTGAGCAAGCGGTCGAGAGTGCCAAGGTTGGCCGCCAGTGCCCGCAGTGAACGCAGCAAGCCGCGCCAGGCCGGGTTGCTCTGGATGCGCAGGTGTTCCAGGGAGGCATCCAGGTCGCTCAGGGCCTCGGCGAAACTGGCGTCATAGGTGAACGGCTGGCGCATCTGGATCGATTCGGCCAGGGCTCGGCAAGCTTTGCCTTGCTGACGCAACAGGCGCTGACAGCGGAACAATACGTCGCTGTGGAAAAAGGCATCGGCCAAGGCGTTGTATGGATAGTGCGATGAGCTGGCGCGTTCGTGGATGTCTTGGGCGAGGAAGTACAGTTTCAGGTAGCGGCTGACTTTCGACCCCGGGCGACCGTTACCGACCCGGTGCAGGATGATTTCCTTGGCAGCGTTCAATGCCGCCACCACCCGACCGTTCTGCTGGGCCAGTTCCAGGCGCCGTGCCTCCACGTCCATCTGCCGGATCGGCTCGAACAGCGAGGATTTGAGCTTCAGGTAAAAGCCCAGCTCACGGAACAGGCGCGCCAGGCTCTGCTGCACCGGCTGATTGGAAAACAGCGCCTGCCACAACACCGAGAGCAGGCCATACCAGGCGGCACCGGCCACCAGCAGCACCGGCTCGTGCCAGACATCGATGACCGCGCCGCCGCGCTGGTCCACGCCGATCATGGTGTAGACCGAAAGGATCAACGTCGCCGAGGCAATCGCGCCGTAGCGTTCGCCCAAGGCGCCGAGCATGGTCAGGCAGAACGCGGCCAGGGCGAAGGCGATGATAAACAGCGAGGGGTAGGGGAAGAGCAGTTCGACGGACAGGGCGGCAACCGCGAAACACACCAGCGTCACCGCCAGCGCGTTGAGACGGCCCTGCCAGCTGTCGTCGGTTTCGGCCAGGGCACTGGCGATAATCCCCAGGAACAACGGGATCAGCAGGCCCATTTCATCCTGATACCAACACAGCGCCATGGTGCCGGTCAGGGCAATGAATACCCGCACGCTGTAGCTGAACTTATCCAGTGCCCAGAGGCGACGCAGAGACTGGCGGAACGAAGTCGATGACATGAAATGCGAAGGCCTTCCGAGGCAATGACGCTAAATTGAGCCACTAATGACGCCGACGCAATGGCGTCGATCACATCAGACAGCAAAATCTGTTCCTTCCTTGGCGATACACCGCCTCTGTAGGAGCTGCCGAAGGCTGCGATCTTTTGATTTTGCTTTTCAAGATCAAAAGATCGCAGCCTCGTTTCACTCGGCAGCTCCTACAGGGGTGGTGCGATCAGACGTACTGCGCGGCGGCATACCCGGATGCCCAGGCCCACTGGAAATTGAACCCGCCCAGATGCCCGGTCACGTCCAGCACTTCACCGATGAAGTACAGCCCCGGGCTTTTCAGCGATTCCATGGTCTTGGACGACACTTCATTGGTGTTGACGCCACCCAGGGTCACCTCGGCGGTGCGATAGCCTTCGGTGCCCGCCGGCACGACTTTCCAGCTCGCCAGTTTTTCCGCGATATCGGCCAGTTCCGCGTGGGTGTACTGTTTCATCGGTTTGGAGACGAACCAGTTGTCCGCCAGCAGGTTGGCCATCTTCTTGGTGAAGATTTCCCCGAGCAGGGTTTTCAGCTCGCTATTGGGACGTTCGGCCTGCTGCTGTTGCAACCAGCCTGGCACGTCGTGATCCGGCATCATGTTGATCTCGACGGTATCGCCAGACTCCCAGAACGACGAGATCTGCAAAATCGCCGGGCCGCTGAGGCCGCGGTGGGTGAACAGGATGTTCTCGCGAAAGCTCTGGTCGTTGCAGCTCACCAGGCAATCCACCGACGTGCCAGACAACTCGGTGCACAAGGCCTTGAGCTGATCGGTGATGGTGAACGGCACCAGACCAGCGCGGGTCGGCAGCAGTTCGTGGCCAAACTGTTTGGCCACCTGGTAACCGAAGCCGGTGGCGCCCAGGGTCGGGATCGACAGGCCGCCGGTGGCGATCACCAGGGATTCGCACGTTATCTGGTCGAGCGTCGTGTCCAGCAAATAGCCCTTTTCGAGCTTCTCGATGGTCTGGATCGACGTGTCCAGGTGCAGGCTGACGCCGACCTGGTCGCACTCATTCAGGAGCATTTCCAGGATGTCGCTGGATTTGTTATCGCAAAACAACTGGCCGAGTTTTTTCTCGTGATACGGCACGCCATGCTTGGCCACCATGCCGATGAAATCCCACTGGGTGTAGCGGGCCAGGGCGGATTTGCAGAAGTGCGCGTTCTGCGAGAGGAAATTGCTCGGTTCCGTGTACATGTTGGTGAAATTGCAGCGGCCACCGCCCGACATCAGGATTTTCTTGCCGGCCTTGTTGGCATGGTCGAGCAGCAACACCTTGCGCCCGCGCCCGGCGGCGGTCAGTGCACACATCAACCCTGCGGCGCCAGCGCCAATGATCACGACTTCGGTAGAGCGCAAAACGGTGTCCTCAGTATTACGTACCTGTAGGAGCTGCCGCAGGCTGCGATCTTTTGATTTTGCTTTTAAAAAACAAGATCAAAAGATCGCAGCCTGCGGCAGCTCCTACACAGGGAGATGTGTGGCGTTATTACAGGATGCGAACGCGCAACGAACGGCCCTTGATCTTGCCGTCGTTCAAGCGCTGCAAGGCCTGCTTGGCGACGCCGCGCTCCACGGCCACATAGGCCTGGAAGTCGAAAATCGCGATCTTGCCGACCTGGGCACCGGGGATGCCGGCGTCACCGGTCAGTGCGCCGAGAATGTCGCCCGGGCGAACCTTGTCCTTACGGCCGGCAGCGATGCACAGCGTGGTCATCTGCGGCAACAGCGGACCACCGCCCTTGGAGGTGAGGTTGTCGACCTGATCCCAGGTCAATGGCGTCTGCTGCAATTGCTCGATGGCTTGTGCGCGCTGTGCTTCGGACGGCGCGACAAGGCTGATCGCGAGGCCTTTCTCACCGGCGCGGCCAGTACGGCCGACGCGGTGGATGTGGATTTCCGAATCACGGGCCAGTTCGACGTTGATCACCATGTCCAGGGAATCGATGTCGAGACCGCGGGCGGCAACGTCGGTGGCGACCAGCACCGAAGTGCTGCGGTTGGCGAACATCGCCAATACCTGGTCGCGGTCACGCTGTTCCAGATCGCCGTGCAGGCCGACGGCGGAAATGCCTTTGGCGGTCAGGTGGTCGACGGTTTCCTGAACCTGCTGCTTGGTGTAGCAGAAGGCCACGCAGGAGGCCGGGCGGAAGTGGCCAAGGACCTTGGTCACCGCACTCATGCGGTCATCCGGGGAAATCTCGTAGAAGCGCTGCTCGATCTGCGTGTCGTCGTGGAACGCTTCGGCCTTCACCTGCTGCGGGTTACGCATGAACTTCGAGGCCAACTGCTTGATGCCTACCGGGTAGGTGGCGGAGAACAGCAGGGTCTGGCGACGCTCCGGGGCCTGCATGATGATTTCTTCGATGGAATCGTAGAAACCCATGTCGAGCATGCGGTCGGCTTCGTCGAGGATCAGGGTGTTCAGGCCGTGGAGTACCAGCGAGCCCTTGCGCAAGTGCTGCTGAATACGCCCCGGGGTGCCGACGATGATGTGCGCGCCATGCTCCAGCGAAGCGATCTGCGGGCCGAGGGACACGCCGCCGCACAGGGTCAGGACCTTGATGTTGTCTTCGGCACGGGCCAGGCGGCGGATTTCCTTGGCGACCTGGTCAGCCAGCTCGCGGGTCGGGCACAGGATCAGCGCCTGGCAACCGAAGTAGCGCGGATTGATCGGGTTCAGCAGGCCGATGCCGAACGCGGCGGTCTTGCCGCTGCCGGTCTTGGCCTGGGCGATCAGGTCCATCCCCTTGAGGATCACCGGCAAGCTTTGCGCCTGGATCGGCGTCATCTGGGCATAACCGAGGGAGTCGAGGTTAGCCAGCATGGCGGCGGACAGCGGCAAAGTATTAAATTCGGTGGCGATGGTGGTCACGGGACTGGCCTGCAAAACAAAATGTCGCGCAGTGTACCAGCCCGGTGGCCATTCGCCCTAAGGCTCTATGTGCTGTTCCGGACGTTTAACACGCCGTCCGTCATTCTTTGACAGTTGCGAGAAGATCGTAGCGGCCAGCATCGCCATGATTCCGACGGTCACGAAGGTCAATTGGAATGCCCCCAAAACCGTGTCCACGCCGTCATTGCCAATCTCCGCCGTAAAGCCACCGAGCAGCGCACCCGCACACGCAACCCCCAGGCTCAGGGACAATTGCGCGACCACCGACAGCAGGCTGTTGCCGCTGCTGGCGCTGGCGTCGTCGAGGTCGATCAGGGTCACGGTGTTCATCGCGGTGAACTGCAAGGAGTTGATCGCCCCGAGGATCGCCAGCAGGCACAGCAGCAGCCAGTACGGCGTCTGCTCGCTGACCAGGCCCATGCTCGCCAGCATGATCCCCAGCGCCAGGGTGTTGCCGGTGAGCACGACGCGATAACCCAGACGCTCGATCAGCGGCCGCGCGACCCACTTGGCGATCATCGCCGCCGCCGCCAGCGGCAGCATGCTCATCCCGGCCTGGGACGGCGAATAGCCCAGCGCCACTTGCAGCAGCAACGGCACCAGAAAGGGCAGGGCGCCGCTGCCGAGACGGGCGAACAGGTTGCCGATAATGCCCACGGCAAAGGTCCGGGTCTTGAACAGCGACGGCGCGAACAGCGGGTTATCGATATGCCCGGCACGCAGCCAATACGCCGCCAGGCAAGCCATGCCGCCGAACAGCAGCAACATTACCCGCAAATGCGGCAGGTGCAGTTCGCCGAGGCCTTCCATGGCGATGGTGATCAGAATCATCGCCGCGCCGAACAGCACGAAACCCAGGCTATCGAATCGGGTGCGCTCGGTGCCGCGAAGGTCGGGGATGAATTTCCACACGGCGTAGCAACCGACGACGCCGACGGGCAGGTTGATCAGGAAGATCCAGTGCCAGGTCAGGTATTGCACCATCCAGCCACCCATGGTCGGGCCGATCAAAGGGCCAAGCAACCCGGGAATGGTGATGAAACCCATGATCCGCACCAGTTCCGAACGCGGGTAGGCGCGCAACACCACCAGCCGCCCGACCGGCAACATCAACGCGCCACCCAGGCCCTGGATCACCCGGGCACCGATCAGCATGGTCAGGCTGCTCGACAGCGCGCAGAGCAGCGAACCGAAGCTGAACAACAGAATCGCGCTGAAGAAGATCTTTCGGGTGCCGAAGCGATCGGCGATCCAGCCCGAAGCCGGGATCAGCAACGCGACCGTGAGCATGTAGGCGATGATCACGCCCTGCATGCGCAATGGGTCTTCGGCCAAGTCGCGGGCCATGGCTGGCAGGGCAGTGTTGAGAATCGTCCCGTCGAGGGACTGCATGAAGAAGGCGATGGCGACGACCCACGGCACCCAACGGGCGGTGACAGCGTCGAGAGGTGGGCGGTTGGGCATGGGACCTCTTCTGTAGGAGCGAGCTTGCTCGCGATGGACGTGAACGATGATGCGTGCTGTCTGAATAAATGCGCTGCCTTCTCATTCTTCGCGAGCAAGCTCGCTCCTACAGGAATTGTGCTGTCCATGTGGGAGCGAGCCTGCTCGCGAAGCTTTTAAAGGGTCAGGGTCAATCGGCTGACCAACGCCCCTGGCAACAACGCCGAAGCCGTCGCCCGCTGGCTATATGTACTTGCCGACAGCAACAACTCCCGCTCCTCGGTCAATGCTTCCAGCTGCGAACCGAGCAGGCTGAAAGCACTGTCATCAAAACGCATGGTGCTGACCGGTGCCTGGATCTCGCCGTTCTCGACCCAGAACGTGGCAAAGCGGGTCATGCCGGTCAGGCGTGCGGCCGGTTGATCCGAGAAGTTCAGGTACCACAGGTTGCTGATGTACAGCCCCGTGCCCAATTGCTTGAGGATGTCCGCGTCAGGCAATGCCCCGGCTTTCATGTTCAGTGCGCTCGGTGATTCACCGCCGCTGGCGCCATTGGCAGTCAAACCGTATTCAGCGGCGCTGCGCGAGCCGACCAGTTGCGCCCCGGCCTTGCCGTCGACGATCAACGCCAGGTCGCTGCGCGGATAACCCTCATCGGAAAACGCCGGGCTCAGCGAGCCGCTGACTTTTTCATCCAGCGAGACCAACAGGCTGAAAGCGCTGTCACCCCCGTAGAGCTTCTGCAGCGGGCTGCTTTTGCTGGCAATCGACTGTGCCGAGAAACCACCCCAGCACAGCATGCCCATGATTTCTTCCAGTGCCGCCGGTGCCAGGTAGGCGCGGTATTGGCCGGGCGCCAAGGTGCGCAGCGGCCGACCCAGAAACTCAAGCTGTTCGCGGGCTTGCTGGAAGCGTTTGGCAAAGCCATCGCTGCTCCAGTCGTGCCCGGCGTAGCTGGCTTTCACGGCCTGGCCATTCTCGTGGAACAGGCTGAAGTCGAAATTGAAACTGTTGGCCTGATGCCAGCCGAAGGCGCCCGAAGAACTGGCAAAGCCACGACTGATAGGCCCTGCAGCATAGAATCCGACCAGATCCAGGCCTTCGGCGGCCTGGGTGATTTGCGCGACGACCTGCTCGGTGTCCGGCAGCGGGTGCGACTGCACGTTGTTGCTCTGCCAGCCGTTGTGGTTGAGCAGCAAGTACGGGTCCGCAGGCAACAGTGGCAGGGTTTCACGCAACTGTTGCAGACCTTCGCTCAGGCGCTGCGCATCCACCTGCGGATCGCCGGCCAGGGTGATGTGCAGGTCGGCATGGCGGCCTTCGTTGATCAGCTTCAGGCCGATACTCGCCTGCTGCACCTGACCGGCCTGACGCACCTTGGCGTGGTTGAAACGCACGAAGGCCGACGACTCGGCGGCGTAGCTGAGGGTGAACTGCTCAGGCTCGCGAAGCGCTTCACGCAAGCTATTGACCAGTGCCTTGAACGACGCGGACTGGCTGTTTGAAGGATTCATCAGGCGTCTCCTCCGAATACATCAACGTTGCTGAACACGCAGGCCGGTGATGCGTGACCGACGCGGATCACCTGGTTCGGTTCACCCTTGCCGCAGTTCGGTGTGCCGAGGACCTTGAAGGTACTGGCATCGCCGACGGCGCTGAGGCTCTTCCAGAATTGCGCGGAGATGCCCCGGTAATTGGGGTTCTTGACCACGCCCTTGAGTTCGCCGTTTTCGATAATTTGGCCCCATTCGCAGCCGAACTGGAATTTGTTGCGCGCATCGTCGATCGACCATGAGCGGTTGGTCGACATCAGCACGCCGTGTTCGATACCGCCGATCAGCTGTTCGATGGACTGATCACCGGGCTCGATGTTGAGGTTGGCCATGCGGTCGATGGGTGGGCGGTTCCAGCCGCAGGCGCGGCTGTTGGCGACGCCGTCCATGCCGGCACGGAATTGCGACAACGCACCACCCAGCGGGCGCAGCAACAGGCCTTCACGGATCAGGAACTGTTTGCTGGCGGGTGTGCCGTCGTCGTCATGGCCGTAGCTGGCGAGTTCTTCGGGGATGTCCGGGTCGAAGGTCACGTTGAGCAGGCCGGAGCCGTATTGCAGGCGGCCGAAATCACTGGCTTTGACGAAACTGGTGCCGGCGTAATTGCGCTCGTCGCCGAGGATGCGGTCCAGCTCCAGCGGATGGCCGATGGACTCGTGGATTTGCAGCATCATCTGGTCGGGCATCAGCAGCAGGTCGCGCTTGCCTTGCGGGGTGTTCGGCGCCAGGAGCAATTGCAGGGTCTGATCGGCCACCTGGGCACCGGCACCGATCAGGCCGCAGCGGCTGATGACGTCCGCCGCGCCTTGCTGGCCGAAGTTCTCGCGGCCAAGGCTGCGGGTCTGGCTGTCGTTGCCGTCGTAGGCCGTGACGTCCAGGCCAGGGTAGACAAAGCGTTGGGCCTGGCGCAGTTCGGCACCGGCGCTGTTGAGGTAAATCTGCTCGACGTGGGTGATGCCGAGGCTGACCTGCCAGTTCACCACGCGCTCGTCCTTGGGCACGGCAGCCGACTCGGTGCCGAGCAGTTGGTAGCAGTCGCTCAGGGACGGGAAGGCCTGCCCGAGGTTGGGCGAAAAGTAATCGGCGCGGTCGCTGGAAACAGCCTGTTCACGCAGGTCCAGCAAGGCGTGGGGCTTGAGTCGGCGGGCCTGGAGTTCGGCGCGTTCGAGGGCGGCTTGCAGGCCTTGTTGCGACAGGTCGTTGGTCGCCGCATAGGCCTCGACGCCATTGACCCGCACGGTCAGCATCGCCCCTTCGTCACGGCTCAGGCTCGGCGGTTCGGCGACGTTCTTGCGCACCGACAGGTACTGCCCGGATTCGCGCACATAACGCAGGGAAAAGAATTCGGCACCCGTGCGCAAGGCAGCGAAGCGCTGCTTGAGCTGGGGATGGAAATCGAACATTCGTGAACCTCCTGGGTGTGGAGTGGCGATGGAGCTGTGTTGCGAGGGGAGGGGTGAAACGATTGCGTGGCGCTAGATTAGGCCTGCGCGGGGGGAGGATCAAGGGTGGAGAGCGGTCTAGAGCGGAGATGCTTTGGGGAGGGGGGGGTGTCTGGTCGGGTCTCATCGCGAGCAGGCTCGCTCCTACATTCAACCGCATTCCCATGAGGGAGCGCGATCAACTGTAGGAGCGAGCCTGCTCGCGATTGGCCGTGACGCGGTGTAACGCCTTACGCCGTCTGGCTCAATTCCCGCACCGGCTTGCCCTTCACCGGCGCTTCACCAGCCACATAGTAAGTGGCGGTGCTGCGCGGCAACGGCTTGCGGCCACGGATCTTGTCGGCGATTTTCTCGGCCATCATGATCGTCGGTGCGTTGAGGTTGCCGGTGGTGATGATTGGCATGATCGAGGCATCGACCACACGCAGGCTTTGCATGCCATGCACGCGACCTTCGCCATCGACCACGGCCATTTCGTCGGTGCCCATCTTGCACGAGCAGGACGGGTGGAACGCGGTTTCGGCGTGCTCGCGGATGAACTTGTCCAGCTGCTCGTCGCTTTGCACGTCGATGCCCGGGCTGATCTCGCGGCCACGGAAGGGGTCCAGCGCAGGCTGCTGCATGATTTCACGGGTCAGGCGAATGCCGTCGCGGAACTCCTGCCAGTCCTGCTCGGTGGCCATGTAGTTGAACAGGATGCTCGGGTGCTGGCGCGGGTCTTTGGACTTGGCCTGGATGCGACCACGGCTTGGCGAACGCATGGAGCCCATGTGCGCCTGGAAACCGTGCTCTTTCACACCGTTGCTGCCGTTGTAGTTAATCGCCACCGGCAGGAAGTGGTACTGGATGTTCGGCCATTCGAATTCCGGACGGGTGCGAATGAAACCGCCGGCTTCGAACTGGTTGCTGGCGCCGATGCCGGTGCCGTTGAACAGCCATTCGGCACCGATGGCCGGCTGGTTGTGCAAGAGCAGCGACGGGTACAGCGAGACCGGTTGGGTGCAAGCGTATTGCAGGTACAACTCAAGGTGATCCTGCAGGTTTTCACCGACCCCCGGCAGGTCGTGGACCACTGGAATGTCGAGCTTGTTCAGCAACTCGGCCGGGCCGACGCCGGAGCGTTGCAGGATCTGCGGCGAAGCGATGGCGCCGGAGCACAGCAGGACTTCCTTGCGTGCTTTGACTTCTACACGCTCTTCAGCGGCGCCGACCAGGTAACGTACGCCGACCGCACGCTTGCCTTCGAACAGGATCTTGTCGGTCAGGGCATGAGTGACGATGGTCAGGGTCGAACGCTTCTTGGCGACGTCCAGGTAGCCGCGGGCGGTGGAGGCACGACGACCCTTGGGCGTCACGGTGCGGTCCATCGGGCCGAAGCCTTCCTGTTGGTAGCCGTTCAGGTCTTCGGTACGCGGGTAACCGGCCTGCACGCCCGCTTCCACCATGGCGTGGAACAGCGGGTTGTTGCCGGCTTTCGGTGTGGTCACGCTGACTGGGCCGTCGCCACCGTGGTAGTCGTTCGGGCCGATGTCACGGGTTTCCGCTTTACGGAAATACGGCAGGCAGTCCAGGTACGACCAGTCTTCCAGGCCTGGCAGTTTCGCCCAGCCGTCGTAGTCCATGGCATTGCCGCGGATGTAGCACATGCCGTTGATCAGCGAGGAACCGCCCAGGCCCTTGCCGCGACCGCATTCCATGCGACGGCCGTCCATGTGTGGCTCAGGATCGGTTTCGTAGGCCCAGTTGTAGCGACGGCCTTGCAGCGGGAACGCCAGGGCGGCCGGCATTTGCGTGCGGAAGTCCAGGCGGTAGTCCGGGCCGCCCGCTTCGAGCAGCAGGACGGTGACGCCTGCGTCTTCGGTCAGACGGGTCGCCAGGGTGTTACCGGCCGAGCCGGCACCGATGATGATGTAGTCGAATTCTTGGGACATTGAATGCACCCTCTTTGAAGTTGGTCAGGTCGCGCACCGAGTTGCCAATCGTTGTGGCGAGGGAGCTTGCTCCCGCTCGGCTGCGCAGCAGTCGCAAAGTCAGCGACTGTGTTCTGTCTGCATGAACGCGGTGTCTGAAGTTGGGGCCGCTTCGCAGCCCAGCGGGAGCGAGCTCCCTCGCCACAAAAGGCCCCACAGGCTCGCAGCGGATCAGAACACCGAGACGTAATCGCCCAGTTCGACCTGTACCGATTTGATGCGGGTGAAGTTGTTCAGCGAGCTGATGCCGTTCTCGCGGCCGACACCCGACTGCTTGTAGCCGCCGACCGGCATCTTCGCGTCGGACTCGCCCCAGGCGTTGATCCAGCAGATACCGGCTTCCAGTTGATGAATCACGCGGTGCGCGCGGTTCAGGTCGCGGGTGACGATACCGGCGGCCAGGCCGAAGTCAGTGTCGTTGGCGCGACGGATCACTTCTTCTTCGGTTTCGTAGGTGAGGATTGCCATCACCGGGCCAAAGATTTCTTCACGCACGATGGTCATGTCGTCGGTGCAGTCGGTGAACACGGTCGGGGCCACGAATGCACCTTTGGCGAATTCGCCGTCGGTCAGGCGTTCGCCGCCGCACAGGACGCGGGCGCCTTCTTCCTTGCCCTTGGCGATGTAGCCCAGCACGCTTTCCATGTGGGCGAAGCTGACCAGTGGGCCGAAGTTGGTGTTTTCGTCTTCCGGGTTGCCGACGCGGATGCGCGCAACGCGCTCAACGATCTTGGCTTCGAAAGCGGTTTTCAGGTGAGCCGGTACGAACACGCGAGTGCCGTTGGTGCAGACCTGGCCGGAACTGTAGAAGTTGGCCATCATCGCGGTGTCGGCAGCGCGATCGAGGTCGGCGTCGTCGCAGATGATCAGCGGGGATTTGCCGCCCAGTTCCATGGTCACGTCCTTGAGCGACGAAGCCGAAGCGCTGGCCATGACTTTCTTGCCGGTATCGGTGCCGCCGGTGAAGGAGACTTTCTCGATGCGCGGGTGCTCGGTCAGCCAGGTGCCGACTTCGCGGCCGCTGCCGGTCAGGACGTTGAACACGCCGTTTGGCACGCCGGCTTCGGTGTAGATCTCGGCCAGTTTCAGGGTGGTCAGCGAGGTGACTTCACTTGGCTTGAAGATCATCGCGTTACCGGCCGCCAGGGCAGGTGCGGATTTCCACAGGGCGATCTGGATCGGGTAGTTCCACGCGCCAATACCGGCCACGATGCCCAGCGGCTCGCGACGGGTGTAGACGAACGAAGTGGTGCGCAGCGGAATCTGCTCGCCTTCGATGGCCGGTGCCAGGCCAGCGTAGTACTCCAGCACGTCAGCGCCGGTGACGATGTCGACGTAGCGGGTTTCGGAGTAGGCCTTGCCGGTGTCCAGGGTTTCCAGGGCGGCCAGTTCGTCGTTGCGCTCGCGCAGGATTTCCACGGCGCGACGCAGGATGCGCGAACGCTCCATCGCGGTCATTGCAGCCCAGATTTTCTGGCCCTTTTCGGCACTGACCACAGCGCGCTCGACGTCTTCCTTGGTCGCACGTTGTACTGTTGCGAGGACTTCACCATTAGCCGGGTTGATGGCTTCGAAAGTGGCGTCGCTGCTGGCGTCACTGTAAGCGCCATCGATGTAGAGTTTTTGCAGTTCGAAACGGGCCATAAAGTCCTCGCAAGAGCATTAAGTGGTTGGCACGGTCCGGTGGTTGAGCGTTTATGTGTGCTCTAACTCACCCGCTTGGCCAGTTGGATATCCATGTATTCGTAAGCGATCCGTTGCGCCTGCCCGGTGTCGAAAGCATCTCCCGACAGCGCGCCGCGCAACCACAAGCCGTCGATCAACGCTGCCAGGCCCCGGGCGGCACTGCGCGCATCATTGAGCGGCAGCACACGGCGGAACTGGCAGCACAGGTTGGAATACAGACGGTGATCGTTGATCCGCTGCAACCTGTGCAAAGACGGCTGGTGCATGCTGGTGGCCCAGAAGGCCAGCCAGGTTTTCATTGCCGGACCATTGACCTGGCTGGCGTCGAAGTTGCCTTCGATGATCACCTGCAGATGCGCCCGGGGGCTGTCATCTTTCAGCGCCTGTCGGCGCGCGGTGACGTTCTCGCTCAGGACAGTCATCAGGTGCCCCATGGTGGCGGCGATCAGGCCATTCTTGTCCTGAAAGTAGTGACTGATGATGCCGTTCGAGACACCGGCCAAACGGGCGATCAGCGCAATGCTGGCGTCCCCCATTCCGACCCGATCGACGGCCTGCAAAGTGGCTTCGATCAATTGCTGGCGGCGGATGGGTTGCATACCGACCTTGGGCATCTTGCACATCTCCTTAGGCCTTCCGGTGGACGTAGGACGGCTACCGGGTTGAAGGCCAGTCTATTTTGTTTTGATTGAACGTTCAATCAACAAAGAATAAGATCTGCGACAAATCGTCGCTGCCTACAGATTTTTCCTACATGTAGCGACGGAAAAAACGACTTCCGAAACTGCTCGAAACCTACGCGCTGCGGCGCTCCAGGGGTTTCGGGCTTTTTTCGGGCTGTCTTTATATCACCCGCCGGTCGGCTGCCCACTAACCGATTGGTCGGGTAACCCGTTTGTCTTGCGTTCTTCTCTCGCACTGCCCGGAGCTTCTGTGCCATGAGTTCTGCCTCGCTAATAAAGACCCCACCCGAGAAGGTGACGGTCAACGGTTGGGTGTTTTACACCTCTACCGCGTTGATTCTGTTGTTGACCGCCATTCTGATCATCGCCCCGCAAGAGGCCGGCAGAATGCTGGGTATGGCGCAAGCCTGGTTGTCCCGCAGCTTCGGCTGGTACTACATGGTGGTGATTGCCACCTACCTGATTTTTGTCGTCGGCCTGGCGTTTTCGTCCTACGGCAAACTCAAGCTCGGCAGCAAGGACGACACCCCGGACTTCAGCTACGGCGCCTGGGCGGGGATGCTGTTTTCGTCGGGTATCGGCATCTCGTTGCTGTACTTCGGTGCTTCCGAGCCGCTGGACCACTACTTCAACCCACCGGAAGGCGTGGCCGGCAGCAACCTTGCCGCCCGTCAGGCCGTTCAGCTGACATTCCTGCACTGGGGCCTGCACGGCTGGGCGATTTACGCACTGGTCGGTCTGGCCGTTGCCTACTTTGCTTACCGTCATAACCAGCCGTTGGCGTTGCGTTCGGCGCTGTATCCGCTGGTGGGCGAGCGTTGGGTCAAGGGCGCGGCCGGGCATGCGGTGGACGGTTTTGGCATGTTCGTGACCCTGCTGGGTCTGGTGACCAACCTGGGGATTGGTTCGCTGCAAGTGTCGTCGGGGCTGGAAAACCTGTTCGGCATGGAGCACAGCAACACCAACCTGCTGATCGTGATCATTGTGATGAGCACCGTGGCGACCATCGCTGCCGTGTCGGGCGTGGAAAACGGCATCCGTCGTCTGTCCAACCTCAACATCGTGCTGTTCAGCGGCCTGCTGATTTTCGTCCTGTTGTTTGGTCCGACCCTGCACCTGCTCAACGGCTTCGTGCAGAACGTCGGTGACTACCTGAACGGCGTGGTGCTGAAGACTTTCGACCTCTATGTGTACGAAGGCGACAGTGAGAAGTCCGACCGCTGGCTGGGCCTGTGGACCCTGTTCTACTGGGCCTGGTGGATTTCCTGGGCGCCATTCGTGGGCATGTTCATCGCGCGTATTTCCCGTGGTCGCACGGTGCGCGAGCTGGTCGCCGGTGTGCTGCTGATTCCGCTGGGCTTCACTCTGGCGTGGCTGTCGATCTTCGGCAACTCGGCCCTGGACCTGGTGATGAACCACGGGGCGGTAGAGCTCGGGAAGACGGCGCTGGAACAGCCGTCCATGGCGATCTACCAGTTGCTTGAGCATTACCCGGCGTCGAAAGTGGTGATCGGCGTGTCGATCTTTGTCGGTTTTGTGCTGTTCCTGACACCGGCGGATTCCGGCGCGGTGATGATGGCCAACCTGTCCTGCAAGGGCGGCAATGTCGACGAAGACGCACCGCACTGGCTGCGGATCTTCTGGTCGGCGGTGATCACCCTGGTGACCATCGGCCTGCTGTTCGCCGGCAACTTCGAAGCCATGCAAACCATGGTGGTGCTGGCCGGCCTGCCGTTCTCGGTGGTGCTGGTGTTCTTCATGTTTGGCTTGCACAAGGCCATGCGCCAGGATGTGCAGATCGAACAGGAACAAGCCGAGTTGGCGGCACGCGGTCGTCGTGGTTTCAGCGAGCGCTTGACCCAACTGGACCTGCAACCGAGCCAGTCGGTCGTGCAGCGTTTCATGGACAAGCACGTGAGCCCGGCGCTGGAAGATGCGACGGTGCAAATGCGTGCTCAAGGTCTGCAAGTGCAGACGCTGCTGGGCAAGTCCAAGCGCTGCATGGGCGTGCGGGTCGAGATGGAAGAGGGCAATCCTTTCGTCTACGAAGTCAGCCTGGACGGGTACCTGGCCACACCGACCGAATCGGCTCAGTCCGATGAGGCGCGTCAGCGTTACTACCGTGCCGAGGTGTATCTGCATAACGGCAGCCAGGACTACGACTTGATGGGCTTCACCCAGGATCAGATCACCCGTGACGTGCTCGATCAGTTTGAAAGCCATCGGCAGCTCCTTGGCCGCGTCTATAGCTGAGTTGTGAGGGGATGCGGTGCAGTGAATGCACCGCAGATCTGATTGTGGCGAGGGGGCTTGCCCCCGTTCGGCGGCGCAGCCGTCGTAAATCCGGATAATGCGGTTTGTCTGAACTACTGCGGTGTATGGGTTTAGGGTCGCTGCGCAACCCAACGGGGGCAAGCCCCCTCGCCACAGGGTTCTCTGTTTACAGTTGAATTTCTGCACTAACAAAAACGCCGCGATCTCTCGCGGCGTTTTCGTTTCTGTTGCCTTACCCCAGGTTCTTGCCGAGCAGCGCGTGATACAGCTCGCTGTCGCCAAGGATCCCCACCACCTTGTTGTTGTCGTGCAGCACCAGTTTGTTGCCGGTCTGATAACGAATCTGCAGCGCATCGCGCATGCCGATGTTCGAGTCCACCAGGGTTGGTCGACGACCCAGGCCTTCAACGGCCTGACCCGGTACCCAGTTCTGCAAGTCCAGGGCAGACCCGTTCTGGCGAGCGCCCTTGATGGTGTTGCCCTCGGCCAGGTCCAGCCACGAATCGCCGCCCGGATCCAGGCACACCGAACCGTTGATGCGTTTGCAGTTGTCCAGGGTGCGCATCAGGCTGCGACCGCACAGTACGTTCAGCGGGTTGGTGTGAGCCACGAAGGTCCGCACGTAGTCGTCCGCAGGGTTGAGGACGATTTCTTCCGGCTTGCTGTACTGGATGATCCGGCCGTCTTTCATGATCGCGATACGGCTGCCGAGTTTCAGCGCTTCATCAAGGTCGTGGCTCACGAAGACGATGGTCTTGTGCAGCTTGCGTTGCAGCTCCAGCAGCTCGTCTTGCAGGCCCTGACGGATCAGCGGGTCGAGTGCCGAGAACGGTTCGTCCATCAGCAGAATGTCGGCGTCCATCGCCAGGGCACGGGCCAGGCCCACGCGTTGCTGCATACCACCGGACAGCTCATCGGGTTTCTTGTTGCGCCACTGGGCCAGGCCCACCAGTTCAAGCTTTTCGTCCACCAGTTTGCGTCGTTCTTTCTCGGGACGACCCTGCATTTCCAGGCCGAAGCTGATGTTTTCGCGAACGGTCAGCCAGGGCATCAGGGCGAACTTCTGGAACACCATCGCAATGCGCTTGGTGCGCATCATTTTCAGTTCGGCGGGGCTGCAGGACGCAATGTCGATCTGCTTGCCTTCGTGCTCGACGAACAACTTGCCACGGCTGACAGTGTTGAGGCCGTTGATGCAGCGCAGCAGGCTGGACTTGCCGGAGCCGGACAGGCCCATCAGTACGCAGATTTCACCTTTTTCGATATCCAGGCTGGCTTTTTCAACGCCGACAATCTGCCCGGTCTTTTTCAGGATCTCGTTACGGGTCATGCCCTGATCCAGCAGCTTGAGCGCCTCGCGTGGATCCTTGGAGAAGATAACGTCAACGTTATCGAAGCGAATAATGCTCATGCGTCACCCCCTACTTTGGCGTCGGGTTGTTTGCAGATACGGTCGAGCATGATCGCCAGCAGTACGATCGCCAGGCCTGCTTCGAAGCCCAGGGCGATATCAGCAGTGTTCAGTGCGTTGACCACCGGTTTGCCCAGGCCATCGGCGCCCACAAGTGCCGCAATCACCACCATCGAAAGGGACAGCATGATGCACTGGGTGATGCCTGCCGCAATGCTTGGCATGGCGTGGGGCAGTTCGATCCGCGAGAGCAGCTGACGGCGCGAGCAGCCAAAGGCCTTGCCGGCGTCCATCAATTCTTCCGGTACATCGCGGATACCCAGGTAAGTCAGGCGGATGGGCGCGGCAATCGCGAACACCACCGTGGAGATCAGGCCCGGGACCACACCCAGCCCGAAGAGGGTGAGGGTAGGAATGAGGTACACGAAAGTCGGTACGGTCTGCATCAGATCGAGTACCGGACGCATTAAAGTATAGAACATCGGCTTGTGCGCGGCGACGATGCCCAGCGGCACGCCGATGACCACGCAGACCAGGGTGGCGAACATCACCTGGGCGAGGGTTTCCATGGTTTCCTGCCAGTACCCCAGATTGAGGATCAGCAGAAAGGAGGCAACGACAAACGCGGTCAGACCCCATTTACGTTGAATGAAATGTGCCAGTAGTGCGATTAGGCCGATCAGTGCCAGCGGGTTGAACCAGGTCAGCGCAAAGGTCACGCCGTGGATCATCGTTTCCAGAGACACGGCGATTGCGTCGAAGGTGCTGGCGCCGTGTTGCGTCAACCATTCAACAAAGCCCGCGATGTACTGGCCTAGGGGTATTTTCTGATCAATCAGCATGGTAGTGAACGTCCGCATGCAAGGTAATTAACAGCCCGGACGGTGTGGGCCGTCCGGCATAAGCGATGCTCCCTAATTCAAGGCGTCAGTTTGGCTTTCACGGCCTCCAGGCCAGGTTTACCGTCAATGGTGGTCACGCCAGCGAGCCAGGTATCGAGCACCTGTGGATTCTTTTTCAGCCAGGCCTTGGCGGCCGCGTCAGGCTTCATCTTGTCGTCCAGGATGTTGCCCATCAGTTCACTTTCCATGTCGACGGTGAACTCCAGGTTCTTCAGCAACTGGCCGACGTTGCCGCACTCCTGCGCATAACCCTTGCGGGTGTTGGTCGCCACGGTGGCGGCACCGAAGTCCGGGCCGAAGAAGTCATCACCACCGGTCAGGTATTGAATCTTGAAGCGCTTGTTCATCGGGTGCGGCGCCCAGCCGAGGAACACCACGGCGGTGTCGCGTTTCTGCGCGCGGTCGACCTGCGACAGCATGCCGGCTTCGCTGGACTCGACGACCTTGAAGCCTGCGTCCTTGAGGCCGAAGGCGTTCTTGTCGATCATCGACTGGATCAGGCGGTTGCCGTCGTTGCCAGGCTCGATGCCGTAGATCTTGCCATCGAGTTCCTTCTTGAATTTGGCGATATCGGCGAAGTCATGCAGCCCCTTGTCGTACAGAGCCTGGGGGACGGCGAGGGTGTACTTGGCGCCCTTGAGGTTGGTACGCACGGTCTCCACGGTGCCGGCATCGCGGTAAGCCTTGATGTCGTTTTCCATGGTCGGCATCCAGTTGCCCAGGAACACGTCCATGTTCTTGCCGTCAGCCAGCGACTTGTAGGTCACGGGCACGGAAATCATGGTGGTCTTGGTCTTGTAGCCAAGGGCATTGAGCACGACGCTGGTGGTCGCGGTAGTCGCGGTGATGTCGGTCCAGCCGACATCGGAGAAGTTTACGGTACTGCACTGCGCCGGTTCTGCAGCTTGCGCCAGAACCGGCAGACTAAGCATGGCGGCCAACAACAACGACGGGGAACCTTTCATGGATGGACTCCTTGGTGTTTTTTTTGGCAGTGTTCCGACTGGACCACCGCACTTATAGGTTGCGGTTGGGTGGCGTTCTGGAGACAGCTCTACCACGTCGCCTTGCAATCGAGTCGATATGATCATGTACCAGTGAAAATCTGACGCCTACAGGGTGCGTCGTATCCAGTACAGGGATGGTCGCATCCAGTGTCGGTGACGTCGTTTACAGATTTTTTCAGCCCGATTTTCCCCTCTGAACCGCAAAAAAACGGCGAAAACACGGCGTAAAAGACACGCGGCGCTGGTGGGCATGAGTGCGTCGGTTAGAGACGTCGAACAACTGGATAAAAGCTTGATGATGCGCTCATCTCGGCGGATTGCAGCTTGAGCGTAGCAGCTCCGTCACCGTGCGCTTTCGCGTGCGCAGTGGGCCCATCCAGGAGTTCGGCAGTAATGGCTATCAGTGTTTTCGACCTGTTCAAAATCGGCATCGGCCCTTCCAGTTCACATACCGTGGGGCCCATGCGGGCGGCGGCTTTGTTTGTGCAGGGCCTGCGCGAGCGCGGGTTGCTTGAGCAGGTGCGGCGTGTCGAAGTCCAGCTGTTCGGCTCTTTGTCGGCCACCGGTATCGGCCACGGCAGCGACAATGCCGTGATCATGGGCCTGATGGGTGAGTGGCCGGATGCGATCGATCCGTCGCAAATCGGCATCCGCATCGCCACTCTGCGCGAGAGCGATACGCTGCTGCTCGACAGTCGCTTGCCGGTGCCCTTCATCTGGTCCCGGGACATGCGCCTGATCGACGAGAACCTGCCATTCCATCCCAACGCCATGACCTTGATAGTCGAGGGTGATGACGGCGAGTTGCATCGCGACACCTACTATTCGGTTGGCGGCGGTTTTGTCGTCGATGAGGCTCAGGCCTCCAGCGGTGTCGTCGACCTCGACCGCACTGTGTTGCCTTATGACTTTTCCAGTGCGGCCGAGCTGCTGGAACTGTGCAAAAAGCACAAGCTGCGCGTGGCTGAGTTAATGATGGCTAACGAGAGGGTGTGGCGCAGCGAGGACGAAATCCGCAGCGGCCTGATGAAGCTCTGGCGCGCCATGCAAGATTGCGTCGAACAAGGCCTGAAGCACGAAGGCATCCTGCCCGGCGGGCTGAACGTGCGCCGTCGTGCGGCCAAGCTGCACCGTAGCCTGCAGGAACTGAACAAACCCAACGTGATCGGCTCGACCTTGAGCGCCATGGAGTGGGTCAACCTGTTCGCCCTGGCGGTCAACGAAGAAAACGCCGCCGGCGGGCGCATGGTCACGGCACCGACCAACGGCGCGGCGGGGATCATTCCGGCGGTACTGCACTACTTCATGAAGTTCAGCGAAGCGGTGACCGACGCCAATGTCGTGGATTACTTCCTCAGTGCGGCGGCAGTGGGAATCCTGTGCAAGAAGAACGCCTCGATCTCCGGTGCCGAAGTCGGCTGTCAGGGCGAAGTCGGTTCGGCCTGCGCCATGGCGGCGGCCGGGCTGGCGGAAATTCTTGGCGCCACACCAGAGCAACTGTGCAACGCGGCGGAGATCGGTCTGGAGCACAACCTCGGCCTGACCTGCGACCCGGTGGGTGGGCTGGTCCAGGTGCCGTGCATCGAGCGCAACGCGATTGCCGCGGTGAAGGCGATCAATGCGGCGCAAATGGCATTGCGCGGTGATGGCCAGCACTTTATTTCGCTGGACCGGGTGATCCGCACCATGCGCGATACCGGTGCCGATATGCATGACAAATATAAAGAGACATCGCGGGGTGGGTTGGCGGTGAGTGCGGTGGAGTGCTGACACACCTGTCCCTGTAGGAGCTGGCTTGCCAGCGAAAGCGGTGGCTCTACCGCTGAATATGTGTCGGATGTACTGGCCTCTTCGCTGGCAAGCCAGCTCCTACACACCGTCAGACCAGTCAAAACTGCGCGCTAAGTGAACACCCGATTTAAAACGCGCCACCTTTTGGCGCGTCGCTCACAGATAAATCGTCTTGCCACTGATCGAGGGCCAACCGGCCTTCGACCGCCCGTCACCCGTGCCTGCGGTGACACTCTCTTCCAACTGCTCGTAGCCCTGTTCCCACAAGTGCTACCGAATTGCTCACAGCTTGTGGGCCAGGGCGCTTGCCAGCCCTGATGGCCATTTAAATCCCCCTGCCTTGCAAGACATATATATACACATTCCGACGTCGTTTTCAGGAGTTATTGAACGCGCATTCAAAAATAGGCATGGCAATTGCTCTGTCATTACAAAGCCCGTCTCCCACGCGAGAACGATGGCAATAAAAAGAGCCTCCGCCTGAGGCCATCACCCGCTTTGTGTGAGGAGATACCGCGATGACGACGTTCAACTCCGGGGCCCAACCCCAGAACCGTGCGCCTCAATCCATCGGCTTTCTGCTGCTGGACAATTTCACGCTGATTTCCCTGGCGTCCGCAGTGGAACCCCTGCGCATGGCCAACCAGTTGTCCGGTCGCGAGCTGTATCGCTGGACCACCCTCACCGTCGATGGCGGTCAGGTCTGGGCGAGTGACGGCTTGCAGATCACCCCCGACGCCTCCATGCACAAAGCCCCGCCAATGGACACCGTGATTGTTTGCGGTGGCATCGGCATCCAGCGCACGGTGACCCGCGAACACGTGTCCTGGCTGCAAAGCCAGGCCCGCCAGTCCCGCCGTCTCGGGGCGGTGTGCACCGGCAGCTGGGCCCTGGCCTGCGCCGGCCTGCTCGACGGTTTCGATTGCAGCGTGCACTGGGAATGCCTGGCGGCGATGCAGGAAGCTTTCCCACGGGTAGCCATGAGCACCCGTCTGTTCACCCTCGACCGTAACCGTTTCACCAGCTCGGGCGGCACCGCGCCACTGGACATGATGCTGCACCTGATCAGCCGTGATCACGGGCGTGAACTGTCGGCGGCCATTTCGGAAATGTTCGTCTACGAGCGCATCCGCAACGAGCAGGATCACCAGCGTGTGCCGCTCAAGCACATGCTCGGCACCAACCAGCCGAAGTTGCAGGAAATCGTCGCGCTGATGGAAGCCAACCTCGAAGAGCCGATCGACCTCGACGAACTGGCGGTTTATGTTGCGGTGTCCCGTCGTCAGCTCGAGCGGTTATTCCAGAAATACCTGCACTGCTCACCGTCGCGCTATTACCTGAAGCTGCGTCTGATCCGCGCGCGGCAATTGCTCAAGCAAACGCCGATGTCGATCATCGAAGTGGCGTCGGTGTGCGGTTTCGTGTCCACGCCGCACTTCTCCAAGTGCTACCGCGAATACTTCGGCATTCCACCGCGTGACGAGCGCGTAGGGTCCAACACTACCCAGCAAGTGGCGATGATGCCGCTGCCGCAAGCGCTGGTGCTGTCGCCGTTGTCCGGGCCGTTGTCGGCGCTGAGCCAGGCGCGTAATGAGTCGACGTTCGCTAGCGTAAGGCTTTAAACCGAGAAGCCATTAAAAGATCACAGCCTGCGGCAGCTCCTACAGGGAACGTGTTTCAACTGTAGGAGCTGCCGCAGGCTGCGATCTTTTGATTTTCTGTCAGCTGCGATGGCTCTGCTGGTACTCCGACAACGCCGGCAGCAATTGTTTGTCGATGGCCTGGCGCACTGCCGGCAGGATCGTCGCGCTGCTGGTGTACATCTCCTTGACCATCTTGCGAAGCTCATACGCCCGAGTATCGTCCAGGCCCCTTACCACGCACTCGCAAGCCTGCTCGGCGGTGGCTCCATTGGGTACGTTGAATCCCAATGACTTGAGCTGGCCCAACAGGTCTTCCTGGTCTATCAAATCGGCGTGCATCATGACGCAATCCTTCTTCAGGGAACGGTGTCGTGGTTCGATTCTGGTGGGGGTGCCGGGTGTCGGCAAGGGCGAATTGTCGCAATGGCTCAATTGGTTATGAACATGTCGTTTTCGGCTAACCTGGCTCGCGGGGTAGTGGGCACACTGGACTCAGCTCGCTTCACGAAGGTTTGGTCACCCTCGCACGGCAGCTCCTCAACAGTACCCTCTGCCTCGATCATGTCACGGCTTGATCGGGGCTTTTTTTCGCCTGCGGATCGGTGTTGGCAGGCCCCATGCCTTCGCTGGCAAGCCAGCTCCTACAGGGGCGGTGTGATCTCTGTAGGAGCTGGCTTGCCAGCGAAGAACGATGACGCGGACTAGCGTTGCAACACGAGGATGCGCGACAACAACTCATCCCGGTCGACATAGCAACCCTGGAAATGCCGCGCCCCGGTGGCCGGGTCGAAGGCGTTACGGGCATGCAGGGTGCGGCGGTTGTCGAAGCACCACAGCTCGCCTGGATTGAGCCGCTGCATCAACCTGAATCGAGGCTCGCGGGTCATCGCGATAAAGCGCCGGTAGGCGCGATAGAGTCTGGGCATCTGTTCCACCGACGCATCGAACGGTCCGCGCAGAAAGTTCGCCATGCGGATTTCCGACACCTGCCCCAACGCATCCACGGCAATGATCGGCGCCAGGCAGCGGTAGTCGCTGTGACGGTCCTTGTTGCGAAACTCAACGGGAATTTCACACAGGTTTTTGAAGGATTCGGGGTCTTCCCGGCGCAAGGCGTCGGCGATGGCAAAACCATCGACAAAAATGCTCTCGCCACCCTCGGCGTCATTGACCAGGCAATGCAGGAACTGCAGCCCCGGTTGCAACTCACGGGTTGGCAAATCGCTGTGCAGCGGCAGGTTGAAGGCGGTGTAGGCGTTGCTGTCGGCGTCGGCCTTGGATTGCACGTTGAACAGCACGCCGAAATTGCTCTCGCGGATGAAGGAAATCCGTTGGGCGATCAGTTTCAGGGAGCCGGGCTCGGTGGGCAAGCCACGGACCTGGGTCAATCCGACGTCCCGTACTGCCAACAACCATTGCAACAAGGCGTCGGAGTCGTTCATCAGCGCTTGATACTCGAACACCGGCAACTGCAAATCGCTGTGCCAGAGCCTGGCTTTCGGCTTGCGTTGCTGACGCTCGGCGCGGGAATCATCGTCATAGGCGTGGGCACGCAGCCAGCCGGGGTCGAAGCGGCTGCCGTGGCCGTCCTGCCAATCCACCGCCAGGCAGCCATCGCTGTCTATACGGGCGTTATCGGGCATCAGGTCTTGAGCCACATCGACGATTTCCAGCACTTGCTCGCGGGTCACTGTGTAGACGCATTGCGGGCACGAGCAGTTGTCCCGCAGCCATTGATGGTGGAAAGGGCTGACACGGTTATCGGCCCACTTCACCAGAACATGGTCCGCCAGAGTCTGCACGCCAGTCAGCGCGCTGATCAACGGATAGGTACGAAAGTCGGCAAATGCAGCGGCGGTGTTCATGGCGATCTCCTTGTTATTTTTTTGGGGGTAATGCGATCACTCGGCCAACGTACTCGGGTGTTGGCAGGTCCACCTGTTCGGCGACGATGGCTTGCAGCCGGCTCAAGGACTGTTCACTGAACGGGGCCGAACGCGGCCCGGCGAGATCCACGTGCAGCAGCATCTGTTCGTTGCCTGCCAGTTCCTGGGCATCACCGACCAGATGCAGGCTGTGATAGAGGTGCACGCGCTTGCTGTCGTGGGCAATGATTTGAGTGTGCACTTCGACTTGGGCGTCGAGCTTCACTTCGTGCAGGTAGTTGAGGTGCAGTTCGAGGGTGAACAGCGAGTTGCCGCTGGCTTCGCGGCTGCTGCTGTCCAGTCCCAGGCGATCCATCAGCGCGTCGGTGGCGTAGCTGAAGATCAGCAGGTAGAAGGCGTCGCGAAGGTGGCCGTTGTAGTCGACCCATTCGGGGATGATGGTGGTTTGGTAGGTGGTGAGGGTGGGCATGATGGCTGATCCAGAACAGATTGTGATTGGAATGCCGTCATCGCCAGCAGGCTGGCTCCCACATTGGAATGCGTTCTCCTGTGGGAGCCAGCCTGCTGGCGATGGGGCCGGGCCTGCGGTTTGATTACTCGCTGAACGCCATCCCATGCTTCTCTTTGGTGGTCTTCACCGCCTCCAGCACCGCCAGCAGGCAGTCATCACGATAGCGCTCCAGCGCCGAAATGCTGTGTTTGCCCAGTTGATCGCTGGTGCCATCGACCACGTCGTCGATCAGCTTGTCGGTCAGCTCCGGTGCCGGCAGGTAGGTCCACGGCAATTGCAACGCCGGGCCAAACTGGGCCATGAAGTGACGCATGCCGGCATCGCCACCGGCCAGGGTGTAAGTCAGGAACGTGCCCATGAAGGACCAGCGCAAACCGGCGCCGAAGCGGATTGCATCGTCGATTTCACCGGTAGTCGCCACACCGTCGTTGACCAGGTGCAGTGCCTCACGCCACAGCGCCTCGAGCAGACGGTCGGCGATGAAGCCCGGTACTTCCTTGCGCACGTGCAGCGGGCGCATCCCCAGGGATTCATAGACCTTCATCGCGGCTTGCACTGCTTCAGGGGCGGTGTTTTTGCCGCCGACCACTTCCACCAACGGCAGCAGGTAAACCGGGTTGAACGGGTGACCGACCACGCAGCGCTCCGGGTGCGTGGCACTCTCGTAGAACTCGCTGGGTAGCAGGCCAGAGGTGCTGGAACCGATCAATGCATTGGGCTTGGCTGCCGCGCTGATTTTGCTGTGCAGGTCCAGTTTCAGATCCAGCCGTTCCGGGGCGCTTTCCTGGATGAAATCGGCATCGCGCACGCACTCTTCGATGGTCGCGACAAAGCTTAGGCGATTCTGCGATGCACCTGGCGCCAGGCCTTGTTTCTCCAGCGCGCCCCAGGCATTGGCGACGCGTTTGCGCAAGGCGGCCTCAGCGCCGGGGGCCGGGTCCCAGGCCACTACATCCAGACCATGGGCGAGGGCACGTGACACCCAACCGCTGCCGATGACACCGCTGCCTAACGCTGCGAAGATTTTGATTTCGGTGATGAAGCTCATGGTGACGTCCTAATAAGTTCGGTGAGCCCTGTAGGAGCTGCCGCAGGCTGCGATCTTTTGACTTTGTTTTTTAAAGCAAGATCAAAAGATCGCAGCCTGCGGCAGCTCCTACGGGTTTTGTGTTTGGGGTTAACCGCGCTTGGTCAGGCCCATTTTTGCCCGGCCTTGCGCCGGGGTCAGGACGCGGGCACCGAGGCGGCTGAGGATTTCCGTGGCACGCTCGACCAGTTGGCCGTTGGTCGCCAGCACGCCCTTGTCCAGCCACAGGTTGTCTTCCAGGCCGACGCGCACGTTGCCGCCGAGCAGTACTGCTTGCGCAGCCATCGGCATCTGCATGCGACCGATACCAAAGCCGGCCCAGACCGCGTCGGCCGGCAGGTTGTCGACCATGGCTTTCATGGTGGTGGTGTCCGCCGGCGCGCCCCAAGGGATGCCCAGGCATAGCTGAAACAACGGGTTGTCGAGCAGGCCTTCCTTGATCATCTGCTTGGCGAACCACAGGTGACCGGTGTCGAAGATTTCCAGCTCGGCTTTAACGCCCAGCTCTTGAATGCGTTTGGCGCCAGCGCGCAGCTGCGCCGGGGTGGACACGTATATGGTGTCGCCGTCGCCGAAGTTCAGGGTGCCGCAATCGAGGGTGCAGATTTCCGGTAGCAGTTCTTCGACGTGGGCCAGGCGGGTCAGCGGGCCGACCAGATCGGTGTTCGGGCCGAATTCCATCGGGTTCTCGCCGCCGCCGATTTCCAGGTCGCCGCCCATGCCAGCAGTGAGGTTGACGATGATGTCCACGTCCGCCTCGCGGATGCGCTCCATCACTTCGCGGTACAGCGCCACATCACGGCTGAATTTGCCGGTTTGCGGGTCGCGCACATGGCAGTGAACCACGGTGGCGCCGGCCTTGGCGGCTTCCACGGCGGCAGCGGCGATTTGTTTCGGGGTGACCGGCACGTGGGGGCTTTTGCTGGTCGTGTCGCCAGCACCGGTGAGTGCGCAGGTGATGATGACGTCGTGGTTCATGAGGCGGTTCCTTACAGGCGAGTTTTTGGTTTTGGCCAGGCGTGGTGGTCCCGTTCGCAGCCCGTCGGGGCTGCGAGTCGGTGGTTCAATCGGGTTTATTTACTGGTCAGTTTCAGGTTTTCAGCGGCCGGTTTGCCATCGAAGGTGGTGACACCTTCAAGCCAGCGCTTTTTGTCCTGCGGGTGATCCTTGAGCCATTGCTTGGCCGACTCGAAAGCGTCCTTGTGATCCAGCAGCGGCTGCATCATCCGGCTCTCGTCTTCGGCGGTGAACGTCAGGTTGCTCAGCAGGCGACCGACGTTCGGGCATTGTTCGGTGTATGTCGGTGCGGTGACGGTCCACACGGTGGCCTTGCCTTCGTTCGGGCCGAGGGCGTCGTCGCTGCCGGTGAGGTAGGTCATCTTGACGTTGACGTTCATCGGGTGCGGCGCCCAGCCGAAGAACACCACGGCTTCGTTGCGACGTACGGCGCGATCCACGGCGGCGAGCATGCCGGCTTCGCTGGACTCGACCAGCTGGAACTTGCCGAGGCCGAACTGGTTCTTGGAGATCATCGCTTTGATTTGGGTGTTGGCGCCCGAGCCAGGCTCGATGCCGTAGATCTTGCCGCCCAGTTCTTTTTCGAATTTGGCGATGTCAGCGAAGGTTTTCAGGCCCTTGTCCGCGAGGTAGGTCGGCACGGCGAGGGTCGCGCGGGCGTCCTGCAGGCTTGGCGCTTCAAGCACCTTGACCTGTTTGGCGTCGACGAACGGGGTGATGGTCTGGGTCATCAGCGGGTTCCAGTAGCCGAGGAACAGGTCCAGACGCTGGTCGCGGATCCCGGCGAAGATGATTTGCTGGGAGGCGCTGGTTTGTTTGGTGTTGTAGCCGAGGCCATCGAGCAATACCTGGGTCATGGCACTGGTGGCGATCACGTCGGTCCAGTTCACTACACCCATGCGCACGTTCTGGCACGCGGCGGGTTCGGCGGCCATGACACTGGCGCTCAGCAAAGCGGTACCACTGAGTGCAAGAACACAGCTGCTGATCAGTCGTTTCATTCTCAGGTTCCTCGGCAGTTCGATTATTGTGAGTTCCGGTGTCTGATGCGCCGGTGATGCCAAGTTACGCAGCTAAGCGGCCGTGAAAGCGCACTGCGGCGACCAGCTCTTGCACTGCAGCGACCTGTGCTCTTGAATGCCACTGGCAAGTGGCGTATCAACATCCTCACGCTACCCGCCCTCTCGTTACCTGGCCTCTTGTTACCTGGCCTCTTGTTACCTGCTAAGCGAGTGCGCTCCATGTCCCAGGATTTCTACTTCTTGTTGATGCCGGGTTTCTCGGCCATCGGATTTATCTCGGCTATCGAGCCGTTGCGGGTCGCCAATCGCTTTCGCGGCGAGCTGTATCGCTGGCATGTGCTGAGCGCCGATGGCGGGGCGGTGCTGGCGAGCAATGGCATGTCGGTCAACGCCGATGCGGCGCTGGAGCCGCTGAAGAAAGGCGCGACACTGCTGGTGGTCGCCGGTTTCGAACCGCTGAAGTTCACTACCCCGGCGCTGGAACATTGGTTGCGCCGCCTGGACAACGAAGGCGTGACCCTCGGCGCCATCGACACCGGCAGCTTCATCCTCGCCGAAGCCGGCCTGCTCGACGGCCATCGCCTGACCCTGCACTGGGAAGCTATCGACGCGTTCAAGGAGTCTTATCCACAGCTCAGTGTCACCCAGGAACTGTTCGAGATCGACCGTCGGCGCATCACCTCCGCTGGTGGCACGGCTTCCATCGATTTGATGCTGGATCTGATCGCCCAGGCCCACGGTCCCGACCTGGCGATCCAGGTCAGCGAACAATTCGTACTCGGCCGTATCCGCCCGCGCAAAGACCACCAGCGCATGGAAGTCGCCACGCGCTACGGCATCAGCAACAAGAAACTGGTGCATGTGATTGGCGAGATGGAGCAGCACAGCGAACCGCCGCTAAGCACCTTGGAACTGGCGGAATCGATCAAGGTGACGCGGCGCCAGTTGGAGCGCCTGTTTCGCCTGCACCTGAAAGATACGCCGAGCAATTTCTACTTGCGGTTACGGTTGGAAAAAGCGCGGCAGTTGCTCCGTCAGACCGACATGAGCGTGCTGGAAGTGAGCATTGCCTGCGGGTTCGAATCGCCGTCGTATTTCACACGCAGTTATCGGGCGAAATATGAGCGCTGCCCGCGGGAGGATCGGCGTACCGCCAAGGCATAAAGATCAAAAGATCGCAGCCTTCGGCAGCTTCTACATGAGATCCCCTGTAGGAGCTGCCGAAGGCTGCGATTTTTTATTTTTTCACCAACGCCGAACACGCCGCTTTGTAAGCCTCATGCTGATACTTGTTCAGCGTCCCCGGCAGTTCGAAGTTGTGCTTCTTGGCCTGGGCATTGATGGTCTGCGGCGACAGCAGGGCTACCTCGCAATTTTCCAGCAACTGGAAAACCCCCTCGATCTTGAAGGTGGTCGGCCCGCCAGCGAACTCGCCTTTCTTGCTGCGCTTCTTGATCGCGATGCGGTCGATGGAGTTCTCACGGACAAACGAAGCGACCTGAGCGGCGAACACTTTGACGTTGGCGGCTTCATCGTCATCGTCCAGCGCAATTTTCTTGGTGGCGAGCGCGACATGGCCCAGCACCTGACCGTCCAGGGTGGCCACGGCGATGATGGCTTCGCTACCTTTGATTTCGATGCCGCAGACTTTCATGTTCAATCTCATTAGTGACAGAGGGTGTGCAGCTTACAGTTCAAGCTGGCTGGCAGTGATGCCAAATGCCAAAGCGATTTTTTCGCGAGTGGCTTTACGGGGCTTGGCGACGGTTTCCTGTTGGGCAAAGGCAGGCTGGGTTATGCCCATGCGTTTGGCCACTTCATCCTGGGTAAGGTTCAAGTGTTCGCGCCAGGCGCGGATAGGGGTAGCGCCATCGACGATACGGCTCACCACTTCATGGGGGATCAAGTCGGGCTCGACTTTCTGCGCCACGTATTGTGCATAGGGAATGACCACGAAGGCTGGATTGCCTTCGGCGTCGTTGATGATTTGAATGTCAGTAGGTGCTTCATCGCGGAAAAATATAAGTCTTTTATAAGATTTGCGAATTTTTACTTATATTTTTGTGATAGGCCATCAACAACATTTGTCGGTATGTTGCGTGAAAAGTCCGCAGAGCAGCGGCTTTCGACAGAAGCTGGAGGTCAGATCTGAGTGCTTTGTGGGAAAAGGGGGTTTTGGCGATTGAAAGCTGGTGGTAGTGCCAGCTTTCAGCGGGACATTCAGGACTATTCCTGCCCAATCGACTCCAAAAACTCCGACCGCTCGTCGCTCATCCGCGCCACGCAATCGTTCTGGGCAATGGTGAACGCCTTGCTGCCACTGGTGGCCGGGAAGGCTTCGACGGCGCAATCGGCGTCGCGGGTCTTCAGCCATTGCTGTTGGGCGGCCTTGATCTTGGCGGTGATGTCGGCCAGTTGCGACGGGTTTTTGCCGTACTGCGACTGCATGCGGTCGTCCAGGCCCTGGAGGTTTTCCTTGAGCAGGTCTTCGGCGGTGGTTTTGCTGAAGGCCGAGCACTCGAGGGTCTGGACGTCGTTTTCGACTTTGTCGCACGGGTTGTCGTCGGACACCTCGGCTGCGTGTACGCCGGTCGCAATCAGTGCCAAAGCCAGAAGGATGGATTTCATTCAGGTCGCCGCTCTATTCCAGTGATGCGGCGAATTCTGGCCCAAGCCGAGGGCCTTGAACAGGTCGGTGATAGTGCCTGGCGACGACCCTTTGTCGCGGATTGACGCTTTCGGCAATTCCCCTGTCGTTTTTGCACCCGGCTGCTTGGGCACCGAGGCATATGCTGGCTCCAAAGCGCCGGCAGACGATTCGGCGCATGAATCGCTAACAAGGGGACAGCCTGATGAGCCCAGCCGAATTGCACGCCGACAGCATCGTTATCGACGGGCTGATTATTGCCAAGTGGAACCGTGAACTGTTCGAAGACATGCGCAAGGGCGGCTTGACCGCGGCCAACTGCACCGTGTCGGTGTGGGAGGGCTTTCAGGCCACCATCAACAACATCGCCGCCAGCCAGAAGCTGATCCGCGAGAACAGCGACCTGGTGATTCCGGTGCGCACCACCGCCGATATCCGCAAGGCCAAGGAACAGGGCAAGACCGGCATCCTCTTTGGCTTCCAGAATGCTCACGCGTTTGAAGACCAGATCGGCTACGTCGAGGTCTTCAAGCAGCTGGGCGTTGGCATCGTGCAGATGTGCTACAACACCCAGAACCTGGTCGGTACCGGTTGCTACGAGCGTGACGGCGGCCTGTCGGGCTTCGGTCGTGAAATCGTCGCCGAGATGAACCGGGTCGGCGTGATGTGCGACCTGTCCCACGTCGGCTCGAAAACCTCCGAAGAAGTCATCCTCGAATCGAAGAAGCCAGTCTGCTACTCCCACTGCCTGCCGTCGGGGCTCAAGGAGCACCCGCGCAACAAGTCCGATGAAGAACTGAAGTTCATTGCCGACCACGGCGGTTTCGTCGGGGTGACCATGTTCGCGCCGTTCCTGGCCAAGGGTATCGATTCGACCATCGACGACTACGCCGAAGCGATCGAATACACCATGAACCTGGTTGGCGAAGACGCCATCGGCATCGGCACCGACTTCACCCAGGGCCATGGCCAGGACTTCTTCGAATACCTGACCCATGACAAGGGCTATGCCCGCCGTCTGACCAGCTTCGGCAAGATCATCAACCCGCTGGGCATCCGCACCGTGGGCGAGTTCCCGAACCTGACCGAGACCCTGCTCAAGCGCGGCCACTCCGAGCGCGTGGTGCGCAAGATCATGGGTGAGAACTGGGTGAATGTCCTCAAGGACGTTTGGGGCGAATAAGCCGCCGCATCTCTGAATCCTTTCCCGCTGCCGTCCGTGCAGCGGGCAACGCAACGAATTTTCTGGAGTCAAGTTTCCATGGCCAAAATCGCCCCGCAATTGCCAATCGAAGTCGACAGCGAAACCGGTGTCTGGACCTCCGACGCCCTGCCGATGCTGTATGTACCGCGTCACTTCTTCGTCAACAACCACATGGGCATCGAGGAAGTGCTGGGCGCTGACGCTTATGCCGAAATCCTCTACAAGGCCGGCTACAAGTCCGCCTGGCACTGGTGTGAAAAAGAAGCCGAATGTCACGGTCTGGAAGGCATCGCCGTGTTCGAACACTACATGAAGCGCCTGTCGCAGCGCGGCTGGGGCCTGTTCAAGATCCAGGACATCGACCTCGACAAAGGCACCGCCAGCGTCAAGCTCGAACACTCGGCATTCGTCTATGTGTACGGCAAGGTCGGGCGTAAGGTCGACTACATGTTCACTGGCTGGTTTGCAGGGGCCATGGACCAGATCCTGGCCGCTCGCGGCAGCAAGATCCGCACCGTGGCCGAGCAAGTCTACGGTGGCTCCGAAGAGGGCCACGAAGACGGTTTGTTCACCGTCAAGCCGTTGTAAGTCGAGGAACCCGCCATGGCTTTCGAAGCAATGTTCCAACCGATCCAGATCGGTAAACTGACCATCCGCAACCGCGTGCTCAGCACCGCGCACGCCGAGGTTTATGCCACCGACGGCGGCATGACCACCGACCGGTACGTCAAGTATTACGAAGAGAAAGCCAAGGGCGGGATCGGCCTGGCGATTTGTGGCGGCTCGTCCGTCGTGGCGATCGACAGCCCGCAGGAGTGGTGGAGCTCGGTGAACCTGTCCACCGACCGCATCATTCCGCACTTCCAGAATCTGGCCGATGCCATGCACAAGCACGGCGCCAAGATCATGATCCAGATTACCCACATGGGTCGTCGCTCGCGTTGGGACGGCTTTAACTGGCCAACGTTGATGTCGCCGTCGGGCGTGCGTGAGCCGGTGCACCGTGCCACTTGCAAGACCATCGAGCCGGAAGAAATCTGGCGGGTGATCGGCAACTATGCGCAGGCTGCGCGTCGTGCCAAGGCCGGTGGCCTGGACGGCGTGGAATTGTCGGCTGTGCACCAGCACATGATCGACCAGTTCTGGAGCCCGCGCGTCAACAAGCGTACCGACGAATGGGGCGGTACCTTCGAAGGCCGCATGAAGTTCGGCCTGGAAGTCTTGAAAGCCGTGCGCGCCGAGGTCGGTGACGACTTCTGCGTGGGCATGCGCATCTGCGGTGATGAGTTTCACCCGGACGGCCTGTCCCACGAAGACATGAAGCAGATCGCCAAGTATTACGACGACACCGGCATGCTCGATTTCATCGGCGTTGTCGGCTCGGGTTGCGACACTCACAACACCCTGGCCAACGTGATTCCGAACATGAGTTACCCGCCTGAGCCGTTCCTGCACCTGGCGGCCGGGATCAAGGAGGTGGTCAAGGTTCCGGTGTTGCACGCGCAGAACATCAAGGACCCGAACCAGGCCACGCGGATTCTGGAAGGCGGTTACGTCGACATGGTCGGCATGACCCGCGCGCACATCGCCGACCCGCACCTGATCGCCAAGATCAAGATGGGCCAGATCGACCAGATCAAGCAGTGCGTTGGCGCCAACTACTGCATCGACCGTCAATACCAGGGCCTGGATGTGTTGTGCATCCAGAACGCCGCAACTTCCCGTGAATACATGGGCGTGCCACACATCATCGAAAAAACCACCGGCGTGAAACGCAAAGTGGTGGTCGTTGGTGCCGGCCCTGCGGGGATGGAAGCCGCTCGCGTTGCCGCCGAACGTGGCCACAACGTGACCCTGTTCGAGAAGAAAGAATTCATCGGCGGCCAAATCACCACCGCTTCGAAAGCACCGCAACGGGACCAGATCGCCGGTATCACCCGCTGGTACCAGCTGGAACTGGCTCGGTTGAAAGTCGATCTGCGCCTGGGCACTGCGGCGGATGCGCCGACCATCATGGACCTGCGTCCAGACGTGGTGGTGCTGGCCGTCGGTGGACATCCGTTCATCGAGCAGAACGAACACTGGGGTGCGGCTGAAGGCTTGGTGGTCAGCAGCTGGGATGTGCTCGACGGCAAGGTTCTGCCTGGCAAGAACGTGCTGGTTTACGACACCATTTGCGAGTTCACCGGCATGTCTACCGCCGACTTCATTGCGGACAAGGGCAGCCAGGTCGAGATCGTCACCGACGACATCAAGCCGGGCGTGGCGATTGGCGGCACGTCGTTCCCGACGTACTACCGCAGCATGTACCCGAAAGAAGTGATCATGACCGGCGACATGATGCTGGAAAAGGTTTACCGCGAAGGCGACAAGCTGGTGGCGGTGTTGGAGAACGAATACACCGGTGCCAAAGAGGAGCGGGTGGTGGACCAGGTGGTCATCGAAAACGGTGTGCGCCCGGACGAGGAAATCTACTACGCCTTGAAGGAAGGCTCGCGCAACAAAGGCCAGATCGACGTCGAAGCCTTGTTCGCGATCAAGCCGCAACCTTGCCTGGAGCAGAGCGGCGACGGCTACCTGCTGTTCCGCATCGGTGACTGCGTGGCACAGCGCAACGTGCATGCGGCGATCTACGACGCGCTGCGGTTGTGCAAGGATTTCTAAGGTTTTGACACCCCTGTGTAGGAGCTGCCGCAGGCTGCGATCTTTTGATCTTGTTTTTAAGGTCAAGATCAAAAGATCGCAGCCTGCGGCAGCTCCTACACACCGACCGTGTTTCTCCAAGATGTACTGGTGGGAGCTTCACCATGTTGAACACCCTTCTTCCTATCCTGTTGTTCGCAGCCCTTGGCCTTGGTGTCCTGGGCGCGTTGCGGCGGGTGGCCATGTGGCGCCGGGGCCGGGCTTCGAAAGTCGACCTGATCGGCGGCCTGTTCGCCATGCCCAAGCGCTACATGGTCGACTTGCACCACGTAGTGGCGCGAGACAAATACATTGCCAACACCCACGTCGCCACGGCTGGCGGTGCGGTAGCGTCTATCGTGCTGGCGATTCTGGTGCACGGTTTCGGCCTGCATAACCGCTTCCTCGGCTATGCGTTGCTGCTGATGACGGCTGTGATGTTCGTCGGTGCGATCTTTGTTTACCTGCGCCGGCGCAACCCTCCATCGCGCCTGTCGAAAGGCCCGTGGATGCGTCTGCCGAAAAGCCTGCTGGCGTTCTCGGCCTCGTTCTTCCTGTTGACCCTGCCGGTGGCGGGCATCCTCCCGGAAAACTTCGGTGGCTGGCTGTTGGCAGCGGTTCTCGGGGTTGGCGTGCTGTGGGGCGTGTCGGAACTGTTCTTCGGCATGACCTGGGGCGGGCCGATGAAGCACGCCTTCGCCGGTGCGCTGCACCTGGCCTGGCACCGTCGCGCCGAACGCTTCGGTGGCGGTCGTTCCACGGGCCTCAAGCCTCTGGACTTGAGCGACCCGACCGCGCCGTTGGGCGTGGAAAAACCCAAGGATTTCACCTGGAACCAATTGCTCGGCTTCGACGCCTGCGTGCAATGCGGTAAATGCGAAGCGGCATGCCCGGCGTTCGCCGCCGGCCAGCCGTTGAACCCGAAAAAACTGATTCAGGACATGGTCGTCGGCCTGGCCGGCGGCACCGATGCCAAGTTTGCCGGCAGTCCGTATCCGGGCAAGGCCATCGGCGAGCACGCGGGCAATCCACATCAACCGATCGTCAACGGTCTGGTGGACGCCGAAACCCTGTGGTCGTGCACCACCTGCCGTGCCTGTGTCGAGGAATGCCCGATGATGATCGAGCACGTCGACGCCATCGTCGACATGCGTCGCCATCTGACCCTGGAAAAAGGCGCAACCCCGAACAAGGGCGCGGAAGTCCTGGAAAACCTGATCGCCACTGACAACCCGGGCGGTTTCGCGCCGGGCGGGCGGATGAACTGGGCGGCGGATTTGAACCTCAATCTGCTCAGCGAAAAGAAATCCACCGACGTGCTGTTCTGGGTCGGCGACGGCGCCTTCGACATGCGCAACCAGCGCACCCTGCGCGCTTTCGTCAAAGTGCTCAAGGCGGCGAAAATCGACTTCGCCGTGCTCGGCCTCGAAGAACGCGACAGCGGTGACGTGGCCCGGCGCCTGGGCGACGAAGCGACCTTCCAGCTGTTGGCCAAACGCAACATCCAGACCCTGGCCAAGTACAGCTTCAACCGCATCGTCACCTGTGATCCGCACAGCTTCCACGTGCTGAAAAACGAGTACGGCGCCTTCGATGGCAACTACCTGGTGCAGCACCACAGCACCTACATGGCGGAAATCATCGATGCTGGCGCGCTCAATCTCGGTCAGCACAAAGGCGACAGCGTGACCTATCACGACCCGTGCTACCTCGGCCGCTACAACGGTGAGTACGAGGCGCCGCGTCAGGTGTTGCGCGCCCTCGGGATCGAAGTGAAAGAGATGCAACGTTCCGGCTTCCGTTCGCGCTGCTGCGGCGGTGGTGGCGGTGCGCCGATCACCGACATTCCCGGCAAGCAACGTATTCCCGACATGCGCATGGACGATATCCGCGAAACCGGCGCCGAACTGGTGGCCGTGGGTTGCCCACAATGCACGGCGATGCTCGAAGGCGTGGTCGAACCCCGTCCGCTGATCAAGGACATTGCCGAACTGGTGGCCGACGCGCTGCTGGAAGACGACGCGGCAAAGCCGGCCGCGCCGGCCAAACGTGAACCTGCGGAGGTGCACTGATGAGCGACATTATCCGCCGCGACCCGCGGGCCGAATGGATCGCCCGCAACCGGCTGCACCCGCTACACGCGGCCATGCAACCGGCGCAACACAGCTGGATGGGGCCGAATGGCGTCATCCGCAAGAATCCCCACGGCATTGGCTTTATCGGTCCGAACGGCATCAAGCGTATCGACCGTAGTGGCGCCCAGCAGGGTGGGGCGACTAAACGTTCAGCCGCTGTTGAAGTGCAGTTGCCATTGCATCAGGTGGCCGCGCCGGCGTTTTACATCAGCGTGGTGCCGGACATGGTCGGTGGTCGCTTGAGCAGCCACGACCGCGACTTGCTGGGCCTGGCCCATCAGCTGGCCGGCAAGGACGGTGCGGTGTTGGCCGTGGTGTTCGGCGAGCACAAGGAAAACGCTTTCGCCACGGCGGGCGTCGACCGCCTGCTCGTGCTGGAAGGCGAAGAATTCAACGGTTATGCACCAGAGCAACGGGTCCAGGGCCTGCGGGCTGTGGATAACCAGTTCAGCCCGCGTCACTGGTTACTGCCGGACAGCCGCAGTGGCGGTGGCGAACTCGGTCGACGTTTCGCCGCGGCACTGGGCGAGCGTCCGGCCACGCGGGTCTGGCAGGTCAAGGATCAGGAGTGCATTGGTCGAGCCGGCGCAGGTCTGCAAGACCTTGCCCGTCCACTGGCGCGATTGATTCTGGCGGCTGCCGAGTGCGCCGAACCGGTCAGCGAAACCCGTCACGAAGCCTTGCCGGTGGAGTTATCCACAACCGTGGCGCGCAGCTTGTCGCGGATTGAAGATCTGGGTGCGGTGGCAGTCGATCCGGCGGCAATCCCCATGGCCGAAGCCGAGTTCATTTTCTCCGGCGGCAACGGGGTCAAGGACTGGGGACTTTTCCACAGGACCGCCGAAGCCCTCGGCGCGACCGAAGGCGCCTCGCGGGTGGCAGTGGACGACGGCTTCATGGCTCGCGATCGTCAGGTCGGGGCATCCGGCACTTGGGTCACCGCACGGGTCTATGTGGCAGTGGGGATTTCCGGGGCGATCCAGCACCTGCAAGGCATCGGTGCCTGCGACAAGGTGGTGGCGATCAACCTCGACCCTGGCTGCGACATGATCAAGCGTGCCGACCTCTCGGTGATCGGTGAGAGCGCGGAGATTCTTCAAGCCTTGATCGAGGCGGTAGAGGCTTACCGCAACGACGCCAAGCGCGATGCGGCTTAAGGGAAGGAAAGGGTTATGAGCACGAAAATCATCAGCCTGGTGTCCATCGGCGCCCACCCGACGTCCGGTCGGCCACGTCGCGCGGAACAGGATGCGCGGGCGGTAGAGCTGGGCCTGCAACTGGCTGGGGATAACCTGCAAGTGCTGCATGCCGGCGACATCGCCGAGCCTGCATTGCGCGCTTACCTGGGCATGGGGCTGGAGCAACTGCATGTGTTGGAGCAACCGCAAGGCGCCGATGCGCTACCGGCGCTGACCGAGTATCTGCGCGATGCAGGTGCTCAGGTGGTGTTGACCGGCAGTCAGGCGGAAACCGGCGAAGGCTCGGGCATGTTGCCCTTCCTGCTCGCCGAAAGCCTGGGTTGGCCGCTGGTGGTGGGGCTGGCTCAGGTCGAGTCCATCGACGGCGGTTCGGCGCTGGTGCTGCAGGCCTTGCCGCGCGGTCAACGTCGGCGGCTGAAGGTGCGCCTGCCGTTTCTGGCAACGGTGGATAACGCCGCGCCCAAGCCTCGCCAGAGCGCTTACGGCCCGGCCCGACGCGGCGTGCTGCAAGCGCAGGAAGTTGAAGTCATCGATGATCAATTGCTTGCGGTCGCCAGCCTGCAACCAGCCAAGCCACGGCCCAAGCGCCTGAAAGTAATCAAGGCCAAGAGCGGCGCCGATCGTATGAAAGCCGCAACCGCGAAAGCCAGTGGCGGTGGCGGACAAGTGCTCAAAGGCGTTACGGCGCAAGCTGGGGCTGAGGCGATACTCAAGTTGTTGATTGAAGAAGGCGTGGTCCGCTAGCGTTTTTTGCAGAAGCAGCCTGCGGCAGCTCTTACATGTGGACTGGATAAATCTGGCAGAGAAAAAACAATGGCAGTTGAATTTCGTTCGGCAGTGCGTGCAGACGCGCGTGCGATTGCGCGTCTGTTCCAGATTTCCTCAGAGGGCGCTTCGGATTACATCTGGAGCCAGTTAGCCGAGCCCGGTCAGGACTTGCTGGATGTAGGTGCCATTCGATACGCCCGGGACGACGTGGATTTCTCCTACCAGAACTGCCTGATTGCCGAGGCCGGTGGTCAGGTCATTGGCATGATGCACAGCTACGTGATGCGCCACGATCCACTGGCGGTGCCGACGACCGACCCGGTACTGGCGCCTTACGCCGACATGGAGGTACCCGATACCCTGTACATCTCCAGCCTGGCCCTGCATGAAGGCTGGCGCAACCGGGGGTTGGGCGTGCAGTTTCTCGCCCATGCTCAAGAACGCGCCGACCAGCTGGGGCTCAATGGCCTGAGCCTGATCGATTACGCCGCCAACACTGGCGCCCGGCGTTTTTACGAACGGCACGGTTTCGGGATCATCAAGACCTGCCAGGTCACCCCTCATCCCATGATCCGCGTCACCGGTGACGCCTATCTAATGCACAGGCCTTGAGCTTGCTCGAGGGGTCGACCGACGACGGTTATCCACAGCGCCACGAACGCTCGCTCTCGTCCCACGCCGACGAGGGCGGTGAGCTACAGTTTTCTAAGCGCTGATCAAAGGTGCGGCACGCTTTCGGGAGCTTTCAGACATTCAGCGCTGACTCATAAAACCCGGTTTTTATGATTGGCCTGAATATGAAGACTATCGCTCTTCTGGCGCTCTTTGCATCGGCCATGTGGTTATCCACAGGCTTGATCTCTGCCGCCCAGACAAACGCGCCCGTGGCACCGGCTGAGGCTGACCAGGATTTTTATCGCTGGATAGACTCCGAACAGGGGCGCAACGCGTCCCTGGCGCAACTGCGGCAACAGTGCGACAAGGTGTTGGATGCCGATAGACACCTCAGCTGTTCGGTGACGGTCTTCGCCAGATTGCTCGAAGCCAAGGCCGCCAACCAACTCCCCGAATACTACCTGGCGATAAAAGCCAGGCATGCCCGGGCGATTGCCGCCAGCGCCGATCTGAAGCCCCTGTTTTCCACGTTTGGCAGCAAATCACTGGCTGTCCTGGCGGCGACCGGCGATTTCACGGTCAAGGGTTCGACGCGGCATGAGGTGCTACCGCTCCACCCGTATGCCAACGACTTTTACATCGCTGAACAAGTGCTGCCATTTATCGAGGTCGGCGCGGCCAATGGGGTCTCGGCGCGTTTTGTGCTGGACACGGGCGCACCGCAAACCCGGGTCAACATCGACACGGCGAAACAGATGGGCATCAGGTTGCTGCCCGATGCTTTTTATCGCTACAGCACGTTTTATGGCGAAAAGGGCTTGGCCGCGAGGCTGGGAATTCTCGGGTCGCTGAAAGTCGGCACCCGCGAGTTCAGGAACGTCCTGGTCTTTGTCAGCGACCGGGACAATCTGTTGGGGCTGGATCTGATCACCAAGCTGGGGCGCTTGAAGATCACCAGCAGAACACTGGAGCTGAATCCACCGCCGGCCACACGCTGTGATGCGTCGATTGTCGTCAGCCGCCTGGATCTCAATCAACGGCTGGTGGTGGCCGCACAGCTGGATCGCCGGGCAACGCAGGCCATCATCGATACCGGAAATGTCGACTACCTGACGGCCTCGTCGCCCGGCAGGCAGCTCAGTGTTGCGCAAGCGCTGACACCGGGACGCTCGAGCGTTACCGCCAACGACAACAAGCGCTTCCAACGCTTCGACGGCGTATTGGCCCTGCAAGGCAATACAATGGCGGTCACCTACAAATACTACCCGGGCTTTACCATCCCGCCTTCGCTGATCGGCGGGCAATATGTCCCGTCGATATTGCTCGGATGGCGCGCCTTCAAAGACTTTGAATTGAACCTGGACCTGGATTCAGGTCGCTCATGCCTCAATAAAGTTTGAACAACTTCGGTGTTTACCCACAATCCCTGTTGGTGGTTCTGTGGACAACATGTTCGCCCCTCGCTACACCCCATATAAATAAAGCCCTGCAAGCCGTTGCTCAAAAAGCAACCAGCCTTGCTCGTAGTTTTTCCAAGCTTTTTCAAGGGGATAAGTGCTGCTGGGGATGCAGACTTGCCCCCAATCTCTGTTGGCGCTTCTGTGGATAAGATGTTTGCTATCGGCTGTAGGCCTTATAAACAGCGGCTTTCATGGTTGCGATCAAAAAATGATCAATTGATGGTTGTGAGCCGGAGAATTCTACGAAAACACCGGTTTCTTGCGGGTCATAGCGGTTTTCCACAGCGTCTTCGAAGTTAACCCCAAAGTCTGTTGGCGCTTCTGTGGATAAGGTGTTTGCCATCCTCTGGAAGCCTTGTATTCCGTGCCTTTCAGGTTGGTGATCAAAAAATGATCAGTCCGATCGTGGAAGCATGCTTCTGGATAAGTCACGGTTTTTCTTTGGTTTTTTTAAAGAGATTTTGCAGTCTTTCCACAGTTGTCCCCAATAGCTGTGGGTGGAGATGTGGATAACTTGTTTGCGGAAGGCTGGGAGGTGCGGCGGGCATAGGCCTGAACGAGATAGGTCATATTTCGTACAGTTCTAATGAAGAGAGGAATTACCGAGAGGAGTTTGTTGATGCTGAGGGCGCCATCGCGAGCAGGCTCGCTCCCACAAGGGATCTTCAGTGCACATAGATCCAGTGTGGGAGCGAGCCTTGCTTTTAGCCTTGTACCGGAACCCCTTTGAGGTACGGCGCAGGCTCGGCCCCAAGGTTGTTCAGCAACCGCTCGCTGTACCAGTCCACGAAGTTCACCACGCCGAACTCATAGGTCTTGGAGTACGGGCCAGGCTGGTACGCGGTGGAGTTGATGCCGCGCTGGTTCTCTTCGGCCAGGCGACGGTCCTGGTCGTTGGTGGCGTCCCAGACCTGGCGCATGCGCTCCACGTCGTAGTCCACGCCTTCGACCGCGTCCTTGTGCACGATCCACTTGGTGGTGACCATGGTTTCCTGGGCGCTGATCGGCCACACGGTGAACACGATGATGTGGTCGCCCATGCAGTGGTTCCACGAGTGCGGCAGGTGCAGGATGCGCATCGAGCCCAGATCCGGGTTCTGGATCCGGCCCATGAGTTTTTTGCAGCCTTGCTTGCCGTCGATCGTCATCGACACGGTGCCCTTGAGCAGCGGCATGCGCACGATACGGTTACGCAGGCCGAAACTGGCGTGGGCGTAAGGGATCTTCTCGGCTTCCCAGGCAGCGGCCGAAGCAGCGACGTGGTCCTTGAAGGCCTGATCCGCGCGCGGGTCGGTGACGTCGTCCCATTCCAGCAGGGTTTTCAACAGTTCCGGGTGCGACGCGTTGCAGTGGTAGCACTCGCGGTTGTTTTCCAGCACCAGTTTCCAGTTGGCTTTTTCGAACAAGGTGGTCTGGATCGCCACCTTGGTGTTCTCCATGTCGTACGGTTCCATGTAATGGTTCAGCGTCGACAGGAAGTCATCGATGGCCGGCGGGTTTTCCGACAGGCTGATGAAGATGTAGCCGCCGGCGGTCTTCACGTTCACCGGCTTGAGGCCGTACTGCTTCATGTCGAAGTCGGCGCCCATTTCAGTGCCGGCGAACAACAGGCGGCCATCGAGTTCGTAGGTCCACTGGTGGTAGTGGCAGACCAGTTTGGCGACCTTGCCTTTTTCGCTGGTGCACAGGCGTGAGCCACGGTGGCGGCAGACGTTATGGAACGCGTGCACCACGCCCTCGGCGCCACGAATCACGATGATCGGGTTCTTGCCGATCTGCAGGGTCAGGTAGTTGCCCTTGGTAGGGATTTCGCAGGTCATGCCGGCGATCAACCACTCTTTCTGGAAGATTTCCTGCATATCGATATCAAACAGCCGCTCGTCAGAGTAAAACGGCTGCGGCAGCGAGAAAGTGCGCTCGCGCTCTTGCAGCATCTGTGCGGTGGCCTTGCGTGCGGGTTCCAGCGGATCGCCCAGGCTCAGGGTAGTGGTGACGTCCATCATTTAATCCTCAAGGCCATTCTGTGTGGCCGGCGAATAGTGGCTACGGTTGTGCGACGCAAGACAAAAAACAGCAGTTATCTGTTGAGGCGAGTGTGGGGCCGGCGCTGCCCGGAACCTTATCCATGGGCGACATGGCCCAATCTGTTCCCGACGCGCAACCCCCGGTAATTGGGGGCTGGTCGCGATAAGTATGTGAATGTCGCAGATAGGTAAATGGGAGGTTCGCGCTATACGCAGAATCCCCAACATGAAGGCCGACAGTCGGCCGTGGAGATCAGCATGTCCAACAGCTTCCTGAACCCGGTAACCACCCAGACCTGGGCCAATGGCCGACACATTGTCCGTTGCGTCAAAGTCATCCAGGAAACCTGGGATGTGCGCACCTTCTGCTTTATGGCCGACCAGCCAATCCTGTTCTTTTTCAAGCCCGGGCAGTTCGTCACCCTGGAGCTGGAAATTGACGGCGTACAGATCATGCGCTCCTACACCATTTCCAGTTCGCCGTCGGTGCCGTACAGCTTTTCGGTGACTATCAAGCGTGTGCCGGGGGGCAAGGTGTCCAACTGGCTGCACGACACTCTGCATGAAGGCCAGGAGCTGGCGGTGCACGGGCCGGTCGGACTGTTCAATGCCATGGACTTCCCTGCGCCGAAAGTACTCTACCTCAGCGGCGGCGTCGGCATCACGCCGTGCATGTCCATGGCGCGCTGGTTCTACGACACCAACGGCAACGTCGACATGACGTTTATCCACAGCGCCCGCTCACCCAAAGACATCATTTATCACCGCGAGCTGGAACACATGGCGTCGCGGATCGAGAACTTCAGCCTGCACCTGATCTGTGAGAAACATGGCATGGGTGAGCCCTGGGCCGGTTATCGCGGTTACCTGAACCACAGAATGCTTGAATTGATGGCGCCGGATTTCCTTGAGCGCGAAGTGTTCTGCTGCGGCCCGACACCGTATATGACCGCGGTCAAGCGCTTGCTGGAAGGCGCTGGCTTCGACATGTCGCGCTACCACGAAGAGTCCTTCGGCGCGACTCCGCCAGAGGCCCGCGCCGACGCCGTGGAACACGCTGAACAAGCGGCCGAGGCAGCGGAAGTGGACGAGGCGGATCTGCACCAGGTGGAATTCATCGCATCCGGCAAGAGCATTCGCGTGGCCCCGGGCGAGACCGTGCATGCGGCGGCGGCCAAGGTCGGCCTGATGATCCCGAAAGCGTGCGGCATGGGCATCTGCGGCACCTGCAAGGTGTTGAAGCTGGGCGGCGAAGTGGAAATGGAACACAACGGCGGGATCACCGAGGAAGACGAAGCCGAAGGGTATATCCTGTCGTGCTGCAGTGTGCCGAAGGGTGACGTGCGCATCGAGTTCTAATAAACGCCGATCCTCGCCCTGTAGGAGCTGCCGAAGGCTGCGATCTTTTGATCTTGATCTTTAAAAAATCAAAGTCAAAAGATCGCAGCCTCGTTTCACTCGACAGCTCCTACAGAGGTTGTGGATATCTCAGTCGACGAATAGGTCAGGCATTAGTGTGTCGCTGCTGTCCGGTGCAAAGCGATAGTGTTCGAACTCCGTCACACCGCTTTCCCGCAGAATCTCCTCATCAATCAACAAGCGCCCGGTCAGGCTGCGATTCGCGCTGCTCAAAATGACATGCGCCGCATCGGCCATGATCGCAGGCACGCGCGCATGCTTGAATGACTCCCTCGACCCCAACTGAAACTCGATGGCAGCGGTGGCGATCATCGTCTGTGGCCACAGCGAGTTGACGCTGATGCCGTAATTCCTGAATTCCTCACTCATGCCCAAGGTCAGCATGCTCATGCCGTATTTGGTCACGGTGTACGGGCTGTACTGGGCAAACCACTTGGTGGCCAGGTTCAGGGGCGGGGACAGGTTGAGGATGTGGCCGCGGGACTTCTTCAAATAGGGCAGGGCGGCCTGGCTGCACAGCAGCACGGCGCGGGTGTTGATCTGGTGCATCAGGTCGAAGCGCTTGAGTTCGAGGTGCTGGACCCCGGTCAATTTGATCGCCCCGGCGTTATTGATCAGCGCATCGATGCTGCCGAAATGTTCGTTGGCTCGGGCCAGTGCTTCGCGTACGGCGTCTTCCTCACGCACATCCACCTGCAGAGCCAAGGCTTTCCCGCCAGCGGCTTCCACTTCCCGGGCCACACTGAAGATCGTGCCCGGTAGCTTGGGGTGGGGTTCGGCACTTTTTGCGGCGATCACAATGTTGGCCCCATCGTGTGCGGCCCGCAGCGCAATCTCGCGGCCGATGCCGCGGCTGGCACCGGTGATGAACAGGGTTTTGCCTTGCAATGACATGCTGACGCTCCTGATTGTTGTTATGTGAGCGGATCGGCTCGACAAACAATGTAGACGATGTCTTCAGGTGCGGACTGTCAGGGGATACGGATGGCTTTTGTAGGAGTGAGCCTGCTCCGGGCGGCGTTCCGACGATAGCGGTCTTTCATCCAACAGATCTGGTGAATGATCGGGCCTCATCGCGAGCAGGCTCGCTCCTACAGGGGGCTGGGTTAACCAAAGTTTTAGTGAGACATCACTTCACGAATGTCCTTCGCCAATTCCCGCACGCGCTCTTGCTCGGTGTCCCACGAGCACATGAAGCGTGCGCCGCCGTTGCCGATGAAGGTGTAGAAGCGCCAGCCCTTGGCGGTCAGCGCGGCGATGGCCGGTTCCGACAGTTGCAGGAACACGCCGTTGGCCTGCACCGGGAACATCAGCTCCACGCCGGGAATGTCGCTGACCAGTTCGGCCAGCAATTGCGCGCAGTGGTTGGCGTGGTTGGCGTATTTGAGCCAAGCGTCGTTTTCCAGGATGCCGACCCACGGCGCCGACAGGAAGCGCATTTTCGACGCCAGCTGCCCGGCCTGTTTGCAGCGGTAATCGAAGTCTTCGGCGAGTTTGTGGTTGAAGAACAGAATCGCCTCGCCCACCGCCATGCCGTTTTTCGTACCGCCGAAGCACAACACGTCGACGCCGGCCTTCCAGGTCAGGTCGGCCGGGGTACAGCCGAGGAAGGCGCAGGCGTTGGAGAAGCGCGCACCGTCCATGTGCAGATTCAGGCCCAGCTCTTTGCAGGTGGTGCTGATGGCGCGGATTTCATCCGGGGTGTAGACGCTGCCGACTTCGGTGGCCTGGGTCAGGGTCACGACGCGGGGTTTCGGGTAGTGGATATCCTGGCGCTTGAGCGCGACCTCGCGGATCGAATCCGGGGTCAATTTGCCGTTTTCGGTGCGGGCGATCAGCAGTTTGGAGCCGTTGGAGAAGAATTCCGGGGCGCCGCATTCGTCGGTTTCGACGTGGGCGGTTTCCGAGCAGATCACGCTGTGGTAACTCTGGCACAGCGACGACAGCGCCAGCGAGTTGGCGGCGGTGCCGTTGAAGGCGAAAAACACTTCGCAGTCGGTTGCAAACAGTTTGCGGAAATCGTCGGACGCGCGGGCGGTCCACTCGTCGTCGCCGTATGCGCGCTGGTGGCCGTGGTTGGCCAGTTCCATGGCCGCCCAGGCTTCAGGGCAGATACCGGAATAGTTGTCGCTGGCGAATTGTTGGCTCTTGTCGGTCATGGCCTGCTTCCGTGGTCGAGATGCCTATGGTGAAGCGTCCCGTGGTCAATGAGGGGGCGCACTGTACCCAAGATCGTCAGGTGCAGCGCACAGGATGTCGCTGTTGGGAAAATACACGGTCGAAGGGCAATTATGCACGTGACTATGCACAAGAACATGCACAAGAACATGCACAAGGCCATGCACTTAAAGCAGCGCGACGGGGCACTGGATCTGCTCAAGTGGCTGGCGCTTTTGAGCATGGTGCTCGATCACCTGCGATATGTCGGTTATTCCGCCGATTTGCTGTATGTGCCGGGACGTCTGGCGTTTGCGTGGTTCTGCCTGGCGATGGCGGCCAATCTGGCGCGTGTGCGGACTGCGACGACCGGTGGCCAGTGGCGCTATCTGGGGTGGTTGCTACTGTTTAGCGCGGTGAGTGAAATTCCTTACCGAATGTTCATTCCTGATCCCGACACCTTGAATGTGCTGCCCACCCTTGCCCTGGGCTTGCTGGTGGTTCGTGGATGGCAGCAACCGGCGCTTGCATCGCGACTGCTTGCGGTCGGCGCGGTACTGCTGGCAGTGTTTTTCTCCCAGCGCTTGATGTTCGGTTTCTATGGCGTTCTGTTGCCGCTGGCGATGCTGCTGGTACTGCAGCGGCCTTGGTATTTCTCACTATTGCCGGGGCTGGTGTGCCTGGCGGCCAATCAATGGCAGGTGCTGTATTACTCTGTTCGATTGGGCAATCACGTGGCGATGGCGGCAGTCGCCACTTGTCTGATTGCGCCATGGCTCGGGCTGTTCTTGTTGCGACATGCCGAGGGCGTAAAACCACCGCCCATGCGACGTTGGGCGTATGCGCTGTATCCCGTGCATTTCCTGCTGTTACTCGCTGTGCGACAGGTTCTCGCATAACCCCCGTAGGAGGTATGCATGACTCCGCGCGAGATCCCATGTCGTAAACGCACCTTTGCGTGGCGCCCGTAGGCATTTGACGACTCCAAGCCAGTCATACCATCGCTACCAAAGGGCACTGCCGAAAAGCCAGTGCCTCACCGAGACGAATGGCGCACCGCCGCCGCTGGGAGAGACGCGATGTTCAGCAAGCAAGACCAGATCCAGGGTTACGACGATGCACTGCTGGCGGCGATGAATGCCGAGGAGCAACGTCAGGAAGATCACATCGAGCTGATCGCGTCGGAGAACTACACCAGCAAGCGCGTGATGGAAGCGCAAGGCAGCGGCCTGACCAACAAATACGCCGAAGGATATCCGGGCAAGCGCTACTACGGTGGCTGCGAACACGTCGACAAAGTTGAGGCGCTGGCCATCGAGCGCGCCAAGCAGCTGTTCGGCGCCGATTACGCCAACGTCCAGCCGCACTCCGGTTCCTCGGCCAACAGCGCCGTGTACCTGGCCCTGCTGCAAGCCGGCGACACCATCCTCGGCATGAGCCTGGCCCACGGCGGTCACCTGACCCACGGCGCCAAAGTGTCGTCCTCGGGCAAACTGTACAACGCCGTGCAGTACGGCATCGACACCAAGACCGGTCTGATCGATTACGACGAAGTCGAGCGCCTGGCCGTCGAGTGCAAGCCGAAGATGATCGTTGCCGGCTTCTCGGCCTACTCCAAGACCCTCGACTTCCCGCGCTTCCGCCAGATCGCCGACAAGGTCGGTGCACTGCTGTTCGTCGACATGGCTCACGTCGCCGGTCTGGTCGCTGCCGGTCTGTACCCGAACCCGCTGCCTTACGCCGATGTGGTCACCACCACTACCCACAAGACCCTGCGCGGTCCACGTGGCGGCCTGATCCTGGCCAAGTCCAACGAAGAAATCGAGAAGAAGCTCAACGCGGCAGTTTTCCCGGGTGCCCAGGGCGGCCCGCTGATGCACGTGATCGCCGGCAAGGCAGTGTGCTTCAAGGAAGCGCTGGAGCCTGGCTTCAAGGTTTACCAGCAACAAGTGATCGACAACGCCCAGGCGATGGCCGGCGTATTTATCAAACGCGGCTACGATGTAGTGTCCGGCGGCACCGATAACCACCTGTTCCTGGTCAGCCTGATCCGTCAGGGCCTCACCGGCAAAGAGGCGGATGCAGCACTGGGTCGCGCCCATATCACCGTGAATAAGAACGCTGTCCCGAACGATCCACAGTCGCCGTTCGTGACCTCCGGCCTGCGTATCGGCACCCCGGCGGTGACCACGCGCGGCTTCAAGGTTGCCCAGTGCGTCACGCTGGCCGGCTGGATCTGCGACATCCTCGACAACCTCGGCGATGCCGATGTCGAAGCGAATGTTGCGCAGCAAGTGGCGGCCCTGTGCGCGGACTTCCCGGTTTATCGCTGAGTGCGGTTTTGGAGTAAATGACTATGCAACGCTACTCGGGCTTCGGCCTCTTCAAACACTCTCTCAGCCATCATGAAAACTGGCAGAAAATGTGGCGCACGCCGACCCCTAAAAAGGTCTACGACGTGGTCATCGTCGGCGGTGGCGGGCATGGTCTGGCGACCGCCTACTACCTGGCCAAGGAACACGGCATCACCAACGTGGCCGTGGTCGAGAAGGGCTGGCTGGGCGGTGGTAACACCGCGCGCAACACCACCATCGTGCGCTCCAACTACCTGTGGGACGAGTCGGCGCACCTGTACGAACACGCGATGAAACTGTGGGAGGGCCTGTCCCAGGACCTGAACTACAACGTGATGTTCTCCCAGCGTGGCGTCTACAACCTGTGCCACACCCTGCAGGACATTCGTGATTCCGAGCGTCGGGTCAGCGCCAACCGCCTCAATGGCGTGGACGGTGAACTGCTCGATGCCAAACAGGTTGCCGACGAGATTCCGTACCTCGACTGCTCCAAGAACACTCGCTACCCAGTGATGGGCGCAACCGTCCAGCGTCGCGGCGGCGTGGCCCGTCACGATGCCGTGGCGTGGGGTTTTGCCCGTGCCGCTGACGCCTTGGGCGTGGACCTGATCCAGCAGACCGAAGTGATCGGTTTCCGTAAGGAAAACGGCGTGTGCATCGGTGTTGAAACCAACAAGGGCTTCATCGGCGCCAAACGCGTCGGTGTGGTCACTGCGGGTAACTCCGGGCACATGGCTAAACTTGCCGGTTTCCGTCTGCCGATCGAATCGCACCCGCTGCAAGCGCTGGTGTCCGAGCCGATCAAGCCGATTATCGACAGCGTGATCATGTCCAACGCCGTGCACGGCTACATCAGCCAGTCCGACAAGGGCGACCTGGTGATCGGCGCCGGTATCGACGGCTACAACGGCTACGGCCAGCGTGGTTCGTACCCAGTGATCGAACACACCGTCCAGGCCATCGTCGAGATGTTCCCGGTGTTGTCCCGCGTGCGCATGAACCGTCAGTGGGGCGGCATCGTCGACACCACGCCGGATGCGTGCCCGATCATTTCGAAAACACCGGTACCCAACATGTTCTTCAACTGCGGTTGGGGTACCGGTGGCTTCAAGGCAACACCTGGCTCGGGCAACGTATTTGCCGCCAGCCTGGCCAAGGGTGAAATGCACCCATTGGCTGCACCTTTCTCCATCGACCGTTTCCACAACGGTGCGTTGATCGACGAACACGGCGCTGCAGCAGTCGCCCACTAACAGGAGAAATCCCTATGTTGCATATCTTCTGTCCTCACTGTGGCGAACTGCGCTCCGAAGAGGAATTCCATGCATCCGGCCAGGCGCACATCCCGCGTCCACTGGATCCGAACACCTGCACCGACGAGGAGTGGGGCGACTACATGTTCTTCCGCGATAACCCGCGCGGTCTGCATCACGAGCTGTGGGATCACGTCGCCGGTTGCCGCCAGTACTTCAACGTCACCCGCGACACCGTGACCTACGAGATTCTCGAAACCTACAAGATCGGCACCAAGCCACAATTCACCGACAAGACCGATAGCCCGAAAGCGGCCAGCACGGCTCTGGGAGAGAAGGTATGAGCCAGATCAATCGCCTGTCCAACGGCGGACGGATCGACCGCAACAAAGTCTTGACCTTCACCTTCAACGGCCAGAACTACAAAGGCTTCGAAGGCGATTCCCTGGCCGCTGCACTGCTGGCCAACGGCGTCGACATCATCGGTCGCAGCTTCAAGTATTCCCGTCCGCGTGGCATCTTCGCCGCGGGCGCTGAAGAGCCGAACGCCGTGCTGCAGATAGGCGCCACCGAAGCCACGCAGATCCCGAACGTGCGCGCCACGCAACAGGCGCTGTATCAGGGCCTGGTCGCCACCAGCACCAACGGCTGGCCGAGCGTGAACAACGACATGATGGGGATTCTCGGCAAGGTCGGCGGCAAGCTGATGCCACCGGGCTTCTACTACAAAACCTTCATGTACCCGCAATCGTTCTGGATGACTTACGAGAAGTACATCCGCAAGGCCGCCGGCCTGGGTCGCTCGCCGACCGAGAACGATCCGGACACCTACGACTACATGAACCAGCACTGCGACGTGCTGATCGTCGGTGCCGGCCCTGCCGGTCTGGCGGCTGCCCTGGCGGCTGCGCGCAGCGGTGCCCGCGTGATCCTCGCCGATGAGCAGGAAGAGTTCGGCGGCAGCCTGCTCGATTCCCGCGAAAGCCTCGACGGCAAGCCTGCGACCGAGTGGGTCGCCAGCGTCATCGACGAACTGAAGAACACCCCGGACGTGCTGCTGTTGCCGCGCGCCACCGTCAATGGCTACCACGACCATAACTTCCTGACCATTCACGAGCGCCTCACCGATCACCTCGGCGACCGCGCACCGATTGGCCAGGTGCGTCAGCGCATTCACCGGGTCCGTGCCAAGCGCGTAGTGCTGGCGACCGGCGCTCACGAGCGTCCACTGGTCTACGGCAACAACGACGTGCCAGGCAACATGCTCGCCGGCGCCATCTCGACCTACGTGCGCCGTTACGGCGTGGCACCGGGCAAGAAACTGGTGCTGTCGACCAACAACGACCATGCCTACCGCGTTGCCCTGGATTGGCTCGATGCCAGCCTGCAAGTGGTGGCCATCGCCGATGCCCGCAGCAACCCGCGTGGTGCGCTGGTGGAAGAAGCACGTGCCAAAGGTATCCGCATTCTCACCGGCAGCGCCGTGATCGAGGCCCGTGGCAGCAAGCGCGTGACCGCTGCCCGTGTGGCCGCCATCGATGTCAAAGCCCACACCGTGACCAGCCCAGGCGAATGGCTCGACTGCGACGTGGTAGCCAGCTCCGGTGGTTACAGCCCGGTGGTTCACCTGGCTTCGCACCTGGGTGGCAAGCCGATCTGGCGCGAAGACATCCTCGGTTTCGTACCGGGTGAAGCGCCGCAGAAACGCGTGTGTGTCGGTGGCATCAACGGCGTCTACGGCCTTGGCGATTCTCTGGCCGACGGTTTTGAAGGTGGCGCCCGCGCCGCCGCTGAAGCCGGGTTCCAGACTGTCGAAGGCGTACTGCCCAAAGCCCTGAGCCGTCTCGAAGAGCCGACCCTGGCGCTGTTCCAGGTGCCGCATGAAAAGAACACCGCACGGGCGCCGAAGCAATTCGTCGACCTGCAAAACGACGTCACCGCCGCCGCCATCGAGCTGGCGACCCGTGAAGGCTTTGAGTCGGTCGAGCACGTCAAGCGCTACACCGCGCTGGGCTTCGGTACCGATCAGGGCAAGCTCGGCAACGTCAACGGCCTGGCCATCGCTGCCCGCTCGCTGAACGTGACCATCCCGCAGATGGGCACCACCATGTTCCGTCCGAACTACACGCCGGTGACCTTTGGCGCCGTGGCCGGTCGTCACTGTGGGCACATCTTCGAGCCGGTGCGCTACACCGCACTGCATCAATGGCACCTGAAAAACGGCGCCGAGTTCGAAGACGTCGGCCAGTGGAAACGTCCGTGGTACTTCCCGAAATCCGGTGAAGACCTGCACGCGGCAGTGAAGCGTGAGTGCAAAGCCGTGCGCGACAGCGTCGGCCTGCTCGATGCTTCGACCCTGGGCAAGATCGACATCCAGGGCCCGGATACGCGCGAGTTCCTCAACCGCGTCTACACCAACGCCTGGACCAAGCTCGATGTGGGCAAGGCCCGTTACGGCCTGATGTGCAAAGAAGACGGCATGGTGTTCGACGACGGCGTGACGGCTTGCCTGGCCGACAACCATTTCGTCATGACCACCACCACTGGCGGCGCAGCTCGTGTACTGCAGTGGCTGGAGCTGTACCACCAGACCGAATGGCCGGACATGAAGGTGTACTTCACCTCCGTTACCGACCACTGGGCAACCATGACCTTGTCCGGGCCGAACAGCCGCAAGCTGCTCAGCGAAGTCACCGACATCGACCTGAGCAACGAAGCCTTCCCGTTCATGACCTGGAAAGAAGGTCTGGTCGGTGGTGTACCGGCGCGGGTATTCCGGATTTCGTTTACCGGTGAGCTGTCGTACGAAGTCAACGTGCAGGCCGACTACGCGATGGGCGTGCTGGAAAAAATCGTCGACGCCGGCAAGAAGTACAACCTGACGCCGTACGGCACTGAAACCATGCACGTGCTGCGGGCCGAGAAGGGCTTCATCATCGTCGGTCAGGACACTGACAGCTCGATGACCCCGGACGACCTGAACATGGGCTGGTGTGTCGGTCGCACCAAACCGTTCTCGTGGATCGGCTGGCGCGGCATGAACCGTGAAGACTGCGTGCGTGATCAGCGCAAGCAACTGGTTGGCCTCAAGCCGATCGATCCGAACAAATGGCTGCCGGAAGGCGCGCAACTGGTGTTCAACACCAAGCAGGCGATCCCGATGACCATGGTGGGTCACGTGACCTCCAGTTACCTGCACAACTCCCTGGGCTATTCGTTCGCCATGGGCGTGGTCAAGGGTGGCCTGAACCGCATGGGCGAGCGCGTGTTCGCACCGCTGGCCGACGGCAGCGTGATCGAGGCGGAAATCGTTCCTTCGGTGTTCTTCGATCCGAAGGGCGAACGCCAGAACGTTTGATGGCTTAAAGGCTTGTGGATGGGCAATGACACTGAGTCGGCCCATTCGCGAGCAAGCCCGCTCCCACAGGGGAACTCGGTCGACTGTAGGAGCTGGCTTGCCAGCGAAGACGTCAGTTCAGTCACCGTAAGCCTCACAACAGAATTCAGGAAAGGTGCTTTATGACCGCAGCCAATGTTTACCAACAACGCCCAACCTCCGGGGCCAAGGCCGAGTCGTCGCTGCATCATGCCGACCTCGCCAGCCTGGTGGGCAAGGGTCGCAAGAACGCCGGCGTGATCGTGCGTGAGAAAAAACTCCTCGGCCACCTGACCATTCGTGGCGATGGCCACGATGCCGCGTTTGCCGCGGGCGTGCACAAGGCTCTTGGCATCGAGTTGCCGGGCGCACTGAGCGTCATCGTCAAAGGCGAAACCAGCCTGCAATGGATGGGACCGGATGAATGGCTGCTGATCGTGCCGAGCGGTGAAGAGCTTGCCGCCGAGCAGAAACTGCGCAAAGCGCTGGGCGATCTGCACATTGCAATCGTCAACGTCAGCGGCGGCCAGCAACTCCTCGAACTGAGCGGCCCGAACGTGCGCCAGGTGCTGATGAAGTCCACCAGCTACGACGTGCACCCGAACAACTTCCCGGTGGGCAAAGCTGTCGGCACGGTGTTCGCCAAGTCGCAACTGATGATCCGTCACACCGCTGAAGACACTTGGGAACTGTTGATTCGTCGCAGCTTCTCGGATTACTGGTGGCTGTGGTTGCAGGATGCTTCTGCCGAGTATGGGCTGAGCGTTCAGGCTTGATCAGCGATCAACTGTAGGAGCGAGCTTGCTCGCGAAAAACGTCAACGATAACGCGTGCCTCCTGATTTAACGCGTCGTCCTGAAGTCCTTCGCGAGCAAGCTCGCTCCTACAGGAGGCATCTACCGTTTTCAAGGGAGTCACCGCTATGAGCCGCGCCCCAGACACATGGATTCTGACCGCCGACTGCCCCAGCGTGCTCGGCACGGTGGATGCGGTGACCCGCTTTCTGTTCGAGCAGGGCTGCTACGTCACCGAGCATCATTCCTTCGATGACCGGCTCTCGGGCCGTTTCTTCATTCGTGTGGAATTTCGCCAACCCGACGGTTTCGACGAGCAGTCCTTCCGCGCGGGCCTGGCCGAGCGTGGCGACGCTTTTGGCATGATCTTCGAACTGGTCGCGCCGAACTATCGGCCGAAAGTGGTGATCATGGTCTCCAAGGCCGATCACTGCCTCAACGACTTGCTCTATCGCCAACGCATCGGCCAGTTGTCGATGGACGTCGCTGCCGTGGTCTCCAACCACCCGGACCTCAAGCCGCTGGCCGACTGGCACCAGATTCCGTACTACCACTTCCCGCTGGATCCGAACGACAAGCCGTCCCAAGAGCGTCAGGTGTGGCAGGTCATCGAAGAGTCCGGCGCCGAACTGGTGATCCTTGCGCGCTACATGCAAGTGCTGTCGCCGGAGCTGTGCCGCAAGCTCGATGGCAAGGCGATCAACATCCACCACTCCCTGCTGCCCGGGTTCAAGGGCGCCAAGCCTTATCACCAGGCCTACAACAAGGGCGTGAAACTGGTGGGCGCCACGGCGCATTACATCAACAACGACCTCGATGAAGGCCCGATCATCGCCCAGGGTGTGGAGGCCGTGGACCACAGCCATTACCCGGAAGATTTGATTGCCAAGGGGCGGGATATCGAAGGGCTGACGCTGGCGAGAGCCGTTGGCTATCACATCGAGAGAAGAGTGTTTTTGAACGCGAACAGAACGGTTGTTCTCTAGTGTTTTTTACTGCCTGAAAAGATCGCAGCCTTCGGCAGCTCCTACAGGGGTATGCGATCAATGTAGGAGCTGCCGAAGGCTGCGATTTTTTGAATTACCGAGCACTTAACGCGCTGCCTGCCTGGGTAACGCGGTTTCATAAAAACAACATCGAGGTGAAAGCATGTCTGGTAATCGTGGAGTGGTGTATCTCGGCGCTGGCAAGGTCGAAGTGCAGAGTATTGACTATCCGAAAATGCAGGACCCGCGCGGCAGGAAGATTGAACACGCTGTCATCCTGCGTGTGGTGTCCACCAACATATGTGGTTCCGACCAGCACATGGTGCGCGGTCGTACCACGGCGCAAACCGGCCTGGTGCTGGGTCATGAGATCACCGGTGAAGTGATCGAGAAGGGCAGCGACGTCGAGAACCTGAATATCGGCGACCTGGTGTCCGTACCGTTCAACGTGGCTTGCGGGCGCTGCCGCTCCTGCAAAGAGATGCATACCGGCGTGTGCCTGAGCGTCAACCCGGCGCGTCCCGGTGGCGCTTATGGTTATGTCGACATGGGCGACTGGACCGGTGGTCAGGCCGAATACGCCATGGTGCCGTACGCCGACTTCAACCTGCTGAAACTGCCGGATCGCGATCGGGCGATGGAAAAAATCCGCGACCTGACCTGCCTCTCCGACATCCTGCCGACTGGCTATCACGGTGCCGTGACCGCTGGCGTTGGCCCGGGCAGCACCGTGTACATCGCTGGTGCCGGTCCGGTTGGCCTGGCTGCAGCCGCTTCGGCCCGTCTGTTGGGTGCGGCGGTGGTGATCGTCGGCGACGTCAACACCGTTCGCCTGGCTCATGCCAAGGCCCAGGGCTTCGAAATCGCCGACCTGTCCCTGGAAACGCCGCTGCACGAACAGATCGCCGCACTGCTCGGCGAGCCGGAAGTGGATTGCGCCGTCGACGCCGTTGGCTTCGAAGCCCGTGGCCATGGCCATGCCGGCGTGAAACACGAAGCCCCGGCCACTGTGCTCAACTCGCTGATGGGCGTGGTGCGTGTGGCAGGCAAGATCGGCATCCCCGGCCTCTACGTGACCGAAGACCCGGGCGCTGTCGACGCTGCCGCGAAAATGGGCAGCCTGAGCATCCGCTTCGGTCTGGGCTGGGCCAAGTCCCACAGCTTCCATACCGGCCAGACCCCGGTAATGAAGTACAACCGCCAATTGATGCAGGCGATCATGTGGGACCGTATCAACATCGCCGAAGTGGTAGGCGTTCAGGTGATCAGCCTGGATCAGGCTCCACAGGGTTATGGCGAGTTCGATGCGGGCGTGCCGAAGAAGTTTGTGATCGATCCGCACAAGATGTTCAGCGCGGCGTAAAGGGCTAATGAAAAAGGGCGACTGTAGTCGCCCTTTTTTGTGTTCAATGGCCTGTTGGTGGAGTGGTCAGGAATTTGTAGTTGAATTCACATTCTTTTTCGATCCGTGAATCGCAGTACTCAACGTACTTGATTTTATTGAAGGTTTCGGCCTTTCCTGCAGTTGGCTGGGGCTTCCATTTTGTGCCGTTGACAGGGGCCCATCCTCTGAAGGAGTACAACGTCATCCTGGCAAACGCATACCATTCGTCACCCTCGTAATCACACGAAACTACATCCGTATTACCTTCGGAACTGACATCTCGGTAGACCGCTCCGGTGAACACGAAGGTTTTCAGGTCCCCCTCCTCGGCAAAGGGGTTTTCGCCTACCCAGACGCGGCCGTTCGGCCCAGGGGCGGAGTAGCTGTAGCCTTGCTCCTCTTTCTTTTGTTCGATACTGGCGGCCGATGGACACACAGTCACTGCCGCCAGGGCGTTTGATGTTACTACTGACAGCAGTACGGCGCTTGCCGCGAGTGTTTTACGTATCATGATGTACTCCTTTACGCGGATTGGAGCCGTCATGTTGGGGGAAGGGAACAGCGGTAGGTACTCTCAGTATTGATAGGTTGTGTTGACGCTTTATTCATCGCGTGGCATCCAGGGATTCACGTTTCTTATGCATGCCCTGTGTAAAAACGGATGCGCGGCAAGGAACATGATTGAGGATGCCCGGTCAAATCGTCAGTTTTACCGCCGGTTTTCGGATGGTTTCATGGCACAAGAGGATGTCTGGATGAAGATTTCACGCGGTATTGCACTCGCTTCGCTGTTGGCACTGTCCGCCAGCCCGGCCTTTGCGCAGTTCAGTCTGAACGACGCGGCCAATGCGATTTCGGGCATGAACGGCGGTGACGCGACCGTGACTGCCGCACCAACACCGCAGACAGCCGACCTGCTAAGCACCCTCACTCAATTGAACATCACCCCACAGCAAGCCATCGGCGGTGCCGGGGCGATGCTGGGGCTGGCGAAGAACCAGTTGAGTTCGACCGACTACTCGGAACTGGCCAAAAGCGTGCCGGGCATCAACATGCTCTCGGGCGGCGGCGAGTTGGGTGCGCTGGCCGGCCTGCTCGGCTCCAGCGGCAAAGCGGCAGGGCTGGACAATGCCCTGGGTAACGTCAAGGACACCAACGACCTGAACAATGCCTTTAGCGCTCTGGGCATGGACAGCGGCATGATCGGCCAGTTTGCCCCGGTGCTCCTTCAGTACTTCGGTCAGCAGGGCGTCGGCGGTACGCTGCTGAGTAGCCTGGGCAGCATCTGGGGCGCCGGCACCGGAATCTGATTCAGCGGCGCTCGGCGCGCAAGGCGTCGATGCGCTGGTCTTTCTCGATCCAGAGCTGGTTGACCCAGTTCTGGACCTTCTCGCGAAACAGCGGATCGTTTTCGTAGTCGCCCTGCCACAGCGCCGGGTCGAGTTCGCGGGTCTGGATATCGATGATGACCCTTGGCACATCGCCGCTGATCAAGTCCCGGAATCCCGGAATCTTCTGCTGCGGGTAAACCACCGTCACATCGAGAATCGCATCCAGCTGTTCGCCCATCGCCGCCAGTACAAACGCCACGCCGCCAGCCTTGGGCTTGAGCAGGTGGTTGAACGGTGATCGCTGTTGAGCGCGTTTGGCCGACGTGAACCGCGTGCCTTCCAGATAATTGACCACGGTTACCGGTTGGCGCTTGAACAGCTCGCAGGCCTGTTTGGTGATCTCCAGATCCTTGCCCGCCAGTTCCGGGTGTTTGGCCAGGAATGCCTTGCTGTAGCGCTTCATGAACGGGTAATCCAGCGCCCACCACGCCAGGCCCAGGAAGGGCACCCAGATCAGTTCTTTCTTGAGGAAGAATTTGAAGAACGGTGTGCGCCGGTTCAGCGTCTGGATCAGCGCCGGGATGTCGACCCAGGATTGATGGTTGCTGATCACCAGGTACGAGGTATCACGGCGCAGATCGTCACCGCCGCGGATGTCCCATTGGGTGGGGATGCACAGGCGGAAAATCAGCTTGTCGATCTCGGACCAGGTCTCGGCGATCCACATCACCACCCATGAGGCGTAATCGCGAAAACGACCGGGCAGGACCAGCTTGAGCAGGGCACACACCAGCAGTGGCCCGATCAGGACCAGGGTGTTGAGCACAAGCAGCAGGGTCACGAAACAGCCGGTGAGCAGGCGGCGCATAAGTCACTCGTGGAGGCGGTTGGGCGCGCCATGATAAGCAGCTTCGGGCGGCAGGCCAAATCGGCGGTGACGAATGTTTCACTTTCGGGTCGGTAACCTTGTGGGAACGATCAAGCGCACAGCGGTCTAAAATCCGGCTGTTCACTCTTATGGAAACCCATTACGTGAAATCCCTCCTTGCAGTGCTCTCCCTCATCGCCCTGCCGGTCATGGCCGCCGAGCCGACCCTGTACGGGCGTTACGAATACATTGCCCTGCCGGAAATCGGCGGGCAGGTCCTCAAGGCCAAAATGGACACCGGCGCCCTGACCGCGTCGCTGTCGGCCAAGGACATCGAAACCTTCAAGCGTGACGGTGAAGACTGGGTGCGCTTCCGCCTCGGCACCAAGGGTGCGGGTAACCAGGTCTACGAACACAAGATAGCGCGCATCAGCAAGATCAAGACCCGTTCTGAAGAGGAGGAAGATGACAGCGAAGCAGTCGCGCCCACGAAGCGTCCAGTGGTCGATCTGGAGCTGTGCCTGGGTAACGTCAAGCGCACCGTGGAGGTCAACCTCACCGACCGCAGCAGCTTTAACTACCCATTGCTGATTGGGGCCAAGGCGTTGCGTGAGTTCGGGGCGGCGGTGAATCCGGCTCGGCGGTTTACGGCGGACAAGCCGGATTGCTGATCTTTTGCAGGCTTAAATCTTCGGCTTCGTCGCAATCATCGAAGGCCGCTGGCTCACCTCGAAATACCACGCTGCGAGTTGCGGATTGGCTTCGCGCCAATCCAGATCCGGATGGCGCAAGTCCAGGTAACCCAGTGCACAGGCCACGCTGATCGCGGCCACGTCGAAGTGGCAGGTCAGCTCGGCAATCGCATCTTTCTCCAGCAATGCCAGGGCGCGGCGGATCTTGTCGCGCTGACCGTCGAGCCATTCGTCCCAGTGTTTCTCCGGGGCGCGCAGGGCGACTTCGTAGCGCACCAGCACGGCGGCGTCCATGATGCCGTCGGCCAGCGAAGCGAGGGTCAGGCGCCGCCAGCGGGCCGAGCCTTCGCGGGGGATCAGCGGGTTGCCGACGTGCTGCTGATCGAGGTAGTCGAGGATGACCCGGCTGTCATGGATGACATTGCCATCGGCCAGGCGCAGCGCCGGGATTTTGCTCAAAGGGTTGTCGTCGATCAACGTGAGGTCCGGGTTGACCGGGGTGAGCACACTGGTCTGCAATGCCACGCGGTCCTGTTGACCGGTTTCGTGCAGCAGCACCATGACTTTGCGAACGAAGGGAGAGAGCGGGTTGTGGTACAGGGTCATGCTCGGGGCGGACATGGCAGCGTCTCGATCAGTGGCAGTGTCGGGCAGCATAGCGCGTTGATGCATTACCTCAAACCGGACCCTGTGGGAGCGGCGGTGCCACGATTCGACTTGCTCGCGAAAGCGGTGTGTCAGTCAACATTGATGTTGAAGCTGACGGCCTCTTCGCGAGCAAGCTCGCTCCTACAGGGTTTGTGTCTTAGCTGGCTGGAACTGCAGTTTGTAGATTTTCGGCGGCCTGTTGAGGCTTGATCTCACGGGCAACCGTCCAGACGATGAACGCGGCAACGATGTCGAAAATCGCCAGCACCACGAACAGCGGGCTGTAACCGATTTTGGTCACCATCACGCCAAACACCAAGGTGAACGCGGCTGCGCCCAGGTAGCCGAACATGCCGCCCATGCCGGTGGCGGTGGCTACTTCGTTTTTGCCGAATGAGTCAGAGGTGATCGCATACAGCGCGCCGGACAAGGTCTGGTGAGCGAAGCCGCCGATGCACAGCAGCGCAATCGCGGTGTACGGGCTGGCCACCAGGCCGATGCAGGCCGGGCCGATCATGCACGAGGCGCCGAACAGCAGGACCATTTTGCGCGAGGTGAACAACGACACGTTGCAGTACTTGTGGAAGAACGGGCTCAGGTAACCGCCGAGCACGCAGCCCAGGTCAGCGGCGAGGAACGGTAGCCAGGCGAACATCGCGATCTCTTTGATGTTCATGTGCCGTTCGGTCATCAGGTACAGCGGAATCCACGCGTTGAAGGTCTGCCAGGCCGGCTCGGAGAGCATGCGCGCGCTGGCGATGGCGTAGAAGTTGCGGTTGCCGATGATCTTTTTCCAGCTGCCTTTTTTCGTGGTTTGGTCTTTGAAGTGTTCTTCCTGACCGCTGAGGATGTAGTCGCGCTCTTCGTCGCTCAGGCGTTTTTGATCCCGCGGATGTTTGTAGAGCACCATCCACAGGAAGGTCCAGGCCACGCCCAGGCCACCGACGATCAGGAACGCCAGCTCCCAGCCGCTGTGCAGAATCGCCCAGACCACCAGCGGCGGCGCCAGTACGGCACCAATCGACGAACCGATGTTGAACCAGCCGATGGCCACCGAGCGTTCTTTGGCCGGGAACCATTCTGTGGAAGTCTTGACCGCTGCCGGCAAACCCGCCGCTTCGGTCAGGCCAAGCAGGCCGCGGACAAAGGCCAGGCCCTGCCAACCGGTCGCCAGCGCGGCCAGTGCACAGGCGATCGACCAGGCGAAGGCGAAAATCGCGAAGCCCATTTTGGTGCCGATGGCATCGATGATGTAGCCGGCCACCGGTTGCATCAGCGCATAACACACTTGCCACGCGACCACGATGTGCGAGTACTGCTCGGTGGAGATGTTCATTTCGCTCATCAGGGTCGGAGCGGCCACTGACAGGGTATTGCGAGCCAGGTAGTTGACCATCAGGCCGGCCGTCACCAGGCCGACCATCCACCAGCGGATGCCTTTGACTTTCATCACGTCACCATCATTTTTTTGGATTTATTTTTGGTGCTGCAGTTGTTGTAGGTTGTCGTACAACGTGCGCCTTTATAGGAGCGCAAGGGTAAAACTGTCAACAGATATGTCAGTGGATTTGCAGGAGGAGGCGACGGGTGGGTGGGGGTGTCGTCGTATGACTAGCGAGTGCTTGAGACTTGCCGCCGAACCTGCAGGAGCGAGCCTGCTCGCGATGGCGATGTGTCAGGCAATTCAATGTCGACTGATACGGCCCCATCGCGAGCAGGCTCGCTCCTACAGGGATCAGCGGCGTTGCAGGAGGCCGCGCAGGGCAAGAGCGGCGGGGACACCCAGCCCCACCCAGCTCAACGAGTTCCAAACACCATCCCCGAGCAACGCGGCAAACAACCCTGTCGCGCTGAGCATCGCAATGACGGTCGGAATGGCGAAGACTTTCCAGAAATTCGACTGCCGGGGCTTCATGCCGCGCTCTCCGCTTTTTCCTGCACCGGCCTGGTCGCCTTGCGCCGTACCACCCACAGGTAGACCCCGCTGCCGAGCACGATGATGGTCAGCACATCGAGGGTCGCCCAGAGGATTTTCATCGGCATGCCGCCGTAGTCACCGAAGTGCAGCGGCTGCGACATGCCCATGGCGTCCATGTACCACGGTCGTTCGGCCACGGCGGTGACTTGCAGGGTGCTGGCGTCGATCAGTACCGGCGTCAACAGGTGCGAGGTCAGGTGCGTGCTGCCTTTCATGAACACTGCGTAATGGTGCTCACTGGAAAAACGGGTGCCGGGAAAGGCGATGAAGTCCGGCTGCATGCCCGGCGCGACATCCCTGGCGATATCGAGCAAGCGGGTGGCTGGCGCGCGTTGCGTCAGCGGTGGCGCATCGCGGTATGGCGCGACCATCGCGCTGAGGCTGTCGTTGCGCCAGGCGGCAATGATCAGGTCGGCACAGGCACTGATCACGCCGGTCACGCCGACCACCAGGGCCCAGGTCAACGTCACCACACCGATCAGGTTATGCAGGTCGAGCCAGCGCAGGCGCGTGGATTTGTCCTGGCGCACGGTGGCGAATTTCAAGCGGCGCATGAACGGCAAGTACAGCACCGTGCCGGAAACGATCGCCACCACGAACAGAATCCCCATGAACGCCAGCAACAACTTGCCCGGTAGCCCGGCGAACATGTCCACGTGCAAGCGCAGCATGGTCAGCATGAAACCGCCGTTGGCCGATGGCGTCTCCAGCGCTTCGCCGGTACGGGCATCGAGCATGAAGGTGTGGGACGAGTTCGGCTCGGTGCCAGCGGTCGCGGCCATGATGGTCAGCACCGCGTTGGGCTCATCGTCCTCGAAGCCGAAATACTGCATGACTTCACCGGGGCGATGCTTCTCGGCGGCCTGCACCAACTGCTGCAAATTCAGGTGCGGGGTGTCCGCCGGCATTTCCTTCACTTCAGGCGCATCGCCCAGCAAGTGGTCGATCTCGTGGTGGAAGATCAACGGCAGGCCGGTCAGTGCCAGCAGCAACAGGAACACCGTACAAATCAGGCTGGTCCAGGTATGAACAGCGGACCAACGGCGAATTGTTTTACTTTTCATTTCATAGCCTTCAGAAAAACCAAAACCGCCTGCGAAGGACGGCCTGGTCATTGAGCGTGTCAGCTCAAAGCGTTACCACTTGTAGGTTGCACTTGCGACGACACTGCGCTGGTCGCCGTAGTAGCAGTAGAAGCTGTCGCAAGTCGAGATGTAGTCCTTGTCGAACAGGTTGGTCGCGTTAACGGCCAGCGAAGCGCCTTTGAGGCTGTTGTCCAGGCGACCGAGGTCGTAGTGAACCACCGCGTCGAACACCGTGTAGGCGCCGGCCTTGCCCAGCCAGGTGTTGGCCTGGTCGCCGTAGGTGTTGCCGGTGTAGCGCGCGCCAGCGCCGATGCCGAAGCCATTCAGCACGCCGTTGTGCCAGGTGTAGTCGCCCCACACCGATGCTTGCTGGTTAGGCATCAGTTGCAGGCGATTGCCCTTGTAAATGCCTTCTTGCACTTCGGATTTGGCCAGGGTGTAAGCAGCAGTGACCTTGAGGTTTTCGGTCACGTCGGAAACGGCTTCCAGCTCCAGGCCTTTGACTTTCACTTCGCCGGTCTGGCTGGTGACCGTCACGTTGCCCACGTTGTTGGTAACGGAAACGTTTTTCTGGGTCAGGTCGTACACCGCCGCGGTCAGCAGGGTGTTGCTGCCCGGTGGCTGGTACTTGATCCCCAGTTCCCATTGCTTGCCTTCAGTCGGCTTGAACGACTCGGTCGGCGAGGCGACGGCATTGCTGGTCGGCTGGAACGATTCGGCGTAGGACAGGTAAGGCACGAAGCCCGAGTCGAACACGTAGCTGATTGCCGCGTTGCCGCTGAAGTTCTTGTCGCGTTCGGTGTTGGTGGCATCGCCTTTGTTGAAGAACGTGGTACCGGTGTGGACCCAGTCTTCACGACCGCCGAGGGTCAGGCGCCATTGGCCGAGGGCCATCTGGTCCTGGATGTACAGGCCGGTCTGCTGGGTCTTCTGTTCGTAGTCATAAAAGGCCGTGGAACGTGGCGGACGGGTGATCGGCAAGCCATAGACGGGGTCGTTGACGTTGATGCCCGGCGCGGTGCCGAAGATCGAGAGGTAGTTGGTGGTGTTGCGCTGGTGGTCCAGGCCGATCAGCAAGGTGTGACTGACGTCGCCGATGACGAAGTCGCCCTGGAAGTTGTTGTCCACGGCGAATTGGGCGATGTCTTCGTCGACGTTGGTGGTGCCACGTCCGGTGTTGCCTTGATCGTCGACGACAAAGCCGAGGTTGGCGAAGTCAGGGTTGTAGCTGTTGACGGTCACAGCCTGGAACGACAACTCCGACTTGGTGTAGCGCAGGTTCTGCCGGAACTGCCAGACATCGTTCAGGCGGTGTTCGAAGGCATAACCCAGTGCGTAGTAGGTTCGGTCGTAGAAGTCGTAGTTCGGATCACCCAGGTTCTTGTGGTGGGAGATCTCGCCGAATGGCATGTCGATCTTGGTGCCCTGGATCGGATAGAACTGACTGGTGATACCGGTATCGTCACGGGTGAACTGCGTGAGCAGGGTGAACCTGGTGTCTTCGTCGATGTTCCAGGTCAGGCTGGGTGCAATGTTGTAGCGCTTGTCATCGATGTGGTCGATGGGCGTGCCGCCGTCGCGCAGCACGCCGCTGAGGCTGTACAGGAACTGGCCTTCTTCATCGATCTTGCCGGTGCTGGCGAAGTTGATCTGGCGATGATTGTCGCTGCCGTATTGCAGCTGGATCTCGCTGCTGTCTTCAGCGCTTGGGCGACGGCTGACCATGTCCAGCAGGCCGCCCGGCGGGGTCTGGCCGTACACGGAGGAGGCCGGTCCGCGCAGCAGCGCCAGGCGGTCGAGGTTCCAGGTTTCCTGTTTCGGGTTGGCGTACACACCTTTTGGCAGTGGCAGGCCGTCGAGGAATTGAGTCGGCTCGAAACCCCGCACGCGCAACCAGTCGGCGCGGGTGTCGCTGCCGAAGCTGCTGGAGGTGATGCCCGGCAAGTAGCGCACGGCATCGTCGAGGGTGTGCGCGTTGCGGTCGTCCATCTGCTCGCGAGTGACGACCGAAATCGAGCGCGGCGCCTCGACCAGCGCGGTGTCGGTCTTGGTGCCGGCGGCGGTGCGCTTGGCCAGGTAGCCCTGTGCCGGGCCCCAAGCGCTTTCAGTGTCTTGCACACCGATCACGCTGGTTGCCGGCAGGTCCATCACGCCCTCGGGCACGGCCACCAGGCTGTAGGTGCCCGCACTGCTCAGTTCCAGTTGCAGTCCAGTGCCACGCAGGGCTTCGCGCAAGGAGCCGGCTGCGTCGAACTGGCCTTTGACTGGCGCAGAGGTCTTGTCCGCCGCCAGGGATGGATTCAACGACAGGGCCAAACCGGCCTGGCTGGCGATCTGGTTCAGGGTGTTGGCCAGTGGTGCGGCCGGCAGGTTGTAGGCGCGGACGCTGGACGCCTGTTCGGCGGCGACCAGTTGGCTGCTGGCCAACGGGGTGCAAAGGGCAATGGCGACCGCCAGCAAACTGCGGCGCAACAGGGAGTCTAGCGAACGGGGCATACAGCGGCTCCTGAATGTAAATATTTCTCAATTGCCTCTGTGCCGAGCGAAAATCGAAAAGTGATAGGGCTGGATGAAAATAATTTCGATTCAGCTATTCAATAAGCATTGAGGAGCTTCAGGCATGCGCATTTTGTGGCGAGGGGGCTGTGTGCGGGCTCAGGGCTTGGCATCGGCCTTGGCCACGACCTTCACCCACCATTGCGTGTGCTGTTCGATCTGCACCGGCAGGGTCGGCAGCAGGGCATTGAGTGCCAGGTCGGTGTCGCGCAGCGGGAAGCTGCCGGTGATGCGCAGGTCGGCCACTTCCGGCGCGACCCCGACGTATCCGTTGCGATAGCGGCCGATTTCATGCACCAGATCTTCCAGCCGCGTGTTGTCCACCACCAGCATGCCGCGGGTCCAGGCATCCGCGCCGAGGTTGACGGCCAGCACCGGACCCAGGCCATTGTTGCGGATCAGAACCTGCTGGCCTTCGCGCAGAATCCGTTCGTCCGGGGTGGATTCAGGGTGAACCGCCACCGCCGACTGCAACACACTCAGGCGCGTGCCGTCTTCCTCGCGCTTGACCAGAAACCGCGTACCCAACGCGCGCATGCTGCCTTCACGGGTTTCGACGATGAACGGCCGGGGATCGCCATGGCCGGTTTCCACCAGGATTTCGCCCTCCTGCAGCACGATGCGCCGCTGTTTTTCATCGAAGCGCACATCCAGGGCACTGTGGGTGTTGAGATTGATCAGCGTGCCATCAGTCAGGCGCAGGGTGCGCTGTTCGCCAACGGCGGTGCGCTGGTCGGCCAGCCAATAGTCGATCGGCAGGTAACGCTCCCCGGCGAACAGCGCCAGGCCGATCACCGCAACCACACTCGCCACACCATTGCCGAGCTTGCGGACCCGGCGGCGGATGCCTTCGCGCGATTGCAGCAGGGCGGCGCGGGCCGGGCCGCTGGCCACGCCGAAACGCTGGTCGAGCATGCCCAACTGGCGCCAGGCGCGGGCGTGCTCTTCGTGGGCCGCGTGCCACTTGGCGAACTCTTCGCGTTCTACCGGGTTGGCGCAATCCATGGACAACTGCCAGGCAATCGCCGCGTCCAGCACGTTGGCCGATACCGGTTTGGAACTGAGCGGATTCAAGTCGGCTCACCATAGAGTGCGATGTAACACTGACGAACGCCTTGGGCCAGGTACTGGCGCACCCGCGGCACCGACACCCCGAGGCGATCGGCGATGTCTGCGTGGCCGAGGCCGTCGAGACGGTTGTAGAGGAACGCCGCCCGGGCCTTGCTGGAAAGCTTGCCGAGCAATCGGTCGATGTTTTTCAGGTCTTCGAGGATCATTTGCTGTTCTTGCACCGACGGTTGTTCGGCTTCGGGAACCAGCATCAACTCGGTGAGGTAAGCCTGTTCCAGCGCGGCGCGGCGGAAATAATCGAACAGCAGGCCCTTGGCGATCGCCACCAGGAATGCCCGGGGCTCGCGCGGGACCTTCAGTTCCTCGCGGCCCAGCAAGCGCACGAACGTGTCCTGGCTCAGGTCTTCGGCCCGCTGCGGGCAGGCGACGTTGCGTCGAAGCCAGGCCAATAGCCAACTGCGGTGGTCGCGATATAACGCACCGACGAGCTCATTTTGAGGGCTTGGGACTGACGACACGCCGCACACCGATTGGGAAATATTAACTAACGAGAATTGTTCGCGATTGTGTCAGAGGCGAGGGAGGTAAGCAATTGGCGTTGGTCGGGTGGGAATTTGGCGACGGCCTTTGTAGGAGCGAGCTTGCTCGCGATGAGCCAGAGAACAACGCGGGGTGTCAGATTGGACGCGTTATCGTTGACGACCATCGTCGGAACGCCGCCCGGAGCAAGCTCGCTCCTACAGGGATGGTGTAAGGATCAGAAGGACGGCGCCTGTTGCCGACGTTTGCGCTGACTCAAGCGCTGTTGCAGATTCAACGGGCTATGAATCTGCTGCTGCCGCGCGCGGCTGAACAGGATCAGCGCCAGTTCAGCAGTGGCCAGGGCGTCGGCGCTGGCGTGGTGGCGCTCGAAGACTTCGAGCTTGAACCAGTCTATCCAATCGTCCAGCCCGGCCTCGCGAATGTGCGCTTGCGGGCACAGCAGCGGTGCAATGTCCGCGACGTCCAGAAACGGATGCTGCAACTTGAAGCCCAGATGATCTTTCAGCGCACGGCCGAGCATGTGTTGGTCAAACGGCGCGTGGAAGGCCAGTACCGGACTGTCTGCGATGTACTCCATCAAGTCGAGCAGCGCTTCTGCCGGGTCGCTGCCCGCCGCAATGGCGCTGGGGCCAATGCCGTGGATCAGCACACTGGGGCCGAGTTTCACTTGCGGATATTGCAGGGTGCGTTCGAACTGCTGGCGAAAGTCGATGGCTCCGTCCTCGATCACCACCGCACCGATGGACAATACGTGGTCCTTGTTCAGGTTCAAGCCGGTGGTTTCCAGATCGAGCACCACCCAGCGTTGCTCGCGCAGGCTGCACTCAGACAGGTCGGCAGCCGTCGGTAATTGGTCCAGCCGATGTTGCAGATGAGCCGGGAGGGTGGGACTCGCCGGGCGCAGCCATGAAAACAGGCTCATAACTGATACCGCAAGGTCAGGCTGCTTTGCAGGCGTTGTGCCTGGCGCAGGGACTCACGCAGGATGCGTCGGTCCAGATGATTGAGGCTGTCGGGGTCGACCCGATTAGAGTAAGGAAAATTCTCCCGGGTCTGTAGTTGGTGTTGCTGCATGCGGGTTTGCTGGATGAAGTGATACGCCTCTTCGTACGCGGCGCCGTCCAGGGGATCGATGACCTCCTTGGCAACCAACTGGCGAAAACGCTCCAGCGTGTTGTTCGCTTCAATACCGTGGACCAGGGCCAGCAACCGAGCGCCGTCGACGAACGGTGCCAGGCCTTGAATCTTCAGGTCCAGGGTGGCCTTCTCGCCATTTTTACGCGCCAGCACGAACTCGCGGAAACGCCCTACGGGCGGGCGATTGCGCAGCGCATTCTCGGCCATCATGCGCTGGAACAAACGGTTGTCACCGACCTGCTCGAGAATGCCCCGGCGCAACTGCTCACAACCTTGCTCGCTGCCCCAGACCACGCGCAAATCGAAATAGATGCTCGAACCCAGCAGGTTCTCCGGGGTTGCTTCGCGGATAAACGCCGCAAAGCGTCGCGCCCATTCGGCCCGGGACAGGCACAGCTCGGGGTTGCCGGCCATGATATTGCCCTTGCACAAGGTGAAGCCGCACAGCGCCAGGCTCTGGTTGATCTGCTGGGCGATGGGCAACAACTTGCCGCGAATCTCGGCGGCATGGGCCGCGTCCCTGGCTTCGAACAGAATGCCGTTGTCCTGATCGGTGTGCAGGGTCTGCTCGCGACGGCCTTCACTGCCGAAACACAGCCAGCTGAACGGCACGCCGGGGTCGCCTTTTTCGGCGAGGGTCAGCTCGATCACCCGGCACACGGTGTGGTCGTTGAGCAAGGTGATGATGTGGGTGATCTGCGTCGAAGACGCGCCGTGGGCCAGCATGCGCTCGACCAGTTGACCGATTTCGCCCCGCAGCGCCACCAGGTTTTCCACCTTCTGCGCATTGCGGATAGTGCGCGCCAGGTGCACCAGGTCGACCCGCTGCAGGGAAAACAGATCGCGCTCGGAAACCACACCGCACAAGCGTTGGTCCTTGACCAGGCAGACATGGGCGATGTGCCGTTCGGTCATGGCAATCGCCGCGTCGAATGCACTGTGATCCGGCGACAGGAAGAACGGCGCCCGGGTCATGTACCCTTCGATGGCTTCACTGAAATCACTGCTGCCGTTGGCCACTGTCTGACGCAGGTCACGCAGGGTGAAAATCCCCAGTGGCGCCTTGAGTTCATCGACCACCACGATGCTGCCGACCTGTTGTTCGTGCATCAACGTCACGGCTTCGCGCAATGGCGTGTGCGGGGCGCATGTCACCGGGTGGCGCATGGCCAATTCGCCCAGTCGGGTATTGAGTGAATATTGGGTGCCGAGGGTTTCCACGGCTTTTTGCTGCACTTGCTGGTTGACCTGATCCAGCAGGCTGCTGACGCAGCGCAGGGCGAAGTTGCGGAAGGTGTCCGATAGCGAAAACAGGCGGATGAACGCCGGTTTGTTTAGCTGCAGGCAAAAGGTGTCCTCGCCGGCCAGGTGCTCGGTGCGGGTCGCCCGCTCACCCAGCAACGCCGCGAGGGGGAAACATTCGCCGGTGGTGATCTCGAAGACCGTTTCGGTGCCTTCTTTTGCCGTATGCGGGCGTTCGCCCACGACCCGGCCTTGCTTGACGATATAGAAGTGCTCGACCGGCCCGTCGGCGGGTTTAATGATGCTCTCGCCGGGGGCGTAAAAACGCAGCTGACATTGCTCGACCAGATACGCCAGGTGAGCGTGTTCCATCTGGTTGAAGGGCGGGAAACGCTGAAGGAATTGCAACGTGCCCTGGATGTTTTGCAACACCGCGGTTTTCCCTGCCTGTGTGAAGGCGTCCGCTTTACTCATAACCATTACCGCAGTCTTTTTTGAATTGTTGTAGTCGGATGACATGGACATGGTCGACCCCTGCGGTCGGGGTGCCCATTGGACGTAAGTCTAGGTAGGCAATCAGGGTGATGGAATGTCGGAAAAACCTTACGCAACTGTGAGAAAAACCTCTCTATCCTGCTATTGGAAAAATATCCGACGGGGTGCACATTGATAGTTCGCGGAGCGATGTCTCACCGCTGTGCCAGGGAATTGTATTGAACATATAGGGAAAGCCATGCCCGACCACGACATTTTGAGTGACGCCGAGCGCGAAGCGCTGAGCGCCGTCATGCTGGAACCTGACCTGCCGCCGCAACGGGTGCTGATCGTCGATGACGATAAAGACGCCCGCGAGCTGCTGTCAGATATCCTCGCGTCGGAGGGTATTCGCTGCAAGACAGCAGCCAGTGGCGAGTCGGCACTCAAGATCCTGGTAGCCGAGGCAGAGATCAAAAAGCCCACGATCGGTTTACTGATCACCGACCTGCGAATGGGCCACGTCGACGGTTTGGATCTGATCCGTCAGATACGTGAATCGGAAAGGGCGGCATTGCCGATCATCATTGTCTCGGGTGACGCCGACGTGAAGGATGCAATCGCCGCGATGCATTTGAGCGTGGTGGATTTTCTGCTCAAGCCGATTGATGTCGGGCATTTGCTTGAGTTGGTCAAGCGTGAGCTTGGGATAAAGCCTTAGTTCAAAGGTGTCGGCCCTTGCACAATCTCTGTGGGTAGCCCAAAAAGAAAAGCCCTGAGCTTTCGATCAGGGCTTTTTCATGTCCGGCGTAAACGCTCAGTTACAGGCCATTGGCAGCCTTGAACTCGCGACGACGACGGTGCAGGACCGGCTCGGTGTAGCCGTTCGGCTGTTTGGTACCTTCGACCACCAGTTCGACGGCTGCCTGGAAGGCAATGTTGCTGTCGAAGTTCGGGGCCAGCGGACGGTACAGCGCGTCGCCGGCGTTCTGGCGGTCAACCACTGGCGCCATGCGCTTGAGGCTTTCCATGACCTGGTCTTCGGTGACGATGCCATGGCGCAGCCAGTTGGCGATGTGCTGGCTGGAAATACGCAGCGTTGCACGGTCTTCCATCAGGCCGATGTCGTTGATGTCCGGCACTTTCGAACAGCCGACGCCCTGGTCGATCCAGCGCACCACGTAGCCGAGAATGCCCTGGCTGTTGTTGTCCAGTTCGTTCTTGATCTGCTCAAAGGTCCACTGCGGGTTTACCGCCAGCGGGATGGTCAGGATGTCGTCTACCGAGGCATGCGCACGTTTGGCCAGCTCGGCCTGACGGGCGAACACGTCAACCTTGTGGTAGTGCAGCGCGTGCAACACAGCAGCAGTCGGCGACGGTACCCAGGCGGTGTTGGCACCGGCCAGCGGGTGAGCGATTTTCTGTTCGAGCATCGCCGCCATCAGGTCAGGCATGGCCCACATGCCTTTACCGATCTGTGCGCGACCTTGCAGGCCGGTGCTCAGACCGATATCGACGTTGGAGTTCTCGTAGGCGCCGATCCATTTTTCCGCCTTCATGTCCGCCTTGCGCACCATCGGGCCGGCTTCCATGGAGGTGTGGATTTCATCGCCCGTGCGGTCGAGGAAACCGGTGTTGATGAACACCACGCGCTCGCTCGCCGCCTTGATGCAGGCCTTGAGGTTGATCGTGGTACGACGCTCCTCGTCCATGATCCCGACTTTGAGGGTGTTGCGCGGCAGGCCCAGCACGTCTTCGATGCGACCGAACAGCTCATTGGTGAACGCGGCTTCTTCAGGGCCGTGCATCTTCGGCTTCACGATGTAGATCGAGCCGGTGCGGGTGTTTTTGCGCGAGGTGTTGCCGTTCAGGTTGTGCATCGATGCCAGGCAAGTCACCAGGCCATCGAGAATGCCTTCCGGCACTTCGTTACCGTCTTTGTCGAGGATCGCGTCGATGGTCATCAGGTGACCGACGTTACGCACGAACAGCAACGAACGACCGTGCAGGCTCAGTTCACTGCCATCGACAGCGGTATAGGTGCGGTCGGCGTTCATAGTGCGGGTAAAGGTCTGACCGCCCTTGGCGACGCTTTCCGACAGATCGCCCTTCATCAGACCGAGCCAGTTGCGGTAGATCACCACTTTGTCATCGGCATCGACAGCGGCAACGGAGTCTTCGCAGTCCATGATAGTGGTCAGCGCGGCCTCCATCAGGATGTCTTTGACACCGGCTGCGTCGGTCTGGCCAATCGGGGTGCTGGCATCGACCTGGATTTCGAAATGCAGGCCGTTGTTTTTCAGCAGGATCGCGCTCGGTGCAGCGGCATCGCCCTGGAAGCCGATCAGTTGCGCATCGTTGCGCAGGCCGGTGTTGCTGCCGCCTTTAAGGGCGACCACCAGTTTGCCGTCGACGATCTTGTAGCCGGTGGAGTCGACGTGGGAGCCGGCTGCCAAAGGCGCCGATTCGTCGAGGAAGGCACGGGCGAAAGCGATGACCTTGTCACCGCGCACCTTGTTGTAGCCTTTGCCTTTTTCCGCGCCATCGGCTTCGCTGATGGCGTCAGTGCCGTAGAGCGCATCGTACAGCGAGCCCCAGCGGGCGTTCGAGGCATTGAGCGCGAAGCGGGCGTTCATGACCGGCACCACGAGCTGTGGGCCGGCCATGCGGGCGATTTCGTCATCGACGTTTTGCGTCGTTGCCTGGAAATCGGCCGCTTCTGGCAGCAGATAACCGATGTCTTGCAGAAAGGCTTTATAGGCCTTCGCGTCGTGCGGCTGGGCTGACCCAAGAGCTTGGCGGGATTGGTGCCAGCCATCGATACGAGCCTGGAAATCATCGCGTTTGGCGAGTAGGGCTTTGTTCTTCGGCGCCAGGTCATGGATGACCTTGTCGGCACCGGCCCAGAACTTATCGGCGGTGAGGCCGGTACCGGGAATGGCTTCGTTGTTCACGAAGTCGAACAGGACTTTGGCGACCTGCAGGCCACCGACTTGAACGTGTTCAGTCATTGCTTGCCTCACTCTGCTCAGCTATTTCGCTTTTCAGCTCTTCAATTTAACAATGAAGCCTTTGGCCATTTAAACCACAAACCCCTCTACCAGTACATGCCCATTACGGGCGGCTGGGCTGGGACCGATCAACGGCTTGGGGCCTTGCTGACAGGGCTTTCAGGGTTGTGGACGTGCCTGCGGCAGACATCGATCCAACGTTATGTAGTGCGTGCTGCGGCATACTACATGATGAATTGCGGTTGTGAAAATCAGACTAATTACGTCGTTCTGCGACCCCATGACGCATTGCGGTCACGGTGCGGAGCGGGATGTTCTCAAAAAACCAGTAGATTGTTCCAGTTAAATATCGAAAGTTGTACACATTGTCTTCGGTGCTCTGCTATGGAGCGGCGCTTTCTGTGGCGAGGGAGCTTGCTCCCGCTCGACTGCGCAGCAGTCGTAAAAGGTATTGGGCTCGCTTCGCAAGCCAGCGGGAGCAAGCTCCCTCGCCACAGAAAGTAGTGCCGCGCTGAATGGTTACCCTTGCCTATACTTGGTTCTCTATAACAAAAGTCATGACCAGAGGGCTGCGCCATGGACCACCTCGTACTCACCGTATTCGCACCGGACAAGCCAGGGCAAGTCGAGCGCATTGCCCAATGCATCGCCGAACACGGCGGTAACTGGCTGGAAAGTCGCATGTCGCGCATGGCGGGACAATTCGCCGGGATTCTTCGAGTGGGTGTGCCGGCCGAGGCCTATGACGAATTGGTCGATGCCCTACAGGGCTTGTCCGCCCAGGGCATTCGCGTGTTGATCGCCGAAAGTAGCATCGAACAATCCTGCACCTGGAAGCCGATCGCCATGGAACTGGTGGGCAATGATCGTCCGGGGATCGTGCGTGACATCACACGCTTGTTGAGCGAGCAGGGGGTGAACCTGGAGCGGCTGGTCACCGAAGTGCGCCCGGCACCGATGAGCAGCGAGCCGTTGTTCCACGCCGAAGCGATTCTTGCCGTCCCGCTGACGCTGTCGCTGGACGTGCTGCAATCGCGCCTGGAAACCCTGGCGGACGACCTGATGGTCGAGCTGGTGCTGCGCAGTGAACCCTGATCGGGTTATCCAAGTTAAACGTGCACCCGCCTGTGGATAACCTGTAGAGACACCCCGCCAGGCCACACCGGCCGGGGTTCTTCAGGATCTGATCAAAAAACCAGCAGTTTCAGCCACTTGCGCACAATCGGCGGGGATCACGCTGTGGATAACCTTGGGAAGGAATGATGCAGGCCACGGGAGACGTGGCCTATAGGGTTTTGTGTGTTTTTTGATCAGCTGCGGCGGCGCAAACTTATCCACGCATCGACGCTGTAAACCGCCAGGCCGGCCCAGATAAACATGAACGCTACCAGGGTGCTGGACGACAGGTGCTCGCCAAACAGCAGGACCGCTTGCAGCAGCACCAGTGTCGGTGCCAGATATTGGAGAAAGCCCAGTGTCGTGTAGGGCAAATGCCGGGCAGCCGCGTTGAAACAGACCAGCGGCACCAGCGTGATCGGGCCGGCGGCCACCAGCCACCAGGCCTGAGAGGTGGTCCAGAATTCGGCCTGGGCGCTGCTGGCCGTCGGATTGAGCAGCAACCAACCGAGGGCAATCGGCACCAGCATCCAGGTTTCCACCACCAGCCCCGGCAGCGCCTTGACCGGTGCCTGCTTGCGAATCAGGCCATAGAAACCGAAGGTCAGTGCCAGCGCCAGCGATACCCACGGCAGGCTGCCCACTTGCCAGACCTGCTGCGCCACACCCACGGCCGCCAGCCCCACGGCAATCCATTGCATGCGTCGCAGCCGCTCACCAAGAATCAGCATGCCCAGCAACACATTCACCAATGGGTTGATGTAGTAACCAAGGCTGGCCTCCAGCATGCGGCCGTTGTTCACCGACCAGACGTAGGTCAGCCAGTTGGCCGCAATCAGTGCACCGCTCAGGGCCAGGGTCGCCATCCTTCGCGGGTTCTCCCGCAGTTCGCGCCACCAGCCGGGATGCTTCCAGACCATCAGCAACAAGGCGCCGAAGAGCGCCGACCACAGTACCCGGTGGATGATGATTTCCACGGCGGGCACGCTGGCGATGGCTTTGAAATAGAGGGGGAAAAGTCCCCAGATGATGTAGGCACTCAGGCCCAGAATGTACCCGCGACGCGGGTTGGCGGCTTGCATGCAGAATCCTTGCTTAGGCAGCTAACAAAGAGAAGGATTGTAAGGTGGTTGTATAGATGTGTCGTGTCAGAAAAAAGATCGCAGCCTGCGGCAGCTCCTACAGAGAAAACACATTCGCCCTGTAGGAGCTGCTGCAGGCTGCGATCTTTTGATTTCCGATTAAAACAGCTTCAACGGCTCTTCATTGAGCGCGGCCAACTGCTCGCGCAACGCCAACACCTGATCACCCCAATAACGCTCGGTGCCGAACCACGGGAAACTGCGGGGGAAGGCCGGATCGTCCCAGCGGCGGGCAAGCCAGGCGCTGTAATGCATCAGGCGCAGGGCGCGCAACGGTTCGATCAAGGCCAGTTCACGGGGGTCGAAGTCGTGGAATTCGTTGTAGCCGTCCATCAGTTCCGACAACTGGCTCAGGCAATCCTGACGATCGCCGGCCAGCATCATCCAGATGTCCTGCACCGCCGGACCCATGCGGCAGTCGTCGAGGTCGACGATATGGAACATCTCGTCGCGGCACATCATGTTGCCGGGGTGACAGTCACCGTGCATGCGAATGTTCTGGTGCGGCGTGTTGTTGTAGGCATCTTCCACACGCTTGAGCAGGTCGCGGGCCACTGACTCGTAGGCCGGCAGCAGGCTGCGGGGGATGAAATTGCCGTCGAGCAACGTGGCCAGCGAGTCATGGCCGAAATTTTTCACCGCCAGTGCTTCACGGTGCTCGAATGGCCGGGTCGAGCCGACCGCATGCAGGCGCCCGAGCAACTGGCCCAGGCGATACAACTGGTCGAGATTGCCCGGCTCCGGCGCGCGGCCACCACGGCGGGGGAACAGGGTGAAACGGAAACCGTTGTGCTCGTGCAGGGTTTTACCGTTGTGGATCAACGGCGCCACGACCGGCACCTCGCAGTCGGCGAGTTCGGCGGTGAACTGGTGCTCTTCCAGAATCGCTTCGTTACTCCAGCGTTGCGGCCGGTAGAACTTGGCGATCAGTGGCTCGGCGTCTTCGATACCGACCTGATAAACGCGGTTCTCGTAGCTGTTGAGCGCCAGGATGCGCGCGTCGCTGAGAAAGCCGATGCTTTCGACGGCGTCGAGTACGAGGTCTGGCGTAAGGGTTTCAAACGGGTGGGCCATGCTGACTCCTGCGCGCAGCAGGCTGCTGCGTCCGGCCAGGCATGGTAGCGCAGACGGGCGCGGATAGGGTGGTGACCGTGCTGACGCTTTCGCGGGCAAGCCCGCTCCTACAGGGGTATGCGCGGGTTTCAGTTCGGCGCAATCCTGTGGGAGCGGGCTTGCCCGCGAAGAGGCCGGGTCAGGCGCCGACGATCCCGCCATCTTCCCGTGAAATCGCCATCACCGAAGACCGCGGCTTGCCATTGGGCAGATGCTCGGGGAAGGTCGATCCACCGTTTTCACCCGGGTGCTGGATCCCGACAAACAGGGTTTTCTGATCGGGCGAGAAGCTGATCCCGGTCACTTCACATCCTACCGGGCCAACCATGAAGCGACGGATCTCGCCAGTTACCGGGTCGGCACAGAGCATCTGGTTGTTGCCCATGCCGGCAAAGTCTCCGGCGTTGCTCGAATCGCCGTCGGTGAGAATCCACAAGCGTCCGGCCTTGTCGAAGCCCAGGCCGTCCGGGCTGTTGAACATGTTCTGCGGCGTGATGTTCGACGATCCGCCTTTGGGTGTGCCGGCGTGAACCCCCGGATTACCGGCGACGACGAACAGGTCCCAGGCAAAGGTTTTCGAGCCGTGATCGTCACGCTCGGTGCGCCAGCGCAGGATCTGCCCGTAGACGTTCTTCTCGCGCGGGTTCGGTCCGCCCACCGGTTGCCCGTCTTCGCCACGTTTGGCGTTGTTGGTCAGCGTGCAGTAGACCTGGCCGTCCTTGGGGCTGACCACGATCCATTCCGGGCGGTCCATGCGCGTGGCTTTCACCACGCTGGCGGCGAGACGGGCGTGGATCAGCACTTCGGCCTGATCGGCAAAGCCGCTGCTGGCGTCGATACCGTTTTTGCCGTGGGTCAGCTCGATCCATTCACCCTGGCCTTTCGGGTGGTCGACATTGCCGTCGCCGGCATCGAAACGCGCCACGTACAGGGTGCCGTGATCGAGAATGTCGCGGTTGGCCTTGGGGTTCTTGTGGTCGATCTTGTCGCGGCTGACGAATTTGTAGATGAACTCACCGCGTTCATCGTCGCCCATGTACACCACGGCATGACCGTCGCCTGTTTCGGCCAGGGCGGCGTTTTCGTGTTTGAAGCGGCCCAGGGCCGTGCGTTTGACCGGCGTCGATTTCGGATCGAACGGATCGATCTCCACCACCCAGCCGTGACGGTTGAGTTCGTTGGGGTTCTTGGCCATGTCGAAGCGCTCGTCGTGCGGGTGCCAGTTGATCTCTTTGCTGGTGGCCACCACGCCGTAGCGTTTTTGCACCGGGTCGAATTTCTGCTCGGCGTTGCTGCTGCCGAAGCAGTCGGTGAAGTTCTCTTCACAGGTCAGATAGGTGCCCCACGGTGTCTTGCCATTGGCGCAGTTCTGGAACGTGCCCAGAACGTTCTTGCCGTGGGGATCGGCACTGGTTTTCAGCAGGGCATGCCCGGCGGCCGGGCCGCTCAGGCTGATCGGTGCGTTGCCGTGAATGCGGCGGTTGTAGCGCGAGCCCTGGACGAATTGCCATTGGCCGTTCTTGCGCTGCACTTCAATCACCGACACACCTTCGCAGGCCAGCGCCTTGCGCACTTCTTCCGCTGATTGCGGCATGCCGCCGTGGGCGTAGAGGTAGCGATAGTTGGTGTATTCGTTGTTGATCGCCATCAACGCCCGGTCTTTTTCGCCTGGAAATTCGAACAGGCTCATGCCGTCGTTGTTGTCGCCGAATTGGACTTCCTGATGTTCGGCGCTGCCGTTACCGCTCGGGTCGAACGCCGGGCCGTCCTTGTGCAAAGGCTGGCCCCAGCTGATCAGCACCGAGGACTTGTAGCCCGGTGGCAGGGTGATGGAGTCAGTGGTGGCGGCGGCAATGCTGTCAAAGCCCAGCAACTGGCTGTTACCGGCGCTGACGCTGGCAGCCATCACACTGCGGCTCAGCAGGTTGCCGCCGAGGAACATCGCGGCGCCGCACAGGGCACCTGCGCTGATGAAGCCGCGACGACTGAGGCCGACCATGGTTTCGAGGTCGGTGGACTGGTTTTCTTCTAATAGGCTCATTTCAGGCTCCCTGCGGATTTTGCAGACACCTTAATGGTGAGTAATGAACCTTTTGTTGCAGTTTTGCTTATAGCGGTGTGCCGAGCAGAACCCTGGACGGCGAAAACTCGACGCGCACCGGTTTGCCGCAGGTCAACCGCAATGCCTGCAGATGACTCGGTTCGGCCAAGGCGCATAGGGTCAGACCGTTGGGCAGGGTGATGCGCACTTCGCTGGGGCTGTCGTCGGCGTCGAGAATTTTTTCGATGATGCCGCTGAGGCAATTGTTTCCAGGCGTTTCGACAGAGTCTATTTGCAGCACGTCGAGCCAACCGGCCTTGATCAATGCCACGACGTCGGTGCCGATTTGCAGTTCCAGGCGCTCGGTGCTGTCGTGGGTGATTTGTGCGGCGACGATCACGCCTTTGGCGACTTCGAGGCGAATCAGGTCGTTGCGCCCCTGAGGTTCGATTGCGATCACCTTGCCGTGCAACTGATTGCGCGCGCTGGTGCGCAGCATCAGGCGCCCGAGCAGGTCGAGGTCGCTCGCGTCTTCAGCGGCTTCCAGCACCTGGGCCTGCAAGGCTTGCAACTTCTGGTACAGGCGCAACACTCGCTCGCCTTCGTTGGACAGGCGGGCACCGCCACCGCCCTTGCCGCCGACGATCCGCTCCACCAGCGGCTTCTGCGCCAGGTTGTTCAGCTCATCGATCGCATCCCAGGCGGCCTTGTAGCTCATGCCCGCGCTTTTGGCCGCGCGGGTGATCGAGCCTTGTTCGGCGATGTGCTGCAGCAGGGCGATGCGCTGCGGACGGCGGACGATGTGCTGGGACAGCAAGGTAGGCAAGGACATGACAAGTCGCTTTGGGTGGTGACGATGCCGAGGACGTTGGTCGCTTGGGTCGCTCGAGTCAAGTCAGGGTGTCTCACCGGGTTTGGGCGTGCGGGCCAGGCAATAGACGTCGACCCTCGCCGCACCGGTGTCCATCAGCAGGCGAGCCAGGGCCTGGGCCGTGGCACCCGTGGTCAGGACGTCGTCGACCAGGGCCAGGTGTTGGTCTTTGACGACGGCGCCGGGCGCCAGGGCGAAAGCGTTGCGCAGGTTCTTTCGGCGGGCTTCGGCGTTCAAGGCCTGTTGGGCATCGGTGTCCTGGGTTCGTAGCAGCAGCCGTTCGTCGCAAGGTATATCGAGACTCGTACCCAGCCACTGAGCCAGCATCGCCGCCTGATTGAACCCGCGCTGGCGCAGGCGTCGGTTGGCCAGTGGCACCGGGATCAGAAAATCGGGTCGCTCCAGGTCGTCTTCGAAGCGATGTTGCAGGTATTGAGCGAGAAGTTCGGCGAGCAGGCGGCCAAACGGCCACTTTGCGTTGTGTTTGAAGCGGGTGATCAGGCTGTCTACCGGGAAGCTGTAGGTCCAGGGGGTAATCACTTGTTCGAAGGCCGGTGGCTGCTTCAAGCAATGGCCGCAGGTCAGTCCCGCCGCCGGGAGCGGCAGGGCGCAGGTCTGGCAGTGATCACCGAGCCAGGGCAACTCGGTTTCGCAGGCCGTGCAGACAGGGGAGATGCCGTCGGCCGTTTCATCGCACAAAAGACATGACTGTTTGTTTTTTGACCAGATGTAAACCGGTCCTTTGTATCGCGGTTGACAGCGCATCGCTCTTCCTTAAATATGCCGAAACATCTGTGAAGCGACTGTGACATTCCATTACCCAGCCGCCTGCCAAAGCATAATTCAAAGGAAACGCCCATGAGCGCCAGCACCACTGCAACCCTGCGTCATGACTGGACTTTGGCCGAAGTCAAAGCACTCTTCGTTCAGCCATTCAACGACCTGCTGTTCCAGGCGCAGACGGTGCACCGTGCGCATTTCGACGCCAACCGTGTCCAGGTGTCGACCCTGCTGTCGATCAAAACCGGCGCCTGCCCGGAAGATTGCAAATATTGTCCGCAGTCCGGTCACTACAACACCGGCCTGGAAAAAGAAAAGCTGATGGAAGTGCAGAAGGTCCTCGAGGAGGCCGCGCGCGCCAAGGCTATCGGTTCGACTCGTTTCTGCATGGGCGCGGCGTGGAAGCACCCTTCGGCCAAGGACATGCCTTATGTACTGAAGATGGTCGAAGGCGTGAAAGCCCTGGGCCTGGAAACCTGCATGACCCTCGGCCGCCTGGATCAGGACCAGACCGAAGCGCTGGCCAAGGCCGGACTCGACTACTACAACCACAACCTCGATACCTCGCCGGAGTTCTACGGCAGCATCATCACCACCCGCACCTACGGCGAGCGCCTGCAAACCCTGGCGTATGTGCGTGAATCGGGGATGAAGATCTGCTCCGGCGGCATTCTTGGCATGGGCGAGTCGCTGGACGACCGCGCCAACCTGCTGATCCAGCTGGCCAACCTGCCGGAGCACCCGGAGTCGGTGCCGATCAACATGCTGGTGAAAGTCGCCGGCACGCCACTGGAAAATGCCGACGACGTCGACCCGTTCGACTTCATCCGCATGCTCGCCGTCGCGCGCATCCTGATGCCGCAATCCCACGTGCGCCTGTCCGCCGGCCGCGAAGCCATGAACGAACAGATGCAGGCCCTGGCGTTCTTCGCCGGTGCCAACTCGATTTTCTACGGCGAAAAACTGCTGACCACCGCCAACCCGCAGGCCGACAAGGACATGCAACTGTTCTCGCGCCTGGGCATCCTGCCGGAAGCGCGTGAAGAGCACTCGGATGAAGTGCATCAGGCCGCCATCGAGCAGGCGTTGGTGGAGCAGAAGAGCAGCGAGCAGTTCTATAACGCGGCGGTTTGATCCGCCACCGCTCCTCTGAATGAATGCAAACCCCCTGTAGGAGCGAGCTTGCTCGCTCCTACAGGGGGAAATGTGTCACTTGATAGTCGAGGCCTGCATGTCTTTCGATCTCGCCGCACGCCTTGCTGCCCGTCGTGCCGAAAACCTCTACCGCCAGCGCCCGCTGCTCGAAAGCCCGCAGGGGCCGCAAGTGGTGGTCGATGGCCAGCCGTTGCTGGCGTTCTGTAGCAACGACTACCTGGGCCTGGCCAATCATCCGCAAGTGATCGAAGCCTGGCGCGCCGGTGCTTTGAAGTGGGGTGTGGGCGGAGGGGCGTCACATCTGGTCATCGGCCATAGCGCCCCGCACCATGCCCTGGAAGAAGCATTGGCCGACTTGACCGGTCGCCCTCGCGCGTTGCTGTTCACCACCGGTTACATGGCCAACCTCGGCGCGGTCACGGCGCTGGTGGGGCAGGGCGATACGGTGCTCGAAGACCGGCTCAATCATGCGTCGCTGCTCGACGCGGGGCTGCTGTCCGGCGCGCGGTTCAACCGTTATCTGCACAACGACCCGGTGAGCCTGGCCAAGCGCCTGGAAAAAGCCACCGGTAATACGCTGGTGGTCACCGACGGCGTGTTCAGCATGGACGGCGATATCGCCGACTTGCCAGCGCTGGCCCGAGAAGCCAAGGCCAAAGGCGCCTGGCTGATGGTCGACGATGCCCATGGATTCGGACCGCTGGGTGCCAACGGTGGTGGCATCGTCGAACATTTTGGCTTGAGCCAGGATGACGTTCCGGTGTTGGTCGGCACGCTCGGCAAAGCGTTCGGTACGGCGGGTGCCTTTGTGGCTGGCAGCGAAGAGCTGATCGAAAGTCTGATCCAGTTCGCCCGGCCCTACATCTACACCACCAGCCAGCCACCGGCGCTGGCCTGTGCCACGTTGAAAAGCCTGGAACTGCTGCGCAGCGAGCACTGGCGTCGCGAGCATTTGCAGGCGCTGATCCGCCAGTTCCGCCACGGTGCCGAACAGATTGGCCTGGAACTCATGGAAAGTTCCACGCCGATCCAGCCGATCATGATCGGCGACGCCGGGCGCGCGGTGCGCCTTTCGCAAATGCTGCGCGAGCGCGGGTTGATGGTGACCGCAATTCGCCCGCCGACCGTACCCGCCGGCAGCGCCCGACTGCGGGTCACGCTGACGGCTGCCCACAGCGAGGCCCAAGTACAGCTATTGTTAAACGGACTGGCCGATTGTTTTCAACAGCTGAAGCCGGAGCCAAGCCATGCGTGATCGTCTGATTCTGCTACCCGGCTGGGGCCTTGGCGTTTCACCGCTGGAGCCTTTGGCGGCGGCCTTGCGCGGTCTGGATGAGCATCTGCTCGTCGAGATCGAGCCGTTGCCGGAGCTGGAGTCGAGCGATCTTGAAGAGTGGCTCGATGAGCTGGACTCGACCTTGCCGCAAGACGCCTGGCTGGGCGGTTGGTCTTTGGGCGGCATGCTCGCCTGCGAGTTGGCGGCCCGGCGTGGCGATCGTTGTTGTGGTGTGTTCACCCTGGCCAGCAACGCTTCTTTTGTCGCTCATGAACAATGGTCAAGCGCCATGCCCGGGGAAACCTTCGATGCGTTTCTGGCGGGATGTGCAGCCGATCCACGCGCGACATTGAAACGCTTTTCACTGCTCTGCGCCCAAGGCGCCGAAGACCCGCGCGGATTGTCGCGGTTGTTGCTCGGTGGCGCACCGAACACCGCCGCGCCGGTGCTGCTCAGTGGCCTGCAAGTGCTCGCGCAATTGGATACACGGCAGGCATTGCAATCGTTCCGCGGTCCGCAACTGCATCTGTTCGCCGGCCTCGACGGGTTGGTGCCGGTGGAAGCGGCGGGCGAGTTGTTGGCATTGCTGCCGGATGTCGAAATCGGCCTGATTGAACAGGCCGGTCACGCGTTTCTTCTGGAGGATCCCCACGGTGTGGCGGGGGCGATCCAGGCCTTTTTGCATGAGTCCGGCGATGACTGATTTATCCCTTCCCAACCTGCCCGGCGGCTTGCCTGACAAGCGCCAGGTAGCAGCATCATTCTCCCGCGCGGCGGCAAGCTACGACAGCGTGGCCGAGTTGCAGCGTGATGTCGGCAGTCAATTGCTCGGGCGCTTGCCGCAGGACTTCGTACCGCAACGTTGGCTGGATCTGGGCTGTGGCACCGGGCATTTCAGTCGTGCGCTGGGTGAGCAATTTGCAGGCAGTCACGGCGTGGCGCTGGACATTGCCGAAGGCATGCTCGACCACGCCCGGCCATTGGGCGGTGCCACGCATTTCGTGGCCGGCGATGCCGAGCGTTTGCCGTTGCAGGATTCGACCTGCGACCTGATCTTTTCCAGCCTGGCGGTGCAGTGGTGCGCGGACTTCGACTCGGTGCTCGGTGAAGCCTTTCGGGTGCTGAAACCGGGCGGCATCTTCGCGTTTGCCAGTCTTTGTGCAGGGACGTTGTTTGAACTGCGCGACAGCTGGCGGCAGGTCGATGGCATGGTGCACGTCAACCGCTTCCGGGAGTTTGGTGTTTATCAGCACTTGTGTGCGGCCAGTGGGTTACGTGTTGTCAGTCTGCAAAACCAGCCGCATGTGCTGCATTACCCGGATGTGCGCAGCCTGACCCATGAACTCAAGGCGCTGGGCGCGCACAACCTCAATCCCGGTCGACCGGGTGGCTTGACCGGCCGGGCGCGGATTTTGGGTTTGATTGAGGCTTATGAGCGGTTTCGTCAGGCCCAGGGACTGCCGGCGACTTATCAAGTGGTGTACGCCGTATTGGAGAAACCCTTATGAGCGCAGCCTATTTCATCGCCGGCACGGATACCGATGTCGGTAAAACCACGGTCGCTGCCGGACTGCTGCATGCGGCGCGTTCGGCGGGATTGAGCACGGCGGCGGGCAAACCGGTCGCTTCCGGTTGCGATGTGACGCCCAAAGGCCTGCGCAACGCCGATGCGCTGGCCTTGCTGGCGGAGTGTTCGCTGCCGCTGACGTATGCACAGGTCAATCCGGTGGCCTTCGAACCGGCCATTGCCCCGCACCTGGCGGCGCGAGAGGCAGGTGTGGCGCTGACGGTGCAGTCGTTGCTGGCGCCAATGCGACAGATTCTGGGCCTGCAGGCGGACTTCACCCTGATCGAAGGCGCTGGTGGCTGGCGCATACCGTTGGCGGATCAGGACAATCTGTCGGACCTCGCCATCGCATTGAAGCTGCCGGTGATTCTGGTGGTCGGCGTGCGACTGGGGTGTATCAGCCATGCCTTGTTGACCGCCGAAGCGATTGCCCGGGACGGTTTGCAGCTGGCGGGATGGGTGGCCAACATCATCGACCCGAAGACCTCGCGGCTGGAAGAAAACCTGGCCACCCTTGCCGAGCGCATCCCGGCGCCGTGCTTGGGGCGTGTGCCTAAACTCAAGGTCGTCACGGCCGAGGCAGTGGCCGAGCACTTGCAACTGGACCTGTTGGACTGACGTTTTTGCAATGCAGATTTTGCCTATGATAAGGCACTATGCCATTAGTGTTTTTGTCGGGTGTTTTGCCGGCCACTCTGCTTCAATGGCCGCTGTTGATCCTTTGAAAGGACGAGTTTTCCCATGGAAATCTCAGGAAACAGCGCTTTTTATGCAGGTTGGAGCACCCTTCAGGCAGGGCAGAACCGTGTCGATCAAGCCGCCGGGCAGATCGCCAACATGACGATCGAGCGATCGGTCACCAGCCAGTCCTCCGAGGCGCAGGTCGATCGTCTGCGATCGGTTGATCGCAGCCAGCAATCGGACCTGGCCAGCAACGTGGTCGAAATGGCCCAAGGCAAGATTCAGGCAGAACTGGGCGTGAAAGTCGCCAAGGCAGCCGATGAAGTGCTTGGAACGTTGATCGATACCTTCGCTTGATTCTTTAAAGAATCCGCACCCTCCAGCGCCGCGCCTGTTCGCGGCGTTTTTCTGCGTAAGTCTTTCTTGCTCAACTAATCTTTTCAGTGTTGCGGGCTGCTTCGAAAGCGCGGCTGCGCTGTCGTGTGCCTGTGTGTCCACGCCTGCGATGACGAACGGCAAAAGATCGACGCTTGACAAGGTTTGGGCGTAAACGTATGTTTCAAACAACTGTTTGATCGCAGCAACGAATCAATGCGGTCGTTCATTCCCGGTTACATCAGCAGAGGTTTATCGCTATGCCTGACTACAAGGCCCCCTTGCGTGATATTCGCTTCGTTCGTGACGAACTGCTTGGCTACGAAGCGCACTATCAGAGCCTTCCGGCTTGTGCCGACGCAACTCCGGACATGGTTGACGCCATTCTTGAGGAGGGTGCCAAGTTTTGTGAACAGGTACTGGCTCCGCTGAACCGTGTGGGCGACATCGAGGGTTGTACCTGGAGCGAGTCCGGCGTCAAGACCCCGACTGGCTTCAAGGAAGCCTACAAGCAATTCGTCGAAGGCGGCTGGCCAAGCCTGGCCCACGACGTTGCGCACGGCGGCCAAGGCCTGCCGGAGTCCCTGGGTCTGGCGGTCAGCGAAATGGTTGGCGAGGCCAACTGGTCGTGGGGCATGTACCCGGGCCTGTCGCACGGTGCGATGAACACCATCTCCGAGCACGGTACTCCTGAGCAGCAAGAGGCTTACCTGACCAAGCTGGTATCCGGCGAGTGGACCGGCACCATGTGCCTGACCGAGCCGCACTGCGGCACTGACCTTGGCATGCTGCGCACCAAGGCCGAGCCTCAGGCCGACGGTTCCTACAAAGTCTCCGGCACCAAGATCTTCATCTCGGCCGGTGAACACGACATGGCCGACAACATCGTCCACATCGTACTGGCCCGCCTGCCGGATGCACCGGCTGGCACCAAAGGCATCTCCCTGTTCATCGTGCCGAAGTTCATGCCGAACGCTGATGGTTCGGTTGGCGCGCGTAACGCCGTGTCCTGCGGTTCCCTGGAACACAAGATGGGCATCCATGGCAACGCCACTTGCGTGATGAACTTCGACGGCGCCACCGGTTTCCTGATCGGCCCGGCGAACAAAGGCCTGAACTGCATGTTCACCTTCATGAATACCGCACGTCTGGGTACCGCGTTGCAAGGCCTGGCCCACGCCGAAGTCGGTTTCCAGGGCGGCCTGAAATACGCTCGTGACCGTCTGCAAATGCGCTCGTTGACTGGCCCGAAAGCGCCGGACAAAGCCGCTGACCCGATCATCGTGCACCCTGACGTACGCCGCATGCTGTTGACCATGAAGGCATTCGCCGAAGGCAACCGTGCGATGGTTTACTTCACCGCCAAGCAGGTCGACATCGTCAAGTACGGCGTAGATGAAGAAGAGAAGAAGAAAGCCGACGCACTGCTGGCTTTCATGACGCCAATCGCCAAGGCCTTCATGACCGAAGTCGGTTTCGAATCGGCCAACCACGGGGTGCAGATCTACGGCGGTCACGGCTTCATCGCCGAGTGGGGCATGGAGCAGAACGTTCGCGACAGCCGCATCTCGATGCTGTACGAAGGCACCACCGGTATCCAGGCACTCGACCTGCTGGGCCGTAAAGTGCTGATGACCCAGGGCGAAGCTCTGAAAGGCTTCACCAAGATTGTCCACAAATTCTGCCAGACCAACGAAGGCAACGAAGCGGTTCAAGAGTTCGTCGCTCCGCTGGCGGCACTGAACAAGGAATGGGGCGAGCTGACCATGAAGGTCGGTATGGCCGCCATGAAGGATCGCGAAGAAGTCGGCGCGGCCTCCGTGGACTACCTGATGTACTCCGGTTACGCCTGCCTGGCCTACTTCTGGGCTGACATGGCGCGTCTGGCTGCCGAGAAACTGGCTGCCGGTACCACCGAAGAGGCGTTCTACACCGCCAAGCTGCAGACTGCGCGCTTCTACTTCCAGCGCATCCTGCCGCGTACCCGCACTCACGTCGCAACCATGCTGTCGGGTGCCAACAACCTGATGGACATGAAAGAAGAGAACTTCGACCTGGGCTACTAAGCCTTAACGAAGCACTTGAAAAAGCCGCTGCTCCTTCGGGAACAGCGGCTTTTTTTGCTTTAGAAGGTTGCCAATGGAATAAATGTTTGTGACGCCCTTTAAAGCGCGGGCACGTTCCCTTTGTAGGAGCTGCGATGCGGCGATCCGACTTGTCGGGTCGCCGCATCGCAGCGATGGTCGATAACGATAACGCGTGTGAACCGGATAAACGCGGCGTGCTTGAGTCCATCGCCAGCAAGCTGGCTCCTACAGTTTCCCGGGATTGCGCGAAGAACCTTTAAAAAGTACCTCAGTAATTCACTCAACAACTCGGACGACCTGCCGTTACAGTGGTTGGCACATTGCCATCTATTGATCTGACCGGTCGGAGCTTTACCCTTGCCGCGCTCTTCCCCTGTGCGTTTCAGTCATTTCCTGCCGTCATTGCTGCTGTTGCTGGCGGGGCTTGCGGCTGCATACATCAAGGATCTGAACGTCTTCTTCACCTCGCTGTTCAACGTGTTGCCCACCCTGGTGTTATTGCTCGGTGGCGCCTATTGCGCGGTTTACCGACGCCAGCGTGAACTGTTTCTGATGGTCACGGTGTACATCGCCTACTTCCTGCTCGACACCCAGACCGACTTTTACCGCGACAACGGCAAGGTGCGTGACGATGCTGCCGTGGTCTTTCATTTGTGTTGCCTGCTGCTGCCACTGCTGTTTGGCGTGTTCGCTGCGTGGCAGGAACGCACCCACCTGTTCCAGGACATGGTGGCGCGTTTTGCAGTACTGCTGGCGGTTGGCAGCGTGGCGCTGGGACTTGAGCAAAGCTATCCGCACGCGCTGCTGGTCTGGCTGTCGGAGATTCGCTGGCCCGCCTTGCATGGCGCCTGGATGAGCCTGATCCAGTTGTCCTATCCGGTGTTCATTGCTGCGTTTGTGCTGCTGGCCTGGCAATACTGGCGCAACCCGCGACCGCTGCATGCCGCGCAACTGGTGGGGCTGCTCGGGCTGTTCTGGATGTTGCCGAAAACCTTCATTCTGCCGTTCACGCTGAACATCATGTGCAGCCAGGTGATGCTGATGATCGCCACCGCCGTTGCCCACGAAGCCTATCAAATGGCCTTCCGCGACGAACTGACCGGGCTGCCTGGCCGTCGTGCATTGAATGAACGCATGCAGCGGCTGGGGCGCAACTACGTGCTGGCGATGAGTGACGTCGACCACTTCAAGAAATTCAATGACACCCACGGCCACGATGTCGGCGATCAGGTGCTGCGGCTGGTGGCCAGCAAACTGTCGAAAATCGGCGGTGGCGGCAAGGCGTATCGCTACGGCGGCGAGGAATTTGCCCTGGTGTTTGCCGGCAAGACCCTCGAAGAGTGCCTGCCGCACCTGGAAGTCATCCGCGAGTCCATCGCCACTTACAACATTCAGCTGCGCAATCAGGAAAATCGCCCGCAGGACGATAATCAGGGGCGCCAGCGGCGTGCTGGTTCCGGGGTGTCGAGTGTGTCGGTGACGGTCAGTATCGGCGTTGCCGAACGGATCGATCAACGCAGCCCCGAAGAGGTGCTCAAGTCCGCTGACCAGGCGCTCTACAGCGCCAAGGGTGCCGGGCGAAACTGCGTGATGGCGTTCGGGCAGAACCGCCGTGGAGCCGTACGCATGGACGCCGCTGCGGTTGAGTGATGATGGCGCATTCAGCGAGCGTCAGGTGGTTGTGAGGCACGGCCGGCGGCAGTAGGTTGAAGAACTCTGCCTACGGAGAATGACCATGCCCGAGTACAAAGCTCCCTTGCGCGACATGCGCTTTCTGATCGACCACGTCTTCGACTTTCACGCTAACTACGCCGTGCTGGGGGCCACCGATGCCAGCCCGGACATGGTCAATGCGATCCTCGAGGAGGGTGCGAAGTTCTGCGAAAACGTGCTGTCGCCGCTCAACCGCAGCGGCGATGAAGAAGGCTGTCATTTCGACAATGGCGTGGTCACCACGCCGGCGGGCTTCAAGCAGGCATTCGCCCAATATGTCGAGGGCGGCTGGCATGGCCTGGCGGCGGATCCGGTTTACGGCGGTCAGGGGCTGCCGATCTCTCTGGGCCTGGTGATCAGCGAGATGGTGGGCTCCAGCAACACCTCATGGGGCATGTACCCCGGCCTGACCCACGGAGCCATGTCGGCGATCCACGCCCATGGCACCGAGGCGCAGAAGCAGACCTATTTGAAGAAGCTTACCGCTGGCCAATGGACCGGCACCATGTGCCTGACCGAAGCCCATTGCGGCACCGACCTGGGCATCATCAAGACCCGCGCCGTGCCTGCGGCTGATGGCAGCTACGCGATCTCCGGCAGCAAGATCTTCATCTCGGCCGGTGAGCACGACATGAGCGCCAACATCATTCATTTGGTGCTGGCCAAGTTGCCTGACGCTCCGGCCGGGACCAAGGGCATTTCGCTGTTCATCGTGCCCAAGTTCCTGCCCGATGCGACGGGCGAAGCGGGCGAGCGCAACGGTGTGTCCTGCGGCTCGATCGAACACAAAATGGGCATCAAGGCCTCGGCCACCTGCGTGCTGAATTTCGACGAGGCCAAGGGCTTTCTGATCGGCGAGCCGAACAAGGGCCTCAACTGTATGTTCACCATGATGAACCACGCTCGGCTGGGCACTGGCATGCAAGGGCTGTGTCTGGGGGAGGCGAGCTTCCAGGGCGCGATCAAATACGCCAACGACCGTTTGCAGATGCGCGCGCTGACCGGCCCGAAAGCCCCGGAAAAAGCCGCCGACCCGATTATCGTGCACCCTGATGTGCGGCGGATGTTGCTGACCATGAAGGCCTTCAACGAAGGCAATCGCGCGCTGACCTACTTCACCGCGCAGTTGCTCGACGTTGCACACCTGAGCGCGGACGAAGCGGCGCGTCAGGATGCCGAAGACCTGCTGGCGTTCCTCACGCCGATCTGCAAAGCCTTCATGACCGACACCGGGCTGGAGGTGACCAATCACGGCATGCAGGTGTTTGGCGGCCACGGATTCATTCGCGAATGGGGCATGGAGCAACTGGTTCGCGACTGCCGGATCGCGCCGATCTATGAGGGCACCAACGGCATTCAGGCGCTGGACCTGCTCGGGCGCAAGGTCCTCGGCAGCCAGGGCAAGCTGTTGCGCGGTTTCACCAAAATCGTCCACAAGTTCTGTACGGCGAACGCCGGGCATCCACAACTGGCCGGGTATGTGGCGCAGCTCAATCAACTGAACCGGCAGTGGGGTGAGTTGACCACCAGGGTCGGCATGGCGGCGATGAAAAACCCGGACGAAGTCGGTGCCGCGTCGGTGGATTACCTGATGTACAGCGGTTACATCATCCTCGGCTACCTGTGGTTGCGTATGGCGCTGGTGGCTCAGGCGCAGCTCGATGCTGGCAGCGGCGATAGCGACTTCTGCAGGGGCAAGCTGGCGACCAGCGAGTTTTACTTCAAGCGTCTGCTGCCACGCACGGCCGCTCATCGGGCGGCCATAGAGGCGGGTAGTGATTGCCTGATGCAACTGCCGGCGGAGTTGTTCGCGCTTTAATTAATTTTCAATCCTTAAAAGATCGCAGCCTTCGGCAGCTCCTACCTTAATTGGCGTAGGAGCTGGCGGAGGCTGCGAGCTATTTTCAGTGACTAAAAATAACAAAAACGTCACATGTTGACCCTATGTGTCACAAAAGTTGTTGAGGTACACTCCGAACCAACGAAAACACTCTTCCTGTGAATCACCTGTATAGATCTTGCGAGGTTTGCCATGGCTGACTACAAAGCGCCCCTGCGCGATATGCGCTTCGTCCTCAATGAAGTTTTCGAGGTCGCCAGACTCTGGGCCGAGCTGCCTGCACTGGCCGAGACTGTGGATGCAGAAACGGTCGAAGCCATTCTGGAAGAAGCCGGCAAAGTCACCAGCAAAAGCATCGCACCGCTGAGCCGTGCCGCTGACGAAGAAGGTTGCCATTGGGCGGACGGTGCCGTCACCACGCCGGCAGGTTTCCCACAGGCCTATCAGACCTATGCTGAAGGCGGTTGGGTCGGTGTCGGTGGCGATCCGTCCTACGGCGGCATGGGCATGCCCAAAGCCGTTTCGGCCCAGGTCGAAGAAATGGTCAACTCCGCCAGCCTGTCATTCGGCCTGTACCCGATGCTGACCGCTGGCGCCTGCCTGTCGATCAACGCTCACGCCAGCGAAGAGCTGAAAGCCGCGTACCTGCCGAACATGTATGCCGGCGTCTGGGCCGGTTCCATGTGCCTGACCGAGCCACACGCCGGTACGGACCTGGGGATCATTCGCACCAAGGCCGAGCCTCAGGCCGACGGTTCCTACAAGGTCAGCGGCACCAAGATCTTCATCACCGGTGGCGAACACGACCTCACCGAAAACATCATCCACCTGGTGCTGGCGAAGCTGCCGGATGCACCGGCGGGGCCCAAAGGCATTTCGCTGTTCCTGGTGCCGAAGTTCATGGTCAATGCCGATGGCAGCCTGGGCGCGCGCAACCCTTTGAGCTGCGGTTCGATCGAACACAAGATGGGTATCCAGGCGTCCGCGACCTGCGTGATGAACTTCGATGAGGCCGTGGGTTACCTGGTCGGCGAGCCGAACAAAGGCCTGGCGGCGATGTTCACCATGATGAACTACGAGCGTCTTGGCGTCGGTATCCAGGGCCTGGCCACGGGTGAGCGCTCGTACCAGAACGCCGTGGAATACGCTCGCGACCGTCTGCAAAGCCGTTCGCCAACCGGCGCACAGAACAAGGACAAAGTGGCTGACCCGATCATCGTCCACCCGGACGTGCGTCGCATGCTGCTGACCATGAAAGCCTCGAACGAGGGTGGCCGTGCGTTTTCCACCTACGTGGCGATGCAACTGGACACCGCCAAGTTTAGCGAGGATGCAACCACCCGCAAGCGTGCGGAAGACCTGGTGGCGTTGCTGACCCCAGTGGCCAAGGCGTTCCTGACCGACCTCGGCCTGGAAACCACCGTACACGGCCAGCAGGTTTTCGGCGGCCACGGTTACATCCGTGAGTGGGGCCAGGAACAATTGGTGCGTGACGTGCGCATCACCCAGATCTACGAAGGCACCAACGGCATTCAGGCACTGGACCTGGTCGGGCGCAAGATCGTGGGTAGCGGCGGGGCGTTCTACAACCTGTTTGCCGACGAGATTCGTCACTTCACGGCGACCGCCAGCACGGACCTCGCCGAGTTCACCCAACCGCTGAACGACGCGGTGACCACCCTTGATGAACTGACCGCGTGGTTGCTCGACCGTGCGAAGAGCAATCCGAACGAAATCGGCGCGGCGTCGGTCGAGTATCTGCAGGTGTTCGGTTACGTGGCGTACGCCTACATGTGGGCCCTGATGGCCAAGGCGGCTTTCGGCAAGGAAGCACAAGACGATTTCTATGCCAGCAAACTGGGCACGGCGCGGTTCTATTTCGCTCGCCTGCTGCCGCGCATCCACTCGTTGAGCGCGTCGGTGAAGGCCGGTAGCGAGTCGTTGTTCCTGCTGGATGCAGGACAATTCTGAGCAAGTAGTATTTTGTAAGCATTCTCTTACATAACGTGCTGCTGTTCTCCCATAGATGCAAATTGGATCCAGAGCTAATCTACTTCTCATGGACGTAGCGCAGGAAGCGCAAAGCAACAACAGGGACACGTAGGATTCTGCCAGGACGGCGGAGTGAAATGGATGTCAGGGAAACAGTCTGCAAAGCCCCGCTTCGGCGGGGTTTTCTTTTGCCCAAAGAAAAGTTTCTAGCCCAACCCATCCAGAGTCTGCGCGCTGTCCAAGCGTACATCCGGGCCGTTTATCACGTCTTCCAGCAATGTCCGCAGCAATGCCAGCGAGGCCTGCTGTCGTTGCACATCCCGACACACCAAACCGACTTTCAGCGGTACGCGTGGTTCGCTCAGGGGTTTCCACAGCAGTTCGTGATTGCCATGGGTCTTTTGCGAACGCCCAGGCAGTACCGTCGCCAGGCGCGTGTGCGGCAGGCTGTCAAGGATGCCGGCCATATTGTTCAGTTCGGCTTGCACCTGTGGGCGACGTCCGAGGTTTGTCAGCTGTGCCTGCCAGATCTGCCTGATCTGAAACTCCTCGCCCAGCAGCAACATCGGCAGTTCGGCGGCCTGACTCATGGACACTTTCTTGAATTCACGCAGCGGATGCTCTGCCGGGATGACCAGGGTCAGTTCATCTTCGTACAGCATCACGCCATGCAAGCCTGGCTGGCGGGGCGGTAGATAGCCGATGCCGATATCCAGAGAACCGTTGAGCAGTCGCCGCTCGATTTCCAGCCCGGTCAGTTCATAGATCTGCACCACCAGATGCGGCTGCGCCTTGCGCACCCGCTCGAGCATCTGCGGAACGAGGCTGGTATGCACGGTCTGCAATACACCGATGGCGAGGGTGCGCAGCGCCTGACCCTTGAAGTTGCCGAGCGCTTCCCGTGCCCGTTGCAGGCCATCGAGCAGAGGCAGGGCGTGGTTGTACAGCGTGTGGGCCGCGAGGGTCGGCAACAGGCGTTTGCTGCTGCGCTCAAACAGACTCACATCGAGGTTTTGTTCCAAGTGACGGATTTGCTGGGAGAGCGCCGGCTGGGAGATGGACAGGCGCTCGGCGGCCCGGCCCACGTGGCCTTCTTCATAGACCGCGACGAAATAACGCAGTTGCTTGAAATCCATAAGAATTGCTTATCGAAAATGCTGGGAAATCGAAATGGCTGAACGCCTCGCCTGAGCCTAGTCTAACCGCATACACAGGGCTTACAGGGCCACAGAGTGCGATGAATACCCTTTGCTTCGATGGTGTTTACATAGGTAAGACAAAAAACCTCAAAAGGGTGTTTTTCGAATGAATCTGTTCAGTCTGCGCCGCAGCCCTCCCTGTCTTGATGATCTGGTCATGGACGCCTCCCTGCCATCCCAAGGCGATAACCTTTCCAGCGAGTACTTGATGCCCAGTGTAGAGCGGCCCAAACAGGTGTTTGTGCGTGGCCAGGGTTCATGGTTGTGGGACAGCGATGACCGTGCGTACCTGGATTTTTCCCAGGGCGGCGGGGCCAACAGTCTCGGTCATAGCCCTTCGGTAATTATCAACGCAATCACTGCCCAGGCTCAGTCGTTGATCAATCCGGGTTTCGGCCTGCATAACCGCGCAATGCTCAGCCTCGCCGAACACCTGTGTGCCAGCACCGGCAGTGATCAGGCCTACCTGCTCAATACCGGCAGCGAAGCCTGTGAGGCGGCGATCAAACTGGCGCGCAAGTGGGGTCAACAGCATCGCGGCGGTGCGTCGCGAATCATTGTGGCCAGCAACGGTTGCCATGGCCGCAGCCTGGGGACGATTTCGGCGTCGGACAGTTCGACATTGATCAACCGATTCGAGCCGCAATTGCCAGGCTTCAGTCGCGTTCCTTTCAATGACCTGCCAGCGTTGCATGCGGCCGTGGATGAACGGACAGTAGCGATCATGCTCGAGCCAATCCAGAGCGAAGCCGGCGTGATCCCGGCCACCGCGCATTATCTCAAGGGTGTCGAACGCTTGTGCCGTGAACTCGGCATTTTGCTGATCTTCGATGAAGTGCAAACCGGCATCGGCCGTTGTGGCACCTTGCTCGCGGAACAGTCCTGCGGCGTCACGGCGGATATCGTCGTGCTTGGCAAAGGGTTAGGCGGTGGTGTGCCATTGGCCGCGCTGCTGGCGCGGGGCAAGGCTTGCTGTTTCGACATTGGCGAGGTGACAGGTACTCATCACGGTAATGCGTTGATGACCGCGGCAGGACTTTCGGTGCTCGATACCGTGCAGGACAAGGCTTTCCTCAAACACGTCGCACAAGCCGGTCAACACCTGCGTGAAGGGTTGGAGCGATTGGCCCATCGTTATGATCACGGCGAGTTGCGCGGACAAGGGCTGCTTTGGGGGCTGACGCTGTCGGACGATTCCGCTGACGCGGTGGTCAAGGCCGCGCTGTACGAAGGCCTGCTGCTCAATGCCCCGCAACCCGATTGCCTGCGCTTTACCCCGGCGCTGAATGTCAGCAACGCCAACATCGATGAAATGCTCCTGCGCCTGGCGCGTGCCTTCTCCCGAGTACGCACCGCGCAATTGCAGTGCCGTAAAGGGATTGCCGTCTGATCAGGCGCGACCGCACACATTCCCGAACCGTCTCGCGGTAATACGCACGCCCCACGCTCTGAACTTTTGGCGTGGGGCGTTTTTTTGTCTGCGAAGTTCAACGAAGGGGCGGAGCTTGGGAGTAGAGTGACTGAACCCTGACAAGCGGTACAGGTCGATTAGCTGTAGGGCTCGAACGGGTCCACCCCAATCAGGAGCTGTCCCATGGACTTTATTCGCATCATCATCGCCATCCTGTTGCCGCCACTGGGTGTGTTTCTGCAAGTAGGATTCGGCGGGGCGTTCTGGCTGAATATTCTGCTGACGTTGTGCGGTTACATTCCGGGGATCGTGCATGCGGTGTACATCATCGCCAAGCGCTGAGTTGAGCGTCGGCAGGTAGATCGCCTTCGCGAGCAGGTGCGGCGATTGAGGCGCCACCGTTTCGGCAATGAGCGCGGGCTTCAGTCCACTGAATCCATCACCCGCCGATAAAACAACCACTCCTGCTCCAGCGCATGGGCCTGGTTACCGGCCTTGCGAAAACCGTGGCGTTCGTCTTCATAGTAATGCGCTTCGACCAGGATGCCGTTGTCCTGCAGCGCCGTGACCATGTCGCGGGTCTGCTGCGGGACGACCACGGCGTCCAGTTCCCCTTGAAAGAAGATCACCGGCACGCGGATGTTGCCCGCATGCAGCAGAGGCGTGCGGGCCGTGTAGCGTTCGGCATCCCGCAGAGGATCGCCGATCAACCAGTCCAGATAATCGCTTTCGAATTTGTGGGTCGTGCGCCCCAGCGCCACCGGATCGCTGACCCCATACAGGCTGGCACCGGCGCGGAATACGTTGTGAAATGCCAAGGCGCAAAGGGTGGTGTAGCCGCCGGCGCTGCCGCCGCGGATGAACGCTTTATCGCCATCAATCAAGCCACGTTCGGCGAGATGGCTGACCACCGCGCAAGCGTCTTCGACATCCACATCACCCCAGCTCAAGTGCAGCGCCTGACGATAGGCCCGGCCATAACCGCTGCTGCCGCGATAGTTGAGGTCGGCCACAGCGAAGCCCCGCTGTGCCCAGTACTGGATACGCGGATCGAGCATCGGGTAGCACGCCGACGTCGGTCCGCCATGGATGAATACCACCAGTGGCGGTTGCGCCGCGCCGGTCATCGCCGGGTAGAAGAAGCCGTGTGCTTCGCCTGAGCCACTCGGGTAGCGCAAGGTTTGCGGGCGGCTGATCTGGTCGGGAGCAAGCGGTGCAATGCCGCCGGCCAATACTTTCACTTGCTGGCTCTGGCGGTCGATGGCGATGACGGCGGTTGAACTGACGGGCGACGCCGCGATGCAATAGATGAACTGCTCATCCACGGCGAGATGGCGGAAGCGGCTGTAGGCGCCTGTGAAGTCTGCGCTGGCGTCGCCGCAAATACCCAATCGGCCAAACCCGCCTTCGGTCCAACTGGCCAGATAGCTGTTTTCGTTCAGCGGCACCCAGGTGCAGCCGCCAAGTTGCCAGGGCGCGGGACCATGGTCCGCGGTGCTACATGGCAACGGACTCAGGCCATTTGCGGATTCTAAGAATGGCTGCCAGTATCCGGCGCGATCCGTCAGGCAATACAAGCGACCGCCAGCGTCAAACTGCGGTTGTTGCACAGACTCTTGAACACCGTCGCCCGCCACACAGCGAGCCTCGGCAAACCCGCCATTGGCGAGGCGTTCGGCAACCATCAAGCGGGTCGCTGTCCATGGCTGATCCGGGCGACTCCATTCGATCCAGGCCAGACGCCGGGCATCAGGGCTCAGCGTCGGTGCCGCGTAAAAATCAGCACCTTCGGCCAGCAGGTGACGTGCGCCATCGAACAGGTCGATGGCCACCAGCCGGTGTTGATCGAGATGCTCCTCGACCGCCAGCACCTGCCCGTTGGCGAACCGTAAATCACCATAGCGGCACGCACTGGACGTCAGCCTTTCGGGCGCTTCGCCTTGCAGTGATTGCCGATACAGTTGCTGGTCTGCCTCGTTGACGAAAACGATACCGTCATCCGTCAGACAAAACGCTCCGCCGCCATATTCGTACACGCGACTGCGTACGCTGAACCCCAGTGGCGTCAGACATTTCGCTGCACCGTCACGCCAATGCCAGATCCGGCACGCCGCGTCTTCGGGTCGGTACTCGTTCCAGAACAGGCCCTGCCGACCGACCTGCAGTTCGGCAAAGTCGATACCAGCGGCCACGGCTTTGGCAGCGCTGAAAGGTTCAGCTTTTGGCGATGAGGCGTGAGTTTCGTTCATTGCGAAAGGCCAGTTGGTCGATGGTCTGGGTAGCGTGCCCGGCTTCTTCGCGAGCCTTGAGGATCACGCCATGTTGTGGCGACTTGCTGCACACCGGGTCGGCGTTGCTGGCATCACCGGTGAGCATGAACGCCTGGCAGCGGCAGCCGCCGAAGTCTTTTTCTTTCTCGTCACAGGAGCGGCACGGCTCGGGCATCCAGTCATAACCGCGAAAGCGGTTGAAGCCGAACGAGTCGTACCAGATGTGCTGCATGCTGTGGTCGCGCACATTGGGAAACTGCACCGGCATCTGTCGGGCACCGTGGCAGGGCAGGGCGGTTCCGTCTGGCGTGACCGTCAGAAAAATACTGCCCCAGCCATTCATGCAGGCTTTCGGGCGCTCCTCGTAATAGTCCGGGGTGACAAAAATCAGCTTGCACGGATGCCCTTCGGCTTCGAGTTTGGCGCGGTATTCATTGGTGATGCGTTCGGCGCGCACCAGTTGTTCTTTGGTCGGCAATAGCCCAACGCGATTGAGTTGCGCCCAGCCGTAGAACTGGCAAGTGGCGAGCTCGACAAAGTCCGCTTCCAGAGCGATGCACAGCTCGATGATGCGGTCGATCTGGTCGATGTTGTGCCGATGGGTCACGAAATTCAGCACCATCGGATAACCGTGGGCCTTCACCGCCCGGGCCATTTCCAGTTTCTGCGCAAAGGCCTTTTTCGACCCGGCCAGCAGATTGTTCACCTGTTCGTCGCTGGCCTGGAAGCTGATCTGGATGTGATCGAGACCGGCCTTCTTGAAGTCGCTGATTTTCTGCTCGGTCAGGCCGATGCCGGAGGTGATCAGGTTGGTGTAGAAACCCAGTTTGCGGGCTTCGCCAATCAACTCGGCGAGGTCCTGGCGCACCAGCGGCTCGCCACCGGAAAAGCCCAGTTGCGCGGCGCCCATTTCCCGCGCTTCGCGGAACACCTTGAGCCACTGTTCGGTGCTCAGCTCCTTGCCTTGTTCGGCGAAATCCAGCGGATTGGAGCAGTACGGGCATTGCAGCGGGCAGCGGTACGTCAGCTCGGCCAGCAGCCACAGCGGCAGGCCGATTTCAGGTTTGGGCGGCACTTGCACCAATGAATCAGGCAAGGGTGATCCAGTGCTGCGCACGGGCAACCTCCATGAATTGCTCGATGTCGTCACCGAGCTCGGGCACGCCGGGGAACTGTTGGTCGAGCTCATTGATGATTGCCGCGACATCCCGTTCACCGTCAATCAAACCACCGATCAGCGCGGCACTTTCGTTGAGCTTGATCATGCCTTCCGGGTACAGCAGCACATGGCCTTTTTGCGCCGGTTCGTACTGGAATCGGTAGCCGGGGCGCCAGGTCGGGGTCTTGCTGCGATCGAAACTCATAAGGTGATTCCTTTGTGCCAGACCCGTTCCCCGGTCACGCTGTGATACGGCGGGCGTTTCAGTTCGTAGGCCATGCTCATGGCATCGAGCATGCTCCAAAGAATGTCCAGTTTGAACTGGAGAATTTCCAGCATGCGCTCCTGGCCTTCACGGGTGGTGTAGTGCTGCAACGTGATCGCCAGGCCGTGCTCGACATCACGTCGTGCCTGACCCAGGCGCGTGCGGAAATACTCGTAGCCGGCCGGGTCGATCCATGGGTAGTGCTGCGGCCAGCTGTCCAGGCGCGACTGGTGGATTTGCGGGGCGAACAGTTCGGTCAGCGAGCTGCTCGCGGCCTCCTGCCAACTGGCACGGCGGGCGAAGTTGACGTAAGCGTCCACGGCGAAACGTACGCCGGGCAGCACCAGCTCCTGGGAGCGCAGCTGGTCCGGGTCGAGGCCCACGGCCTGGCCCAGACGCAGCCAGGCTTCGATACCGCCGTCTTCACCGGGCGCGCCGTCGTGGTCGAGCAGGCGCTGAATCCATTCGCGGCGGATCTCGCGGTCAGGACAGTTAGCCAGAATGGCCGCGTCCTTCAGGGGGATGTTCACCTGATAGTAGAAACGGTTGGCGACCCAGCCCTGGATCTGTTCACGGCTCGCCCGGCCTTCGTACATCGCCACATGGTAGGGGTGATGGATGTGGTAATAGGCGCCCTTGGCGCGCAGGGCCGCTTCGAACTCGGCGGGGGACATTGGGGTGTCGGTCATTGCGGTTCTCCGGTGTACAACCGTTGAAATCTTTGGTGTCTGGTCGGACGCTTTCGCGGCGGTGCGGCGATCCGACAAGCCCGCTCCTACAGGTTGACGCGGTCTCTGTAGGAGCGGGCTTGCCCGCGAAGAGGCCATCCGCTACAGCACAATACTCATGCCGTCATACGCCACCTCAACCTGGCGCCGATTCAGCTGCGCACGCTCCGGCGAGTTTTCATCGAGAATCGGGTTGGTGTTGTTGATGTGGATCAGCACCTTGCGCTGCTCGGGCAGTTGTTCCAGCACTTCGAGCATGCCACCAGGGCCGTTCTGTGCCAGGTGGCCCATTTCGCGACCGGTACGGGTACCGACGCCGCGCCGCTGCATTTCATCGTCATCCCACAAGGTTCCATCCACCAGCAGGCAATCGCTGCCGGCCATGATTTCCAGAAGCGGTGCGTCGACCTTGCCCAGCCCCGGCGCGTAGAACAGTTTGCCGCCGGTGTTGAGGTCTTCGACAATCAGGCCGATGTTGTCGCCCGGATGCGGGTCGAAGCGGTGCGGCGAGTACGGCGGCGCGGCACTGCGCAAAGGCAGCGGGGTGAAGCGCAGGTTCGGGCAGGCGGGGATGGTGAAGCTTTGATCGAGTTCGATACGGTTCCAGTTCAGCCCGCCGTTCCAGTGAGTCAGCATGTTGAACAGTGGGAAACCAGTGCTCAGGTCCTCGTGGACCATGTCGGTACACCAGACCTGATGCGGGCAACCCTCGCGCAGCATGAGCAGGCCGGTGGTGTGGTCGATCTGGCTGTCCATCAGGATGATCGCGCCGATCCCGGTATCGCGCAGGGCGCGGCCCGGCTGCATTGGGGCGAAGCTCTGGAGTTGGGCGCGGATGTCCGGGGAGGTGTTGCACAGCACCCAGTTCACGCCGTCATCGGAAATCGCGATGGACGATTGCGTCCGCGCCTTGGCCCGCAGGCTGCCGTTACGAAAGCCTGCGCAGTTCACGCAGTTGCAGTTCCACTGGGGGAAGCCGCCGCCGGCAGCGGAACCTAGAATCTGGACAAACATGGGCGCTCCATCATTTCAACGCTGAAAATAAAACGCCTCGGGATAACCGAGGCGTTAGCTGCAGTCTGCCAAGGCAGATTAGCGGCTGGCGAAGTACATGGTGACTTCAAAGCCGATACGCAGGTCGGTGTAGGCAGGTTTGGTCCAGGCCATAAGTTGAACTCCTTCAGGTGGGGGTGGGATAGCGCTATCTATAGGTATAGTCCACCTCAAATCAGAGATGTTCCAGACAGTTAGGTGGCTATGTTACTCAAAATTTCGAAGGGATTGCCCGTGAAACTTTGAGAAAGCGCCTTACAGCCCCGGTAATGATCATTTTGTCGCTTGCCAGGAATTGCCGGGTGCAGGGCTGTTCGCCAGGCAGCGCCAACCGCCCTCGGCCTGATTCAATCGCTGTGCGGCGGCCAGCAGTTCGGCCCGCTCGATCAGCAGGATTGCCTTGGGCAATTGAGTCAGATAATCCGACGAGCGGCCGGCCAGTTTGCCCTGCCAGAGCAATTCGGCCGCTTGAGCCGTGGTGAGCGCAGCGCTGCAAAACTGATCCGCCAGGGCCTGGCGTTGAGCGTTGAAGGTAGTGTCGTCGAGCGCGTGGATCAGCTCCGGCAATCGATTCAGGAATTGCTCGATGTGTTGCAGCAGCTCCGCCGGCGCAACGCTTGGCGATTGCACGCCGAACAGCAGCCCGGTTTGCCCGTGAATCTGCCGCAGGGCGCTGAACACTGCGTAGCCGAGTTGCAGCTCAACCCGCAGGCGCTGGTAGAACGGCGTCTGACAGAGATGTGCCAGCAAACGCCACGCGGCTTCGTCGGCCATTTCTTCGGTAGCTGTAGGGCAAAACAGCAGCAGCGCGTGCTCGCTGGAGCCGGTATCGACAGTGTTCCACAGACGTTGTGAATGGATCGAAGAGGGTAGCGTCAGCTGATTGTCCGGCGTGCCGGGTATGCGGCTCAAGGCCAGGCCCATGGCTGCTTGAGTCTGAGCCGATAACCCGATGGCCAGCCCATCCCATCGCGCACTCGACCAGAGTTGCTGCAGGTCATCCGAGCTCGCGCTGTGCTCGAGGCAGTGTTCGGGCAATACCTTGAGCAGTTGTCGAATCGGTATTAGCGCAATGCTGGTCGATTCGGATTGTGAGACAGCGGCATCGGGTTTTGTCAGTTCTTTCAGCACATGCTCCAGGACGCTGGGCATCGGCTCCTGTAGCCCGGTCATTTTCAGCAGCCATTCGTTGCCCGACGCGCCGAAGGAAAAATCCACACCGGCCTGGTGCGCGTCTTCGTGCAACGGTTGCAGGTGGTTTTCCAGTCGTGATTGAAGATTGCTGCCGGGAGCCGAGTCCAGGTGCCAGCGCAGATAAATCGCACCTTCAGCACCGTTGTCCGGCCATGCCTGGCTGAATTGCATCGGCGAACGTTCACGACGGCTGCGTGAGCGATCCTGGGCAAAGGTGCGCAGGCCGCGGTGGGCGCTGGTCTGGCCGCGAATCAATCCGGCGTTGGCTGCCGGTGCTTCGCAGCGCAAGAACGGGTTGGGTGCTGGCAATCGCCAGGAGCCGCTGAAGTTATCCACAGCGCCGATTTGTTTGAGGACTTGCTTGAGGGCTGTAACGCCTTGGTCAGATAACCCGACTTCGCGTTGCTCGCTGTCCAGTCGGGCCAGTTGCAAGGCGCTGCTGACTTGTTGCTGGCGCTGGAGCAGGGTTGCGTATTCTTCGCGCAATCGGCTCCAGTCTTGCCTGGCGAAGAAGCCCAGCCAATCCATCAGCCGCTCGCGAATCCCGGTTGCCAATGAGTTGGCGGGCAATGTGAATTCGAAGTGCAGCAAAGCTTGCCCGGCGAATTGATACAGCGACTCGGCCTTCAGTTTTTCGGCCAATCCACGCTCACGCAAATCCGCCAGCAAACCGCCCGGTTTCTCGGCATTCAGCCAATGACACAGAAAGCCCAGTGCTTCGGCGGCGGAGTCGGGTAGCGCTTCGAGGGCAAAAAGCAGGTCCAGTCGGCGCTCGCCAGCCTGTTGATAACTGACGTTTGAGGTCGCCATCAGCGGTGCCGGGGATTGTTGCGAGGCCTTTTCACCGCCGGCAATGACGCTGGCAAATGTCTCGGCCAAACCTCTTAGTTCATCAAGGCTCTGCGGCCCGGCCAGGCTCAAGGTCATCTGCCCGGTCTGGTAAAACCGCTGATAAAAATCCTGCAATGCCTGCTGAAATTCGGGTTGCGACACTGGGAGGCTGTCGCGATTGCCGGCATGGAAACCTCGCAGCGGATGAGCCTCGCAAAGCCCATCGAACAATGCCCGCTGTTGTTGCGCCACCGGATCCTGCGACCAGGCGACAAATTCCGCCTCCAGCACTTCCCGTTCCCGCTGTTGATCGTCCGGATTCATACGTGGATGGGCGAGCATGTCTGACAGACGCTCAAGCCCACCGGTAAACGCTTGAGGTGACAGTTCGAAAAAATAGTCCGTGGTGCGTTCGCTGGTCCGCGCGTTTACTTGGCCGCCATGACTCTGGACGTAGGCCATCAACCCTTGCCCTGCGGGAAAGCGCTCAGTCCCAAGAAACAGCAGATGCTCAAGAAAATGCGCAAGGCCAGGCCACGCCAGCGGCACATCATGGCTGCCCGCGGCGACCCGCAGCGCTGCTGCGCAACGCTTCAAATCAGGGGCATGACGCAGCGTCACCCGCAGGCCGTTGGCCAGGGTTTCAGTGTGGGGGCGAAGGGGATTCAGCGCGGGCATGGGCACTTCCAGAACAGTGAAGTGCCAATGCTAGCGGATAACGATGGATCAGCGCTTGTGTAGTACGCCGTAAAGCTCGGGACGACGATCGATCAGGTAGCGATTGGCGGCGCGGGAGTCGACCATCAACTGACGATCCAACTCACCGACAATCAATGCCTCATCAAGGCCTGCCTGGGCGATACGGCGGCCATCCGGTGCGGCGATGCTGCTCTGGCCACAATAATGGATGTCGCCTTCATGGCCGCAGTAGTTGGCGTAAGCCACATAGCATTGGTTTTCGAAGGCACGGGCACGCACGGTGACATCGGCAACGAAATCGAACGGAATCATGTTGGCGGTCGGCACCAGGATCAGCTCGGCGCCGGCCAGGGCCAGGCGCCGGGCGTTTTCCGGAAATTCCAGGTCGTAGCAGATCAGGAAACCGAGCTTCCAGCCATTGAGCTCAACGACGGGAAACTCGTCTGAGCCGGCGCTGAACATCGAATGATCCAGATCGCCGAACAGATGGGTCTTGCGGTAGTTGCAGATGCGCTCGCCGTTAGAGTCGATCAACTGCACGGCGTTGTAGATCTGCCCATCGGCGGTGCGCTCGGGATAGCCATACAAGATGGCGATCCCGGCAGCCTTGGCAATGCGCGCAATCTGCTGCGCAGATTCGCCGTTATGCACCTCCGCCAGCACGCTGACGGCATCGACGCCGATGTTGTAGCCGGTCAGGAACATCTCCGGCAACACCAGCAAATCGGCGCCTTTGGCTTCCAGCGCCAGCTGTTGCAGGCGTTGCAGGTTGCCGGCGACATCCAGAGGCAGCGGTGGACATTGGTAAAGGGCTACGCGCATTTCGGAATCCTCTTACTCGGGCAGGGCGATCGGTCCGATCTCGTTGAACACATCTCCTGGACCCGGATTCTCGGCGTGAGTTGCACCGCCGAAGTGTTTCATGATGCCCCATACTGCGTTGAGCGAGGTCTGCACCGCGCCTTCAACCCAGGCCGGCGTCCACGAAACATCGTCGCCGGCGATGAAAATCCCGCGTTGTTCGGCTGGCATGTCGTCCTGCATGAAGTGTGCGTACATACGCTGGTTGTAGCGGTAGTGACCGGGCAGGGCGCCTTTGAAGGCACCGAGGAAATGCGGGTCGGCTTCCCAGGACACGGTGATCGGGTCGCCGATGATCCGCGCGGCGATGTCGACTTTCGGGTAGATCTTCTTCAACGCATCCAGCGCCAGCTTCACGCGTTTTTCCACCGGCTGCGGCAGCATTTTCAGCGCGTCGCTCATCCACGAGTACGACAGGCAAATCACCCCAGGCTTGTCGTCGCCGTTGTCGAACAGGTAAGTGCCGCGGGTCAGGCGATCGGTGAGGGTCATGCTCATCAGGTCGCGGCCGGTTTCCGGATCCTTGTCCTTCCAGAACGGGCGGTCGACCATCACGAAAGTCTTCGACGATTGCATGTAGCGAGTGCGGTCCAGGGCCATCCACATTTTTTGCGAGAACAGGGTTTCGTCGCATTCGATCTGGGTGGTCAGCAGCCAGCTCTGGCAGGTGGTCAGTACTGCGGCGTATTCGCGGGTGTCGCCCCAGTTGTCGGTGACGGCGAAACGGCCGCCCGGTGCGTGGGCAATCTTTTTCACGCCGGTACGTGGTGCGCCGCTGTGTAGCGAACTGAGGCTGGTACCCGCCGGCCAATGCGCGCAACGCTCCGGCACATGGCGCCAGATGCCCTGGGGCACCTGTTCCACACCGCCGACCACCAGATGCTGATGGTCGTCGCAGTTGGTCATGACCACGCGGAAGATTTCCAGCATCGAGTTCGGGAAGTCCGAATCCCAGCCGCCGGTGCCGAAACCGACCTGGCCGAACACTTCGCGGTGATGGAATGAGAGCTTGGCGAATGCCTTGGAGGTGGCGACGAAATCGTAAAAGGTGCGGTCGTCCCACAACGGCACCAGGGTGTTCCACAGCTCTTTCAGGCGTGGAACATCACGATCACGGATGGCTTGCTGGATATCGGAGAACTGCGAACCGGCCTCCAGGGCATCGGCCCAGGCGTCAGCCACTTCCTGGAACAGTGCAGGAAGGTCCGAGAGCTTCTGTGCGTAATGAGTCTGGCCTTCGAGGTCGATCACCGTGCTGCCCGAAGCGGGTGTCAGCGGGTTCGGGAACGGTTTGGTTTCCAGGCCGAGCTTGTCGACGTAGTGATAAAACGCGGTGGACGACACTGGGAAGCGCATCCCGCCCAGTTCGGCAATGATGCCTTCGGCGCCATTGAACGCCTGGGAACGCAGGCGGCCACCCATTTTCGAAGCTTCGTAGACGACCGGTTTCAAGCCCAGCTTCATCAACTCATACGCCGCCACCAGGCCGGCGATCCCGCCGCCGACAATCGCCACTTCGGCACCGTGACTATGCTCGGGAATGCTGCCCAGCCCCGCCGGGTGTTCGATCCAGTCGTCGAAGGCGAAAGGAAAGTCCGGGCCGAAAATGGTGACTGGTTTCTTACCGTCTGCAGGATGGCGATTGTTCTTGTTCATGGCTGACCTTACTGGCGACCCGACGCGGAATGCGCATCTGAGTATAGGAAAAGATGCCAGCCATTCTAGAGAGCGCGGAGCACGTTAATAAGACGCAAAGTGTCGTCGTTTTGCCAATTTATTGGTCGATATGACGTAATTGATGTGCACACTGACCACTGTAGGAGCTGGCTTGCCAGCGAAGAGGCCCGACCAGACACCACAGAGCCATGGGTAAAAACTCAAACCGGCTGCCCCCGATCAATCTTGCTGCTCAAGATGATCGAAGTCGTGGTCTTCTCCACCCCATCCACACTGCCAATCTGATCCAGCAACTGATCCAGCTGCTCCGGCGAATCGGTGCGCAACCACGCCACATAATCAAACTCGCCACTCACCGCACACAATTGCTGCACCTGCGCCATCGCGCTCAGGCGTCGCAACACTTCCTTGCCGGAACGCGGCTGTACAGTGATCCCGACATACGCCTGCAACCCGCCATCCACCACCCGCTGACCGAGGCGCACACCGTAGCCGGTGATCACTTTGGCCTTTTCCAGCCGCGCCAGGCGCGAAGTGACCGTGGTACGGGCGATGCCCAGTTGCCGGGCGAGCATGGCCACGCTCTCGCGGGCGTTGATCTGCAGGGCTGCGATCAGTTGGCGATCGATTTCGTCGAGAACAGGGGGGCGAGTGTCGGGCAACGGCGTGGCTCCAGAGGCGTGAATCAATGGTCCAGCATGTTACAGGCTCGTTCGACGCGACGCTTGTGGCCGAAAGAGAGTGGGCAATCGACTAAGATTGATGCAGTCGAGGGTGAGAGGCCAAGGACATGACAACAAAGCTACCTGCTGCTGTACGGGACCGTGCGTTGCAGATCGCCCATCACGAAATGGGGCACTACGTGGTGGCCCGCGCCCTGGGATTTGAAACGGGTGGCGTGACGCTGACAGTGACCAAGGATTTGCGGCACCAGGGAGGGGCCTCCATTACGTTGGTGCGCCCCATTTCGTCGGTGCAAGCCATGAAGGAACATCTGGAAGCCCGGATGATGGTGCTCCTGGCTGGCGCAATGGCGCAGACACTGCCTTCAAAACCTTCAGCCGTAAAACGCGTCGATAAACCCAAAGCCACCGCCATCCTCAAAGGCGAGCAGGGGGCGGAACAGGATTACGCAAAAATCAGGGAGCTTCAGCATCTGCTGCGCAACATCGCCTATCCCGATACCGATCCAGCGTCGTCTGAGCACATAGCGGCGCAGCTTAAAGCGATGACTGATCGGGTGTGGGATCGGACGCAAAAAATCATTGAGGATCAGGCCGGGACGATTGCCGAATTAGCCTTGGCGCTGGTGGACAGAATGGCCATCGTGGAGCAGTGGGGGCGGGCGGCGGATACATATGAGGTCGTGTTGACGGGGCAGATGCTGGAACAGTTGCGGGCAGTGCAGGCTATTCCTTCGCTGCATGTTTGGACTGACAGTTGCAGTGATGTCGTTCAGCACTGGAAATAACGAAGGGGCGAAGTGTTATTTGCTCGCGAGCATAGCGTTTTGCACCTGTGGCAACAGTGCATCAGTCGCCGCTAACAGTTCAGCCAGTAGGGTTTCGTCCACATCCATATAACCTTCGTACTCAGCCAGATTGCGGCGCTCGTGACAGAGTGCGAACAGGCGTACCTGGATTTTGTTCAGATCGAGAGTATGTACCAGGCACTGAAATACCAGATAGCGGCGGTCGGAGCGAAAACCCTGCAAACGCATGGCCGTCAGTGCCAGGGCATGTGCGGCGTTGTAGGCGAGGTCGAAGCGACTGGCGAAGGACAGGGCTGAACTGTGAGCATCCTTCAAACGGTCAGTGGCTGATCTCAGCAGCCCTTCACATTCCTTGCGGTCTGGCGGTTCGGCTTTGAGGCCACCGCTACGCACCAGGTTTTCCAGATTTTCGTTACTGCCCATCGGCTACCTCTGCTGGATTGTGGCCAATCAAATCAATTTTGTCCTGTTGTTCAACTCGCACTACAAAGCTGTTGCCGGCCGCCTTCTTGGCTTGCCAGTCGGCCAGGGTGTAGAGCGTTGGGTTGATGGTGCGGCCAAGCTGTTCCTCTACGGGTAGCACCCGTTCCATCAAGTCGCTGTAACTGAGATTTTCGCCAATCAGCATCAGGTCAATGTCACTGCCTGCATGCTCATTGCCCTTGGCAATGGAGCCATAGATAAATGCCCATACCAGTTGATCATTCAGCGGGGTCAAGGCCGCACGCAACTGCTCTGCAATGCCAAACGTCTTGCGTACTATCCCCAGCAGTTCTGCATAGATGGGGCACTCGGGGTTGGCCTGGTAGTGCGTCTGATTACCCCGTCGACTCATGGTGAGAATGCCTGCGCCATGCAGACGCTCCAGCTCACGCATCAGGCTGCCCTTGCCGACCTGCGCCCAGCGGGATATTTCATTGGCATAGAAGCTCTGATCCGGTTTGCCATACAGCATGCCCAGCACTTTTTGCTGAGTGGCCGTAAACAGAGCATCGCTGAGCGGAATGGCAGGCATGGTCGACTCTATAAGTCCCAAAAAGGGAACGATAGGTCCCTTTTTGGGAATTTTCAACTCTGCCGTGATTATGAGCTTTTCGATGGGTCTGCTTCCTTTCTCGCTTGAACAGGCCGCCGCGTCAGCACCTTCACCACATCATCAATCACCGCTTTGCTCATCGTCGTCAGGTAGTGCGCAGCCCAGGCGTGGCGTTCGGAATTTTGGGAGTAGGCGGCGTCCACGGTCAGGGACTTGGCGAGGAACAGCAGGTCGGAGGCTTGGGCCAGGGCATCGGCGATGGGGACGTCGCGGCAGACGTGGAACAGTGGTTGGTCTGAGAGAAACATGAAGGGTGTGAAGCCGACGGTTTTTAGTTCTGAAGGATCGGATGGATTTGCTTTTGTCATGATGTAACTCCTTGGCTTAAAGAGCTGCTTCGTTCGTTTCCAAGCGAATGGGTGGCAGCTGTGCGCAGGTTGGAAACCGGGAGCCAAGGAAACCGGCACGTCCGAAGACGTCCCACGCACAGCTGCCATAACACTGAGTCGCAGCCGTAAAAACGTCTGGAGTCGTGATGGGACTGTTGCGCTTGACTTGACTAGACGGGTTTCCAAGCCCGATCGCTGAATGGTCAGCGATGTCCGGAGACTATCCCGTCGAAGAAAAGCGCAACAAGGCGGCAAAGTGCCCAAATAGAAGATTCGGAGTTTGCCTACAAGGTCTGTGGGCGTCATCCGATAAAGCGAGACCTTAAGTAAACAAAACTAAACGCCAGACACGAAGAAGCCGCGCATTACGCGGTTTTTTTGTTTGGACTGTCGGCAACCGAGTTCGACCAAACGCTAGAGGCAGAAACGAAAAAAGACGCCACAGGCGTCTTCTTCGATTCGGTAAAACAGATCCGGACACCACTTGCGAACCGCCCTGCGCGGTTACGGCTTTCGCCGCTGGGAAGCGCTCAATCTCATCCGGTCAGTCGCTTCGATTGGGCAAATCTAATGAAAGTTGCTACCCGCGTCAATCATCAGATCTGGCGAAAGCCGCGCACTGCGCGGCTTTCTTGTTTGGTGGGCCCACACGGACTTGAACCGTGGACCAAAGGATTATGAGTCCTCTGCTCTAACCAACTGAGCTATAGGCCCTCAGTAGGCCGCGGATTATAACGACGGTTTCGCGGCTGTGCCATCTGAAAAAGCCATTACGGTTGTACGAAGAAATGTCGCGGCAAATTCGTCCGCTGTCAGGGGCAGGCTGACGATGTAGCCCTGGATTTGCTCGCAGCCCTCGGCGGCGAGGAATTGTTGCTGCGCCAGGGTCTCGACCCCTTCGGCAATCACGGTGAATGGCATGCTGCGTCCGAGCGCGATGATGGCCCGTACGATCGCCGCATCATGGGGATCGTCCGGCAGGCCGCGGACGAAGGACTGATCGATCTTGAGGATGTCCAGTGGCAGACGCTTGAGGTAACTCAGGGACGAGTAACCGGTGCCGAAGTCATCGATAGCCAGTTGCACGCCCAGATGTTTGAGTTGGTGCAGCACCGCCAGCGCTTCTTCGGCCTGGCTCATGATGAAGTTTTCGGTGATTTCCAGTTGCAGGAAACCTGGGTTGAGGCCGTTGTCCTTGAGCAACTGCTCGATACGGCCCAGCAGGTTGGGTTGGCGCAATTGGGCGCCGGCAAGGTTGACCGACAGCGGGCCGGGACTTCCGTACAGCCGGTGCCATTCGGCCATCTGCCGGCAGGCGGTTTCCAGGACCCAGTCGCCGATTTGCAGGATCATGCCGTTTTCTTCAGCCAGCGGGATGAAGTGTTCTCGCGGCACGTCGCCAAAGGTCGGATGGCGCCAACGGATCAAGGCTTCGGCACCGACCAGGCTGTAATCTTCGAGGCTGATTTTCGGCTGGTAGCACAGGTGCAACTCATTGCGTTCGATGGCGCGGCGCAGTTCGTGTTCCAGCGCCACGCGTTCACTGGCCTGAGCGGTGAGGTCACGGGTGTAGCTTTCGACACGGTTGCGGCCCTTGGCCTTGGAGCGGTACATCGCGGCGTCGGCGTTCTTGATCAGTGTGGCAACGTCGCAACCATCCTTCGGATAGAGGCTGGTGCCGATGCTGGCGCTGATGAAAAACTCGTGTTCGCCAGCCTGGAACGGCGCGGCGAAACAGTTGAGCAGTTTGGTGGCGATGTGGTCGGCATCGCTGGATTGTTGCAGGCCCGGCAACAGAATGATGAACTCGTCGCCACCCAGGCGCGCTACGGTGTCGATGTCACGCAACTGCTCCTTGAGGCGTACGGCAATGCCCTTGAGCAGCAGGTCGCCGACCGGGTGGCCGAGGCTGTCGTTGATGTGCTTGAAGCGGTCAAGGTCGAGGAACAGCACAGCGCCCTGGCCGCCGTTTTCCTGCTGGTTGTTGAGCGCCGTCAGCAAGCGGCTTTCGAATAGCGTGCGGTTCGGCAGGCCGGTCAGCGGGTCGTGGTGTGCCTGGTAGTCGAGTTTGGCCTGGGCATGCTTGAGGCTGGAAATGTCGGCGAACACTGCGACAAAGTGGGTGATGAACTTGTCGTGGTTGCGCACGGCACTGATGGTCAGCCAGCTCGGGTACAGCTCGCCATTCTTGCGTCGATTGGAAATCTCGCCTTGCCAATGACCTTCGGCGGTCAATTGATGCCACATGGCCGCGTAGAATGCGCTGTCATGCAGGCCCGAGGCGAGCAGGCGCGGCGTGTGGCCCAGCGCTTCGCTTTCGCTGTAACCGGTGATTTCGGAAAACGCACGGTTGACTGCGCTGATGTGCTGCTGGGTATCGGTGATCAACACGCCTTCGGCGGTGCTTTCGAACACGGTGGCGGCCTGTTGCAGTTTTTCCTGCATCAGGTGCCGCTCGGTGATGTCCCGGGCGATGGTCAGCATGCAGTCTTCATCGCCAATCGGCAGCGGACGGCTGGACACTTCACAAAGGCGGATCTGCCCGTCGCTGCGGCGGATATGGCAACTGTAGTCGCGGACAAAACCGTCCCGGTGCAGCAGGTCGAGCATTTGCTTGCGTTCATTGAGGTTGACCCAGATCCCCAGGTCCAGTGCCGAACGATCCACCGACATGGCGCTGTTGAACCCGGTGATGCGGCTAAAACCCTCGTTGACTTCCAACAGCAGGCCATCGCTTTGCCGCGACAGCAGCAAGCCGTCGGGGGAGGCATGGAAAGCCTTGGCGAATTTTTCTTCGGAAGTTTGCAGCTGTTGCTGGGTTTCCTTGAGTTGGGTGATGTCCCGCACCACGACCACCAGCGCCTGTGTCATGTCGAGGTTGAACGGTTCGGCGGAGATCAGGCCGGTAAACACCTGGCCGTTGCTGCGACGAAAGGGCATTTCCAGGTTGCGGATGCTGCCGGCCTGCAAGCGTTGCAACAGACCCGGCCCAACACCGGGAATCCCCCAGATGTTCAGGTTGGTGGCGGTCTGGCCAATGACGTCCTCGGCCTTGAGGCCGATCTGTTCTTCGAACGCTTCGTTGACTTCCAGCAGACAACCGTCGCTCAGGCGCGCGATCACCAGAATGTCTGGGCATTGCTGGAACACGGAAGCGAATTTTTGTTCCGACAGGCGTAGCGCTTCCTCGGTGCGCTTGGCGTCGGTGATATCGATCATCAGCCCGCGCAGCACCGGCTCATGCCCGTGTTCGATCAGGCTGACGATATCGCGCACCCACAGGCAGCGGCCGTCGGCGGTGATCACCCGGTAATCGAGGCGGTGATCGCGCCCTGCCAGCACTTCGTGATCGCAGAAGGCCTGGGCGCGGGTCAGGTCGGCGGGGTGAATGATGTTGCGCCAGAAGCCCGGAATCAGCCAATGGGACAGGGGATAACCGAGAAGGTCTTCGGCGTGGGGCGATACATAGCTGTAGGTGAAGTCGGTGACTTTTGCTTCCCAGGCGATGGCCGACAGGCTCTCCACCAGGCCTCGATAGTGGTATTCGCTGCTGCGCAGTTCCTGTTCAAGGTCGACCCGGCGGGCGATTTCCGAGCTCAAGCGGCGGTTGATGCGGATAACCACCGCCAGCACGGTAGAAAGCAGCAGCAATCCGGGCAGGCCATACACCAGCAGGTCATTCCAGAAAGTTCGATGATCGAGGACGTTGCCGACCCAATGTTCCTGAATAGCGCTGATTTCAGCGGGGCTCATGTCCGCCAGGACTTTGTCGAGAATGCCGACCAGCATCTTGTTGTCGCGGGGTACAGCCATGGCCAGTTGATAGCGATAGGGGGTTTCACCACTGACATACAACCCATCGAGCTTGAGTTGGCGCAGGCTCCAGACGCTGGAAGCCAGATCGCCCACCACGGCGTCCACTTCGTCGGTGGCCAGCGCCTGTAGCGTCGAGCTGACGTTGGGCATCGCCACCAGGTTCAAGTCGGGATGGTGGGTGCGCAGCAGTTCGTGGGGGGCGTAGTTTTCCACCACAGCGATTTTCAGGCCGTACAGGTCTTGCAGGTTATGTGGCTGGGGGCCCCCGACATGGGCCAGGATGACAATCGGAAAATCCAGATAGGGGCGGGTGAACGACAGGTATTTCTGGCGTTCAGGGGTCGACATGATGCCCGGCAGCAGGTCCAGTTTGCCCTTTTTGGCCTGTTCCAGGACGGCGGTCCAGCTCACCGGCTCGATGGGTGTGAGCCGGGTTGCCAGCCTTTTGCGGATGACCTCGATGTAATCCGCGGCAAGGCCCTGGTAGCGGCCCTCATCGTCACGAAACTCGAAGGGTGGCCACGACGCATCGACACCCAGGCGCAAGTCCGGGTGACCCGCCAGCCAGCTACGTTCTTCGTCGGTTAGAGTCAGCGCGCCAGCCGTTGCGGTCCAGGTCATCAGCGACAGCAAAAAAAGCACGGTCGGCAGTCTGGGCATAACGGTCTCGTTATGGCTCGGGGGAATGTTTCGAGTGTAGACGGCTACGGGGCGGAGGGGGGGAGCGGGGGGATTTAATCTGTACAAAGCAAAACCCCCGGCCTGGGCCGGGGGTTCTGTGATCACTCGTCGAGGAAGGAGCGCAGATGCTCGCTTCTCGTCGGGTGGCGCAGCTTGCGCAGCGCCTTGGCTTCGATCTGACGAATCCGCTCACGAGTCACGTCGAACTGCTTACCAACCTCTTCGAGGGTGTGGTCGGTATTCATGTCGATACCGAAGCGCATGCGCAGTACCTTGGCTTCACGGGCAGTGAGGCCGGACAGCACTTCGCGAGTCGCTTCCTTAAGGCTCTCAACGGTTGCAACATCGATTGGCGACTGCATGGTCGAGTCTTCGATGAAGTCACCCAGATGGGAGTCTTCGTCATCACCGATCGGGGTTTCCATGGAGATCGGCTCTTTTGCGATCTTCAATACCTTGCGGATCTTGTCCTCAGGCATTTCCATGCGTTCGCCCAGCTCTTCCGGAGTCGGTTCGCGACCCATTTCCTGCAGCATCTGGCGGGAAATGCGGTTGAGCTTGTTGATCGTCTCGATCATGTGCACCGGAATACGGATGGTGCGGGCCTGGTCGGCGATCGAGCGAGTGATCGCCTGACGGATCCACCAGGTGGCATAAGTCGAGAACTTGTAGCCGCGACGGTATTCGAACTTGTCCACCGCTTTCATCAAGCCGATGTTGCCTTCCTGGATCAGATCGAGGAATTGCAGGCCACGGTTGGTGTACTTCTTGGCGATCGAGATCACCAGACGCAAGTTGGCTTCAACCATCTCTTTCTTCGCGCGGCGGGCCTTGGCCTCACCGATCGACATGCGACGGTTGATGTCCTTGATCTCGGCGATGGTCAAACCGGTTTCGGCTTCCAGCGCGGTCAGCTTCTGCTGGCAACGGATGATGTCCGGCTGCAGACGACCAATGGCTTCAGCGTATTTACCTTTGCCTTTGGCCAGGGCGTCACTCCAGCTTTCGTCGACTTCGTTGCCCGGGAACTGGCGCAGGAAGTCGGCACGCGGCATGCGTGCATCACGAACGCAGAGCTGCATGATTGCGCGCTCTTGCTGACGCAGGCGATCGAGGGCACTGCGAACACGCTCGACCAGGCCTTCGAATTGCTTCGGAACCAGTTTGATCGGCATGAACAGCTCGGCCAGGGCCAACAGCTCGGCAATCGTTGCCTTGTTGTTGCGACCGTGCTTTTTCAGCGCCTTGCGGGTGATTTCCATCTGATCGGCCACAGCACCGAAGCGCTGTGCAGCGATGATCGGATCCGGACCGCTTTCGGCTTCTTCCTCGTCATCGGAGGCTTCGGCGTCATCGTCCTCGGAGTCGTCATCCGCTTTAGCGGCTTTCGCGTCGATCGGCGGCGGCACTTCTGCCGCAGGCGGCGCGATGCCGTCGTCCGGGTCGATATAACCGCTCAGGACGTCAGACAGGCGACCACCTTCGGTGGTGACGCGGGTGTACTCGGAGAGAATATGATCAACCGTGCCGGGGAAGTGCGCGATTGCGCCCATCACCTCACGGATGCCCTCTTCAATACGCTTGGCGATTTCGATTTCGCCTTCACGCGTGAGGAGCTCCACCGTACCCATTTCGCGCATGTACATGCGCACCGGGTCGGTAGTGCGACCAATGTCGGTCTCGACCGCAGCCAACGCTGCAGCGGCCTCTTCGGCTGCGGCTTCGTCGGTATCGGCGTCGGCCAGCATAAGGGAATCCTTATCTGGCGCAACCTCGAATACGTTGATCCCCATGTCATTGATCATGCGGATGATGTCTTCCACCTGTTCCGGATCTGAAATATCCTCCGGCAGGTGGTCGTTGACCTCCGCGTAAGTCAGGTAGCCCTGCTCACGACCAAGGGTGATCAACTCTTTGATACGAGACTGCTGTTGCGCTTTTCCGGACATAACACCCTATCCACTGAAGGTCTTGGCGGGCAAAAAACAAGCCGAGGATTATACCTGAGCAATGACCTCACGCGCCAGTTGAGGTCGGGTTTGATGCGGAAACATTGCGACTCAAGAGGTCGCGCAGTTGATTTTTCTCTTCGCTGGTCAATTCGCTTTGACGTGCTTTTCTAAGAAGTTGTTCCAGGTTTCGCTCGCGTTGGCGAGCCGACAAGCTAGTAATGGTGTCGAAAAACTGTTGTTCAAGGTTATCTCCATCAATCAGCCATTCCTTTTCCGCCAGGGCCTTGAGCAAGCGGCCTTGTTCTGTGCCGTGCCAACGCGCAATCAGCTGAATTGAGTTTAGCTTGGGATTCTTCTGCACAGCTTCGAGCAGCGCCACCAGCAATTGTGTGTTGGTGTGATCCTCGGCGGCGAAGTGCCCGGCATCTTCGACTTTTTCGGCCAGTTGCGGGTGATGCAGCAGCGTGCGCAAGGCGGCGAGGGTCGGCGGTTCTACGGCAGCGGGCACTCGTGGCGCGCGGGGTTGATCGCGATCACCGCCCCGCTTGCCATTCTTGTCCCATGGTTTCTTGTCCCATTTCTTGCCTCCTGCACCGGGTTTCTTCGGCATCCATTCTTGCTGCGGCACATACATTTCCTGTGCCTGCGGCTGATGATAGTCGCTGTAATCAGGCATCGCGTCGTAATCGATGCCCGGGTCGTAGGCCGGCGGTGCTTCTTGCGGGGCGCTTTGTGCCAGCTGGCTCACCGCTTCGCCGCTAAGACCGGTGATTTCGCTCAGGCGCTGACGCATCAAGGTGCGCAGGTTGGCACCGGGGACTTTGTCGATCAGTGGTGCGGCGAGAGTGGCCATGTGGGCCTTGCCCTCGAGCGAGCGCGGGTCGGCTTCTTCCGTCAGCTGCTGGAAGAAATAATCGGCCAGAGGCTGCGCGTGCTGGTTGATCCGTGCGCGGAAGGCATCGGTGCCTTCGGAGCGGACCAGGGTGTCCGGGTCTTCGCCTTCGGGCAGGAACAGAAAGCGTGCTCGACGACCGTCCTGCAGGCTCGAAAGTGTCGCTTCCAGCGCCCGCCATGCCGCATTGCGGCCGGCCTGATCGCCATCGAAGCAGAACAGCACGCTGGGCACGACGCGAAACAGCCGCTTGAGGTGTTCCTCGCTGGTAGCGGTGCCCAAGGTCGCAACGGCATTGCGCAGGCCTTGCTGGGCCAGGGCTATGACGTCCATGTAACCCTCGACGACGATGATCTCGTCGAGGTTGCGGTTGGTCTTGCGCGCTTCGTACAGGCCGTAGAGTTCCTGGCCTTTATGGAAAACCGGAGTTTCCGGGGAATTCAGGTACTTCGGTTTGTCGTCGCCCAATACCCGGCCGCCGAAGGCGATGACGCGCCCGCGACTGTCGCGGATCGGGAACATCACGCGGTCGCGGAAGCGGTCGTAACGTTTGCCGCTTTCGGCGTTTTCGATCAGCAGGCCGGCGTCGATCATGGCTTTTTGTTGCAGGGTATCGCTGCTCAGGTGCTTGAACAGGTTATCCCAGCCGGGTGGAGCAAAGCCGAGGCCGAAGTCCCTGGCGATTTCGCCGGTCAGCCCGCGCCCTTTCAGGTAGTCCACGGCGGCCTTGCGCGATGGATGGCTTTTCAGGGCTTGGCGATAAAAGTCGGCAGCGGCGCTGAGTAGTGGGTACAACGGCGAATCAGTCGGCTGCCGCGGTTTGTGCGGGCGGCCGCTTTCTTCGCGGGGGATTTCCATGCCGGCGGCTTTGGCCAGTTCTTCGACCGCCTGGACGAAATCCAGGTTGTCGTGGTCCATGATGAAGCCGAGGGCGTTGCCGCCAGCGCCGCAGCCGAAGCAGTAATAGAACTGCTTGTCGGGACTGACGCTGAACGACGGAGTCTTTTCTTTGTGGAACGGGCAGCAGGCGGTGTGGTTCTTGCCGGCTTTTTTCATTTGCAGGCGCGAGCTGACCACATCGACGATGTCGGTGCGGTTCAGAAGGTCGTCAATGAAGCTCTGGGGAATTAGCCCGGCCATGGCGTTCTCGTCATCTGCGCTGAAAGGAACCCGAAACGTACGGCGACCGAACGCGGTAATTGCTTGAGGCGCGCAAAATGTGCGGCTCGACCAGTGTCGTCTGCGTAATCGCTGTCGGGAAGTGTATCTGCCGAAAATCCACTGACGTTAATGCCAATCAGCATTCGACTGTTTGAATGTGTTGCGCTGAATCCGCTGCGGCCAATCATAGGCCCCGGATAGCTCATCATCTGGCACGCAAGCAGGTGCCTTGGGCTGATCGTCGAGAGAGGAATCAGTGGGTGTGCTCGTCAGTAGCCTTGAAAGACTCGTCAGAAAAGACGTGCACCGCTGGCAAAAGAGCCAGGTCTGACGCGGTGAAGCAGATTTGTCTCGGTCGCGTCTGCGGCTTTGACGGTGAAGCATCAAGCGTTTTACGCAAATGCCATAAGCCCGGCTGAGGGCCGGGCTTGGCAGAAGCTTGCTACGATCGTCTGTGTATTAGTACAGGCGAACGGCGCGGCGCTGTTCGCGCTGAACTTTCTTGGCGTGACGCTTAACAGCGGCTGCTGCCTTGCGCTTACGCTCAGAAGTTGGCTTCTCGTAAAATTCGCGGCTACGAACTTCAGCCAGTACACCGGCTTTTTCGCAGGAGCGCTTGAAACGACGCAGAGCTACGTCGAAGGGTTCGTTCTCTTTTACTTTGACGGCTGGCATCCAGAGCTACCTTCATTCATTACCGGGGTCAACATCCTCGCGGCAAAAGAGCACTTGAAGACGTCGGTTTTTAAGGGTTGCGGATGTTAACCCCTCAACGCTCGGAATGCAAAGCCTCTGATCGAAAACCGCTGGTCGGGGCATCACGCGACGACTATTATGCGCGCCTTCGAATTCAGCCTAAACAAGGCGCAAACCCATGCTAGTACTGGGATTAGAAACCTCCTGCGACGAAACCGGTGTCGCACTTTACGACAGTGAGCGCGGCCTGCTGGCCGATGCGCTGTTCAGTCAGATCGACCTGCACCGTGCCTATGGCGGCGTGGTGCCGGAGCTGGCTTCGCGCGATCACGTCAAACGCATGCTGCCCTTGATTCGTCAGGTGTTGGCCGAAGCCGGCTGCGTGCCAACCGAGATCGATGCGATCGCCTACACCGCGGGTCCTGGCCTGGTGGGCGCGTTGCTGGTAGGGGCTTCCTGTGCTCAGGCGCTGGCCTTTGCCTGGGGCATTCCGGCCCTTGGCGTGCATCACATGGAAGGCCACTTGCTGGCACCGATGCTGGAGTCGCAACCGCCGGAATTCCCGTTCGTCGCTTTGTTGGTCTCGGGTGGCCATACGCAACTGGTTCAGGTCGACGGAATTGGTCAGTACACGCTCTTGGGCGAGACCCTGGATGACGCTGCCGGCGAAGCCTTCGACAAGACGGCCAAGATGATGGGTCTCAATTATCCGGGTGGACCGGAGATCGCTCGCCTTGCAGAACAGGGTGTTGCAGGACGTTTCGTCTTCCCGCGGCCGATGTGCGACCGCCCGGGCCTGGATTTCAGCTTCAGCGGCCTGAAAACCTTTGCGTTGAACACCTGGCAGCAGTGCGTCAGCGCCGGGGACGACGGCCAGCAAGCCCAATGCGACATCGCGCTGGCGTTCCAGCAGGCCGTGGTGGAGACTTTGACCATCAAGTGCAAGCGCGCCCTGAAAGCCGCCGGCATGAAACGCCTGGTGATCGCTGGGGGCGTCAGTGCCAACAAGGCGTTACGCACTTCCCTGGAAAAAATGCTTGGCGACATGAAGGGTGATGTGTTTTATGCCCGTCCGCAGTTCTGCACCGATAACGGCGCGATGATCGCCTTTGCCGGCTGTCAACGCTTGCAGGCCGGTCAGCAGGAAAGCCTGGCGATCAGTGTGCAGGCGCGTTGGCCGATGGAGCAGTTGTCGGCGTTGTGATGAGCGGTGCTCATGCCCGGCAACTAAAAATGCCGTTCGCGCCCGGCAAACAGGTCGCGTAGATTGCCGCGATGGCGCCAGACGATCAGCCCGGTGAGCGTGCTCATGGGCAGCAGGGCTGCAGGCTCTTGCCAGGCCAGCAACGGCAGGGTCAGCGGCGTGGCGATCAGGGCGGCCAGGGAGCTGGTACGGGTCAGGTAGAACGTCAGGAGCCAGGCACAGACCGCCAGAAGGGCTGCGGGCGGGTACAGTCCCAGTAACATGCCGGCAGCGGTGGCGACACCTTTGCCGCCGCGAAAGCGGAAGTACAACGGAAATAGATGACCGATGACGGCATAGACGCCGATCCAGGCTTGCTCCTGCTGCGAAAGGCCTGCAAGGCGCGCAATCAGTACCGGCAGCAGGCCTTTGCAAAGGTCGCCGAGCAGGGTCAGGGTGGCGAGCTTCTTGCCGGCCAGGCGCAACATGTTGGTGGCACCGGCATTGCCCGAACCACTCATTCGCGGATCGGGGTTACCGGTCAAGCGGCTGAGCAAAATGGCAAAGGACAGAGAGCCGAGCAGGTAGGCGAGGATCGCCAATAACCAAAACATGCTAACTATTCCGGGCGAGGAAGCCCTGATTCTAACGGCGCATTGCGCCCTTGTCGTGTAGCGGAGAGAAGTGCTTGGACAGAGTGTTTATCGAGGGCCTGGAAGTCGACACGGTGATTGGTGCCTACGACTGGGAACGAAGCATCCGACAGTGCTTGCGTCTTGATCTGAGCTTCGCCTGGGATAATCGCCCGGCCGCAGTCGGTGATGACCTGACCCTGGCGCTCGACTACGCCAGTGTTTCCTCGCGCATTCAGGTGTTTGCCGAGCAGGCGCAGTTCCAGCTGGTTGAAACCTTTGCCGAGCGCCTGGTTGAGGTGCTGATGAGCGAATTCAAGATCACCTGGATGCGCCTCAAGCTGACCAAGCCAGGTGCGATTCCTGCCGCCACCGGCGGCGTGGGTGTGGAGATCGAGCGCGGATGTCGCTGACTCAGGTGTACCTCGGGCTCGGTAGCAATATCGAGCGTGAAGCCCATTTGCGGGCAGGGCTCGATGCATTGGCGGAGTTCCTGGCGGATATCCGCTGTTCGGCGGTGTTCGAAAGCCAGTCGGTGGGTATCAAGAGCGGGCCGTTCTTCAATTTCGTGGTGTCGGCGTATACCGATCTGCCATTGATGGAGCTGGATCGACGGCTGAAATTCATCGAGGCAGATAACGGTCGTTATGCACCGGATCGCCGAGGTTTGCCGCTGGATATCGACGTTTTGCTGTTTGGTGATCTGGTGGGCAACTTCGATGGCTTGATCTTGCCGCGGGCAGAAATTCTGAAAAATGCTTTTGTTCTGTGGCCGTTGTCGTTGATAGCACCGGATCGCGTGCACCCAGGTGTAGGCAAGAGCTTTGCGACCTTGTGGGGTGAAGCGCAGATTGATCAAGTGTTGGCGCCAGTGGCTTTCGAATGGCGTGGTGAGCAGCTGACACCATCTGATTTACTGTAAAGCAAAAATATCGCAGCCTTCGGCAGCTGCTACAAAGCAAAAGATCGCAGCCTTCGGCAGCTCCTACAAGGATTGATGCGTCCTGTAGGAGCTGCCGAAGGCTGCGATCTTTTATCCTGTTCAGGCTTTTTCTTTGTAGATCTTCAGCGCCTTCAGCCGCTCACGCTTGATTGCCTCCCCCAGCTCCGGTCCCTTGAAGCCTTGCTCCAGCAACGGCTGAACTGCCACGTTGCGAGCAGCGGTTGCTGCGCCGCGCAAATAATCCGCCTGTGGATAACTTTTTTCTTCCAGTCCTTTGCGTCCACGCGCATCCATCTCACATGCCGCGATGAACTCCTCGAACCGCTGTGGTCGACGGAAAACGTCGAAGCTTTGCAGCAGTTCCAGCAATGTCGATGGCTTCAGCTCATGGGCGCGATGCCCGTGGGTGTGATACTCGCCCACCAGCAGCGCCAATTCCTGGCAGTCCCTCGGCACCTTGAAGCGCTCATTGACCGCTTTGATTAGCTTCAGCCCCTTGAGCTCGTGGGCAATGTGTCGCGGCCATTCCTGCTCTGGCGTCAGGCCTTTGCCCAGATCGTGCAGCAGGCAGGCCCAGCGTACGGTCAGTGGTTGTTTGTGTATGGCGGCTTGCTGCAAAACGCTGAGGGTGTGCGCGCCGGTATCGATTTCCGGGTGATGGGTCGGGGGTTGTGGTACGCCGAACAGTGCGTCGACCTCGGGCATCAGTACCTTGAGTGCGCCGCATGCGCGCAATACCTCAACAAACACCTGTGGCTGATCTTCCATCAGTGCGCGGGAAATTTCCTTCCAGCTGCGCTCCGGGGTCAGCGCCTCAAGTTCGTCTGACTCGCTGAGTTGGCGCATCAGCTCCAGGGTTTCCGGGGCAACGGTAAAACCCAGCGTCGCGTAGCGCGCCGCAAAGCGGGCAACACGCAGGACCCGGAGTGGATCTTCGGCAAATGCCGGGGAAACATGGCGAAGCAGGCGTGCTTCGAGGTCTCGCTGGCCGTGGTACGGGTCAGTCAGGTTTTGCTGATCGTCTTCGGCCATGGCGTTGATGGTCAGGTCGCGACGGATCAGGTCTTCTTCGAGGGTGACTTCAGGGCTGGCGTGAAAAGTGAACCCGCCGTAACCGCGCCCGCTTTTGCGCTCGGTGCGGGCGAGGGCATACTCCTCACCGCTTTTTGGATGAAGGAACACCGGGAAGTCCACGCCCACCGGGCGAAAACCCTTGGCGAGCATTTCTTCGGTGGTGGCGCCGACCACGACCCAGTCGATATCGGTAACCGGTTTGCCCAGCAGGCGATCACGAACTGCACCGCCGACTTTATAAATACGCATAAAAAACCTCCGTTAGCTCGACAGGATAACCGTTGCATCGAGCTTTCGGAGGCGCAAAGCGGATCAAAGATGGATGACGGCCAGGTCCAGTCGGCCGTAATCGCCTTCGCTGTGCTCGCTTCTGGGTGGGACATGGTGGGTTTTCATCACCTGATCCCCTTGCAGGGTTTCCAGGTGAATATCGAAGCCCCAGAGGCGGTGCAGGTGTTTGAGTACTTCTTCGGTGGAATCACCCAGCGGTTTGCGGTCGTGTTGCTGGTGACGCAGAGTCAGGGAGCGGTCGCCACGGCGGTCGATGCTGTAAATCTGCACGTTGGGCTCGCGATTGCCCAGATTGTATTGCGCCGCCAGGGTTTCACGGATGATGCGGTAGCCTTCTTCATCGTGGATCGCTGGCACCAGCAGATCGTCCTTTTGGTCGTCATCGAGAATGCTGAACAACTTCAGGTCTCGGATCACCTTCGGCGACAGGTACTGCAGGATGAAGCTTTCATCCTTGAAGCTGCTCATGGCGAACTTGATGGACGACAGCCAGTCGGTGCCGGCAATTTCCGGGAACCAGCGGCGATCTTCCTCGGTGGGCTCTTCGCACATGCGCCGGATGTCCCGGTACATGGCAAACCCGAGAGTGTAGGGGTTGATGCCGCTGTAGTAAGGGCTGTCGAAGCCCGGCTGAAAGACCACGCTGGTGTGGGATGTCAGGAACTCCATCATGAAGCCGTCGGTGACCAGGCCTTCGTCGTACAGGTCATTCATCAAGGTGTAGTGCCAGAACGTTGCCCAGCCTTCGTTCATCACCTGGGTCTGACGTTGAGGGTAAAAATATTGAGCGATCTTGCGCACGATCCGCACGATTTCCCGTTGCCACGGTTCCAGTAGCGGAGCGTGTTTTTCGATGAAGTACAGGATGTTTTCCTGAGGTTCGGCGGGGAAGCGTGCGTTGTCCTTGTCGCTGAACTTGTCCGCGCCCTTGGGAATGGTTCGCCACAGATCGTTGATCTGCTTCTGCAAATGCTCTTCCCGATCCTTTTGCCGGCGCCGTTCTTCCTCAGCGGAAATCGGGTAGGGGCGTTTGTAGCGGTCGACACCATAGTTCATCAGTGCATGGCAGGAGTCGAGCAGGTCCTCGACCGCGTCGATACCGTGGCGCTCTTCGCATTGCATGATGTACTGCTTGGCAAACACCAGGTAATCGATGATCGAACTGGCGTCGGTCCAGGTGCGGAACAGGTAATTGCCTTTGAAAAAGCTGTTGTGCCCGTAGCAGGCATGGGCCACCACCAGCGCCTGCATGCAGATGGTATTTTCTTCCATCAGGTAGGCGATACACGGGTCGGAGTTGATCACGATCTCGTACGCCAGGCCCATCTGGCCGCGGGTGTAGGATTTTTCGGTGCTGAGGAAATGCTTGCCGTAGGACCAGTGGTGATAACCCAGTGGCATACCAACGGAGGCGTAGGCATCCATCATCTGTTCGGCGGTGATCACTTCGATCTGGTTGGGGTACGTATCGAGGGCGTAACCCGCCGCAATACGACTGATTTCGCGGTCGTACGCCTGGATCAGCTCGAACGTCCATTCGGAGCCGGTGGAAATGGGTTGGCGCTTCTGCTCTTTGGCGGTCATGTCACTAACCTGCGCTGGAAGAGTTCACGGAAGACCGGATAGATATCCCCGGCCGAGACCAGTTGTTGCTGGGCAAAAGTGTCGGAAAAGGCTTCGGCGATGCGCTCGTACTCGAACCACAGGGCCTGGTGTTCGCGCGGGGTGATCTCAACGTAAGTGTAGTACTGCACGAATGGCATGATCTGGTTGATCAGGATGTCGCGGCAGATCGGAGAGTCATCGTTCCAGTTGTCACCGTCGGAGGCCTGGGCGGCGTAGATGTTCCACTCGTTGCTCGGATAGCGCTCGGCCATGATCTCCTGCATCAGTTTCAGGGCGCTGGAGACGATGGTGCCGCCGGTTTCCCGGGAGTAGAAAAATTCCTCCTCATCCACTTCGCGGGCGCTGGTGTGATGGCGGATGAACACGACGTCGATCTTTTCGTAGTTCCGCTTGAGAAACAGGTACAGCAGGATAAAGAAGCGTTTGGCGATGTCCTTGGTCGCCTGGGTCATCGAGCCGGACACGTCCATCAGGCAGAACATTACAGCCTTGGAGCTGGGGTTGGGTTGCTTGATGAGCAGGTTGTACTTGAGGTCGAATGTGTCGAGAAACGGTATGCGGTGAATGCGCGCACTGAGTTTTTCGATTTCAGCTTCTATTTCCTGAATATCGCCGAAGTTGTCTGGCTCTTCCTGTTTGATTCGCAGAAGTTCTTCCTTGGCTTCGCGCAGTTTTGCCCGGCTGCTGCCGGACAGGGCGATTCGCCGGGCGTGGGCTGAACGCAGGGTACGGATGATGTTGATCCGCGACGGATTGCCCTCGTTGCTGATCCCGGCCCGCACGGTCTTGAAGGTATCGGTGCCGGTCAGGTTACGCTTGACCAGGTTGGGCAGTTCGAGATCCTCGAACATGAATTCGAGGAACTCTTCCTGGGTGATCTGGAAGACGAATTCGTCCATCCCTTCGCCGGAATTGCCGGCCTTGCCGGGGCCTCGACCGCCACCGCCTCCCGGTGGACGGGCGATATGTTCGCCACTGGTGAATTCCTTGTTGCCCGGGTGCACGATCGTCTGTTTGCCGCCGCGACCGTGGTGGAGCACCGGCTCGTCGATGTCGCGGCCGGGAATGCTGATTTGTTCGCCGTGTTCCATATCGGTAATGGAGCGCCGGCTGACCGCCTCTTCGACAGCCTTTTTAATGTGGTCACGGTAGCGCCGCAGAAACCGCTGGCGGTTCACCGTGCTCTTGTTCTTGCCATTGAGACGTCGGTCGATCACATAGCTCATGACTGCTCCTTAGAAGCTGTCCTGAAAGGGGCGAGCGGTGATACAGCATCGAACCGAGAGCCGAGGGATATTGAACGCTCCCCCAAGCGCTTTGGATGCTGCCTGAACTCGCTACCGACTTTCGAACACCTCCCAGAGGCCTGTGTAACAGAAAAGCCCACACAGGTCTCTGGCTGACGACAACCGGTCTGACCGGCAGCGGGTTATTGTGATTTTCTGACTCGCAGGTACCACTCGGACAGCAGTCGTACCTGTTTGTCGGTGTAACCGCGCTCGACCATCCGTGTGACGAAGTCGTTGTGTTTTTGCTGGTCCTCTTTGCTGGCCTTGGCATTGAAGCTGATGACTGGCAGCAGGTCCTCGGTGTTGGAGAACATTTTCTTCTCGATGACCACCCGCAGTTTTTCGTAGCTGAGCCAGGTCGGGTTCTTGCCGTTGTTGTTGGCCCGGGCACGCAGGACGAAGTTGACGATTTCGTTGCGGAAATCCTTCGGATTGCTGATGCCGGCCGGTTTCTCGATTTTCTCCAGTTCTTCGTTCAACGCTACGCGGTTGAGGATCTCGCCGGTTTCCGGGTCGCGGTATTCCTGGTCCTGGATCCAGAAGTCGGCGTACAGCACATAGCGATCGAAGATGTTTTGGCCGTACTCGCTGTAGGACTCGAGGTAGGCGGTCTGGATCTCCTTGCCGATGAATTCGATATAGCGCGGTGCCAGGTACTCCTTGAGGAAGCGCAGATAGCGTTCGCGGGTCTCCGCCTGGAACTGTTCCTGTTCGATCTGTTGTTCCAGCACGTAGAGCAAATGCACCGGGTTGGCGGCAATTTCGTGCGGATCGAAGTTGAACACCTTCGACAGGATCTTGAACGCGAAACGGGTGGAAAGACCGTTCATGCCTTCGTCGACACCGGCGTTGTCGCGGTATTCCTGGATCGACTTGGCTTTCGGATCGGTGTCCTTGAGGTTCTCGCCGTCGTACACGCGCATCTTCGAGTAGATGTTGGAGTTTTCCGGCTCCTTGAGGCGCGAGAGCACGGTGAACTGGGCCAGCATCTTCAGGGTATCCGGCGCGCAATGAGCCTTGGCCAGCGAGCTGTTGAACAGCAGCTTGTCGTAGATCTTCACTTCATCACTGACCCGCAGGCAGTACGGCACTTTGACGATATAGATCCGGTCGATGAAGGCTTCGTTGTTCTTGTTGTTGCGGAAGGTATGCCATTCCGATTCGTTGGAGTGGGCCAGCAGGATCCCGGTGAACGGAATCGCGCCAAGACCTTCGGTGCTGTTGTAGTTGCCTTCCTGGGTAGCCGTCAGCAATGGGTGCAGCACCTTGATCGGTGCCTTGAACATTTCGACGAACTCCATCAGGCCCTGGTTGGACCGGCACAGTGCGCCCGAGTAGCTGTAGGCATCGGCGTCGTTCTGTGGGAATTCCTCCAGTTTGCGGATATCGACCTTACCCACCAGTGCCGAGATGTCCTGGTTGTTTTCATCGCCCGGTTCGGTCTTGGCCACGGCGATCTGGTTGAGGATCGACGGATAGAGCTTGACCACGCGGAACTGGCTGATGTCGCCACCGAATTCGGCCAGGCGTTTAGTGGCCCATGGCGACATGATGGTATTGAGATAGCGCCGTGGAATGCCGAAGTCTTCCTCGAGGATCGCGCCATCTTCGGTGGCGTTGAACAGACCCAGGGGTGATTCGAAAACCGGCGAGCCCTTGATCGCATAGAAGGGCACTTTTTCCATCAGTTGCTTGAGCTTTTCGGCCAGCGACGATTTACCGCCACCGACGGGGCCGAGCAGGTAAAGGATCTGTTTCTTCTCTTCCAGGCCCTGGGCGGCGTGGCGGAAATACGACACGATCTGGTCGATGCATTCTTCCATCCCGTGGAAGTCTTCAAAGGCCGGATAGCGGCGGATCACCTTGTTGGAAAAGATTCGCGACAGTCTCGAGTTGGTCGAGGTGTCGAGCAGCTCCGGTTCTCCGATGGCCAGCAGCAAGCGCTCGGCGGCGGAAACATAGGCGCTGCGGTCTTTTTTGCACAGCTCCAGGTACTCTTGCAGAGAGAGTTCTTCCTGGCGTGTGGACTCGAAGCGTTGTTGGAAGTGGCTAAAGATACTCATGACGTCACCTCGCTCGATACGTGGAGCCGACGCCGGATCACTCAGTCGATGCTGGCAGCAACCGAACAGGCGGTTGCTGTTTACCCCCCAGAACTCCCTCAAGGCTTACCGCCCCGAAAGCTACTCCCGATGATCCGTGCGCCGGTGTACCGGCTCTCCCCTGTTTTGGATGGCCTGCGCTTAAGGATAGTTGGGAATTCGACAGGGAAAGGCAAGATGCGTAATTGTTTGTGGCAGACCGTTCGTCTGCCACCGTGCCAGCCCGCGGGAGCCGGGGCCTGCAACGTTACAAAAAAATTATTCGGAGGTGCCTTGCGCGGTTTCTGCTGGGTACGTCGTACGCCACAACTCAAATCCGCCATCCATGCTGTAGACGTCGGAGAAGCCCTGGCTGATCAGGTAGGCGGCCGCGCCCTGGCTGGAATTGCCGTGATAGCAGACCACCACGGTCGGTGCGTCGAGGTCGGCACCCTGGATGAAAGCGTGCAGGGAATGATTGTCCAGATGCCTGGAGCCTGCGATGTGCAGGGCGGCAAAAGTCGCCGGGTCGCGGACGTCGACCACCACCGCGCCTTGTTCGCGCAGGGCCTGGGCCTGTTCCGGGGGGATACGTTTGAATTCGCTCATGGCGGGCTCCTGTGGCTCGGCTGAATGGGCAGTCTAGCGCGAGGCGCCGGCTGACGATGTTTGGGGAATGGATAAGGCGACTGGCGGCACGGCATGACCGTGTTCGTCGCATTTGCACGAAAGGCGCTCACCGCTGTCGACGTTCATCAGGGTCAGGGCGCCGCCCCAGACGCAACCGGTGTCGAGGGCCGAGATGCCCGGCTCGTCGCACTTGCCTTCCAGCGCTGCCCAGTGACCGAAGATGATTTTCACATCCCTGGTCTTGCGCTCCTTGTGCTGGAACCAGGGCTTGTAGCCGGCGGGCGCAGTATCGAGGCCTTCCTTGCTCTTGAGGTCGAGTTTGCCTTCGGTGGTGCAAAAACGCATGCGCGTGAAATAGTTGGTGATCACCCGCAGGCGCGTCACGCCTTTGAGGTCGTTGTTCCATTTCGCCGGATCGTTGCCGTACATGCCATCGAGGTAAGGCGGCAACAGGTTGTCGTCACGCAAGGCAGTCTCGACTTCGGCAGCGTACTTCAAGGCTTTGCGCAGCGACCACTGGGGTGGAATGCCGGCATGGACCAGTGCAATGTTGCGCTGTTCGTCGTAGTGCATGAGCTTTTGCTGGCGCAGCCATTCGAGCAGTTCGGCGCAATCCGGCGCTTCAACGATCTCGCGCAGGGTATCGGCCTTCTTCAGGCGTTCGATGTTACGTCCGGCCGCCAGCAGGTGCAGGTCGTGGTTGCCGAGCACGCACACCAGCGATTCGCGAATGCTGTAGAGAAAGCGCAAGGTTTCCAGAGACTGCGGGCCGCGGTTGACCAGGTCGCCCACCAGCCACAGACGATCCCGTTGTGGGTCGAACGCCACTTGTTTGAGCAGGCATTGCAGGGCTTGAAGGCAGCCTTGCAGGTCACCAACCGCGTACGTCGCCATCAGTGCAGGGCTCCGGGCACCGCCAGGCGGAAGGGCGCGATGATGGCATCGAAATGTTTGCCGTCGTCGGAAAGCATCTGATAGGTGCCTTGCATGGTGCCGACCTTGGTGGTCAGGACCGTGCCGCTGCTGTAGGTGTGGCTCTTGCCGGGGTCGATCAACGGCTGCTGACCTACCACGCCTGCGCCGCGCACTTCTTCGACATGCCCGTTACCATCGGTGATGACCCAGTGCCGTGACAGCAGTTTGGCGGGTATCAGGCCATTGTTTTGCACGGTGATGGTGTAGGCGAAGGCAAAGCGGTCGTGCTCGGGTTGCGATTGTTCTGCCAGATAGCGGGTGACGACGCTGACGTCGACCTGATAACGAGGATCGGACATGCAAGGGGCCTTAAAAACGAAGCGGGACGCGGGGCGTAGCTGATGGGTTCAGTCTAGGCCAAGTATCGGGTAGTAGACCAGAGTGGTGTCCTACCCGATAGCGCTTATCGCCTGTCAGACTGCAACGGGCTTTTGTGGCGCTTGCTCGCTGAGCTTGTCGGCCAGGCGCACGAAGGCGGCCAGGTCGAGTTGCTCGGGACGCAGGCTGCCATCAACGCCGGCGGCTTCGATTTCGGCATTGCTCAGCAGCAGCTTGAGGGTGTTGCGCAAGGTTTTGCGGCGCTGGTTGAAAGCTTCACGCACGACGCGCTCCAGCAAGCGGTGATCCTTGGCCGGGTGCGGCAGTACCGCGTGGGGTACCAGGCGCACGATGGCCGAGTCGACTTTCGGCGGCGGGTTGAATGCCCCCGGGCCAACGTTGAACAGGTGCTCGACCCGGCAGTGGTACTGAACCATGATCGACAGGCGGCCCCAGTCACCTCCACCAGGACCGGCAGCCAGGCGCTCGACCACTTCCTTTTGCAGCATGAAGTGCATGTCGCGGATCAGGTGCGAGTTGTGCAACAGGTGAAAAATCAGTGGCGTGGAGATGTTGTACGGCAGGTTGCCGACCACGCGCAGGCTACCTGGCGCGGCATTCAGGCTGTTGAAGTCGAACTTCAGTGCATCGCCCTGATGCAGATTGAAGTTGCTCTTGCCGGCAAACTGCTGGCTGAGGATCGGGATCAGGTCCTTGTCCAGTTCCACCACGTCGAGTTGCGCGCCGCTGCTGAGCAGGCCTTGCGTCAGTGCGCCCTGGCCCGGGCCGATTTCCAGCAGGCGGTCTTCTGCCTTGGCATGAATGGAACGCAGGATACGGTCGATAACACCGGCATCGTGCAGGAAGTTCTGGCCAAAGCGTTTGCGCGCCTTGTGTTGGTAGTGCTCGGTCATAAACGGGTCTCGGCCATCTGGTAGGCGGTTTCCAGGGCGACTTGCAGGCTACCGGTGTCGATCTTGCCGCTGCCGGCCAGGTCCAGGGCAGTGCCGTGGTCGACCGAGGTGCGGATGATCGGCAAGCCGAGGGTCACGTTGACTGCTGCGCCGAAGCCTTTGTACTTCAGCACCGGCAGGCCCTGGTCATGGTACATCGCCAGCACCGCATCGCAGTGCTCCAGATATTTGGGGGTAAACAGAGTGTCGGCGGGCAGGGGGCCGCGAAGGTCCATGCCCTCGCCGCGCAAGCGCTCTAATGTGGGTTCGATGATATCGATTTCTTCATGGCCCAGGTGTCCGCCTTCGCCGGCATGGGGGTTGAGCCCGCAAACCAGGATACGTGGCTGGGCGATGCCGAATTTGTTTTGCAGGTCGGCGTGCAGGATTCGCGTTACGCGTTCCAGACGCTCCGGCGTGATTGCATCGGCAATCTCGCGAAGGGGCAGGTGAGTGGTCACCAGGGCCACGCGCAAGCCACGTGTGGCCAGCATCATCACCACTTGCGCGGTGTGGGTCAGGTCGGCGAGGAATTCAGTGTGCCCGGAAAAGGCGATGCCGGATTCGTTGATCACTCCTTTGTGCACCGGTGCGGTGATCATGCCGGCAAAATCACCGCTCAGGCAGCCCTGGCCGGCCCGGGTCAGGGTTTCCAGAACAAAGGCAGCGTTGGCCTTGTCCAGTTGCCCGGTGACGACCTTGGCATTGAGCGGTGTATCCCAGACATACAGGCTGTTGGCGGGCGCGGGTGCATCCGGCCAGTTGCCCGGTTTTACCGGCAGCAAGTCGACAGCCACGCCCAGTTGCGCAGCACGCTCAATGAGCAGGTCGCGGCTGGTAATGGCAATCAGGGGGTGGGGCTGGGCTTGCGAGGCGAGCAGCAGGCACAGGTCGGGACCTATGCCGGCTGGTTCACCGGGGGTCAGCGCGAAACGTTGGGGTTTCACTGCGCTGCCTGGTCGGCGCCAGGGAGTTTGATTTCCACGTACGCTTCGTCACGGATCTGACGCAGCCAGGTTTGCAGCTCTTCGTCGTATTTGCGGTTACGCAAAACGGTCATTGCTTGCTGCTCGCGAGCCTGTGTGGTGCTGTCGGTGGCGCGACGGCCAAGGACTTCCAGGACGTGCCAGCCGTATTGAGTCTGGAACGGCCTGGACAGTTGACCTTGCGGGGTCTTGGCCATCACCGCGCGGAACTCGGGCACCAGCGCGTTCGGGTCGACCCAGTTCAGGTCGCCACCGTTGAGGGCAGAACCCGGGTCTTCCGAGTAGCTTTTCGCCAGCTCGCCGAAGTCTTCGCCAGACTCGATACGGCTGTAGAGCGACTCGGCCAGGGCCTTGGTTTTCGCTTCGTCGCGGATCGGGCTCGGTTTGACCAGGATGTGGCGCACATGCACTTCATCGCGCATCTGGGTCTCGCCGCCACGCTTGCCGAGAATCTTCAGGATGATGAAACCGCCTGGCGTGCGCATTGGCTGGGTGACGTCACCCACCGGCATGGTGCTCAGCAGGCGATCGAATGGCGGAGGCAATTGAGCGGCTTTACGCCAGCCCATGTCGCCACCTTCCAGTGCGGTTTCGCTGGCGGACTTGGCAATTGCCAACTGACCGAAGTCAGCGCCTTGCTTGAGCTGCTGGTAAATCGCATCGGCCTGTTTGGCTGCATTCTGAATCGCATTGGAGTTGGCGCTTTCCGGTGTAGGAATCAGGATGTTGGCCAGATGGAACTCTTCGGACAGCTGCATTTTGCCCAGGTCGGACGCCAGGAAGTTTTTCACTTCCTGCTCGGAGACCTGAATGCGTTCGGCAACCCGACGCTGGCGCACACGGCTGATGACCATTTCGCGGCGAATCTGCTCACGCGCGTCGTCGTAGGACAGGCCGTCGCGAGTCAAAGCGGCGCGGAACTGCTCGACCGACATGTTGTTGCGCTGGGCAATGGTGCCGACAGCCTGGTTCAACTCTTCATCGGTAATGCGGATGCCGGAGCGATCGCCGATCTGCAATTGCAGGTTTTCGACGATCAGGCGCTCAAGTACCTGCTGCTCCAGCACACTGGCCGGCGGCACGGCAGAGCCACGCTTGGCAATGGTTTGCTGAACGTCATGAACGCGCTGGTCCAGTTGGCTCTGCATGACCACGTCGTTGTCGACGATGGCCACCACTTTATCGATGGACTGTACGGCGGCACTGGCCGCCGTACTCAGGAGCAGCGCGCCCAGCATCAGCGGGCGCAGACAATCAGAAAGCTTGGTCTTCACGTTCACGATAACCTTGAATGCCTTTGTCGAGGAAGCTCTCTGCCTTGGCGCCGGTGAGGCCGCCGAGTCCCTTCAGAACAATTTGGAGGAAGACGCCATGGTCGCCTTTTTCGTTTTGCGGTGCTTGCTGGCTGAACTCGTCATAATCAACGAAGTAACGGTTGATCAGGCGCAGTTTCCAGCAGCAGTTGTCGTACTCGAAACCACCGAATGCATCCAGGGTACGGTTGCGATTGTAGTCATACTGCCAACGGCTGATAACGCTCCATTGCGGCACGATCGGCCAGATCACCGAGAAGTCGTGCTGTTCGATCTTGTAGTAATCCTTCACGAAGTTAGGCTGGCCAGGGGTGCCGTAGTCACCGCCGAACTGCCATTTACCGGTGTTCTGGTTGTAGATCACCTGGTCGTTACGATAGCGATAGCCAACGTTGACGACCTTGTTCGGGTTGTCTTCAGGCTGGTAGTGGAACATCGCGCTGCCCGAACGAGGGCTGCGGCTGTCCGGGTCCCAGTTGTAGTCGGCCGTGGTACGCCAGTCGCGGTTCCAGCGATACTCGTATTCCAGTGCATATGGGGAAACGCTGGCTTTGGCGTCGTCACGGTCGTTGAAGTTCACGCCTGGCAACTGGACTTCACGGTCCTTGAAGTACAAGGCCTGGCCGACACTGATGCGTTGACGCTCGAAACCGTTGTCTTCGATCCAGCGGCTGGTCACACCCAGGGACAATTTGTTCTCGTCGCCGACACGGTCGGAACCGGAGAAACGATTGTCACGGAACAGCGACGCATAGTTGAAGGTGTATTCACTGGTATCGAATACCGGGATGTCTTCCTGGTCGACTTCAGGCACGTACAGGTAGAACAGGCGCGGCTCGAGGGTCTGGCGGTAGTTCTTGCCGAAATACTGGGTATTGCGATCGAAGTACAGGCCGCTGTCGATGCTGGCGATCGGTACGCCGCGGTTCTGGTTGCTGTCAAAATCACCATTGAGATTTTTAGTCCCGGTGGCAGCGGCGGCTTGATCTTGCTGCGCGATTTGAGTTTTGCCGAGACCGTCCAGGTCCAGTTGGTACTGGGTGTACTGGTACTTGAGTGTTGGCTTCAGGAATCCGTAGGTCCAGTTCAATGGCAGGCTGACAGCTGGAGCCAGGTTGAGTCGGTCGCCATTGGCGCGAGCCAGGCCTTGAATGTTGTTATCAAGACGGGGAGAGCCGACGCCGTCTTCGTCAAAGTATGTTCCGTTCTGCAGATCCCGGTCAAACCGCACGAGTTCCGTGCCGTACGTGAAGTCCAGGCCTTCCGGATGATAAGGCAGCATACCGTCGAGGGTGAGCTGCGGCAGGCGGTCGTACGGCGTGATGTTCGAGACGGTCGCCAGCTGAAAGGCCTGGGCGTTCGCGCGAGCGGTATAGCTGTCGCCACGATAGGTCACGGAACCCTGCTGGTTCACGTAGTCCTGGCTTTTCACGCCAATCTGGTCGGACTGCAGATCCTGGAAGTAATACGGATCGCTGATCTTGGTGTAATCGACTTGCGTGAGTACTCGCGAGTCGAGGCCACCCTTGTGCTGCCAGTTGTACATGTAGCGGGTTTTTTCGGAGTCTGACTGCTTGTCGCGCTCGTCGCTTTCGTCGTTGAGGTACGCCGCACCGAACTGACCTTCGCTGGATTTGGTCAGGTAGCGGAATTCGCCTTCCATCAACAAGCCGTGCTTTTCCATGTAGCGCGGGTACAACGTGGCATCGTAGTTCGGCGCCAGGTTGAAGTAGTACGGGGTGACCAGCATGAAGCCGGTATCGCTGCCGGTGCCAATGGTCGGCGGCAGGAAACCGGACTGGCGACGGTCGTCGATCGGGAAATAGATGTACGGCGTGTACAGGACCGGAATGTCCTTGACCCGCAGAGTCACGTTGGTCGCCGTACCGAAGCCGGTGGCCGGGTTCAGGGTGATGTTGTTGCCCTTGAGCTGCCAGGCGTTGCTGTTCGGTTCGCACGTGGTGTACGTACCATCCTTGAGGCGGATGATCGCGTTCTCGGCACGTTTGGCGTACAGCGCATTACCGCGGACGCGGGATTTGTGCATCACGTATTCGGCGTTGTCGACCTTGGCTTCACCGGTGTCGAGCTGCACGTCGGCATGGTCGCCGACGATCAGCGCGCCGTTGTCGCGAATGCGCACGTTGCCGTTCAGGTCGCCACGGCTTTCGGCCTGGTACAGGTTGGCTTCGTCGGCTTCGACCTGCATGCTGCCCTGGCGCATGACAACGTCGCCGGCCAGGGTCGCGACCTGCTCATCCTGCTTATAGCGGGAGGCTTTTGCGCCGATAAAGGTTGGAGCGTCACTTTTATTCGTCTTGTCATCCATGCCAGGACGAATCGGTTCGATATAGGAACCAGAGCAATAAGGACCGGTTTCGGCCAATTGTGCGGCAGTGAGCTGCTCGCGGGGAACCCAGTCGAGGTGACTGTAGTCTGCGCTACGCGACTTCAGGCCACGGCCTTTGGATTCGGTGACCAGCACCGGCTTGGCGCCAGCGTCTTCGCTGGAACCGCTCTCGGCCGGGGCTTCGCCGGTGGCGGAAACTGCGCTGCCGTCATGAACGGGACGCGGTGGCAAAGCCGCCGCCGGCGCTTTTGGCGCACAGTCCCAAGAACCCGAAGCAGAGACTGAACAGTCAAACTGTTCCGCGGCGACCACATAGGAAGTGGCAAGGGGTTGCAGCGCCAGCAAACTGCCGGTAACCAACAACGGAAATTTTTTACGAAACGCGGGGGATTTCAATGCCATCTTATTAGTCCGGGCTTCCTGCGTGCCATCTGCCCGCGGTGTGGGCCGCACGCCTCTCGATGGTCTGAAAAAGATGCTGGATAATAAAGCATGACCCGCTTGACGGCTAGCGCCGTCGGAGACCCTTGCAATGCCTGATCAAGATGTACGCTTGCAACACCTGAAAGTTTGGCTCGATGAACAATTGGCGACCTTTTTCGCCGAGCAACGTTGGGGCGCCGTCCCCCCGTCCACGTTGACTGCGGCCAGCAGCGACGCGAGTTTCCGGCGGTATTTTCGCTGGGAAGGCGGTGGCAAAAGTTTCATCGTGATGGACGCGCCGCCACCCCAGGAAAACTGTAAACCCTTCGTGGATATCGCCTTTTTGCTGGCGAAATCCGGAATAAATGTGCCGAAAATTTATGCCGAAGATCTCGAACGCGGTTTTCTTTTGCTCAATGACCTGGGCAACAAGACCTATCTGGACGTCATCGACAGCGAAAATGCCGACAATTTGTTCAACGATGCCCTGCAAGCATTGCTGGCTTTCCAGCAGTTGCCGATGATTGCGCCATTGCCGAGCTATGACGTGGCCTTGCTGCGTCGTGAGCTGGAACTGTTCCCCGAGTGGTACGTGAAGCGTGAATTGGGCATCGAATTCGACGCGGCGCAACAAGTGCTCTGGCAGCAGGTCAGCAACCTGTTGATCGACAGTGCCCTGGCACAGCCAAAAGTCCTGGTGCATCGCGACTACATGCCGCGCAACCTGATGCTCAGCGAGCCCAATCCCGGTGTGCTGGATTTCCAGGATGCGGTGTATGGCCCGGTGACCTACGACGTGACCTGCCTGTTCAAGGATGCATTTCTCAGCTGGCCGCAAGAACGCGTTCACGGCTGGCTCGAAAGCTACTGGCAGCAAGCGGGCGCCCTCGGAATACCGGTTCAGCCCGACTTCGAGGACTTCCTGCGGGCCAGCGATTTGATGGGTGTGCAACGCCATCTGAAAGTCATCGGCATTTTTGCGCGCATCTGCCATCGCGACGGCAAACCGCGTTATCTGGGCGATGTGCCACGTTTCTTTGCGTACATAGACGCGGTGATCGCTCGCCGCCCTGAACTGGCCGAGCTGGATGTGTTGCTGGCCAGTCTGCGCGCCGGAGTGAAAGCATGAAGGCAATGATTCTGGCTGCGGGCAAAGGCGAGCGCATGCGCCCGCTGACCCTGACCACGCCAAAACCGCTGGTTCGTGCAGGCGGCGTGCCGCTGATCGAATATCACCTGCGGGCACTGGCCGCGGCCGGGTTTACCGACATCGTGATCAATCACGCCTGGCTTGGTCGGCAGATCGAAGACTACCTGGGCGATGGATCGCGCTATGGCGTGAGCATTCAGTACTCGGCGGAAGGTGAGCCCCTGGAGACCGGCGGCGGGATTTTCCGCGCATTGCCGTTGCTGGGGGATGAAGCGTTTGTGGTGGTCAATGGCGACATCTGGACCGATTACGACTTCAGCGTGCTGCATCAGCCCATCAACGGCCTGGCGCACCTGGTACTGGCCAGCAACCCGCCCCATCATCCGGCCGGGGACTTCAGCCTGGTCGGAACCCGGGTGACCGACGGGCAGCCGCAAGCCGACACTCTGACCTACAGCGGCATCGCCGTGTTGCATCCGCAGCTGTTCGACGGTTGCACCGCGGGGGCCTTCAAGCTCGCTCCGCTGTTGCGCAAAGCCATGGCTGAGGGGCAGGTGACCGGCGAGCAATTGAGGGGGCACTGGGTCGATGTCGGCACTCACGAGCGTCTGGCCGAAGTTGAAACATTAATAGAAGCGAGCCGCTGACATGCTATGGCCAGGGACTCTGATCGGAGCCGGAGCGGGTTTTGCCATAGCCAGCTTTCCGGGGGCCATGCTAGGCGCATTGTTGGGGCAGGCGCTGGACCGGCGCTTGCACCTGCAGAGCTGGGGGCACTTGCGGGAAAAACTGGGCGGTCGCCCGGTATTGCGTAACGATGAATTACTGTTTGTCCTGTTGGGGCGCCTGGCCAAGTGCGATGGCCAGGTGATGGCCGGGCACATCGATCAGGCCCGAGCGGAAATGCGTGCGCTGGACATGTCCGAGCCGGCCCAGCGTCGTGCGATTGCTGCGTTCAATCGCGGCAAATCGGGCCGCGACCGGCTACGCGGTTATCTGCGTCGCCTGAGTGCCCAGCCCCATGCGGCGGAGGGCGTGTTGCGCGCCTGCTGGCGAATGGTCTGGGCCGATGGTCGTGCCGGCAGCAGCGAGCGTGAGTTGATCGGCCAATGGGGCCAGTGGCTGGGCTGGACGCCACACAAGGTGCAGGCGCTGGCCCACGACTATGAGCCGCAGAAGCGGCCATTGGCCAACAGCGTGCCAAGTTATCAGGACGCCTTGAGGCTCTTGGGGGTGTCGGCCACCACTGAACCGGCGCAGATCAAGCGTGCCTATCGGCGTCTGCTCAGTCGCCATCATCCGGACAAGATTGCCGGCAGTGGCGCGACGGCGTTGCAGGTGCGTGAGGCTACCGAGCGAACGCGTGAGCTGCATAACGCCTACACGCTGATTCGGGAGCGGCGGGATTTTCGTTAGCAGAAAGGATTTGTGCTGTCAGGGCTTGCTCGCGAATGAGGCGCCTCGGTCTGTCAGTCCGCCGGGTTCTGCGGATTCAACCAACCCCGTACCCGCCGGAACAGTTGCTCCTGTTCGGCCCTGCTATCCGGCAACGCCTTGAGGGCGACCTGGCTGAATGCCGATGACTTCAAGCGCTTGCTGGCCTGCAGGCGTTCCAGTGCTGCGTTGCGATCTGGCGCTTTGTCCTTGTAGTAAATATCCGCGGTCGGCAGTTTCAGGGTCGTGGTCAGCTCCGCCAACTCGGGCTTTGCCGCTACCGGTGTCCGGGCAGCAACCATCACCAGCTTTCCGACCTGCGATGGCTGCTTCTCGCTCAGATAGCGCGCGGCCCAATAGGCGCCGGAACCATGCCCCAACACCACGATACTGCGGGCGCTTTGCTGTTCGGCGAAGGCGAGTGCGGCGTCGATCCGGGCGAAGATGCGCTCGGCATCGGCCTTGGACTGCTCCTCAGTGGTTTCGGCGATGACCTTGTCGGCCACATCGGCCTCGCCACCGGCCACCTGTTCGATGGGGGCCGCGGTGGTCGAGTCTTTGCTGCCGGTTTCGGGGCCCTTGGGAGCCGGCGCTGCTTCCACGATTCGTGGCGCAATGGCGTCGCTTTGCAGGTCCGGCAAGGTGATACTCAGGCTGCTCCACTCGGCGTCCGGCAGTTTGCGCCGCAAAGGGCCAACCACTTGCGGCCAGTCAACGGTTTCGCCGGCGCCGGGGATGATAATCACCGCGCCTTTGGGGTCGGCGGTATTGGCCGGTTTCCACAAGGCCAGAAACGTGTCGGTGCCCGCTTGCAGTTGTTGCTGTTCCTGAGCCGGAATTTTTCGTTCAAGTGCAGTCGCTTCTTCCTGACTACGCTCAGGCAACGGCTGACGTTCGAGTGGTTTTTCTTCGGCGGTTTTTTCTGCTGCTGCAGGCGCCGGGTCGGCCGCCTCGACGGAAAAAGCGCATGGCAGGATCAGCGACAGGCACAATGCTGGCAGTGCCAGGCGGTAGACAGGGGGCATCGGATATTCCAGGCCAGAAGTTGTTCCGGCAGCCTAATGGGTTGGTCAGTATTTGTCAGTGTGTGAGAGTTCAATGATGCGTTTACGCTGCCTGTGGGTTATCGGCTGTTTGTGGTTTCCCTTGATGGGTTGGGCGGCGGCCATGCCCCCGGAGTACGTTGCCCAACTGACCCCGAAACAACAGCACTGGCTGGCGCAGCAGGACGAATTGCGGGTCGGCGTGGTGTTGCAGGCGCCCTATGCGCAATATGATCGCCGCTTGCAGCGCCTGTCCGGGGTGAATGTCGACTTGATGAAGTGGCTGGCAAAGGCCCTCAACGTCGAACTGAGCTGGCGCAACTTTTCCGATCTTGAACAACTGGAGGCGGCTGCACGCGAGGGCGAAATCGACATCGCCCCGGGGCTGACCCAAACCCCTGGCGGATTGCGCCTCTGGCAGTTTTCCGACCCTTACATGCGAGTGCCGCAACTGGTGGTCAGCGACCAGAAAAGCGCCGGCGCTGTCGAACTGGAAAAGCTCGACAGCCAGACCCGCGTCGCCGTGCGCATGCCCAGCGCCATCGCCGATTACCTGCGTAGCAACTATCCGCACCTGAATCTGCAAGGCGTCCCGATGGAACGTCAGGCATTGCAATTGCTGACTGGCCAGCAGGCGGGTTATGCGGTGGTTGATGAGGCGCAATTGGGCCGACTGTCCGTCGAGCCGGAGTTCGCCGGGTTGGTGGTGGTCGGGGATGTCGGCCTGCCGCAGCTGCTGCGAGTGGCCACACGTCGCGACAAGCCGGAACTGGCGGGCATCGTCGAAAGTGCATTGCGGGCGATCCCGGCCAAGGATCTGGAGCAATTGCACAATCAATGGCTGCAACCCAAGTATCCGCGGCTCACCGAGTCTCGGGGGTTCTGGCAAAACCTCTGCCTGTTGCTGGCTGTGCTGGCGTTGAGTTGCATGGCTATCGTGTTCTGGCAACGTCGCCAGCAGCACAGCCTGGAACAACGCTTGATGGCCGCGCAGGAAGACATTGCCTTGCGCGCCGCCAGCGAAGAGGCGTTGCGGCTCACCCAGTTTTCCATCGATCAAAGCACCGTCGGCATTCTCTGGGTCAACTGGGACAGCCACGTGCGCTACGCCAACCGCGCGGCGGAAAGCATGCTTGGCTATCCGGCTGGCGGGATCATTGATCGGCCCTTGATCGATTTCGAACCCGGCCTGCACATGGACCGCTGGCTGAACCTGTGGAAGCGCGCCAGGGCCAGTGAAGACGGCCCGCAAAGCTTCGAAACCAATTGCGTGCGCGCCGACGGCAGCATTCTGCCGACCGATGTTTCGTTGAGTTTTCTGCGCTTTCGCGATAGCGAATACCTGGTGGTTTACCTCAACGACGTCACCGAGCGGCGCCGCGCCCTGGCCGCCTTGCAGGAAAGCGAGGCGCGGCTGCAAGGCATCGCCGCCAATGTTCCGGGGCTGGTATTCCGCCTTGAGCGGGCGCCGGTGACCGGTCAGATCGACTTTGCCTACATCAGCGAAGGCAGCGAAAGCCTGGTGGGTTATTCGCCGGCCACGCTGGCGCATCGCGACAAAGGCCTGCGCAGCCTCGTGCATCCGGATGACAGGGCCAGCTATCACCAGACCCAGGATCATGCGCTGGATACCGACAGCGACTGGTCGTGGCAAGGTCGAATTCTCACGCGCCAGGGCGAGCAGCGCTGGGCGGAAATCAAGGCCATCACCCGTCGGCTGGAAGACGGAGCCTATGTCTGGGACGGTATCGTCTGGGACATCAGCGAGAGCAAGCGCATCGAGCTTGAACTGGCCAGCTCCCGGGAACAACTGCGTGAGTTGTCCGCGCACCTGGAAAGCGTGCGCGAAGAAGAAAAAGCGCGCATCGCCCGGGAAGTTCACGATGAGCTGGGTCAGATGCTGACCGTGCTCAAGCTGGAAACCTCCATGTGCGAACTGGCTTACGCGCAACTCGATCCAGGCCTTAACGAGCGCCTGGGCAGCATGAAGCGCCTGATCGCTCAACTCTTCCAATTGGTTCGCGACGTGGCGACTGCATTGCGCCCGCCGATTCTCGATGCGGGTATTGCCTCGGCCATCGAATGGCAGGCCCGACGGTTTGAGGCGCGCACGCAGATCCCGTGTCTGGTGCAGGTGCCGGACAATCTTCCGGTGCTCAGCGACGCCAAGGCTATCGGCCTGTTCCGGATCCTTCAGGAAGCGCTGACCAATGTCATGCGCCACGCCCAGGCGCATACTGTTGAACTGACGCTGGCGCTGGAAGGTGACGAGTTGTGTCTGACGGTCAGCGATGACGGTGTAGGATTTGTCGCCGCGCCTGGCAGGCCAACATCCTTCGGGATTGTAGGCATGCGCGAGCGGGTGTTGATCCTGGGCGGGGAGTTGTTGCTTGAGAGTGAACCGGGTGAGGGCACAACACTGAGTGTGCGGGTGCCGTTGGGTGGTGCCTGACATTTTTATGCTGTATGGACTGACGCCTTCGCGGGCAAGCCCGCTCCCACATGGGGGGCTGAAGTGTTCATAAACCCCCTGCGGGAGCGAGCCTGCTCGCGATAGATCTTGAATCTGGAGAAGAACGTGATCCGTGTACTGGTAGCCGAAGATCACACCATCGTCCGTGAAGGCATCAAGCAGTTGATTGGCCTGGCCAAGGATTTGCTGGTGGTGGGGGAGGCGAGCAATGGCGAGCAGTTGCTCGACACCTTGCGTCACGTGCCCTGCGAAGTGGTGTTGCTGGACATCTCCATGCCAGGCGTCAACGGTCTGGAAGCGATTCCGCGGATTCGCGCCCTGAATAATCCGCCGGCGATCCTGGTGTTGTCGATGCACGACGAAGCGCAGATGGCCGCGCGGGCGCTGAAGGTCGGGGCCGCCGGTTATGCAACCAAGGACAGTGATCCGGCACTGTTACTGACGGCCATTCGCAAAGTGGCGTCAGGCGGGCGTTATATCGACCCGGAACTGGCCGACCGCATGGTCTTCGAGGTCGGCCTGACCGACTCGCGTCCATTGCATTCGTTGCTCTCCGAGCGCGAATTTTCTGTGTTCGAACGCTTGGCCCAGGGCGCCAACGTCAACGACATCGCCCAGCAACTGGCGCTGAGCAGCAAGACCATCAGCACCCACAAGGCGCGGCTGATGCAAAAGCTCAACATCACCTCGTTGGCGGAACTGGTGAAGTACGCGATGGAACACAAGCTCCTCTAAACCACTGCGCGGAATCTGTAGGAGCGAGCTTGCTCGCGAAGACGGTATATCAGACACGAATATGCCGACTGACACACCGCTTTCGCGGGCAAGCCCGCTCCTACAGGTCCAGTGGGGCATATCCATTTGCGACGCGCCCTGACGCTGCTTTTGCCGTGACTTGTGGCTTGCAGCCGACCACTCGCCACTACATTTGCCAAAACGCGCCATCCTTGTAGGGCAATCCCTACCCCCAGCCTTCCATCCGGCTGAGGCCAATCTCTCTTGCCCCCCGATTTGCGTGGTCCCCAGCGTCCACTAGGCTTAATCCCACAGCAGTCATCAATAACAAAGGTGTGGGTATGAGCCAGGTCGATTCAAGTGCAGGGGCCAATGATGTTCTGGTCAGCTTTCGTGGAGTGCAGAAGAGCTACGACGGCGAGAACCTGATCGTCAAAGACCTCAACCTGGACATTCGCAAAGGCGAATTCCTCACCTTGCTCGGACCGTCCGGCTCCGGCAAGACCACCAGCCTGATGATGCTCGCCGGCTTCGAAACGCCGACCGCGGGCGAAATCCTGTTGGCCGGGCGTGCCATTAACAACGTGCCGCCGCACAAGCGCGACATCGGCATGGTATTTCAGAACTATGCATTGTTCCCGCACATGACGGTGGCCGAGAACCTGGCGTTCCCGCTGACCGTACGCGGCATGAACAAGAGCGACGTCAGTGCCCGGGTCAAGCGTGTGCTGAGCATGGTTCAGCTCGATGCCTTCGCCCAGCGTTACCCGGCGCAGCTCTCCGGCGGTCAGCAACAGCGTGTGGCATTGGCCCGGGCGCTGGTGTTCGAGCCACAACTGGTGCTGATGGATGAACCCCTTGGTGCACTCGACAAACAACTGCGTGAACACATGCAGATGGAGATCAAGCACCTGCACCAGCGCCTGGGCGTCACCGTGGTCTACGTGACCCACGATCAGGGCGAAGCCTTGACCATGTCCGACCGAGTGGCGGTGTTCCACCAGGGCGAAATCCAGCAGATAGCTCCGCCGCGCACCCTCTACGAAGAGCCGAAGAACACCTTCGTCGCCAACTTCATCGGCGAGAACAACCGCCTCAATGGTCGCCTGCACAGTCAAACGGGCGACCGTTGCATTGTCGAGCTCGGACGCGGTGAAAAGGTGGAAGCCCTGGCGGTCAACGTCGGTCAGACCGGCGAGCCGGTGACCCTGTCCATTCGTCCGGAGCGAGTGAGCCTCAATGGCTCCAGCGACCAATGCGTCAACCGCTTCTCCGGGCGAGTCGAGGAATTCATCTATCTGGGCGACCACGTCCGGGTTCGCATGGAAGTCTGTGGCAAGACCGACTTCTTCGTGAAACAACCGATTGCCGAGCTTGATCCCTCGCTCGCCGTCGGCGACGTGGTACCGCTTGGCTGGGAGGTCGAACACGTTCGCGCGCTCGACCCTCTTCTAGAGGCGAACTGATCGCCCCGCAATACCAACACCAACCCTGCACGTGGAGAGAACAATAAATGTTGAGATCCCTGAAATTCACCGCTTTGGCACTGGGCATGATGGGCGCGGCACACGCAATGGCGGCCGGCCCGGACCTGACCGTGGTGTCCTTTGGCGGGGCGAACAAGGCGGCTCAGGTCAAAGCCTTCTACGCACCGTGGGAAGCGGCAGGTAACGGCAAGATCGTGGCCGGCGAGTACAACGGCGAAATGGCCAAGGTCAAGGCCATGGTCGACACCAAAAGCGTGTCCTGGGATCTGGTAGAGGTTGAGTCGCCGGAGCTGTCCCGTGGCTGCGACGAAGACATGTTCGAGCAGCTCGATCCGAAGTTGTTCGGCAAGACCGAAGACTACGTCAAGGGCGCCATCCAGCCTTGCGGCGTGGGTTTCTTCGTGTGGTCGACTGTGCTGGCCTACAACGCCGACAAGCTGAAAACCGCACCGACCAGTTGGGTGGATTTCTGGGACACCAAGCAGTTCCCGGGCAAGCGTGGCCTGCGTAAAGGCGCCAAGTACACCCTGGAATTCGCACTGATGGCCGACGGCGTTGCGCCGAAAGACGTCTACAAAGTGCTGGCCGGCAAAGACGGTCAGGACCGCGCATTCAAGAAGCTCGATGAACTCAAGCCGAACATCCAGTGGTGGGAAGCCGGCGCACAACCGCCGCAATACCTCGCTTCCGGTGACGTGGTCATGAGCTCGGCCTACAACGGCCGGATCGCTGCCGTACAAAAAGAAAGCAACCTGAAAGTCGTGTGGAACGGTGGCATCTACGATTTCGACGCATGGGCCATTCCGAAAGGTCTGGACAAGGCACGGGCCGAAGCGGCGAAGAAGTTCATCGCTTATTCGGTGATGCCACAACAGCAGAAGACCTACTCGGAAAACATCGCCTACGGCCCGGCCAACACCCAAGCCGTACCGTTGCTGTCCAAGGATGTCCTGAAAGACATGCCGACCACCCCGGAAAACATCGCCAACCAGGTGCAGATCGACGTCAGCTTCTGGGCTGACAACGGCGAGCAACTGGAGCAGCGCTTCAATTCCTGGGCTGCGAAGTAATCCTTCGCCCGTAGGAGCTGCCGAAGGCTGCGATCTTTTGATTTTGCCTTTCCAGGATCAAGAGATCGCAGCCTCGTTGCACTCGACAGCTCCTGCAGGGGCGGTGTGTTTCATGAGTGTTGATGTAATGCGGCACCACCGTGGGTGGTGCCGCCCATTCAAAGATTCCCGGAGTACGTCATGGCTATCGCCGTTCCCCTGAACGAGGGCACCAGCCCCACCTTGAAGCAGCGGCTCAAGCACGCCGAGCGGGTTAACCGCTGGAAGGCCCAGGCGTTGATCGCGCCGCTGGTGCTGTTTCTGTTGCTGGTGTTCCTGGTGCCGATCGTGGCGCTGCTCTACAAAAGCGTTGGCAACCCGGAAGTGGTCGGCGGCATGCCGCGCACCGTGACCGCCATCGCCAGTTGGGACGGCCGCGGCCTGCCCGCTGAACCGGTTTACAAAGCAGCGGCCGAAGACCTCGCCCAGGCTCGCAAGAACCAGACCCTGGGCGATCTGTCCAAGCGCCTGAACATGGAACTGGCCGGCTACCGCAGCCTCCTGACCAAAACCGCCCGCGCCTTGCCGCTCGCCACTGAGCCGGCTTCTTATAAAGAAGCGCTGGAAGGCCTCGATGAGCGTTGGGGCGACCCGGCCTACTGGCAAGCGGTACGCCGCAACACCAGCAGCATCACTCCGTATTACCTGCTGGCGGCCGTCGATCATCGCATCGACGACCTCGGCGAAATCGCCCCGGCCACCCCGGACCAGGCGATCTACCTCGACATCTTCGCCCGCACCTTCTGGATGGGCCTGATCATCACCGTGATCTGCCTGGTGCTGGCGTATCCCCTGGCTTACCTGTTGGCGAACCTGCCGTCGCGCCAGAGCAACCTGCTGATGATTCTGGTGCTGTTGCCGTTCTGGACGTCGATTCTGGTACGGGTCGCGGCGTGGATCGTATTGCTGCAATCGGGTGGCTTGATCAACAGCGGCCTGATGGCCATGGGCATCATCGATAAGCCGATCGAGCTGGTGTTCAACCGCGTCGGTGTCTACATCTCAATGGTGCACATCCTGCTGCCGTTCATGATCCTGCCGATCTACAGCGTGATGAAAGGCATCTCTCCGACCTACATGCGTGCCGCGATCTCCCTCGGCTGCCATCCGTTTGCCAGTTTCTGGCGGGTGTACTTCCCGCAGACCTATGCCGGTGTCGGCGCCGGTTGCCTGTTGGTGTTCATCCTCGCCATCGGCTACTACATCACCCCGGCATTGCTGGGCAGCCCTAACGATCAAATGGTCAGCTACTTCGTCGCCTTCTACACCAACACCAGCATCAACTGGGGCATGGCGACCGCGCTAGGTGGATTGTTGCTGCTGGCGACTGTGGTGCTTTATCTGATTTACAGCTGGCTGGTGGGCGCCAGCCGCCTGCGCCTGAGCTAAGGGGAGAACGAAATGCTGAGTCCTTATATGTCGCCCATCGAACGGGTGTGGTTCTACAGCTTGCGGATTCTCTGCGGCTTGATTCTGTTGTTCCTGATCCTGCCGGTACTGGTGATCATTCCGCTGTCGTTCAATTCGGGGAGTTTTCTGGTCTATCCGCTGCAAGGCTTTTCGCTGCACTGGTACCAGGACTTCTTTGCCTCGGCGGAATGGATGCGTTCGTTGAAGAACAGCATCATCGTGGCCCCGGCAGCGACGGTACTGGCGATGATCTTCGGCACGCTGGCGGCGATTGGCCTGACCCGCGGCGATTTTCCGGGCAAGCCGCTGGTGATGGCGCTAGTGATTTCGCCGATGGTGGTGCCGGTGGTGATCATTGGTGTGGCCAGTTACCTGACCTTCGCTCCACTGGGATTTGGCAACAGCTATACCTCGCTGATCGTCGTGCATGCGGTGTTGGGTGTGCCGTTTGTGATCATTACCGTGTCGGCGACGTTGCAGGGGTTCAACCACAACCTGGTGCGGGCCGCTGCGAGCCTGGGCGCTTCGCCATTGACAACGTTCCGCCGGGTAACCTTACCGCTGATCGCGCCGGGCGTGATCTCGGGGGCGTTGTTCGCCTTCGCGACTTCGTTCGATGAAGTGGTGGTGACGCTGTTCCTCGCAGGTCCCGAACAAGCGACCCTGCCACGGCAGATGTTCAGCGGCATCCGCGAAAACCTCAGCCCGACCATCGCTGCCGCCGCGACGCTGCTGATTGCCTTCTCGGTGATCCTGTTGCTGACCCTGGAATGGCTGCGCGGGCGAAGCGAGAAACTGCGTACTGCGCAGGTCTGACGGATCACCCCGATCACCTGTAGGAGCGAGCCTGCTCGCGATGAACTTCAACGATACCGCGGGAAATCTGACACCCCGCGGCGCTCTCAGATTCATCGCGAGCAGGCTCGCTCCTACAGGTGTTTTTGGTGGTTTTCGGCAGGGTCGGTCATTCACCGCCTGAATAGAAGACAACCCGCAATCCCCAGCTACTATTGTGCCCAGCTCCCCGATCTATAAGAGGCTGCGCACATGAGTCTTTCCTCTTTCAAAATCGCTCACAAACTGATCACCGGCGCAGGTGCCATCGAGCAATTGTCTTCCGAGCTGGCGCGTCTGGACATCGACAACCCACTGATCGTCACTGATGTCGCTTTGGTGAAGTCCGGCACAGTAGAGCTGGCACTGGCGCAGCTGGGCGAACGCAGCTACGAGATTTTCGACCGGGTACTGCCGGACCCGGAAATTTCCATCGTCGAAGATTGCATGCAGGTCTATCGCGACGGCGGGCATGACGGCTTGATCGGCCTGGGCGGTGGCAGTGCCATCGACATTGCCAAGAGCGTGGCGGCCTATGCCGGATACCACGGTGCGCTGGAGGATCTGTTCGGTATCGATCAGGTCCCGCGCAAAGGCCCGCCGCTGATCGCCATCCCGACCACGGCTGGTACCGGCTCGGAGGTGACCAACGTCGCCATACTTTCCGACAAGGTCGCGCAACTGAAGAAGGGTATCGTCAGCGACTACTTGTTGCCGGACGTGGCGCTGGTCAGTCCGCAAATGACCCTGACCTGTCCGCGCAGCGTCACGGCGGCCAGCGGCGTCGATGCGCTGGTGCATGCCATCGAGTCCTATCTATCGGTCAATGCCTCGCCGATTACCGACTCCCTGGCCATCGGTGCCATCAAGTTGATCGCCAGGGCTTTGCCCAAGGCCTACGCCAACCCGTCGAACCTGCAAGCCCGGGAAGACATGGCCACCGCCAGCCTGATGGCTGGCATGGCGTTCGGCAATGCCGGGGTTGGCGCGGTGCATGCGCTGGCGTATCCGCTGGGCGGGCGTTTCAATATTGCCCATGGTGTCAGTAATGCCTTGCTACTGCCCCATGTCATGACCTGGAACAAGATGGCCTGCATCGAACGCATGCAGGATATCGCCGAGGCCATGGGCGTGAAGACCGCTCACTTGAGCACCAACGAAGCGGCCGACAAAGCCGTGCAAGCCATGACCGAACTGTGTGCCACCGTGGAAATTCCCCAGGGTCTGCGCAGTTTCGGTGTACCCGAGGACGCCATCCCGTCCATGGCGGTGGAAGCGGCGGGGATCGAGCGTTTGATGCGTAACAATCCTCGTAAGTTGAGTGCCGTCGATATCGAAAGGATCTATCGCGCGGCGTACTAGGGCTTCTGCCGTTGATGGATGATGGCAAGGTCCAATCATCGCGCTCACGGTGCGCGCGTCAAAGCATGAGGTATACAATGCGCGCCATCGTGATTCTGCTCAGAAAAGGTGCGTCATGCAGCCCTTCGTAATTGCTCCGTCGATTCTCTCCGCCGACTTCGCCCGACTGGGTGAAGAAGTGGACAACGTCCTGGCCGCCGGCGCCGACTTCGTGCACTTCGATGTCATGGACAATCACTATGTGCCGAACCTGACCATCGGCCCGATGGTCTGCGCGGCACTGCGCAAGTACGGCGTGACCGCGCCGATCGACGCGCACCTGATGGTCAGCCCGGTGGACCGCATCGTGGGCGACTTCATCGAAGCCGGGGCGACTTACATCACCTTCCACCCGGAAGCCACCCAGCACGTCGACCGCTCTCTGCAATTGATCCGCGAAGGCGGCTGCAAGTCGGGCCTGGTGTTCAACCCGGCGACCCCGCTGGACGTGCTCAAGTACGTGATGGACAAGGTCGACATGATCCTGCTGATGAGCGTCAACCCGGGCTTTGGCGGGCAGAAGTTCATCCCCGGTACCCTCGACAAACTGCGTGAAGCTCGGGCGTTGATCGATGCCTCCGGCCGTGACATTCGCCTGGAAATCGACGGCGGCGTGAACGTGAACAACATCCGCGAAATCGCGGCGGCCGGTGCCGACACCTTCGTTGCCGGCTCGGCCATCTTCAATGCGCCGAACTATCAGGAAGTCATCGACAAGATGCGTACCGAACTGGCGCTGGCTCGCCCATGAGTGGCTTTGAGCAGTTGTTCCCGGGGAAACTGCCGCGGCTGGTGATGTTCGATCTGGACGGTACGTTGATCGACTCGGTCCCGGATCTGGCAGTGGCTGTGGACAAGATGCTGCTCAAACTCGGTCGTAAGCCCGCCGGCCTGGACGCGGTACGCGAATGGGTCGGAAACGGCGCGCCAGTGCTGGTGCGTCGTGCGCTGGCTGGTGCTATCGATCATTCGGCGGTCGATGACCATGAGGCCGAACGGGCGCTGGAGTATTTCATGCAAGCTTATGGCGAGAGCCATGAGTTGACCGTGGTGTATCCCGGTGTGCGCGACACCCTCAAATGGCTGAAAAAGCAGGGCGTCGAGATGGCGCTGATCACCAACAAGCCGGAGCGCTTCGTCGCACCGCTGCTGGATCAGATGAAAATCGGCCGCTATTTCCGCTGGATCATCGGCGGCGACACCCTGCCACAGAAAAAGCCCGATCCGGCCGCACTGTTTTTCGTGATGAAAATGGCCAACATTCCGGCTTCGCAGTCGTTGTTCGTCGGCGATTCGCGCAGCGATGTGCTGGCGGCGAAAGCGGCGGGGGTCAAGTGTGTGGCCCTGAGTTACGGCTATAACCACGGCCGGCCAATCGCGGAAGAATCGCCGGCGCTGGTGATCGACGACCTGCGCAAGCTAATTCCCGGTTGCCTGGATCCAGCCGCTGAGATAACGTTGGCCGACGCTGTCAAACCCCCTTCTGGAAACGCCATCGTGGTGGTTACTCGCAAACTCTGGATGAAAGTCATCAAGGCCCTGGCCCGCTGGCGTTGGCGCGCCTGACTTGATCCTGGCCGGTTATCCGGCGCGTTTGCATACCTGACTGTTCGACCCTCAAGCCACGAGGCACCTCATGATCCGCGAAGAATTCCTGCGTTTGGCCGCTGCCGGCTACAACCGCATCCCGCTTGCCTGTGAAACCCTGGCCGACTTCGACACGCCGCTGTCGATCTACCTGAAACTGGCCGACGAGCCCAATTCCTACTTGCTGGAGTCCGTACAGGGCGGCGAGAAGTGGGGCCGTTACTCGATCATCGGCCTGCCATGCCGCACCGTACTGCGGGTTCACGATCATCACGTCAGCGTGACCGTCGATGGTGTCGAGACCGAAAGCCACGACGTGGAAGACCCGCTGGCCTTCGTCGAAACCTTCAAGGCCCGCTACAACGTGCCGACCATTGCCGGCCTGCCGCGTTTCAATGGCGGCCTGGTGGGCTACTTCGGTTATGACTGCGTGCGTTACGTGGAAAAGCGTCTGGGCAAGTGCCCGAACCCGGATCCGCTGGGCGTGCCTGACATTCTGCTGATGGTTTCCGACGCCGTGGTGGTGTTCGATAACCTGGCCGGCAAGATGCACGCAATCGTCCTGGCCGACCCGGCGCAGGAAGACGCCTTCGAACAAGGTCGCGCACGCCTGGAAGAGCTGCTGGAAAAACTCCGTCAGCCGATCACCCCACGCCGTGGCCTGGATTTCAGCAAGCAGCAAGCGGCCGATCCGGTGTTCCGCTCCAGCTTCACCCAGGACGATTACGAAAAAGCCGTCGATACCATCAAGGAATACATCCTGGCCGGTGACTGCATGCAAGTCGTGCCGTCCCAGCGCATGTCGATCGACTTCAAGGCGGCGCCGATCGATCTGTATCGCGCGCTGCGCTGCTTCAACCCGACGCCTTACATGTACTTCTTCAACTTCGGCGACTTCCACGTCGTCGGCAGTTCGCCGGAAGTGCTGGTGCGGGTCGAAGACAACCTGATCACCGTGCGCCCGATTGCAGGTACCCGTCCGCGGGGCGCCAACGAAGAGGCTGACCTGGCGCTGGAAAAAGACCTGCTGTCCGACGACAAGGAAATCGCCGAACACTTGATGCTGATCGACCTCGGTCGCAACGACACCGGTCGCGTATCGGAAATCGGCTCGGTGAAGCTCACCGAGAAAATGGTCATCGAGCGTTACTCCAACGTGATGCACATCGTGTCCAACGTCACCGGGCAACTGAAATCCGGGTTGACGGCCATGGACGCACTGCGAGCGATTCTGCCGGCGGGCACCTTGTCCGGCGCACCGAAGATTCGCGCGATGGAAATCATCGACGAACTGGAGCCGGTCAAGCGTGGCGTCTACGGCGGTGCGGTCGGTTACTTCGCCTGGAACGGCAACATGGACACCGCCATTGCGATCCGTACGGCGGTGATCAAGAACGGCGAACTGCATGTGCAGGCCGGTGGCGGCATCGTCGCCGACTCGGTGCCGGCGCTGGAATGGGAAGAAACCCTGAACAAGCGCCGCGCGATGTTCCGCGCCGTTGCCTTGGCGGAACAAACCCCGAATACCTGATCCACGCAAAACCTACTGTAGGAGCTAGCTTGCTAGCGAAGGAGTGTCAGCAACACTGTGTCGACTGACACACCTTCGCTAGCAAGCTAGCTCCTACAGGGGATTTGCGGACACCAAAAAAACGCGACGCCTGTGAGGGCGCCGCGTTTTTTATTGGCTGCACGTCAGAAGTCCAGTGCAACACCCACATTGATGCCCTGTTGGGTGAAATCGTCGTCCTTGCGGATGTTGTAGCTGGCGCGCAATGCCAGGTCCTTGGTGAGGTTGTGGCTCACACCCAGGTTCACACGTTGCAAGTGACTTTGCGGGGTGTAGCCCTCCAGCGTGAACTGGTTGTTTGGCAGGCTGTTGAGGTTGATGCTCACGTCCTGGGTATCGTCGTTGTACTCACGTTCGACTGCCGCTTCGCCAAAAACCTGGGTTTGCGGGGTGATCTGGTATTTGCCCTGCAGGCCAGCGCCCAGACGCCGGGAAATACGCTCCTGATCGGCGAAGGTCAGCGCCGTGGAGTTGTTGCCGTCCTCCGAGTAACCGTCGACTTGCACCTTGGCGAAATCGGCGCTGACAAACGGCGACAGGTGCCAGGGGCTGCTGGCTTGTTGCGCAATGTCGTAACCCAGGCGAGCGCTGAAGGCCTCGACGTAGCCGCTGGTATCGCCTTTTTCACTGCGCTCGTTGGCGCCCAACTGGAATTTACGCTTGAGGCTGTCGTAATCCAGATGCCCGGCCGTCAACGCCGCATCGGCCCACACACGGTTTTGCTGGTACTGGGCGAATACCGTGCCCAGGTAGGTGTTGAGTTTGTAGTCGGAATCGTTGCTGCCGGCTTCGAGTTTCTGGTTATAGAAACCGGCCACCAGGCCGACGCGCCAGGCATCGTCGAGACGGTAGCTGCCGCCGATGTTCAGGTTGGCTCCGTTGCCGTCGGCGCTTACCGAACTGTCATCACCGTCAAAGTCCTGATGCTGTCCGCCGCCGGAAACAATGGCTCGCCATTGGCCGACGCCTTGCCAGTTTTCCCAATCGGCCAGCCACTGGTTGCGCAATTCGTCCTGATGCGCGCGCACGGTGCCCTGGGCCATTTCCGGTAGCAAGGTCAGCTCCCATGGCGCCGCCAGCAGGGAGTACGCGTAATCGGCGATCAGGCGCTGCCCGGCTTCGGTGGGATGCACGGAGTCGTTGTAGATCAGCTTGGTCGGGTCTGGTGTGGCGCTGTTGATGCCGTAGCGGGCGTTTTCGGTACAGCCGCTGCCGCTGAAGCATGTGGCGATGAGATTCTGGTCGGTGGCCAGGCCAAACTGCACCGGGTTGGCGAACGTCTCTTTGAGCAGTACTGGAATATTGAGCGGGATTATTTCTGCATTGATGTTTTGCAGTCGGCTTACCAGTTCAGTGTTGAACTGGGCGCTGAGTTGGGACGTGAACGCTTGCAGCGGGGTGCCATTGAACGCCGGGGTAAAGCCGATGTCGGGCAGTAGCCATACCATGACGTATTTGGCGCCGGCGGTTTGCAGCGTCTGCACGCTGTCGGCCAGACGGTCGGCGGCGGCACTGGCCTGGGGCAGGCTGGTGACGCGACCTTGCAGGAAGTCGTTACCGCCACCCGACAGGTAATACAGTGCATTTGGGTCGGCACGGAAGTTATTGGATGGAAGATAGCCGGCCCGGGTGCGTTCTCCGGTGGCGGAGATGCTGGTAATCGAATCAAGAATCTGATCCGTGCGGTAACCGCCGACGGCCCAGTTGTTACCATCGGGCTGGCCGTTGCTGGCGCGCACCGCCGAATTTGATGAAGCGGTCTGGTCCGCCGAGAACCCCAGTTTTCCACCCAGTATCTGCGTAGAGTTGAGCGAGCGGATTTCGCCGCTACCATCCAGATACACCGGCCCCGTCCGGTTGGTGAAGCGCTGCGTCGCCCCGGCAGGCCCGCCCGTGTCGGCAAAGGTCCCAGCGTCGTTAAGGCTGTCCCCGAAGACAACGAAATTGGTATAAGGATTAGGTGCGGCGTTCGCCTGGGCGCATGCCATCGCGAGCAAGCATCCTGCGAGCGGTACAAACAACGACTGTTTGATCATGTGCAAGTCCGTTTATTTATTGTTGTAGTGAACGAAACGACAGTACCAAAAACTTCCGGCCTTTTGCCATCTGTCGCGCAGCCTTTAACAGTTTCGCGGGCAGTAGCTCCGGCGATATTGCACGCTCTGCCCAGCTAAGTTACTGTGCCCGGACGTACGAACGAGACCTTCCCCGTGTTGATCATCAGTAAACTCCTGGATCAAGTCATCAAGGCACATGCCCGCTGGCGTTGGCGCGCCTGAATTCTTTTGCCGGCCTTGCCGGACCTGTACCGCTTTGCCTTCTTTACCTGTTTGAAATGCCGCTTTGCTGGCGCTACTCCAGCACCTGACAAAGTGCAGCGCTCTGCGGGTAAATCATTCGAAGGCCATCTTTAAAGTCAGTGAATTCAAGAGGTTCTTAACGCCATGTTGCTGATGATCGATAACTACGACTCCTTTACCTACAACGTTGTGCAGTATCTGGGCGAGCTCGGCTCCCAGGTCAAAGTCGTGCGCAACGATGAACTGACCATCGCTGAAATCGAAGCCCTCAATCCAGAGCGCATTGTTGTGTCCCCCGGTCCTTGCACCCCAACCGAAGCCGGCATCTCGATTGAAGCGATCAAGCATTTCGCCGGCAAACTGCCGATTCTTGGCGTCTGCCTCGGTCACCAATCCATCGGCCAGGCCTTTGGCGGCGATGTGGTGCGCGCCCGTCAAGTGATGCACGGTAAGACTAGCCCGGTATTTCACGAGGACAAGGGAGTGTTCGCAGGCCTGAATCGTCCGCTGACGGTCACCCGCTATCATTCATTGATCGTCAAGCGCGAAACCCTGCCCGATTGTCTGGAGCTGACCGCCTGGACCCAGCTCGAAGACGGTTCGGTCGACGAGATCATGGGCCTGCGTCACAAGACTCTGAACATCGAAGGCGTGCAGTTTCACCCTGAGTCGATCCTCACCGAGCAGGGTCACGAACTGTTCGCCAACTTCCTCAAACAAACCGGCGGCACGCGCTAAGGACTTATCATGAACATCAAGACAGCCCTGGGCCGTATCGTCGATCACCTCGACCTCAGTACCGATGAAATGCGCGATGTCATGCGCGAAATCATGACCGGGCAATGCTCGGATGCGCAGATTGGCGCGTTCATGATGGCCATGCGCATGAAGAGCGAAAGCATCGACGAAATCGTCGGCGCGGTGTCGGTGATGCGTGAGCTGGCGGACAAGGTCGAGCTCAAGACCCTCGACGGTGTGGTCGATGTGGTGGGCACCGGCGGTGACGGTGCGAATATCTTCAACGTGTCGACCGCTGCTGCGTTCGTGGTTTCCGCTGCTGGCTGCACCGTGGCCAAGCATGGCAACCGTGCAGTCTCGGGCAAGAGCGGCAGTGCTGATCTGCTGGAGGCGGCCGGTATCTACCTGAACCTGACCCCAGTGCAAGTGGCGCGTTGCATTGACAACGTTGGTATTGGTTTCATGTTTGCCCAGACTCATCACTCTGCGATGAAATACGCCGCCAGCCCGCGCCGTGAACTGGGTCTGCGGACCTTGTTCAACATGCTCGGTCCGCTTACGAATCCGGCCGGTGTGAAGCATCAGGTGGTCGGCGTATTTACCCAGGCCCTGTGCCGGCCGCTGGCGGAAGTGCTGCAGCGTCTGGGCAGCAAGCACGTGCTGGTGGTGCATTCGAAGGATGGTCTGGACGAGTTCAGCCTGGCTGCGCCGACGTTTGTCGCTGAGCTGAAGGATGGCCAGATCACCGAGTATTGGGTCGAGCCGGAAGACCTTGGCATGAAGAGCCAGAGCCTGCATGGCCTGGCGGTGGATAGCCCGGCGGCGTCCCTGGAGCTGATTCGCGATGCCCTGGGCAAGCGCAAGACCGAGAACGGTCAGAAAGCGGCCGAGATGATCATGCTCAATGCCGGTGCCGCGCTGTACGCAGCCGACCATGCCAGCAGTTTGAAAGAGGGAGTTGCACTTGCGCACGATGCGCTGCACACCGGTCTCGCTCGAGAGAAGCTCGAGGAACTGGGTGCGTTCACCGCGGTATTCAAAGTGGAGAATGAGGGATGAGTGTACCGACGGTTCTGGAAAAGATTCTGGCGCGCAAAGTCGAGGAAGTCGCCGAGCGTAGCGCTCGCGTCAGCCTCGCCGAGCTGGAAAGCCTGGCCAAGACGGCCGATGCGCCTCGTGGTTTTGCCAAGGCCTTGCTGGCTCAGGCCAAGCTGAAGCAACCTGCAGTCATTGCCGAAATCAAGAAAGCTTCGCCGAGCAAAGGCGTGATTCGCGAGAACTTCGTTCCCGCCGACATCGCCAGAAGCTACGAGAAGGGCGGAGCGACCTGTCTGTCGGTACTCACCGATATCGATTATTTCCAGGGCGCTGACGCCTACCTGCAGCAGGCCCGCGCGGCGTGCCAGCTGCCGGTGATCCGCAAGGACTTCATGATCGATCCGTACCAGATCGTCGAAGCCCGGGCCCTGGGTGCCGATTGTGTGCTGTTGATCGTTTCCGCGCTGGATGACGTGAAAATGGCCGAACTGGCAGCCGTGGCCAAAAGCGTCAACCTCGATGTGCTGGTGGAAGTCCACGATGGCGATGAGCTGGAGCGGGCCTTGAAAACCCTCGACACTCCACTGGTCGGTGTGAACAACCGCAACCTGCATACCTTCGATGTCAGCCTGGAAACCACCCTTGACCTGTTGCCGCGTATCCCGCGTGATCGTCTGGTCATCACCGAGAGCGGCATTCTCAACCGCGCCGATGTCGAACTGATGGAAATCAGCGATGTCTACGCGTTCCTGGTCGGCGAAGCGTTCATGCGCGCCGAAAGCCCGGGTACCGAGCTGCAGCGTCTGTTCTTCCCCGAGCGCGGCATTCCCGTCAGCGGCTCGACCCTCGACTGATTATTCGCAGACCGAGTCGACCCCATCGCGAGCAGGCTCGCTCCCACAAGGGATTGGCTAATGCCAAAGATCCAATGTGGGAGCGACGGTGCGGCGATCCGACCTGCTCGCGATGGCAGCATAAGATGCACCACAGACTGACCGTCCTATGGAAGACCTTATGATCTTACCTGTTTCCCTGACCATCGAAGCCGGCCTGCAAGCCGAACAGGATCTGTTGGCCTCGGTCTGTGCCGGCAACGCGGACTTCGGCCTGTTGTTCTGGCAACCGAGTGACCAGGCATTAGTGATGCCGCGTCGCTTGAATCGCTTGCCAGGCTTTGAATCCGCATGTGAAGTCTCGGCAGCGGCAGGCTGGCCAGTGTTGTTGCGCGATACCGGCGGAGAGCCCGTTCCGCAATCCGACACCACGACCAACATCGCTCTGGTCTACGCACCGCCGCGCAGCGAAGGCGACCTTAACCGCATCGAATCCGGCTACCGGCGTCTATGCGATCCAATCTGTCAGTTGCTGGATGAGTTGGGTGGCACTTCGTCCCTGGGGGAAATCGAAGGCGCTTTCTGTGACGGTCGCTTCAACGTCAACCTCGATGGTCGCAAGATGGTCGGCACCGCCCAGCGCTGGCGCCAGAGTCAGGGTGGGCAGCGTCCGGTAGGGCTGGTGCACGGAGCGATGCTGATCGATAACGAGCGAGCGTCAATGGTCGCCGCGGTCAATCGTTTCAACGAGGCCTGCGGTCTGGAACAACGAGTACGCGCCGAAAGCCACATCGCGCTGCATGAGAAGTTCGCCGCACCCGATGCACTGGCGCGCCTCGACGAACTCTACCGGTTGATGCTGGCGCGGATGTTCAGCGGCTAGGTTTTCGAGCTTATCGCGTACCGAAAACCACCATGGTCTTGCCTTTGACATTCACCAGTTCGCGTTCTTCCAGATCCTTGAGGACGCGACCGACCATCTCCCGGGAACAACCGACTATCCGCCCGATTTCCTGACGGGTCACCTTGATTTGCATGCCATCGGGGTGAGTCATGGCGTCTGGCTGTTTGCACAGCTCCAGCAGGCAGCGGGCAACTCGGCCGGTCACGTCAAAAAATGCCAGGTCACCGACCTTACGCGTGGTGTTGCGCAGGCGCTGTGCGATTTGTCCGCTGAGGACGTAAAGAATTTCCGGATCCAGCAGGGATAACTCGCGGAATTTTGCGTAGCTGATTTCCGCGACTTCGCATTCAACCTTGGCCCGTACCCAGGCGCTACGCTCCTGCTCCAGGCCGGCTTGCTCAAACAGGCCCAACTCGCCGAAAAAGTCTCCGGCGTTCAGGTAGGAAATGATCATTTCCCGGCCGTCGTCATCTTCGATCAGGATGGTGACTGAGCCTTTGATGATGAAGAACAGCGTTTCCGAGCGGTCGCCGGCACAAATGATGCTGCTCTTGGCCTGATAACGGCGGCGCTGGCAATGCATCAACAGCTTGTCGAGGTTCTTGATCTTGGGGTTGGGGGCAATCGCAACCATGGTTGTATCCCGAAAAGACTGCACGGTGTGTTTGGTTTTTTATGAATAGCGAACGCTGGGGAAAAGCTGGCAATGCGCCATTGAATTGGCGTCAGCTTAACAGACACTTCCTGCAATATTCGAGCATTTACCTACAAGGCAGTGGGATATGTCCTAAGACGCCGGGCGCCGTCAATCACAGGGCCTGTGCTAAGCTGGCGACCCTTTTTTATACAGTGGAGTCTTGGCGATGAAGGCACGCATCCAATGGGCTGGCGAAGCCATGTTCCTCGGCGAATCCGGTAGCGGTCATGTCGTGGTCATGGACGGTCCGCCCGATGCCGGCGGACGTAACCTGGGTGTCCGGCCGATGGAAATGCTGCTGCTGGGTGTCGGCGGTTGCAGCAATTTCGATGTGGTCAGCATCCTCAAGAAGTCCCGCCAGGCGGTCGAAAGCTGTGAAGCGTTCCTTGAAGCCGAGCGTGCGACCGAAGATCCAAAGGTTTTCACCAGGATCCACATGCACTTCGTGGTCAAGGGCCGTGGGCTGAAAGAAGCCCAGGTCAAGCGCGCCATCGAATTGTCTGCCGAGAAGTATTGCTCGGCCTCGATCATGCTCGGCGCGGCAGGCGTGGCAATTACCCACGACTACGAGATCATCGAGCTCGGTTGAATCGACATTCAACTATCATAAAAGCAGTGCAGACTCTGGCGAACACAAGCTGACGTCTGCATAATGCGCCACTTTTTTCAGGGTAGTGGCCCGTCAGCCGACAGGCCTCGCACCCGAGCAGACAACCAAAATCGCCATCGCGAAGAGGTGTTAACCGTCCTACGCAGGTGCGTTGTTCGCATTTGACGGGCATGCTTGATCACGCGGCCGGGCCGCAAACACATAGAGAGTTTTTAACGGTGAAAAGCAAACTCAAGCTCCACGGGTTCAATAACCTGACAAAGACCTTGAGCTTCAACATCTATGACATCTGCTACGCGGAAACCCCGCAAGACCAGCAGGCTTACGTCGAGTACATCAATAAAGAGTACAACGCGAAACGCCTGACGCAGATCCTCACGGAAGTTGTCGATATCATTGGTGCCAACATCCTGAACATTGCCAGTCAGGACTATGAGCCGCAGGGCGCCAGCGTCACGATCCTGATCTCCGAAGAGCCGGTAACCCCGACCGACAGTCAGATCGAAGAATCCCCGGGCCCGCTGCCTGAAATCATTCTTGCTCACCTCGACAAGAGCCACATCACGGTGCACACCTACCCGGAAATCCATCCGGTCAGCGGTATTGCAACCTTCCGTGTGGACATCGACGTATCGACTTGCGGGGTCATTTCACCGCTCAAAGCGCTCAACTTCCTGATTCATCAGTTCGATTCGGACATCGTAACCGTGGATTACCGTGTGCGCGGCTTCACCCGTGACGTTGAAGGCAAAAAGCACTTCATCGACCACGAGATCAATTCGATCCAGAACTACCTCTCCGAAGACACTTACGACGCGTACCAGATGACCGACGTGAACGTGTACCAGGAAAATCTGTTCCACACCAAGATGCTGCTGAAGAACTTCGAACTGGATAACTACCTGTTTGGCGACGCCACCAGCAACCTGTCCTCTGAGCAACGCGCCCAGGTGACCGAGCGGGTGAAACACGAAATGCTCGAAATCTTCTACGCGCGCAATATGGCGTAAGATTCTCGGACACAAAAAAGGCGACTCCCTCACGGCAGTCGCCTTTTTTGTTCTGGCGCCGGCTCTTGTAGGAGCGAGCTTGCTCGCGATGCACCTGGGGGCGACACGTTTATCCAGACACACCCGTTATCGTTGTCGTCCTTCGTCGGAACGCCGCCCGGAGCAAGCTCGCTCCTACAAAAAAACGGAGTCAGATCCGATAAGTACTCTTGGTCATCACCTTGGCCATCAGACTCATCCCGAACTTCACAGGTGTCGGAAAGCGGAACCCGCCAGCCTCCAGCGCACTTTCGGCATGCTGTTCTTCATCGATGCGCATCTGCTCAAGAATTGCGCGGGATTTTTCATCCTCGGCCGGCAATTGCTCCAGATGTTCGTTCAGGTGTTTGCACACCTGGTCTTCCGTTGCCGCCACGAACCCCAGGCTGACTTTATCGCTGATCAGGCCGGCCACCGCGCCAATCCCGAAAGACATGCCATAAAACAGCGGATTGAGGATGCTGGTGTGGCTACCCAGTTGATGGATGCGTTGTTCGCACCAGACCAGGTGATCGACCTCTTCTTCGGCGGCATGCTCCATCGCAGCACGCACTTGCGGCAGTTTGGCGGTCAGCGCTTGCCCCTGATACAGCGCCTGGGCGCAGACTTCCCCGGTGTGGTTGATGCGCATCAGGCCGGCAACATGGCGCGTGTCTTCGTCGCTCATTTTCGCATCCGGCTGCACGATGGCGGGTGACGGACGGTACGGCTGGCCGCTGAAGGGCAGCAAGGTGCGCATCGCGGCATCGGCTTGCAGCAGAAGGCGGTCGATTGGCGAGTAGTGACGTTGGGTAGTCATGCTGACCTCCGGGGGGATTTCGACGGCCAGTTTAACCCAATCGGCCAGGGAAGGATTGCGCTGGGTCAAGATCAAAAGATCGCAGCCTTCGGCAGCTCCTACAGAGGTTCGCGATACACGTAGGAGCTGCCGAAGGTTGCGATTTTTTGAGAACCTATGCTCAGCCCGGTGGCCAGTGCATCTGGCGCTGACCCAGCACGTGCATATGAATGTGATAGACGGTTTGCCCGCCTTCTTCATTGCAGTTCATGACTACGCGGAAACCTTTTTCGCAGCCCAGTTCCAGTGCCAGGCGCTGCGCGGTGAACAGAATATGCCCGGCCAGCGCCTTGTCGTCCTCGGTCAGGTCGTTCAAGGTGCGAACCGGTTTCTTCGGGACCACCAGAAAATGTACCGGGGCCTGTGGGGCAATGTCGTGGAAGGCCAGTACCTGGTCGTCCTCGTAAATGATCTTCGCCGGGATTTCCCGGTTGATGATCTTGGTGAACAGAGTATCCACAGCTGTTTTCTCCGTTGTTTGGGCTGGGCTGAGTGTACTCATGGCGTATGCCTGCGCCCAGCCTTTTACCTTGAGTTGGATCAGCGCGGGCAGTACGCCTTGTTGATCATGCCGGCGATGGTGCGAGTCAGCCAGCGCGAGCCGAGCCGCGGCAGGAAGGCGAACCAGCGGTTGCGCCGCCCGGGAATAATGATCGCTTGATTCTTTTCCAGTGCGCGCACGGTGTAGAGCGCCACTTCCTCAGGGCTCATCAGCAGTTTGCTGCTGGCCAGTTTGTCGCTGTTGAGCTGCGCGGTACGGAAGAACGCCGTGCGGGTCGGTCCGGGGCAGAGCACCGAAACCTTGATCGCACACTTTTTCAGCTCGACGCGCAATCCTTCGGAAAAGTGCAGCACATACGCCTTGCTGGCGTAATAGGTGCTCATCCACGGCCCCGGCTGAAACGCTGCCACCGAGGCCACATTCAGAATCTGCCCGCCGCCTTGCAGGGCCATGCTGTTGCCGATGGCGTGGCACAGGCGGGTAAGGGCGAGGATGTTCACTTCAATCAGGTCTTGCTCGGTCATCCAGTCCTGGGCCAGAAACGGGCCGCAGGTGCCGATACCGGCGCAGTTGACCAGCAGATCGATCTGCCGGTCGCCTTCTTCCAGCTCCAGCAGGAACCCGGACAGGCGCAGAGGTTCGCCCAGGTCACAGGCACGGAACAACACTTCCACGCCGAACCTTTGGGTCAGTTCAATCGCAATACTTTCCAGCTGATCACGTTGTCGGGCCACCAGAATCAGGCTGCGGCCGCGCCGGGCCAGCGCTTCGGCCATTGCCAGGCCGATGCCGCTGGAGGCGCCAGTGATCAGAGCGTAACGGGTCATGCAGTTCTCCATCGCAACAGCTCCGCGCCGCGACGCAGGTGTCACGGGCCTGGAGCGCTGTTCATTCTTTCGCAGAGTCTACAGGGGGCTGGGCCTCTTCGGCTGCATCGTCGGTGGAATTTGGCACCGGTTCTACCTCGACGTCGATTTCGTCGGTGGTGACCGAACTGCTTTCGTAGCTGCTCTGCGCGGCGTTTTCGTATCCTTCCCGTATCGCCGTGAGACCACCGGCCAGCGAGCCGAACAGAACCAGCGCGATAACGATCAGCCACAGCGAAGACAATACCTTGACCGCGGTACTGTTCGGCGGAGGCGGCGGGCCGTAGCGGTTGGCAGTGTCGTTGCCCGGTACGACCATGATCACGAACGGAAAGAAACTGCCAACGAACGGCACCAGGTTCAGCAGCCACAGCCAGCCGGACCAGCCGACATCGTGCAAGCGTTGAGCGGTGATCTGGATGCTGACGAATACAAATCCGGCGAAAAGGATCAAGGCCAGCAAGCTGCCCAATATCAGGCCGGCGGTCGAATTCGCGCCGATGAGAGCCAAGGCGACTAAGGCAAACACCCCGCAAACGGCCAGGAGCACAGTTGACAGCACCAGCGTCCAGGCGAGGTAACGCAAGCGGCCGATACGGCCATCGAAACTGAATGGCTTGAGCGTGGCGAATTCCGCCACGGCTTCGCCGACGGGCGCGCGAGGCGGCGCGTAAGGGGACTGCGGATCTGCCTGGGCAGCCTGGCTACTGGCCGAGGTGTGGTCGTGAACGTCGGCGAGGTTCAGCTCGATCGGCGTCTCGGCTTCGATGCGGGCGTCGATACCGGTTTTGCTCAGCGCCTGGAGATAGGTCTGGGCATCGGCTTGCGACAGGTTGCGTTTGAGCGCTACCGGACGCCCGGTGAACAGACGCTCGATGGCTGTGACATCGCTTTTGAACAACTCGGCGAGATTGAGCTTTGCCGTGGTGATGTCGACACCGGGCAGCAAGGCGCCCTCGAATACAATCTTGAAATGATTTTCGCCCATGTGCGAAGCATCCTTGTCGCGAGAGGTTGAAAGAAGAATGTTGTGCCCGGGCGAGAGTAAGGCCAGCCGGGCAAGACTGGCCAAGGTTTGCCGTCAGCTCGGCCAGCGTTTGGTCAACTGGGCAGCCTGCTCCAGGGCCTTGCGGTACTCCGAGTCGAGACGTGCAATCAACTGCTCGACGCTCGGCAAGTCCTCGATTTCTCCCACTCCCTGGCCTGCAGACCAAACGGTTTTCCAGGCTTTGGCCTCATCGCTCACGGGTTTGAGCTTGGAGCCGAAGTTGATCTCGCCCTTGCCTTGCAAGGCGGCCATGTCGAAACCGGCTGCTTCCAGACTCTGGCGCATGAAGCTCGCGGGGACACCTGATACGGCTGGAGTATGGATGATGTCTGCCGCTTTGGATGTCAGCAGCATTTCTTTGTAGGCGTCAGGTGCGTGACTTTCGGTCGTGCCGATAAATCGTGTACCAAAGTAGGCCAAATCCGCGCCGAGCAGTTGGGCGGCAAGAATTTCGTGGCCGTGGTTCAAACAGCCGGCCAGCAACAAGGTCTTGTCGAAAAACTGGCGGATTTCGGCAATCAGCGAGAACGGGCTCCAGGTCCCTGCGTGGCCACCGGCCCCGGCAGCCACAGCGATCAAACCATCCACGCCGGCTTCGGCCGCTTTCTCGGCATGACGACGAGTTGTCACGTCATGGAACACCAAACCGCCGTAGCTGTGCACCGCGTCGACCAGTTCTTTTACGGCACCGAGGCTGGTGATCACGATCGGTACTTTGTGTTCGACGCAGATCTGTAGATCCGCCTGTAAACGAGGATTGCTGTTATGGACGATCAGGTTTACGGCATAAGGCGCGGGGTTTTCCAGTGTCGCCAGCCCGGCTTCGATTTCTTCCAGCCAGGCCTTGAAACCGCTGCTCTCGCGCTGGTTCAGCGCCGGGAAGCTGCCGACCACGCCCTGGCGACAACAGGCGAGTACCAATTGCGGATTGGAAATCAGGAACATCGGCGCCACCACCACGGGCAGACGCAAACGTTGTTCAAGCAGAGCGGGCAGCGACATTGGAAGTACCCCGGTGAGTTGTGCCTGTTGGATTTAGAACGGTCGAACGACGACCAGAATTACGATAGCCAGCAATATCAGAACCGGCACTTCATTGAACCAGCGATAAAAGACATGGCTGCGGGTGTTCTCGCCACGGGCAAAACGTTTTACCTGCGCGCCACACATGTGGTGGTAGCCGATCAGAATCACCACCAGTGTCAGCTTGGCGTGCATCCAGCCACCCTGAGTGAAGTAGGCGCTGGGGTTGAGGCTGATCAACCAGCCGCCGAAGATCAGCGTAGCGATCATTGCCGGCCCCATGATGCCGCGGTACAGCTTGCGTTCCATGACGCTGAAGCGTTCCTTGCTGATCGTGTCTTCACTTTGTGCGTGATAAACGAACAGTCGTGGCAGGTAGAACAGGCCGGCAAACCAGCACACGACGCTGATGATGTGAAGCGCTTTGAGCCACAGATAGAGCATTTTTAGTTATTCCCCAATTCACGGTACTGGGAATATAGAGGCTTGAGCGTCCGCACGTCACCTTGACGGTTGTCGCAGGGGCGCGCGGCCCCTATTATCGACGGCTTTCCAGTGGGTTCGTTGAGGGCAGGTTTATGGTCAAGGTCGGTATCGTCGGCGGCACGGGTTACACCGGTGTCGAACTGCTGCGTCTGTTGGCGCAACATCCGCAGGCTGAGGTGGTTGTCATCACTTCCCGATCCGAGGCTGGCCTGGCCGTAGCCGATATGTACCCGAACCTGCGAGGCCACTACGACGGCCTGGCGTTCAGCGTTCCGGACATCAAGACCCTGGGTGCCTGCGATGTGGTGTTCTTCGCCACACCACACGGTGTTGCCCATGCCCTGGCGGGCGAACTGCTGGCGGCCGGGACCAAGGTCATCGACCTGTCGGCCGACTTCCGTTTGCAAGACGCGGATGAATGGGCCAAGTGGTACGGCCAGCCGCACGGTGCACCGGAGTTGCTGGATGAGGCGGTCTATGGCTTGCCGGAAGTCAATCGCGAGCAGATCAAAAAAGCGCGACTGATTGCTGTGCCGGGCTGCTACCCGACTGCAACGCAATTGGGTTTCCTGCCATTGCTCGAAGCCGGCCTGGCCGATACTGCGCATCTGATTGCTGACTGCAAATCCGGTGTCAGCGGTGCCGGTCGTGGTGCTTCCGTAGGCTCGCTGTATTCCGAGACATCGGAAAGCATGAAGGCCTATGCGGTCAAAGGGCACCGTCATTTGCCGGAAATCCGCCAGGGCCTGCGTCGTGCAGCAGGCAAGGACGTCGGCCTGACCTTCGTTCCGCACCTGACTCCGATGATTCGTGGCATTCATTCCACGCTCTATGCAACCGTTGTTGATCGCTCGGTGGATCTGCAGGCACTGTTTGAAAAGCGTTATGCCAACGAACCGTTCGTCGATGTGATGCCTGCCGGCAGCCACCCGGAGACGCGTAGCGTGCGTGGTGCCAATGTTTGCCGTATCGCGGTGCATCGTCCGCAAGACGGCGATCTGGTGGTTGTGTTGTCGGTGATCGACAACCTGGTCAAGGGAGCCTCGGGTCAGGCCGTGCAGAACATGAACATTCTGTTCGGGCTGGATGAGCGTCTGGGCCTGTCCCACGCAGGCATGCTGCCGTAAGGTTTATCGCGTACAGCAAAAGGCCCGTCTGACGGGCTTTTTTGCATTTCGGGCCGGCGATTGGAGTGGTTGATATACCATAACAATAGTTGACCGCTTTTCTAGGAGAAGCGGATAATGCGCGTCATCACGCAATATGACGGCGTTACGCCGGGAGATAGTCAGCATGAGCGTCGAATCCTTCACCCCCACGGCTTTGCAATTCACCCACGGTGCCGCGCACAAGGTGAAGAGCCTGGTCGATGAAGAGGGGAATGATCGCTTGAAGCTGCGCGTATTCGTTACGGGCGGCGGTTGTTCAGGTTTTCAGTACGGCTTCACCTTCGATGAAGAAGTGGCCGATGACGACACCATCGTCGAACGCGAAGGTGTGAGTCTGGTGGTCGATCCGATGAGCTTCCAGTACCTGGCGGGTGCCGAGGTGGACTACCAGGAAGGTCTGGAAGGTTCGCGTTTCGTCATCAAGAACCCGAATGCGACCACCACCTGTGGCTGCGGTTCTTCGTTTTCGATCTGATCAGCGCACCTGTTTCACAGAACGCCGCACGACCCCAGGGTCTTGCGGCGTTCTGCTGTGTGGAGGATTTATGCGGGGTAGATGGCGCCCAGTACGCGCAAGCCGCGGGCACCGGTAACGCTCGGACGGTTGGCTGCGATGCCTTCGAGGCAGCAATGAGCCAGCCACGCGAAGGCCATGGCTTCGACCCAGTCGGGGTCTACGCCGTAAGTGGCAGTGCTGCTGACACTGGCGTTTGGCAGTAGGCTTGCCAGGCGGTTCATCAACGCGGTGTTGTGGGCGCCACCGCCGCAGACCAGTAGTTCCTGCGTGTCTGCCTGGGCGCTTTGCAGTGATTCGATGATGGTCAGCGCGGTCAGCTCAAGCAGCGTCGCCTGAACATCTTCGGCGGCGTAGGCTGGCAGTTGTGCCAGGTGATGTGTCAGCCAAGGCAGGTTGAATACTTCCCGTCCGGTACTCTTCGGGCCTTTGGTTACGAAGAACGGATCGCTGAGCAGCTCATTCAATAGAGCCGGTTCAACCTTGCCGCTGGCGGCCCATTGGCCGTCGCGGTCATAGTTGTCGCCACGTTGCTGATGAATCCAGGCGTCCAGCAGGACATTGCCCGGGCCGCAGTCGAAACCGGCAACAGGCTTACCGGGTTCGATCAGGCTCAGGTTGCTGAATCCACCGATGTTCAGCACGGCACGATTGCCGGGACGCTCTTCAAACAAGGCTTCGTGAAAGGCGGGAACCAGCGGTGCGCCTTGTCCGCCGGCAGCGACGTCGCGGCTGCGGAAGTCGCTGACCACGGTGATGCAGGTCAGCTCCGCCAGCAGGGCCGGGTTGCCAATCTGCACGGTAAAACCGCGTGCCGGTTCGTGGCGGATGGTCTGGCCATGGCTGCCAATCGCACGAATGTCGTCAGGCTTCAGTTGCTGCTGAGCGAGAAGGGCATGAATCCCTTGGGCTGCCAGTTTCACCCAGCTCTGCTGGGCGATGGCGGAGCGGGCAATTTCGTCCGGGCCGCTGGCGCACAAGCCGAGCAGCTCGGCGCGCAGGGGATCGGGCATCGGGATGTAGTGGGAGGCGATCAGTCGGATCGCCGGGGCTTGCTCGATCAGTGCGATGTCCAGGCCATCAAGGCTGGTTCCGGACATCACGCCTATATAGAACGCCATGACTTAGCGCTTGCTCGAAGCCAGCAGAGTGGCTTTTTCCTGTTCCATGCGCGCCATCAGTGGCTGGCTTTGGGCGAGGAAGCGTGGGCGTTCCGCCTTGGCAATCGGATCGGCCATTGGCAGTTTCTGGCCCAGCGGGTCGACGTGCACACCATTGACCTGGAACTCATAGTGCAGGTGCGGCCCGGTGGAGAGACCGGTGGTGCCGATATAGCCAATCACCTGGCCCTGTTTCACCGTGCCGCCAGTCTTCACGCCTTTGGCGAAGCCTTGCATGTGGCCATAGAGCGTAGTGTAGGTATTGCCGTGCTGGAGGACCACGGTATTGCCGTAGCCACCACGGCGACCGGCCAGCAAGACCTTGCCATCACCGGCTGCCTTGATCGGCGTGCCGCGCGGTGCTGCGTAGTCGACGCCTTTATGGGCGCGGATCTTGTTCAGGATCGGGTGTTTGCGGCCCATGGAAAATTTCGAGCTGATACGGGCGAAGTCCACCGGTGTGCGGATGAACGCCTTGCGCATGCTGTTGCCGTCAGCGGTGTAGTAGCTGCTGTTGCCTTGTTTGTTGGTGTAGCGCACGGCGGTGTAGGTCTTGCCGCGGTTGGTGAAACGCGCCGACAGGATCGGGCCAGTGCCGACGGCCTTGCCGTTGACCACCTTCTGCTCGTAGATCACGTCGAACTCGTCGCCCTGGCGAATATCCTGGGCGAAGTCCACGTCGTAGCCAAACACACTGGCCATGTCCATGGTCAGGCTGTGAGACAGGCCCGCTCGGGCCGCGGACTGCGACAGTGAGCTGTTGATCACGCCATGAACGTAAGCCGAGCGCGCGGTCGGTTTGGCGGTAACGCGGTTGAAGGTGTAGCCCTTGTCGTTCTTGGTCAGGCTGATGCTTTCGAGGTCGTTGAGCTTGCTGTGCATGTTGGTCAACTGGCCGTCAGGGCTCAGTTCGAATTCGAGTTTTTGCCCATGCTTGAGCTGGCTGAACTGCTTGGCCTGCTTGTCGCTGGCCAGTATTTCATGCACTGAGGTGGCTGGGAGGCCGACCTTCTCGAACAGTGTAGAGAGGGTGTCACCCTTGGTGACGATCACTTCCCTGTGGCTTGCCGGCTTTTTTTCTTCGACGACCGGCGCTGGCTCGGCTTGAGCTGTTTCCTGAGTGTCTTCGGCGCTGTTGTCGATCTGCGCGAAGGGAGATGTTGCTGGTTCATTTGTGGCTTGAACGACTTCAGCAGCGTCTTGATCTTGTGTCAGTTGTTCAGCAGGACTTTCCAGTTCAAGACTCAGGGTCGTCTTTTTTGCTTCAACGTCGCTGGAAGGGAATACCAGGAGCGCCAGACTGAGAAGGGCGGCGATACCACTTGCGGCAAGCAAGTGGGTCTTCGGGTAAAGCGGCGGCGCTTTAGACGATTCTGTGGTCATAAGTGGTTTTGACTTTGAAAAAGATGAATTGGAAAAGATGAATGACATGATGAAGATGAAATAACTGTATAAAATATAACCAAATCATCTCTGAAGCAAGTCCATAGGCACTCTGTCTGCGGATTGGCGTCCGTGCGCCGGGCAAACCTTGTATTTGACGCGCGATCTTGTATGGTTGGTTCCCTTTGAATCTGAGCCTTGCGGGTCTGTTATGAAGTCGGTTGAAGAGCAGCTAGCGCTGATCAAACGTGGTGCGGAAGAACTGTTGGTCGAGTCCGAGCTGATTGAAAAGCTCAAGCGTGGCCAACCGCTACGTATTAAGGCGGGCTTCGATCCAACGGCTCCGGATCTGCACTTGGGTCACACCGTGCTTATCAATAAGCTGCGCCAGTTCCAGGAGCTGGGGCATCAGGTGATCTTCCTTATAGGTGACTTCACCGGGATGATCGGCGATCCGAGCGGTAAGAGCGCCACGCGCCCGCCGCTCACTCGTGAGCAGGTCCTCGAGAATGCCGAGACCTACAAGACTCAGGTCTTCAAGATTCTGGACCCGGCAAAGACCGAAGTGGCATTCAACTCCACCTGGATGGATCAGATGGGGCCGGCCGACTTCATTCGCCTGACTTCGCAGTACACCGTGGCTCGCATGCTCGAGCGCGATGACTTCGACAAGCGCTACACAACCAATCAGCCAATCGCCATTCATGAGTTCCTTTATCCGCTGGTTCAGGGTTACGACTCGGTGGCTCTGCGCGCAGATGTCGAGCTCGGTGGCACCGATCAGAAGTTCAATTTGCTGATGGGGCGTGAGCTGCAGCGTGGTTATGGTCAGGAAGCCCAGTGCATTTTGACCATGCCGCTGCTTGAAGGTCTGGACGGCGTTAAGAAAATGTCCAAATCCCTGGGCAACTACGTCGGTATCCAGGAAGCGCCGGGTGTGATGTACGGCAAGCTGGTTTCCATTCCGGATGTGCTGATGTGGCGCTACTTCGAGTTGCTCAGCTTCCGCTCCATGGATGAGATCAATGCGTTCCGTGCCGATGTGGAGGCGGGTGCCAATCCGCGTGATATCAAGATCAAGCTGGCTGAAGAGATCGTTGCGCGCTTTCATGGTGAAGAGGCTGCGGCCAGTGCTCATCGTGCTGCCGGTAACCGTATGAAGGATGGCGAGCTGCCGGAAGATCTGCCGGAAATCGAATTGACTGCTGCCGAGGATATGCCGATCGCCGCTGTTCTTAATAAAGCAGGGCTGGTTAAGAATTCGGCGGTGGCGCGGGATCTCCTGGGTTCCGGTGGTGTGCGTATAGATGGTGAGGTTGTCGATCGCACCTTTATATATGCACTGGGCGCGACCCATGTTTGCCAGGCCGGGAAGAAGGCATTTGCGCGTATTACGCTCAAATCCGAATAAGGCTGAAATAAAGGGTTGACGGCGAATTTTAGAAGCCTATAATTCGCCCCACTTCCGGCGCAGTCGAAACGGAAAACTCTTTGGTAAACAACGAGTTACGCAGTTTTGACAGCAGGTTGCTTCAGGTCATCGAAGCCAAAAGGAAGTTGAAAAAGAGGTGTTGACAGCAGCGTGTAACGCTGTAAAATTCGCCTCCCGCTGAAGAGAGATCTGAAGCGCAAGTGGTTGAAGTTGAAAAGGAAACTTGGAAAACTTCAAAAAATAATCACTTGACAGCAAATGAGGCTGCTGTAGAATGCGCGCCTCGGTTGAGACGAAAGATCTTAACCAACCGCTCTTTAACAACTGAATCAAGCAATTCGTGTGGGTGCTTGTGGAG
>NZ_JAHUWC010000010.1:0-296879 GCF_019219185.1 Pseudomonas sp. PDM26 | reverse complement strand
AGCATTGGAACCACCTGATCCCATCCCGAACTCAGCAGTGAAACGATGCATCGCCGATGGTAGTGTGGGGTTTCCCCATGTGAGAGTAGGTCATCGTCAAGATTAAATTCCGAAACCCCTATCTGCGCACGCAGGTAGGGGTTTTGTTTTTGTCCGCAGAAAAGCCACGGCTACTGGATTTCTATGCAATCGCTCGGTGCGTGGCTATCATGCGGGCCTCATTGTGAGGCGAGACCTGCATGCTGACGTTGTTAAAGCTTCTTAAAGATGGCCGATTCCATTCGGGTCAAGCATTGGGTGCTGCCCTGGGCGTCAGTCGAAGTGCCGTGTGGAAGCAGCTTCAGCATTTGGAAGCTGAGCTGGGTTTGTCTATTCATAAGGTTCGTGGACGCGGCTATCAATTGTCCGCGCCATTGGCGCTGCTCGATCCTTCCGAGATAAGCGCTAAAGCGCTTTCTTGCGACTGGCCCCTCCAGGTTTACGACTCAATCGACTCCACGAACGCCGAGGCGCTGCGTGCTATAGAGCGGGGGCAGGCGGCACCATTTCTTGTGCTTTCGGAGCGGCAGACGGCCGGTCGCGGGCGGCGCGGTCGCAAGTGGGTCAGTCCATTCGCAGAAAACGTCTATTACAGCCTGGTGCTACGCATTGATGGTGGTATGCGCCAGTTGGAGGGCTTGAGTCTCGTCGTTGGGCTCGCTGTCTTGCAGACTTTGCGTGAGCTAGGTATTGCATCCGCTGGATTGAAGTGGCCTAACGATGTCCTTGTAGGTCAGAAAAAGATCGCGGGAATATTGCTTGAGTTGGTTGGTGATCCTGCTGATGTGTGCCACGTGGTTCTGGGGGTGGGAATCAATGTGAACATGCAGTCCGCTGATGAGGTGGACCAGCAATGGACATCCATGCGGCTCGAGTCAGGTAAATTGTTTGATCGCAACCAACTGGTTGCGATGCTGGGGGAGATGCTGCAGCGATACCTGGCTCGTCACCAGGCAGGTGGATTTTTGGCCATCCAGTCAGAGTGGGAGCAGAATCACCTGTGGCAAGGGCGAAACGTGTCGTTGATTGCCGGTGTTAATAAAGTTGATGGTGAGGTGCTTGGTATTGATGGCCAGGGCGCCTTGCGCCTGAAGGTGGATGGTGTGGAGAAAGTCTTCAGTGGTGGTGAATTGAGCCTGAGGTTGCGTGATGATTCTTGAGCTCGATTGTGGGAATAGTTTCATCAAGTGGCGCGTGCTTGCCGATAATGCCGGACAGGTGCTTGGTGAGGGGGTCGTCGATTCCAATCTCGCATTACTTGAGGGGTTGGGGGGGCTCAAGGGGCTTACCCTTACGTTTTGTCGGCTGGTGAGCGTCAGGACCGCAGAGGAGACCGCTGCGCTGACGTCTTTGCTGAGGGATGCCTTCGATGTGCCGGTTGTGTGCGCGTCGCCTGCGCGCGAAATGTCTGGCGTGCGCAATGGGTATGAGGAGTTTGAGCGGCTGGGTCTGGATCGGTGGCTGGCAATGCTTGGAGGCTTTCATCTGGCTTCAGGTGCGTGTCTGGTGCTCGACTTCGGTACGGCCGTGACCGCTGATTTTATCGCTGCGGATGGAGAGCACCTGGGTGGTTTCATCTGTCCGGGGATGCCATTGATGCGCAACCAATTGCGCACCCACACTCGCAAAATTCGTTATGGGGACCTGGCGGCGGAGCAGGCTCTGGAGAATCTTGTTCCGGGTCGCGCGACTGTTGAGGCTGTAGAGCGTGGCTGTTTGTTGATGTTGCGCGGCTTCGTTTTGACTCAGCTCGAGTTGGCGCGCACCTACTGGGGTGAGGACTTTGTCGTGTTTCTCACCGGGGGAGATGCGAGCCTGGTCACTGAGGTCGTGCCTCAGGCCAGGGTTGTTCCGGACTTGGTGTTTGTCGGATTGGCCATGGCCTGTCCCTTGTCCTGAGGTTTTTATGCGTTGGTTGTTTCTGCTGCTGCTTGTCCTCAATGGCTTCTACTATATCTGGCATCAACAAGAGGCTCCTCTGCGCGCGAAGGATGTCACGCCTTTGAGCCTGTATCGCGGGTCTCAACAAGATATCCGCTTACTGAGCGAAGCGAGTGACGACTCCAAAGACAAGGCTAAGGCTGTCTCGACAGACAATGGCTGCCTTTATCTGGGCGGCTATACGCGCCAGGAGGCCGCGCAGGCGGTTGAGCGGCGCTTGAGCGGGATGGAAGTCAAGTATCAGTCCCTGCCGAAAGCTGCGACTGAGGGTGCAGGGTATTGGGTGCGTATCGCGCCGGAAAGCCGACGTTGGCTGGACGATTTGCAGCTGCTAAACCTTTCTAAAGAATTCAATGAGTTAAAACATAAAATAATGCCGTGCGAGGGGGTTGCACCCACCGAATAGTTTGCATAGAATGGCGCCCGCTCCACAGCGAACACCGGAAACGGTTAACGGTGTGAAGCGAGGTCAAGGCAGCTAAGCTCAGGTTTTTAATGAGAAAAATGCTTGACAGAAGGCTGGCATGATGTAGAATGCCGGCTCGCTTAGGAGGGGTTCCCGAGCGGCCAAAGGGATCAGACTGTAAATCTGACGTCTACGACTTCGAAGGTTCGAATCCTTCCCCCTCCACCATTTTTAGCGAGAGCTGTAAGCCTCGCGGGTATAGTTTAGTGGTAGAACCTCAGCCTTCCAAGCTGATGATGCGGGTTCGATTCCCGCTACCCGCTCCAAGTTTACGGGTTTTGCACAGTGTTACGCTCTTGTAGCTCAGTTGGTAGAGCACACCCTTGGTAAGGGTGAGGTCAGCGGTTCAAATCCGCTCAAGAGCTCCATATAACAAGGCAGATATGAAAATATCTGCCTTTGTTTTAGGTGGTAGTGGTTGCGCCTGATTGTGTTTCTGAAGGTTGCCGGTGTCATGGCTGTCGGTGTTGCAACCAGGATTGCCTGGTAAGTGTTGTAAAGTCTTTTTCGGGTCGGCATAATGGTCGGCCTGATTTTGTTTTAGGTCAGTAGCTCAATTGGCAGAGCGACGGTCTCCAAAACCGTAGGTTGGGGGTTCGATTCCCTCCTGACCTGCCAGATTCACTCGGTGTGTCTGGCTTTCTTTTCACAGGATCTTCATAGATGACTCCTAAAGCTGAAGCTCAAGGCTCTCGTTTCGACCTCCTCAAGTGGCTTGTAGTAGTCGCTCTGGTGGTTGTTGGCGTTGTTGGCAATCAGTACTTTTCTGCTTCGCCGATCCTGTACCGCGTACTCGCATTGCTTGCTATTGCTGCTGTAGCTGCCTTTGTAGGCCTGCAGACAGTCAAGGGCAAGTCTTTCTTTGTACTGGTTAAGGAAGCGCGCACCGAGATTCGTAAAGTCGTTTGGCCAACTCGCCAAGAAACCACGCAGACCACGTTGATCGTTGTGGCTGTTGTCCTGGTTATGGCGTTGCTGTTGTGGGGGCTTGACTCCCTGCTCGGCTGGCTTGTTTCCTTGATCGTCGGCTAAGGGTGTCCCGTGGCTAAGCGTTGGTATGTTGTGCATGCTTACTCCGGTTACGAGAAGCATGTAATGCGCTCGCTGGTCGAGCGCGTAAAGCTGGCCGGTATGGAAGATGGCTTCGGCGAGATTCTGGTTCCCACTGAAGAAGTGGTTGAAATGCGCAATGGCCAGAAGCGCAAAAGCGAACGCAAATTCTTCCCTGGCTATGTGCTGGTGCAGATGGATATGAACGAGGGTACTTGGCACTTGGTCAAGGATACTCCTCGGGTGATGGGTTTCATTGGCGGTACCGCCGATAAGCCTGCACCAATCACCGATAAGGAAGCAGAAGCGATTCTGCGTCGCGTTGCCGATGGCAGCGACAAGCCGAAGCCGAAGACGTTGTTCGAGCCGGGCGAGTCGGTGCGTGTCAACGACGGCCCGTTTGCGGACTTTACCGGTGTTGTTGAAGAAGTTAACTACGAAAAGAGCCGGATCCAGGTCGCAGTGCTCATTTTCGGTCGCTCTACTCCGGTGGAGCTCGAGTTCAGCCAGGTCGAAAAGGTCTAGTTGAACAAAAATCCCAACCCCGCAGCCGTAGGCTGTGGGGTTTTGTCGTCACTGGGATAAACGCGCAAGTAACCGGGGAGCCTTTCGAGGCGTTCGAACCCGTAATTGGAGTGCCTCATGGCCAAGAAGATTACCGCTTACATCAAGCTGCAAGTGAAAGCCGCTCAGGCTAACCCAAGCCCACCTGTTGGTCCTGCTCTGGGTCAGCACGGCGTGAACATCATGGAATTCTGCAAGGCTTTCAACGCCCGTACTCAGGGTCTTGAGCCAGGTCTGCCGACTCCAGTGATCATCACTGTCTACAGCGACCGTAGCTTCACTTTCGAAACCAAATCCACCCCTGCTTCGGTTCTGCTGAAGAAGGCGGCCGGTCTGACCAGCGGTTCCGCTCGTCCGAACACCGTTAAGGTTGGCACCGTGACTCGTGCTCAGCTGGAAGAAATCGCGAAAACCAAAAACGCGGATCTGACTGCAGCTGATATGGAAGCAGCCGTGCGTACTATCGCCGGTTCTGCTCGTAGCATGGGCCTTAACGTGGAGGGTGTGTAATGGCTAAGCTGACCAAGCGTCAAAAGGCTATCGCCGGCAAAATCGAAGCAGGCAAGGCCTACAACTTTGTAGACGCTGCTGCCCTGCTGGCCGAGCTGTCGACTGTCAAGTTCAGCGAGTCGTTCGACGTAGCTGTAAACCTGGGTGTTGACCCGCGTAAATCCGACCAGGTCGTTCGTAGCGCTACTGTGCTGCCACACGGCACTGGCAAGACCGTTCGCGTTGCTGTGTTCACCCAGGGTCCAGCTGCTGAAGCCGCTCTGGCTGCCGGCGCTGACCGCGTAGGCATGGACGACCTGGCTGCCGAAATGAAAGGCGGCGACCTGAACTATGACGTAGTGATCGCATCCCCGGATGCCATGCGCGTTGTGGGTCAGTTGGGTCAGATCCTCGGTCCACGTGGCCTGATGCCTAACCCTAAAGTCGGCACCGTAACTCCAGACGTAGCTACCGCGGTTAAAAACGCCAAGGCTGGTCAGGTTCGTTATCGCACCGACAAAAACGGCATCATCCACACTTCCGTTGGCAAGATCGGCTTCGACGCCGTCAAGCTGAAGGAAAACGTTGAAGCCCTGATCGCTGATCTGAAGCGTATCAAGCCAGCTTCCTCGAAAGGCATTTACGTCAAGCGCGTTACCCTGAGCACCACTATGGGCCCAGGTCTGGTCATCGACCAAAGCTCGCTCGACGCGTAAGACACAGATTGGCGCAAGTAATTGCGCCAATTGAAAAATTGGGGTCCCTGCCTGGCGGGGGCTATCCAAGACCGTAGGCGACGCAAGTCTTAAACCACAAGCCTACGCAGATGGTGCTCCCGGTTCCTTACCGAATCAGACACCAAAACGACATCCGGTTTCGACCAGATGAAACGGTAACAAGCAGGAGTTAAACCCGTGGCAATTAAACTCGAAGACAAGAAGGCCATCGTCGCTGAAGTCAACGAGGCTGCCAAAGTCGCTCTGTCCGCTGTCGTGGCTGATGCCCGTGGCGTAACAGTAGGCGCGATGACCGGACTCCGTAAAGAGGCTCGTGAAGCTGGCGTTTACGTACGTGTTGTACGTAACACCCTGCTCAAGCGCGCTGTTGCCGACACTGAATTCAGTGTCCTCAACGACGTGTTCACTGGCCCTACCCTGATTGCGTTCTCCAAGGAACATCCAGGCGCTGCTGCCCGGATCTTCAAGGAATTCGCAAAGGGTCAGGACAAGTTCGAGATCAAGGCAGCTGCGTTCGAGGGCAAGTTCCTCGCAGCTAACCAAATCGACGTACTGGCAACTCTGCCGACCCGTGACGAAGCAATTTCTCAGCTGATGAGCGTGATTCAAGGCGCTACCAGCAAATTGGCTCGTACTCTGGCGGCAATTCGCGACCAGAAAGAAGCTGCTGCAGCCTAAGGCTCGTCAACTTCTCGCGTTTTTTGTTTTTTTCGATGGTCGCGTAGGCCGTCCCCAATATCAGGAATTAGATTCATGTCTATCTCTCAGAACGATATCCTTGAAGCAGTTGGCAACATGTCCGTAATGGAAGTTGTTGAGCTGATCAAAGCTTTCGAAGAAAAATTCGGTGTTACCGCTGCTGCTGCATCGGCAGGTCCTGCCGCTGCTGCTGCTGTTGTTGAAGAGCAAACTGAATTCAACGTCATGCTGCTGGAAGCTGGCGAGAAGAAAGTTAACGTGATCAAGGCAGTACGTGAACTGACCGGTCTGGGCCTGAAAGAAGCCAAGGCTGTAGTTGACGGCGCTCCTGCCATGGTTCTGGAAGCAGTGACCAAAGATGCAGGCGACAAAGCCAAAGCAACTCTGGAAGAAGCAGGCGCTAAAGTCGAGCTGAAGTAAGCATCGACTTTGCTCCTCCAGCCCGAGCGTTAAGCGACAGGCTGATGGCTGGTGGCTCTTGCCACCGGCCTTTTTCCGTTACTGGCAGCCGACTCGGTCGGTGCCGATAACGTGCTGTAACCACCCGATGCGGTGGCGCAAACCATGGGGTTTGCACGATTTTCTGGCTGCTCCCGTCGGGAGGGGCCAAACAAGCAGGTGACCAAGCTGGGGAACGCTGATGGCTTACTCATATACTGAGAAAAAACGTATCCGCAAGGACTTTAGCAAGTTGCCGGACGTCATGGATGTGCCGTACCTCCTGGCCATCCAGCTGGATTCGTATCGTGAATTCTTGCAAGCGGGAGCGACTAAAGATCAGTTCCGCGACGTGGGCCTGCATGCGGCCTTCAAATCCGTTTTCCCGATCATCAGCTACTCCGGCAATGCTGCGCTGGAGTACGTCGGTTATCGCCTGGGCGAACCGGCATTTGATGTCAAAGAATGCGTATTGCGCGGTGTAACTTACGCCGTACCTTTGCGGGTAAAAGTGCGCCTGATCATTTTCGACAAAGAATCGTCGAACAAAGCGATCAAGGACATCAAAGAGCAAGAAGTCTACATGGGTGAAATCCCCCTGATGACTGAAAACGGTACCTTCGTAATCAACGGTACCGAGCGTGTAATCGTTTCCCAGCTGCACCGTTCCCCGGGCGTGTTCTTCGACCACGACCGTGGCAAGACGCACAGCTCCGGTAAACTGCTGTACTCCGCGCGCATCATTCCTTACCGCGGTTCGTGGCTGGACTTCGAGTTCGACCCGAAAGACTGCGTATTCGTACGTATCGACCGTCGTCGCAAGCTGCCTGCCTCGGTACTGCTGCGCGCGCTGGGCTATACCACTGAAGAAGTGCTGGACGCGTTCTACACCACCAACGTATTCCACGTGAAGGGCGAGACCCTGAGCCTGGAACTGGTGCCTCAGCGCCTGCGCGGTGAAATCGCTGTCCTCGATATTCTGGATGACAAAGGCAAGGTTATTGTCGAGCAAGGTCGTCGTATCACCGCTCGCCACATCAACCAGCTGGAAAAGGCCGGGATCAAAGAGCTGGATGTGCCTCTGGACTACGTCCTGGGTCGCACAACCGCCAAGGTCATCGTGCATCCGGCAACCGGCGAAATCCTGGCAGAGTGCAACACCGAGCTGAACACCGAGATCCTGGCCAAAATCGCCAAGGCTCAGGTTGTTCGCATCGAAACTCTGTACACCAACGATATCGACTGCGGTCCGTTCGTCTCCGACACCCTGAAGATCGACTCCACCAGCAACCAACTGGAAGCGCTGGTCGAGATCTATCGCATGATGCGTCCTGGCGAGCCGCCAACCAAAGACGCTGCCGAGACCCTGTTCAACAACCTGTTCTTCAGCCCTGAGCGCTATGACCTGTCTGCGGTCGGCCGGATGAAGTTCAACCGTCGTATCGGTCGCACCGAGATCGAAGGTTCGGGCGTGCTGTGCAAGGAAGACATCGTCGCGGTACTGAAGACCCTGGTCGACATCCGTAACGGTAAAGGCATCGTCGATGACATCGACCACCTGGGTAACCGTCGTGTTCGCTGCGTAGGCGAAATGGCCGAGAACCAGTTCCGCGTTGGCCTGGTACGTGTTGAGCGTGCGGTCAAAGAGCGTCTGTCGATGGCTGAAAGCGAAGGCCTGATGCCGCAAGACCTGATCAACGCCAAGCCAGTGGCTGCGGCGGTGAAAGAGTTCTTCGGTTCCAGCCAGCTGTCCCAGTTCATGGACCAGAACAACCCGCTGTCCGAGATCACCCACAAGCGTCGTGTTTCTGCACTCGGCCCTGGCGGTCTGACTCGTGAGCGCGCCGGCTTTGAAGTGCGTGACGTACACCCGACTCACTACGGTCGTGTATGCCCGATCGAAACGCCGGAAGGTCCGAACATCGGTCTGATCAACTCCCTGGCCGCTTATGCGCGCACCAACCAGTACGGCTTCCTCGAGAGCCCGTACCGCGTGGTGAAAGACGCTCTGGTCACCGACGAGATCGTGTTCCTGTCCGCCATCGAAGAAGCCGATCACGTGATCGCTCAGGCCTCGGCCACGATGAACGACAAGAAAGTCCTGATCGACGAGCTGGTAGCTGTTCGTCACTTGAACGAATTCACCGTCAAGGCGCCGGAAGACGTCACCTTGATGGACGTATCGCCGAAGCAGGTAGTTTCGGTTGCTGCGTCGCTGATTCCGTTCCTCGAGCACGACGACGCCAACCGTGCGTTGATGGGTTCGAACATGCAGCGTCAAGCTGTACCAACCCTGCGTGCTGACAAGCCGCTGGTAGGTACCGGCATGGAGCGTAACGTAGCCCGTGACTCCGGCGTTTGCGTCGTGGCTCGTCGTGGCGGCGTGATCGACTCCGTCGACGCCAGCCGTATCGTGGTTCGTGTTGCCGATGACGAAGTTGAAACCGGTGAAGCCGGTGTCGACATCTACAACCTGACCAAGTACACCCGCTCCAACCAGAACACCTGCATCAACCAGCGTCCGCTGGTGCGTAAGGGTGATCGGGTTCAGCGTAGCGACATCATGGCCGACGGCCCGTCCACCGACATGGGTGAACTGGCACTGGGTCAGAACATGCGCATCGCGTTCATGGCATGGAACGGCTTCAACTTCGAAGACTCCATCTGCCTGTCCGAGCGTGTTGTTCAGGAAGACCGCTTCACCACGATCCACATTCAGGAACTGACTTGTGTGGCCCGTGACACCAAGCTTGGGCCAGAGGAAATCACTGCCGACATCCCGAACGTGGGTGAAGCGGCTCTGAACAAACTGGACGAAGCCGGTATCGTTTACGTAGGTGCTGAAGTTGGCGCAGGCGACATCCTGGTTGGTAAGGTCACTCCGAAAGGCGAGACCCAGCTGACTCCGGAAGAAAAACTGCTGCGTGCGATCTTCGGTGAAAAAGCCAGCGACGTTAAAGACACCTCCCTGCGTGTACCTACCGGTACCAAGGGTACTGTCATCGACGTACAGGTCTTCACCCGCGACGGCGTTGAGCGTGACGCTCGTGCACTGTCGATCGAGAAGTCCCAGCTGGACGAGATCCGCAAGGACCTGAACGAAGAGTTCCGTATCGTTGAAGGTGCTACTTTCGAACGTCTGCGTTCCGCTCTGGTCGGCCACAAAGCCGAAGGCGGCGCCGGTCTGAAGAAGGGCCAGGACATCACCGACGAAGTCCTCGACGGTCTTGAGCATGGCCAGTGGTTCAAACTGCGCATGGCTGAAGATGCTCTGAACGAGCAGCTCGAGAAGGCCCAGGCCTACATCGTTGATCGTCGCCGTCTGCTGGACGACAAGTTCGAAGACAAGAAGCGCAAGCTGCAGCAGGGCGATGACCTGGCTCCAGGCGTGCTGAAAATCGTCAAGGTCTACCTGGCAATCCGTCGTCGCATCCAGCCGGGCGACAAGATGGCCGGTCGTCACGGTAACAAGGGTGTGGTCTCCGTGATCATGCCGGTTGAAGACATGCCGCACGATGCCAATGGCACCCCGGTAGACGTCGTCCTCAACCCGTTGGGCGTACCTTCGCGTATGAACGTTGGTCAGATCCTTGAAACCCACCTGGGCCTCGCGGCCAAAGGTCTGGGCGAGAAGATCAACCGCATGATTGAAGAGCAACGTAAAGTCGCCGAGCTGCGCAAGTTCCTGCACGAGATCTATAACGAGATCGGCGGTCGTCAGGAAAGCCTCGATGACTTCTCGGACCAGGAAATCCTGGATCTGGCTCAAAACCTGCGTGGCGGCGTTCCAATGGCCACTCCAGTGTTCGACGGCGCCAAGGAAAGCGAAATCAAGGCCATGCTGAAACTGGCAGACCTGCCAGAAAGCGGCCAGATGCAGCTGACCGACGGCCGTACCGGCAACAAGTTCGAGCGCCCGGTTACCGTTGGCTACATGTACATGCTGAAGCTGAACCACTTGGTAGACGACAAGATGCACGCTCGTTCTACCGGTTCGTACAGCCTGGTTACCCAGCAGCCGCTGGGTGGTAAGGCGCAGTTCGGTGGTCAGCGTTTCGGGGAGATGGAGGTCTGGGCACTGGAAGCATACGGTGCCGCTTACACTCTGCAAGAAATGCTCACAGTGAAGTCGGACGATGTGAACGGCCGTACCAAGATGTACAAAAACATCGTGGATGGCGATCACCGTATGGAGCCGGGCATGCCCGAGTCCTTCAACGTGTTGATCAAGGAAATTCGTTCCCTCGGCATCGATATCGATCTGGAAACCGAATAACACGTGACGCGAATCGAGAGCGGGGCTGTTTTGCCCGCTCTCTGCTCCGCCAGGAGGAAAGGCCTTGAAAGACCTACTGAATTTGCTGAAAAACCAGGGTCAAGTCGAAGAGTTCGACGCCATCCGTATCGGATTGGCATCGCCTGAGATGATCCGTTCGTGGTCGTTCGGTGAAGTTAAAAAGCCGGAAACCATCAACTACCGTACGTTCAAACCTGAGCGTGACGGCCTGTTCTGCGCCAAGATCTTTGGCCCGGTAAAGGATTACGAGTGCCTGTGCGGTAAGTACAAGCGCTTGAAGCACCGTGGTGTGATCTGCGAGAAGTGCGGCGTTGAAGTCGCGCTGGCAAAAGTTCGTCGTGAGCGCATGGCGCACATCGAACTGGCCTCGCCAGTTGCCCACATCTGGTTCCTGAAATCGCTGCCGTCCCGTATCGGCTTGCTGATGGACATGACCCTGCGTGATATCGAACGCGTTCTCTACTTCGAGAGCTACGTCGTTATCGATCCAGGCATGACCACCCTTGAAAAAGGTCAGCTGCTCAACGATGAGCAGTACTTCGAAGCGCTGGAAGAGTTCGGCGACGATTTCGATGCCCGCATGGGTGCCGAAGCTGTCCGCGAACTGCTGCACGCTATCGACCTGGAGCACGAGATTGGTCGTCTGCGCGAAGAGATTCCGCAAACCAACTCCGAAACCAAGATCAAGAAGCTGTCCAAGCGTCTGAAGTTGATGGAAGCCTTCCAGGGTTCCGGCAACCTGCCAGAGTGGATGGTGCTGACCGTTCTGCCGGTTCTGCCGCCAGATCTGCGTCCACTGGTCCCGCTGGATGGCGGTCGCTTCGCGACTTCCGACCTCAACGATCTGTATCGTCGAGTGATCAACCGTAACAACCGCTTGAAGCGCCTGCTCGATCTGTCCGCTCCGGACATCATCGTGCGCAACGAAAAGCGTATGTTGCAGGAAGCTGTCGACGCACTGCTCGACAACGGTCGTCGTGGCCGCGCTATCACCGGTTCCAACAAGCGTCCTCTGAAATCCCTGGCTGACATGATCAAGGGTAAGCAGGGTCGTTTCCGTCAGAACTTGCTCGGTAAGCGTGTTGACTACTCCGGCCGTTCGGTAATTACCGTAGGTCCGACCCTGCGTCTGCATCAGTGCGGTCTGCCGAAAAAAATGGCTCTCGAGCTGTTCAAGCCGTTCATTTTCGGCAAGCTTGAAATGCGTGGTCTCGCTACCACCATCAAGGCTGCCAAGAAGATGGTCGAGCGCGAGCTGCCGGAAGTTTGGGACGTTCTCGCTGAAGTGATTCGCGAACACCCGGTTCTTCTCAACCGTGCACCGACCCTTCACCGTCTGGGTATCCAGGCATTTGAACCGGTACTGATCGAAGGTAAGGCTATCCAGCTGCACCCTCTGGTCTGTGCTGCGTACAACGCCGACTTCGACGGCGACCAAATGGCCGTGCACGTACCGCTGACGCTGGAAGCCCAGCTCGAAGCGCGTGCGTTGATGATGTCGACCAACAACATTCTGTCGCCAGCCAACGGTGAGCCAATCATCGTTCCGTCGCAGGACGTTGTATTGGGTCTGTACTACATGACTCGTGAAGCGATCAACGCCAAGGGCGAAGGTCGTGTGTTCGCGGATCTGCAGGAAGTTGACCGTGTGTTCCGTGCCGGCGAAGCCGCACTGCACGCCAAGGTCAAGGTGCGGATCAACGAAACCGTCAATGACCGTGATGGCGGCAGCGTGAGCAACACCCGTATCGTCGACACCACTGTCGGCCGTGCTCTGTTGTTCCAGGTTGTGCCAAAAGGCCTGTCGTACGACGTCGTCAACCTGCCGATGAAGAAAAAGGCGATCTCCAAGCTGATCAACCAGTGCTACCGCGTGGTTGGTTTGAAAGAGACCGTTATTTTCGCTGACCAGTTGATGTACACCGGTTTTGCTTACTCGACCATTTCCGGCGTTTCCATCGGTGTTAACGACTTCGTTATCCCGGATGAGAAAGCCCGCATCATCGCGGCTGCAACCGATGAAGTGAAAGAGATCGAAAGTCAGTACGCCTCGGGCCTGGTAACTCAGGGCGAGAAGTACAACAAAGTAATCGACCTTTGGTCGAAAGCGAACGACGAAGTCTCCAAGGCAATGATGTCGAACCTCTCGAAAGAGAAGGTTATCGACCGTCACGGCAACGAAGTCGACCAAGAGTCTTTCAACTCGATGTACATGATGGCTGACTCGGGTGCGCGGGGTTCCGCAGCACAGATCCGTCAGCTGGCCGGTATGCGTGGTCTGATGGCCAAGCCGGACGGCTCCATCATCGAAACGCCGATTACTGCGAACTTCCGTGAAGGTTTGAGCGTACTTCAGTACTTCATCTCCACTCACGGTGCTCGTAAGGGTCTTGCGGATACTGCGTTGAAAACCGCTAACTCCGGTTACTTGACGCGTCGTCTGGTAGACGTTGCGCAGGATCTGGTTGTGACCGAAGTTGACTGCGGGACCGAACACGGTCTGCTGATGACTCCGCACATCGAAGGCGGTGACGTTGTAGAGCCGTTGGGTGAGCGCGTATTGGGTCGTGTTATCGCCCGTGACGTATTCAAGCCGGGTACCGAGGACGTCATCGTTCCTGCCGGCACCCTGGTAGACGAGAAGTGGGTCGAGTTCATCGAGCTCAACAGCATCGACGAAGTGATCGTGCGTTCGCCGATCAGCTGCGAAACCCGCTTCGGTATTTGCGCCAAGTGCTACGGCCGTGACTTGGCTCGTGGTCACCAGGTGAACATCGGTGAAGCGGTCGGCGTTATCGCTGCCCAGTCCATCGGTGAGCCGGGTACCCAGCTGACAATGCGTACGTTCCACATCGGTGGTGCGGCAAGCCGGACCTCCGCAGCCGACAGCGTTCAGGTGAAGAATGGCGGTACCGTCCGTCTGCATAACCTGAAGCACGTTGAGCGAGTGGATGGTTGCCTGGTTGCTGTGTCCCGTTCCGGTGAGCTGGCCATCGCTGACGACTTCGGTCGTGAGCGCGAGCGTTACAAGCTGCCGTACGGTGCCGTGATTTCGGTTAAAGAAGGTGACAAGGTCGAAGCTGGCGCCATCGTGGCCAAGTGGGATCCGCACACTCACCCAATCGTTACCGAAATGAAAGGTACCGTGACCTACGTGGGCATGGAAGAAGGCATCACGATCAAGCGTCAGACTGACGAATTGACCGGTATGACCAACATTGAAGTACTCGACGCCAAAGATCGTCCAGCTGCCGGTAAGGACATCCGTCCTGCCGTGAAGATGGTTGATGACAACGGCAAGGATCTGTTGCTGCCAGGCACTGACGTTATCGCTCAGTACTTCCTGCCAGCCAACGCCCTGGTCGGTGTAGCGGATGGTGCGAAGATCGCGATCGGTGATGTTATCGCTCGTATCCCGCAAGAGACTTCGAAAACTCGCGACATCACCGGTGGTCTGCCGCGTGTTGCCGACTTGTTCGAAGCCCGTCGTCCGAAAGAAGCGTCGATTCTGGCTGAAGTCAGCGGCACCATCGCGTTCGGTAAAGAAACCAAAGGCAAGCGCCGTCTGGTTATCACACCGAACGACGGTACCGATCCGTATGAAGAGCTGATTCCGAAGTGGCGTCACCTGAACGTGTTCGAAGGCGAACAGGTAAACCGCGGCGAAGTTATCTCCGACGGTCCGAGCGATCCACACGACATCCTGCGTCTGCTGGGTGTGAGTGCGCTGGCAAAGTACATCGTCAACGAGATCCAGGACGTTTACCGTCTGCAAGGCGTGAAGATCAACGACAAGCACATCGAGACCATCCTGCGTCAGATGCTGCGTAAAGTTGAGATCGCTGAATCCGGCGATTCCAGTTTCATCAAGGGCGACCAGATGGAATTGACTCACGTTCTGGTAGAGAACGAGCGTCTGAGCGGCGAAGACAAGTTTGTCTCCAAGTTCACTCGCGTTCTGCTGGGTATCACCAAGGCGTCGTTGTCCACCGAATCGTTCATCTCGGCGGCTTCCTTCCAGGAAACCACTCGCGTACTGACCGAAGCGGCGGTAACCGGCAAGCGCGATTACCTGCGCGGCCTGAAAGAAAACGTGGTCGTGGGTCGTCTGATCCCGGCCGGTACCGGTCTGGCTTATCACAGCGAGCGTAAGCGCCGCCGTGATGCAGACAAGCCGTTGCGCGTAAGCGCCAGTGAAGTGGAAGCTGCACTGACCGAAGCGCTGAACTCGAGCGGTAACTGAGTTCTGCGGTAAATGAGTGTGAGGCCCTGGTCGCTCCGTTCATCGAATCGAGACAATTTGTCGAGATTGGATGAGCGGGGAGGGCGGGGCCTTGCCTTGACTGGGGGCAAGATCCTCTTTAGACTCTTGTACCCCTAAATTTGGCGGGAACTCGTTCCTGCCATTTTGCTTTTCTTGCAAGACAATAGCGTCGCAAGACAACAGTGGAGCTAGTAGATGGCAACTATCAACCAGCTGGTACGTCAGCCGCGTAAGCGTATCGTCGAGAAATCCGACGTGCCTGCGCTGCAGAACTGCCCGCAACGCCGTGGCGTGTGCACCCGTGTGTACACCACCACGCCGAAAAAACCTAACTCGGCACTGCGTAAAGTATGCCGTGTGCGTCTGACCAACGGTTTCGAGGTTTCCTCGTACATCGGCGGTGAAGGCCACAACCTGCAAGAACACAGCGTGGTACTGATCCGCGGCGGTCGTGTAAAAGACTTGCCAGGTGTTCGTTACCACACCGTTCGCGGTTCGTTGGATACTTCCGGTGTTAAAGGTCGTAACCAGGGTCGTTCGAAGTACGGTACCAAGCGTCCGAAGTAATCGGCCGTTTTGCAGTTTTTCATTTTATTGAGTCGATAAGAGTAAGGTCGGGCACGCATCCATAGGAGCTGTCCCGGGCTAACCTGAAGACCGTTTGAGGGCTTATCAATGCCAAGACGTCGCGTAGCAGCCAAGCGTGAGATTCTGGACGATCCGAAATACGGAAGCCAAATCCTCGCCAAATTCATGAACCACGTAATGGAAAGCGGCAAGAAAGCCGTTGCCGAGCGTATCGTTTATGGTGCCCTGGATACCGTGAAGGCTCGTAAGGCCGGCACCGATCCCCTGGAACTCTTCGAAAAAGCACTCGACGCCATCGCTCCGCTGGTCGAAGTGAAGTCGCGCCGCGTTGGTGGTGCTACTTACCAGGTTCCGGTCGAGGTTCGTCCTTCCCGTCGTAACGCTCTGGCAATGCGCTGGTTGGTAGACTACGCCCGCAAGCGCGGCGAGAAGTCTATGGCTCTGCGTTTGGCTGGCGAACTGTTGGACGCTGCCGAAGGTAAAGGTGCTGCAGTTAAGAAGCGTGAAGACGTTCACCGTATGGCTGAAGCCAACAAGGCTTTCTCGCACTACCGCTTCTAATTTTAGCGTCACTCATTTTGCGAGGGCTTTATGGCTCGTACAACACCGATTAATCGCTACCGTAACATTGGTATCGTTGCACACGTGGATGCTGGTAAAACCACCACCACTGAGCGCGTCCTTTTTTACACTGGCAAAAGTCACAAGATGGGCGAGGTGCATGACGGCGCCGCGACCACAGACTGGATGGTGCAGGAGCAGGAGCGTGGTATTACCATTACTTCTGCTGCCATTACCGCCTTCTGGCAGGGTTCTGCGAAGCAGCACAAGGACCAGTACCGTTTCAACGTCATCGATACCCCGGGCCACGTAGACTTCACTATTGAAGTTGAGCGTTCCCTGCGCGTACTCGACGGCGCGGTCGTTGTGTTCTGTGGTACTTCCGGCGTTGAGCCTCAGTCCGAAACCGTATGGCGTCAAGCCAACAAGTACGGTGTTCCACGTATCGTTTACGTGAACAAGATGGACCGTGCCGGTGCGAACTTCCTGCGTGTGATCGCTCAGATCAAGCAGCGTCTGGGTCACACTCCGGTACCTATCCAGTTGGCTATCGGTTCCGAAGACAACTTCCAGGGTCAGATCGATCTGATGACCATGGAAGCGGTTTACTGGAACGATGCCGACAAGGGCATGACCCCTCGTCGTGAAGCCATCCCTGCTGAACTGCAGGAGCTGGCTGAAGAGTGGCGCAACAACATGGTTGAGGCTGCGGCCGAAGCCAGCGAAGAGCTGATGAACAAGTACCTTGAAGGTGAAGAACTCACCATCGAGGAAATCAAGGGTGCTCTGCGTCAGCGTACTATCGCTGGTGAGATCGTTCTGGCTGTTTGCGGTTCTTCCTTCAAGAACAAGGGTGTTCCCCTGGTTCTCGACGCCGTTATCGACTACCTGCCGGCTCCAACCGACATTCCTGCCATCAAGGGTACCGACCCGGATGACGAGGAAAAGCAAATGGAGCGTCATGCAGACGACAACGAGCCGTTCTCGGCTCTGGCGTTCAAGATCGCTACCGACCCATTCGTGGGTACTTTGACTTTCGTCCGTGTTTACTCGGGCGTGTTGGCCTCCGGCGACGGCGTGATCAACTCGGTCAAAGGCAAGAAAGAGCGCGTGGGCCGTATGGTGCAGATGCACGCAAACGCCCGTGAAGAGATCAAGGAAGTGCGCGCTGGTGACATCGCGGCCTTGATCGGCATGAAGGACGTCACCACTGGTGAAACCTTGTGCAACGCTGACAAGCCAATCATCCTGGTTCGCATGGACTTCCCGGAGCCGGTTATTTCGGTTGCCGTTGAGCCTAAGACCAAGGATGACCAGGAAAAAATGGGTATCGCTCTGGGCAAGCTTGCTCAGGAAGACCCGTCTTTCCGCGTCAAGACTGATGAAGAGACTGGTCAAACGATCATCTCTGGCATGGGCGAGTTGCACCTGGACATCCTGGTTGACCGGATGCGCCGTGAGTTCAACGTCGAAGCCAACATCGGCAAGCCTCAGGTTTCGTATCGTGAGCGCATCACGAAGAACTGCGAAATCGAAGGCAAGTTCGTTCGTCAGTCCGGTGGTCGTGGCCAGTTCGGCCATTGCTGGATCCGTTTTGCTCCTGCTGACGAAGGTCAGGAAGGTCTGCAATTCGTGAACGAAGTAGTGGGTGGTGTGGTTCCTAAGGAATACATCCCGGCTATCCAGAAGGGTATCGAAGAGCAGATGAAGAACGGCGTTGTTGCCGGCTATCCGCTGATCGGCCTGAAGGCTACCGTGTTTGATGGTTCTTACCACGACGTCGACTCGAACGAGATGGCGTTTAAGGTGGCTGCTTCCATGGCGACCAAGCAACTGGCCCAGAAGGGCGGTGGTGAGTTGCTCGAGCCGATCATGGCGGTAGAGGTTGTTACGCCTGAAGACTATATGGGTGACGTGATGGGCGACCTTAACCGTCGTCGCGGCATGATTCTGGGTATGGAAGACACGGTCTCCGGCAAGGTGATCCGTGCTGAAGTTCCGTTGGGCGAGATGTTCGGTTATGCGACCGACGTTCGTTCGATGTCCCAGGGTCGCGCAAGCTACTCTATGGAATTCAAAAAATACAATACAGCTCCGTCGCACATCGTCGAAACTGTAACCAAAAAACAAGGCTGATTCAGTCCTTTAGGCAAGGAGTTAATTGTCGTGGCTAAAGAAAAATTTGATCGTTCCCTACCGCACGTCAACGTTGGCACCATCGGTCACGTTGACCACGGTAAAACCACTCTGACCGCAGCTCTGACTCGCGTTTGCTCCGAAGTTTTCGGTTCTGCAATCGTTGATTTCGATAAAATCGACAGCGCTCCAGAAGAAAAAGCTCGTGGTATCACCATCAACACCGCGCACGTCGAGTACAACTCGAAGATCCGTCACTACGCTCACGTTGACTGCCCAGGTCACGCTGACTATGTGAAGAACATGATCACCGGTGCTGCCCAGATGGACGGTGCGATCCTGGTTTGCTCGGCCGCTGATGGTCCGATGCCACAAACCCGTGAGCACATCCTGCTGTCCCGTCAGGTAGGCGTTCCGTACATCGTGGTTTTCCTGAACAAGGCTGACCTGGTAGACGACGCTGAGCTGCTGGAACTGGTCGAGATGGAAGTTCGCGACCTGCTGTCCACCTACGACTTCCCGGGCGATGACACTCCAATCATCATCGGTTCGGCTCGTATGGCGCTGGAAGGCAAAGACGACAACGAAATGGGCACCACTGCCGTTCGTAAACTGGTTGAGACTCTGGACAGCTACATCCCAGAACCAGAGCGTGCTATCGACAAGCCATTCCTGATGCCAATCGAAGACGTATTCTCGATCTCGGGTCGTGGTACTGTTGTGACCGGTCGTATCGAGCGCGGTATCGTTCGCGTTCAGGATGCACTGGAAATCGTTGGTCTGCGTGACACCACCACCACCACCTGCACCGGTGTTGAAATGTTCCGCAAGCTGCTCGACGAAGGTCGTGCTGGCGAGAACTGCGGCGTTCTGCTGCGTGGTACCAAGCGTGACGACGTTGAGCGTGGCCAGGTTCTGGTTAAGCCGGGTTCGGTTAAGCCGCACACCAAGTTCACCGCAGAAGTTTACGTTCTGAGCAAGGAAGAAGGCGGTCGTCACACTCCGTTCTTCAAAGGCTACCGTCCACAGTTCTACTTCCGTACTACTGACGTGACTGGTAACTGCCAGCTGCCAGAAGGCGTTGAAATGGTAATGCCAGGTGATAACATCCAGATGGAAGTTACCCTGATCAAGACCATCGCAATGGAAGACGGCCTGCGTTTCGCTATCCGTGAAGGCGGTCGTACCGTCGGCGCTGGCGTCGTAGCCAAAATCATCGAGTAAGCATCTCTTTTGAGATAGCTTCGATGCTTTGAAAAGCCCCCGCTCAGCGGGGGCTTTTTTATTGGGTTGACACCTATCTGGGGCGTCTATAGAATTGCGCCTCCTTTTAACGGGCGTATTGCGCTCGCTGGGAATAGCAGCCGGAGTCTGAAATCCAATGCAAAATCAGCAAATCCGTATCAGGTTGAAGGCTTTTGACCATCGCCTGATCGACCAATCCACCCAGGAAATCGTGGAAACCGCGAAACGTACTGGTGCACAAGTGCGTGGTCCAATTCCACTGCCTACCCGTAAAGAACGGTTCACCGTTCTGGTCTCCCCGCACGTCAACAAAGACGCGCGTGACCAGTACGAGATCCGTACTCATAAGCGCGTACTGGACATCGTCCAGCCAACGGATAAAACCGTTGATGCACTTATGAAGCTTGATCTGGCGGCCGGTGTGGAAGTACAGATCAGCCTCGGCTAAGACTCGGTCTTAGTCGTGTAACGCTCTGAAATGGGCGGCCATAGCGGGTGAAAGCCCCGTACACTCATGAGGTTTACAACATGACTATTGGTGTAGTCGGTCGTAAATGCGGTATGACCCGTATTTTCACCGAAGAAGGTGTCTCCATTCCGGTCACGGTCATTGAGATCGAGCCGAATCGCGTCACCCAGTTCAAAACTGAAGAGACCGATGGCTATCGTGCAGTGCAAGTCACTGTCGGCGAGCGTCGTGCTTCGCGTGTAACAGCAGCTCAGGCTGGCCACTTCGCTAAAGCGAACGTTGCCGCTGGTCGTACCGTAATGGAATTCCGCCTTGAAGAAGGCGAGTACCAGGCCGGCGATCTGATCAACGCTGAAATCTTCGCCGCTGGTCAACTGGTTGATGTAACCGGTCAGTCCAAGGGTAAAGGCTTCCAGGGTACGATCAAGCGTTGGAATTTCCGCGGGCAAGATAACACCCACGGTAACTCCGTATCCCACCGCGTTCCAGGCTCTATCGGCCAGTGCCAGACTCCTGGTCGTGTATTCAAGGGCAAAAAAATGTCCGGTCATATGGGCGCTGAGCGCGTGACCGTGCAGTCCCTCGAAGTAGTGCGCGTGGACGCTGAACGCAATCTGTTGTTGGTCAAGGGCGCTGTTCCTGGCGCTACTGGCGGCAACTTGGTTGTACGTCCAGCAGCCAAGGCTCGCGGTTAAGGGGAAGCTGACATGCAATTAAATGTAAATGACGCTCAAGCGATCGAAGTTTCCGAACTGACATTTGGCGGCGAGTTCAACGAGACGCTGGTTCACCAAGCAGTCGTGGCCTACATGGCCGGCGGCCGTCAAGGTAGCAAGCAGCAAAAGACCCGTTCCGACGTTCGTGGTGGCGGTAAGCGCCCATGGCGTCAGAAAGGTACTGGCCGTGCTCGTGCCGGTACTATCCGTAGCCCAATCTGGCGTGGCGGCGGTACCACTTTCGCAGCTCGTCCTCAGGATCACTCCCAGAAGCTGAACAAGAAGATGTATCGCGCAGCAATGCGTTCCATCCTTGCTGAGCTGGTGCGTACTGATCGTCTGGTCGTGGTTCAGGATTTCGCCGTTGAAACGCCGAAAACCAAAGACCTGCTGGGCAAGCTGAACAACATGAGCCTGACCGACGTTCTGATCGTGTCGGACGCTGTTGATCAGAACCTGTACCTGGCTGCTCGTAACCTGCCACACGTTGATGTGCGTGACGTGCAAGGTTCCGATCCAGTTAGTCTGATCGCATACGACAAGGTGTTGATCACCGTGTCGGCCGTGAAGAAATTCGAGGAGCTGCTGGGATGAACCAGGAACGCGTATTTAAAGTTCTGCTTGGCCCGCACGTTTCCGAGAAGGCTACGGTTCTGGCAGACAAGAAAGGCCAGTTCGTTTTCAAGGTTGCTACTGATGCAACCAAGCTGGAAATCAAGAAGGCCGTCGAAAGCCTGTTCAGCGTGAAAGTAGAGCGTGTTACTACCCTGAATGTTCTGGGTAAGAGCAAGCGCACTGCTCGCGGTCTGGGCAAGCGTAATGACTGGAAGAAGGCAGTTATCTCCCTTCAGCCAGGCCAAGATCTCGATTTCAGCAGCAGTGCTGAGTAAGGAAGGGGTGCATCATGGCAATCGTTAAATGCAAACCGACTTCCCCTGGCCGCCGTTTTGTGGTCAAGGTGGTCAACCAGGAGCTGCATAAAGGCACTCCTCACGCACCGCTGCTCGAGAAAAAATCGAAGACTGGTGGTCGTAACAACAATGGCCGTATTACTACCCGTCATATCGGTGGTGGTCATAAGCAGCATTATCGTATGGTCGATTTCCGTCGCAACGACAAAGATGGCATCGTCGCCACTGTCGAGCGTATCGAATACGATCCAAACCGTACTGCTCACATCGCACTGCTGTGCTACGCAGACGGCGAGCGCCGCTACATCATCGCCCCTAAAGGCGTGAGTGCTGGCGACCAGCTGATCGCAGGCGCACTGGCTCCAATCAAGCCAGGCAACGCTCTGCAACTGCGCAACATTCCAGTCGGTTCCACCGTACACGGCATCGAACTGAAGCCGGGTAAAGGCGCACAGATCGCTCGTTCCGCTGGTGCTTCGGCTCAGCTGATCGCTCGTGAAGGCGTTTACGTGACCCTGCGTCTGCGTTCCGGTGAAATGCGTAAAGTCCTGGCTGAATGCCGTGCGACCCTGGGCGAAGTCTCGAACTCCGAGCACAGCTTGCGTTCGCTGGGTAAAGCTGGTGCCAAACGCTGGCGTGGCGTTCGCCCAACCGTTCGTGGTGTTGCCATGAACCCGGTTGACCACCCACATGGTGGTGGTGAAGGTCGTACCTCTGGTGGTCGTCATCCGGTATCGCCATGGGGCTTCCCGACTAAGGGCGCGAAGACTCGTGGTAATAAGCGTACCGACAAAATGATCGTCCGTCGTCGCAAGTAAATAGAGGGATACGACAGTGCCACGTTCTCTGAAAAAAGGTCCTTTTATCGATCTTCACCTACTGAAGAAGATCGAAGTGGCGGCGGAAAAGAACGATCGCAAACCGGTGAAAACCTGGTCGCGTCGTTCGATGATCCTGCCACAAATGGTCGGTCTGACCATCGCAGTACACAACGGTCGTCAGCACGTCCCAGTTCTCGTGAACGAAGACATGGTCGGCCACAAACTGGGCGAGTTCGCCGGTACCCGCACTTATCGCGGGCACGTGGCAGACAAGAAAGCCAAGCGTTAAGGGGTTAGGAAATGGAAGTAGCCGCTAAGTTGTCGGGCGCTCGAATCTCCGCCCAGAAAGCCCGCTTGGTCGCCGACCAGATCCGCGGGAAGAAGGTGGGCGAAGCGCTCAACCTGTTGGCTTTCAGCAGTAAGAAAGCCGCCGAGATCATGAAGAAAGTGCTGGAGTCGGCCGTAGCCAACGCCGAGCATAACGAAGGCGCAGACGTTGATGACCTGAAGGTCAGCACCGTTTTCGTCAACGAAGGGCGTTCGCTGAAGCGCATCATGCCACGTGCCAAAGGCCGTGCTGATCGCATCGTCAAGCGGTCTTGCCATATCACTGTCAAGGTTGCTGACAAGTAACGGAGTCGAAGAGATGGGTCAGAAAGTACATCCCATTGGCATTCGCCTGGGAATCGTCAAGGAGCACACCTCCGTCTGGTACGCAGACGGTCGGACTTATGCGGACTATTTGCTCGCAGATCTGAAGGTGCGTGAGTATCTCCAAGACAAACTAAAAAGCGCGTCCGTAAGCCGTATCGATATCCATCGTCCGGCCCAAACTGCACGTATCACCATCCACACCGCTCGTCCAGGTATCGTTATCGGGAAGAAAGGTGAAGATGTTGAGAAACTGCGTCAGGACCTGACCAAGCAAATGGGTGTGCCTGTGCACATCAATATCGAAGAGATCCGCAAGCCGGAGCTCGACGGTATGCTGGTTGCGCAGAGCGTAGCTCAGCAGCTGGAGCGTCGTGTAATGTTCCGTCGCGCTATGAAGCGCGCTGTACAGAACGCCATGCGCATTGGTGCCAAAGGCATCAAAATCCAAGTGAGCGGTCGTCTCGGCGGTGCTGAAATCGCACGTACTGAATGGTATCGCGAAGGTCGTGTGCCATTGCACACCCTGCGTGCCGACATCGACTATGCCAACTACGAAGCTCACACCACTTACGGTGTGATCGGTGTAAAGGTTTGGATCTTCAAAGGCGAAGTAATTGGTGGTCGCCAAGAAGAACTGAAACCACAAGCACCAGCGCCTCGTAAAAAAGCTGCTAAGTAAGGGGTACGCCAAATGTTGCAACCAAAGCGTACGAAGTTCCGCAAGCAGATGACAGGCCACAACCGTGGTCTGGCTCAGCGCGGTAGCAAAGTCAGCTTCGGCGAGTTCGCGCTGAAGTCTGTAGCTCGTGGTCGTCTCACCGCTCGTCAGATCGAGTCAGCGCGTCGTGCACTGACCCGTCACGTTAAACGTGGCGGCAAGATCTGGATCCGTGTATTCCCGGACAAGCCGATCTCCAAAAAACCTCTCGAGGTTCGGATGGGTAAAGGTAAGGGTAACGTGGAATACTGGGTAGCCCAGATTCAGCCAGGCAAAGTCCTGTATGAAATCGAGGGTGTAACTGAAGAGCTGGCGCGTGAGGCTTTTGCCCTGGCTGCTGCAAAGCTGCCGCTCGCCACCGCCTTTGTTAAACGGACGGTGATGTGATGAAAGCGAATGAACTTCGTGAAAAATCCGCACAGCAGCTGAACGAGCAACTGCTCGGCTTGCTGCGCGACCAGTTCAATCTGCGTATGCAGAAAGCAACTGGCCAGTTGGGGCAGTCTCATCTGCTCTCGCAAGTTAAGCGTGACATCGCTCGCGTGAAGACTGTGCTCAACCAGCAGGCAGGTAAGTAATCATGGCTGAAGCCGAAAAAACTGTCCGTACGCTGACTGGCCGTGTTGTCAGCGACAAGATGGACAAAACCATCACCGTTCTGATCGAGCGTCGCGTTAAGCACCCGATCTACGGTAAATACGTTAAGCGTTCGACTAAGCTGCACGCGCACGACGAAACCAATCAGTGCCACATCGGCGACAAAGTCACTATTCGTGAAACTCGTCCTTTGGCCAAGACCAAGTCTTGGGCGTTGGTTGATGTTCTCGAACGCGCTGTGGAAGTCTAAGGACTAGGGGTCGGAGAAATTATATGATTCAGACTCAATCCATGCTCGATGTGGCCGATAACAGCGGCGCTCGCCGTGTTATGTGCATCAAGGTGCTGGGTGGCTCCCATCGTCGTTACGCTGGTATCGGTGACATCATCAAGGTTACCGTGAAGGAAGCAATTCCTCGCGGTAAAGTGAAAAAAGGCCAAGTGATGACTGCTGTTGTAGTCCGCACTCGTCACGGCGTACGTCGTGCTGATGGCTCCATTATCCGCTTTGATGGCAACGCTGCTGTTCTTCTGAACAACAAGCAAGAGCCGATCGGCACCCGTATCTTTGGGCCAGTGACCCGTGAACTTCGTACTGAGAAGTTCATGAAGATCGTCTCGCTCGCCCCAGAAGTGCTGTAAGGAGATCCGACATGCAAAAGATTCGTCGTGACGACGAGATCATCGTGATCGCCGGCAAAGACAAAGGTAAGCGCGGTAAGGTGCTTAAGGTTCTCGCTAACAACCGTTTGGTTATTGGCGGTCTGAACCTGGTCAAGCGTCATACCAAGCCTAACCCGATGTCGGGCGTACAGGGCGGTATCGTCGAAAAAGAAGCTCCGCTGGATGCTTCTAACGTCGCCATTTTCAACGGCGAAACCAACAAGGCTGACCGCGTTGGTTTCAAAGTAGAAGACGGCAAGAAAATTCGTGTCTTCAAGTCGACCCAAAAAGCGGTTGATGCTTGAACACTGCTAGGTAGATGAGACCATGGCACGACTAAAAGAGATTTACCGGAAGGAAATCGCTCCGAAACTTAAGGAAGAACTTAAGCTTTCGAACGTGATGGAAGTTCCGCGCGTTACCAAAATCACCCTGAACATGGGTCTGGGCGAAGCGATCGGCGACAAAAAAGTCATCGAGCACGCTGTTGCCGACCTGGAAAAGATCACCGGCCAGAAAGTCGTTGTGACCTACGCTCGCAAATCCATCGCTGGCTTTAAAGTCCGTGAAGGTTGGCCGATCGGCGTCAAAGTGACCCTGCGCCGTGAGCGTATGTACGAGTTCCTGGATCGTCTGCTGTCGATCTCCCTGCCTCGGGTTCGCGACTTCCGCGGCCTGAATGCCAAGTCCTTCGATGGTCGTGGCAACTACAGCATGGGCGTGAAAGAGCAGATCATCTTCCCGGAAATCGACTACGACAAGATCGATGCTCTCCGCGGTCTGGACATCACCCTGACCACCACTGCCAAGAACGATGATGAAGGCCGCGCTCTGCTGCGTGCGTTCAAATTCCCGTTCCGCAACTGATTGGAGTAGGACCATGGCCAAGATGAGCATGAAAAACCGCGAGCTGAAGCGTCAGCTCACGGTTGCCAAGTACGCCAAGAAGCGTGCAGCACTGAAAGCTATCATCGTTGATCTGAACGCAAGTCCAGAAGCGCGTTGGGAAGCTACAGTAGCCCTGCAGAAGCAGCCACGTGACGCAAGCGCTTCGCGCATGCGTAACCGCTGCCGCCTGACCGGTCGTCCACACGGCGTTTACCGCAAGTTCGGCCTCGGCCGTAACAAGCTGCGTGAAGCTGCCATGCGTGGTGACGTACCGGGTCTGGTTAAAGCCAGCTGGTAAGTACTGTCAAAGTCTCGGTGTCCAGGATCGCAAGATCCTGACCATCGGTGGCCTTGAATCTGGATCAAGCCCCTTTTGGGGCTTGATTCATTTCCGGGGTGTGTCTAGAATACCCGGCTCGCCTGAGCCCGTGTTTTTCATGCTCGGAGATTCTCGGCGACACGTAATAGCCGCAAGGCTAATTTTTTTGTATTAGGAGCGTCTAGCCCATGAGTATGCAGGACCCGTTAGCGGACATGCTAACTCGTATCCGTAATGCCCAGATGGCTGAAAAGTCCGTCGTAAGCATGCCATCTTCCACGTTGAAGGTAGCTGTTGCCAAAGTCCTGAAGGACGAAGGTTACATTGCGGGTTATCAGATCAGCAGCGAAATCAAACCACTGCTGTCCATCGAGCTGAAGTACTTCGAAGGCCGTCCGGTTATCGAAGAAGTGAAGCGCGTTAGCCGTCCAGGCCTGCGTCAGTACAAGTCCGTCGATGATCTGCCAAAAGTTCGTGGCGGTCTCGGTGTGTCTATCGTCTCCACCAACAAGGGTGTGATGACTGATCGTGCTGCGCGCGCTGCCGGTGTCGGCGGCGAAGTTCTTTGCACTGTGTTCTAAGGGGGGATAAGCATGTCACGCGTCGCTAAGAACCCCGTTAAGCTGCCAGCCGGCGTCGAAGTAAAATTCGCAGGCCAACAGCTTTCGGTGAAGGGTGCCAAGGGTACTCTTGAACTGAACATCCATTCGTCCGTTGAGATCGTTGAAGAAGCCGGTGAGCTGCGTTTCGCTGCTCGCAATGGCGATCAACAGACTCGCGCAATGGCTGGTACCACTCGTGCGTTGGTAAACAACATGGTCCAAGGCGTAAGCCAAGGCTTCGAGCGCAAGCTCCAGCTGGTCGGTGTTGGTTACAAAGCGCAAGCAAAAGGCACAGTGCTGAACCTGGCTCTTGGCTTCTCGCACCCAGTGGATTACGAACTGCCGGAAGGCATCACCGCTGAGACTCCTAGCCAGACCGATATCCTGATCAAGGGCATCGACAAGCAGCTGGTAGGTCAAGTGGCCGCCGAGATCCGCGACTTCCGTCCACCAGAGCCGTACAAAGGCAAAGGTGTGCGCTACGCGGACGAAGTCGTCCGTCGTAAAGAAGCCAAGAAGAAGTAGGGCATAGCAAATGACCGACAAAAAAGTTACTCGACTGCGTCGCGCTCGCAAAGCACGCCTGAAAATGCACGAACTCGAAGTCGTGCGTCTCTGCGTGTTCCGCTCTTCGCAGCACATCTACGCCCAGGTCATTTCGGCCGACGGCAACAAAGTCCTGGCAAGCGCCTCGACTTTGGATAAAGAACTGCGTGATGGTGCCACCGGCAACATCGACGCGGCCACTAAGGTTGGCCAGCTGGTCGCTACGCGTGCTAAGGCCGCTGGCGTCTCGCAAGTGGCTTTCGACCGCTCTGGCTTCAAGTACCACGGCCGCGTTAAAGCGCTGGCTGATGCTGCTCGTGAAGCTGGGCTGGAGTTCTAAGTTATGTCAAATAACGACCAAAAGCGCGACGAAGGCTACATCGAGAAGCTGGTTCAAGTTAACCGCGTAGCCAAAACCGTTAAAGGCGGCCGTATCTTCACTTTCACCGCGTTGACCGTGGTTGGTGATGGTAAGGGCCGTGTTGGCTTCGGCCGTGGCAAGTCGCGTGAAGTGCCTGCTGCGATCCAGAAGGCAATGGAAGCTGCTCGCCGCAACATGATCCAGGTTGATCTGAACGGCACCACTCTGCAGTACGCAATGAAGTCCGCTCACGGCGCTTCGAAGGTGTACATGCAGCCTGCTTCTGAAGGTACCGGTATCATCGCTGGCGGCGCTATGCGTGCTGTCCTCGAAGTTGCTGGCGTTCAGAACGTTCTGGCCAAGTGCTACGGCTCGACTAACCCGGTAAACGTGGTTCACGCCACTTTCAAGGGTTTGAAAGCAATGCAGTCTCCTGAATCCATTGCCGCCAAGCGTGGCAAAAGCGTCAAGGAGATCTTCTGATCATGGCTACCGTAAAAGTAACGCTGATCAAAAGCATGACCGGCCGCATCCCTAACCACAAACTGTGCGTTAAGGGTCTGGGTCTGCGTCGCATCGGTCACACTGTAGAAGTCCTGGATACTCCCGAGAATCGCGGGATGATCAACAAGGCTTACTACATGCTGCGTGTCGAGGGTTAATCGATGAAACTCAATGATCTGAGTCCAGCGCCGGGTTCCCGTCGCGAAAAGCATCGTCCGGGCCGTGGTATCGGTAGCGGTTTGGGTAAGACTGGTGGCCGTGGTCACAAAGGTCAGACCTCCCGCTCCGGTGGCACCATTGCTCCAGGCTTTGAAGGCGGTCAACAGCCGCTGCATCGTCGCCTGCCGAAGTTCGGTTTCGTTTCCCTGAAAGCCATGGACCGCGCAGAAGTGCGTCTGTCCGAGCTGGCTAAAGTGGAAGGCGACATCGTCACCGTGCAGTCCCTGAAAGATGCCAACGTGATCAACGTCAACGTACAGCGTGTGAAAATCATGCTGTCCGGTGAAGTGACTCGCGCTGTCACTATCGGCAAGGGAATCGGCGCCACCAAAGGTGCGCGTGCGGCTATCGAAGCAGCTGGCGGCAAGTTCGAGGAATAAATGGCTAAGCAAGGTGCTCTCTCTGCGCTCGGCAAAGGCGGTATGTCTGAACTCTGGGCTCGTCTGCGTTTTCTGTTCCTGGCGATTATCGTCTACCGAATAGGCGCACACATCCCGGTTCCAGGTATCAACCCGGACCGACTCGCGGACCTGTTTCGACAGAATGAGGGGACCATTCTTAGCTTGTTCAACATGTTTTCCGGCGGCGCGCTGGAACGGATGAGCATTTTTGCACTGGGGATCATGCCGTACATCTCGGCATCGATCATCATGCAGCTGATGACCGCCGTCAGCCCGCAGCTGGAGCAGTTGAAGAAGGAAGGTGAAGCTGGCCGTCGCAAGATCAGCCAGTACACCCGCTACGGCACTGTCGTCCTCGCTCTCGTCCAGGCCATTGGCATGTCCATTGGCCTGGCGGGGCAGGGCGTTGCGTTCACTGGTGACTTTGGCTTCCATTTCGTCGCGGTATCCACGTTTGTGGCTGGTGCGATGTTCATGATGTGGCTGGGTGAGCAGATTACTGAGCGTGGTGTTGGCAACGGTATCTCGATGTTGATTTTTTCGGGTATCGTCGCCGGTCTTCCGAGAGCGATCGGGCAGTCTTTCGAGTCTGCACGTCAGGGTGATATCAACATCTTCGCCCTGGTTGCCATCGGTTTGCTGGCAGTAGCGATTATCGGTTTCGTGGTGTTCATTGAGCGTGGTCAGCGTCGTATCGCTGTTCATTACGCCAAGCGTCAGCAGGGCCGCAAGGTCTTCGCTGCGCAGACCAGCCACTTGCCGCTGAAGGTGAACATGGCCGGTGTTATTCCGGCTATTTTCGCGAGCAGCATTTTGCTGTTCCCGGCTTCGTTGGGTGCCTGGTTCGGTCAGTCTGAAGGTATGGGCTGGTTGCAGGACATCTCGCAGTCGATCGCTCCTGGTCAGCCGTTGAATATTCTGCTGTTTAGTGCAGGGATTATTTTCTTCTGCTTCTTCTATACGGCGTTGATGTTCAATCCGAAAGACGTAGCGGAAAACCTGAAGAAGTCCGGTGCCTTTATTCCGGGCATCCGTCCAGGTGAGCAGTCTGCGCGCTACATTGATGGCGTTCTGACTCGCTTGACCATGTTCGGTGCTCTTTACATGACGGCCGTCTGCCTGTTGCCCCAGTTCCTGGTGGTTGCAGCCAACGTACCGTTCTACCTTGGCGGGACCTCGTTGCTGATCGTCGTCGTGGTTGTGATGGACTTCATGTCCCAAGTACAATCGCACCTCGTTTCGCACCAGTACGAATCCCTGATGAAGAAAGCCAACCTGAAGGGTTACGGCAGCGGCATGCTGCGCTGACCCATAAGGTTCGAGGAGTTGGTGATGAAAGTTCGTGCATCGGTGAAAAAGCTGTGCCGTAACTGCAAGATTATTCGCCGCGAAGGTGTTGTTCGAGTAATTTGCAGCGCGGAACCGCGTCACAAACAGCGCCAAGGCTGAGTGTGATTGTGCTTCAAGCCCGGCAGCTAGTGCGCTGCCGGGTTGATTATTTGTTATTACAGCGATATTATCTCGCGCCCTATTTCTTGGCTTCCGGGGCGTAGGTAGCTGTCAATTGGAGTCCCACTGAATGGCCCGTATTGCAGGCGTTAACATTCCAGATAACAAGCATACTGTTATCTCGCTGACCTACATCTATGGTGTTGGTCGCACTACTGCACAGAAAATTTGTGCAGAGACTGGGGTAAACCCAGCAGCAAAGATCAAAGATCTGAGCGACGAGCAAATTGAACAGCTGCGTGGCGAAGTGGCGAAGTTCACCACTGAAGGTGACCTGCGTCGCGAAATCAACATGAAAATCAAGCGCTTGATGGACCTCGGTTGCTATCGCGGTCTGCGTCATCGTCGCGGTCTTCCAGTACGCGGTCAGCGTACCAAGACCAACGCGCGTACCCGTAAAGGTCCGCGTAAGCCGATCCGCAAGTAATCGCCCCAGCGAATCGACAGGAAAATTATCATGGCAAAACCTGCTGCTCGTCCTCGTAAAAAAGTTAAAAAGACAGTGGTTGATGGCATCGCCCACATCCATGCATCTTTTAACAACACCATCGTGACCATCACCGACCGTCAAGGTAACGCGCTTTCTTGGGCTACCTCCGGTGGTTCGGGTTTCCGCGGTTCCCGCAAGTCCACCCCGTTTGCTGCTCAAGTAGCTGCTGAACGTGCTGGTCAAGCTGCGCTGGAATACGGCCTGAAAAACCTCGACGTTAACGTCAAAGGTCCAGGTCCAGGTCGTGAGTCTGCTGTCCGTGCTTTGAACGGCTGTGGCTATAAGATCGCCAGCATCACCGACGTGACGCCAATCCCGCACAACGGGTGCCGTCCGCCGAAGAAGCGCCGCGTGTAATCCAGGAGATTGTAAAGAATGGCTCGTTACATTGGTCCAAAATGCAAACTCGCTCGTCGCGAAGGCACCGATCTCTTCCTGAAGAGCGGCGTGCGCGCGATCGAATCGAAGTGCAATATTGAAGCAGCACCTGGTATCCACGGCCAACGCCGCGGTCGCCAGTCCGACTACGGCACCCAACTGCGTGAAAAGCAGAAGGTCCGTCGTATCTACGGCGTTCTCGAGCGTCAATTCAGCGGCTACTACAAAGAAGCTGCTGGCAAGAAAGGTGCAACCGGTGAAAACCTGCTGCAGCTGCTCGAATGCCGTCTGGACAACGTTGTATACCGTATGGGCTTTGGTTCGACTCGTGCCGAATCCCGTCAGCTGGTATCGCACAAGTCGATCAGCGTAAACGGTCAGACCGTTAACGTTCCGTCCTACCAGGTTCGTGCTGGTGACGTGGTCGCTGTTCGCGAGAAAGCAAAAAATCAACTTCGCATTGTCCAAGCTCTCGATCTGTGTGCCCAACGTGGCCGCGTAGAATGGGTAGAAGTAGACACTGAGAAGAAGTCGGGCGTTTTCAAGAACGTTCCAGCTCGCAGTGATCTGTCCGCCGACATCAACGAAAGCCTGATTGTCGAGCTCTACTCCAAGTAAGGGCTAGAAAATAGGTGCATCCATGCAGATTTCGGTAAATGAGTTCCTGACACCCCGCCACATTGATGTGCAGGTTGTCAGTCCAACCCGCGCCAAGATCACTCTCGAGCCTCTCGAGCGTGGTTTTGGCCATACCCTGGGCAACGCGCTGCGCCGCATCCTGTTGTCCTCAATGCCCGGCTGTGCAGTAGTCGAGGCCGAGATTGACGGTGTGCTCCACGAGTACAGCGCCATCGAAGGTGTACAGGAAGACGTCATTGAAATCCTGTTGAACCTTAAAGGTCTGGCTATCAAGCTGCACGGTCGTGACGAAGTTACGCTGACCTTGTCGAAGAAGGGTTCGGGGGTGGTTACCGCTGCCGATATTCAGCTGGATCATGATGTCGAGATCGTTAATCCCGATCACGTAATCGCTAACCTGGCGTCTAACGGCGCCCTGAACATGAAGCTCGTAGTAGCTCGTGGTCGTGGTTATGAACCGGCAGACTCGCGTCAGAGCGATGAAGACGAAAGCCGCAGCATCGGTCGCTTGCAGCTTGACTCTTCGTTCAGCCCGGTTCGCCGTATCGCTTACGTGGTGGAAAACGCCCGTGTCGAGCAGCGTACTAACCTGGACAAGCTGGTTATTGATCTGGAAACCAACGGTACTCTGGATCCTGAAGAGGCAATTCGCCGCGCTGCAACCATCCTGCAACAGCAGTTGGCTGCGTTCGTCGACCTCAAGGGTGACAGTGAGCCAGTGGTTGTCGAGCAGGAAGACGAGATCGATCCGATCCTGCTTCGCCCGGTTGACGATCTGGAACTGACTGTACGTTCGGCTAACTGCCTTAAGGCGGAAAACATCTACTACATCGGCGACCTGATTCAGCGTACCGAAGTAGAGCTGTTGAAGACTCCGAACCTGGGCAAGAAATCCTTGACTGAAATCAAGGACGTTCTGGCCTCCCGCGGTCTGTCCCTCGGCATGCGCCTCGACAACTGGCCGCCTGCAAGTCTTAAGAAGGACGACAAGGCGACTGCCTGATCGTCGTAATCACCGAACGTAGTGTTTGGTAAGGAATGAACCATGCGTCATCGTAAAAGTGGTCGTCACCTGAGCCGCACCAGCTCGCACCGCAAGGCCATGTTCCAAAACATGGCGGTGTCGCTGTTCGAGCACGAGCTGATCAAAACTACTCTGCCAAAAGCTAAAGAACTGCGCCGCGTTGCCGAGCCGCTGATCACTTTGGCCAAGACAGATAGCGTTGCTAACCGCCGTCTGGCTTTCGACCGTACTCGTTCGAAAGCTATCGTTGGTAAGCTCTTCAACGACCTGGGCAAGCGTTACGCTACCCGTGAGGGTGGCTACCTGCGCATCCTCAAGTGCGGTTTCCGCGCTGGCGACAACGCGCCTATGGCGTACGTCGAGTTGGTTGATCGTGCTACTGCTGGCGAAGCTGTATCTGCCGAGTAAGACGTCAGTCTGAAACAAAGAACCGGGCCTAGTGCCCGGTTTTTTGTGCCTGTAAGAAACGCGCCGTTTGTACAAGCGTCTCCTTCGTCCACATTGTCATTATGTGATGGGGATGATCATTAGTTTTTTTCTATCGATGTCTGCAAGTTAATGAATTTGTAGCTGTCATATTGATGATCAATACTCCCTCTCAGCCGATAGCCGGCAGTTCAAGACCGACAGAGGAAGGAAGATCGCATGAGCCAAAACAAAACGCTTACCACCGCCAGTGGCGCTCCTGTTGCCGATAACCAGAATTCCCGTTCCGCCGGCCCTCGTGGCCCGCTGCTGCTCGACGATTTTCATCTGATCGAGAAGCTTGCCCACTTCAACCGTGAAAACATCCCTGAGCGCCGTGTACACGCCAAAGGCTCGGGTGCCTACGGTACGTTTACCGTGACGCGCGATATCACTCAATACACCAGCGCGAAGCTGTTTGAGGCAGTCGGCAAGCAAACCCCGACTTTCCTCCGGTTTTCCACCGTGGGTGGTGAGCGTGGTTCGGCCGATACCGAGCGTGATCCGCGCGGTTTTGCCTTGAAGTTTTACACCGAGGAAGGCAACTGGGACATCGTTGGCAATAACACCCCCGTGTTCTTCATTCGCGATCCACTGAAGTTTCCGGACTTTATCCACACCCAGAAGCGTTTGCCGCAAAGCAACCTGAAAAGTGCCCAGATGATGTGGGACTTCTGGTCGCATTCGCCCGAGGCGCTGCACCAGGTCACCATCCTGTTCTCCGACCGGGGTATCCCGGATGGATACCGCCACATGCACGGCTTTGGCAGCCACACCTACAGCCTCATCAACGCTCAAGGTGAGCGCCACTGGGTGAAGTGGCACTACAAGACCAAGCAGGGGATCAAGAACCTTGCTCCTGCTGAAGCTGCGCGCCTGGCGGGTACTGATCCGGATTACGCTCAGCGCGACCTGTTCAATGCCATCGAGCAGGGTGATTTCCCGAAATGGCGCGTATGCATTCAGATCATGAGCGAGGCCCAGGCGGCAGCGCACTACGAGAACCCGTTTGATGTCACCAAAACCTGGTCGCAGAAAGAGTTTCCACTGATTGAAGTCGGAGAGCTGGAGCTCAATCGCAATCCGCAGAACTACTTCGCGGAAGTCGAGCAAGCGGCGTTTGGTCCCAGCAATATGGTTCCAGGCGTTGGTCTGTCGCCGGATCGTATGCTGCAAGGTCGGGTCTTCGCCTACGCGGACGCTCATCGCTACCGTGTCGGCACCAATCACCAGCAGTTGCCCGTCAACGCTCCACGGAGTCCGGTCAACACTTACCAGCGCGATGGTTCGATGGCTTTTGGCAGCAATGGCGGTGCGACGCCGAACTATGAGCCGAACAGCTACGTCGAGTCGCCGAAGCAGGCGCCTCGTTATGCAGAGCCCGCGTTGGCCCTCAGTGGTGCAGCCGATCGTTACGATCATCGTGAAGATACTGATTACTACAGTCACGCTGGCGCGTTGTTCCGCTTGATGTCTGAAGAGCAGAAATCATTGCTGGTCAGCAACATCGCCGGTGCGATGGCGGGTGTGTCGAGCGATGTGGTCGATCGCCAGCTGCAACATTTCTACAAGGCTGACCCTGCGTATGGAGAAGCAATCGCAAAACTGCTCAACGTACAGCTTAACGAAGTCTAAATGAGAAGCAGAACCGCCCTCGTTAGGGCGGTTTTTTGCGTTATTTAGGCTGGTTTTCTCAGAATGTCTTCGCTTTTATTGCGTCTTTCGAGTGACGATAAGGGCATGTTGGTTCAAACTACAACTTTCAAGCAGGGAGATGTAGGGCGATGCAAGGCCACCCGGATGTGATCGATTACCTCAACACGTTGCTGACCGGCGAACTGGCCGCGCGTGATCAATATTTCGTCCACTCGCGGATGTATGAGGACTGGGGTTTCACCAAGCTCTACGAACGAATCAATCACGAGATGGAAGAGGAAGCAGGGCACGCTGATGCCCTGATGCGCCGGATTCTGATGCTCGAAGGCACGCCGCGCATGCGTCCGGACGATCTCGATGTCGGCACCACGGTGACCGAGATGCTCGAAGCGGATTTGCGCTTGGAATACAAGGTCCGTGCTGCGCTGTGCAAGGGCATCTCGCTCTGCGAGCAGCACAAGGACTATGTCAGCCGCGAAATGCTGCGGGTTCAATTGCATGACACCGAAGAAGATCACACCTACTGGCTCGAGAAGCAGTTGGGTCTGATCAAGTTGATCGGGCTTGAGAACTACCTGCAATCCCACACCTGATTGCATAGGGGAAGCCCCAACGTCTTTTGTAGGAGCGAGCTTGCTCGCGAAAAATCTGAAGGCGCTGCGTTATCGTTTACGACCTTCGTCGGAACGCCGCCCGGAGCAAGCTCGCTCCTACAGATACAAAAAAGCCCCTGTCACTGATGAAGTGACAGGGGCTTTTTCATGGGGCGCGGTTAAGCCCGATCGCGTTCCAGCAGCGGCTTGAGGTAGTAACCGGTATGAGATTGCTTCATCTCTGACACTTCCTCCGGCGTGCCGACGGCAATGATCTGCCCGCCCTTGGAACCACCCTCCGGACCCAGGTCCACCAGCCAGTCAGCGGTCTTGATCACGTCCAGGTTGTGTTCGATCACTACCACCGTGTTGCCGTGGTCGCGCAGGCGATGCAACACGTCCAGCAGTTGCTGGATATCCGCGAAGTGCAGCCCGGTAGTGGGTTCATCGAGGATGTACAGGGTCTTGCCGGTATCACGCTTGGACAGCTCGCGGGACAGTTTCACCCGCTGGGCTTCACCGCCGGAGAGCGTGGTCGCCGATTGCCCCAGCTTGATGTACGACAGGCCGACGTCCATCAACGTTTGCAGTTTGCGCGCCAGAGCCGGTACGGCATCGAAGAACACCCGCGCTTCCTCGATGGTCATTTCGAGGGTTTCGTGGATGCTCTTGCCCTTGTACTTGATCTCCAGGGTCTCGCGGTTGTAACGCTTGCTCTTGCACACGTCGCAGGGCACGTAGATGTCCGGCAGGAAGTGCATCTCGACCTTGATCAGGCCGTCGCCCTGACAGGCTTCGCAACGCCCGCCCTTGACGTTGAAGGAGAAGCGCCCCGGCCCGTAGCCCCGGGAGCGGGACTCCGGTACGCCGGCGAACAACTCGCGGATCGGGGTGAACAATCCGGTGTAGGTCGCCGGGTTGGAACGCGGTGTACGGCCGATCGGGCTCTGGTCGATGTCGACGACTTTGTCCAAGTGCTCCAGGCCCTTGATGCTGTCGTGAACGGCCGCCTCAAGCGTGGTCGCGCCGTTCAGCGCCGTGGCGCTCAGCGGGAACAGGGTGTTGTTGATCAGCGTCGACTTACCGGAGCCGGACACGCCGGTCACGCAAGTCAGCAGGCCGATCGGAATCTCCAGGTCGACATTGCGCAGGTTGTTGCCGCGCGCGCCCTTGAGCGCCAGCGTCAGCTTCTTGTTGCGCGGTGTGCGTTTGGCCGGGACTTCGATCTTCACCCGGCCCGACAGGTATTTGCCCGTCAGCGAGTCCGGATGCGCCATGACTTCGGCCGGTGTGCCTTCAGCGACGATGTGCCCGCCGTGCACGCCAGCGCCCGGGCCGATGTCTACCACGTAGTCGGCCAGACGAATGGCGTCTTCGTCGTGCTCGACTACGATCACTGTGTTACCGATATCACGCAGGTGCTTGAGGGTGCCCAGCAGCCGGTCGTTATCGCGCTGATGCAGGCCGATGGAGGGTTCATCAAGGATATACAGGACGCCCACCAGGCCGGCGCCAATCTGGCTGGCCAGACGAATACGCTGGGCCTCGCCACCGGACAGGGTGTCCGCACTGCGATCCAGCGACAGATAGTCGAGACCGACGTTGACCAGGAACTGCAAACGCTCACGGATTTCCTTGAGGATCTTGTCGGCAATTTCGCCACGCCGGCCGGTGAGCTTGAGCCCGCCAAAATAATCGGACGCATCGCCGATCGGCAGGTTGGTCACCGCCGGCAGGGTTTTCTCGCCAACCCACACATGACGCGCCTCACGCCGCAGACGGGTGCCGCGGCAATCCGGGCATGACTGGGTGCTGAGGAACTTGGCCAGTTCTTCGCGCACCGATGCCGATTCAGTCTCGCGGTAGCGTCGCTCCAGGTTCGGCACGATGCCTTCGAACGGATGCGAGCGTTTGACGATGTCGCCACGGTCGTTCAGGTATTTGAAGTCGACGTTTTGCGAACCGCTGCCGTGCAGGATGAATTTCTGCTGATCGGCCGGCAGTTCGTTGAACGGTACTTCCAGGCTGAACTTGTAGTGCGAGGCCAGCGAGCCGAGCATCTGGAAGTAATAGACGTTGCGCCGGTCCCAGCCACGAATCGCCCCTTCGGCCAGGGTCAGTTCGCCGTTGACCAGGCGCTTGATGTCGAAGAACTGCTTCACCCCCAAGCCATCGCAGGTCGGACATGCGCCGGCCGGGTTGTTGAAGGAGAACAGTTTTGGCTCAAGCTCGCTGATGGCGTGGCCACAAATCGGGCAGGCGAAGCGTGCGGAGAAGATCATCTCTTCACCGGGCTCGTCGTCCATCGGCGCCACCAGGGCGATGCCATCTGCCAATTTCAGCGCGGTCTCGAAGGATTCCGCCAGGCGCTGTTGCAGGTCGGCGCGGACCTTGAAGCGATCGACCACGACATCGATCGTATGTTTTTTCTGCTTGTCGAGCTTGGGTGCTTCGTCCAGCTCATAGAGCTTGCCGTTGATCCGGGCGCGGACGAAGCCTTGGGCGCGCAACTCTTCGAAAACCGACAGGTGCTCGCCTTTGCGCTCGCGGATGACTGGAGCCAACAGCATCAGCTTGCTGCCTTCCGGTTCGGCGAGGACCAGGTCGACCATCTGGCTGACGGTCTGCGCTTCCAGCGGGATGTCGTGATCCGGGCAACGCGGAATACCCACGCGAGCATAAAGCAGGCGCAGGTAGTCGTAGATTTCGGTAATGGTGCCGACCGTCGAGCGAGGGTTGTGCGAGGTGGACTTCTGCTCGATGGAGATCGCCGGCGACAGGCCTTCGATGGTGTCGACGTCGGGCTTTTCCATCATCGACAGGAACTGCCGGGCGTAGGCCGACAGCGATTCGACGTAGCGGCGCTGACCTTCGGCGTACAGGGTGTCGAAAGCCAGGGACGACTTGCCGGAGCCGGACAGGCCGGTGATGACGATCAGTTTGTCCCGTGGCAGGGTCAGGTCGATGTTCTTCAGGTTGTGGGTTCGAGCCCCACGAATCAGGATCTTGTCCAAGGTGGCCTCGCTCGGCGGGCGTCGAAAACGTAGGAGTATACGGCCAAATACTGGATGGATGCACACTATCAAACGAGTGGGCTACTGTCTTACATGAAGAGTGTGTCAGCAATGCGCGTCAAAGCGTCGCGATATACCCGGCCAATCGATGGGACTGGTAGAATCGCCGCCGGTTCACATGAGGTTTTTCCATGCACGATCCCCACAGCGAGCGCATGAGTGGCAGCGAGACCCGCGCAGCAAGCGGTCTGGCCCTGGTGTTCGCCTTCCGTATGCTTGGCATGTTCATGGTGTTGCCGGTACTGGCGACCTATGGGATGGATCTGGCCGGAGCCACGCCGGCCCTGATCGGCCTGGCGATCGGCGCTTATGGCCTGACCCAGGCGATTTTCCAGATTCCGTTCGGGTTCATTTCCGACCGCATCGGTCGCCGCCCGGTGATTTACCTGGGCTTGATCGTCTTTGCCCTCGGCAGTCTGCTGGCAGCCAATGCCGATTCGATCTGGGGTGTGATTGCCGGGCGGATCCTGCAGGGCGCCGGGGCGATTTCCGCGGCGGTCATGGCCTTGCTGTCGGACCTGACCCGCGAGCAACACCGGACGAAGGCCATGGCCATGATCGGCATGACCATCGGCCTGTCGTTTGCGGTGGCCATGGTGGTCGGCCCGCTGCTGACCCGCGCCTTCGGGTTGTCCGGGCTGTTCCTTGCCACGGGCGGCATGGCGTTGTTCGGCATCGTGATCGTGATGTTCATGGTGCCGCGCACCACCGGCCCGTTGCAGCATCGCGAGTCCGGTGTCGCGCGCCAGGCGCTGATCCCGACCCTCAAGCATCCGGACCTGCTGCGCCTGGACCTGGGCATTTTTGTGTTGCACGCGATGTTGATGTCCAGCTTCGTCGCCTTGCCACTGGCGCTGGTCGAGAAAGCCGGGCTGCCCAAAGAGCAGCACTGGTGGGTGTACCTGACCGCGCTGCTGATTTCTTTCTTCGCCATGATCCCGTTCATTATCTACGGCGAGAAGAAACGCAAAATGAAACGAGTTTTACTCGGCGCCGTCGTGACGCTGATGCTCACTGAGCTATTCTTCTGGCAGTTCGGCGACAGCTTGCGGGCTCTGGTGATCGGTACGGTGGTGTTCTTCACCGCGTTCAATCTGCTGGAAGCTTCGTTGCCATCGCTGATCAGCAAGGTTTCACCGGCGGGCGGCAAGGGCACGGCGATGGGGGTTTATTCCACCAGCCAGTTCCTCGGGTCGGCATTGGGTGGCATTCTTGGCGGCTGGCTGTTCCAGCATGGCGGTCTGTCGGTTGTGTTCCTCGGATGCGCCGGTCTGGCTGCCCTCTGGCTGGCCTTTGCTGTTACCATGCGAGAACCTCCCTACGTGACAAGCCTGCGCTTGCCGTTGTCGGCCGAGGCGATCCGCGAAGCGGGTCTGGTCGAGCGCCTGAAGGCGGTCGTAGGGGTAACAGATGCAGTGATAGTCGCTGATGAAGCGGCCATTTACATCAAATTGGACACCGAACTATTGGATCGCACCACCCTTGAAAGCCTGGTGAACAACCCGGACGGGGCAGCGTGCGTAGCCTAGGAGAACGTAATGGCCCGTGGGGTTAACAAAGTCATATTGGTCGGCACTTGCGGCCAGGATCCTGAAGTTCGTTACCTGCCGAATGGTAATGCCGTGACCAACTTGAGTCTGGCGACCAGCGAACAGTGGACCGACAAGCAAACCGGTCAGAAAGTCGAAAAAACCGAGTGGCACCGTGTGTCGATGTTCGGCAAAGTTGCGGAAATCGCTGGCGAATACCTGCGTAAAGGTTCGCAGGTGTACATCGAAGGCAAGCTGCAGACCCGCGAGTGGGAAAAAGACGGTATCAAGCGTTACACCACCGAAATCGTGGTCGACATGCAAGGCACCATGCAACTGCTGGGCGGCCGTCCACAGGGCGATCAGCAGGGTCAGGGCGGCGGTAACAACTACCAGCAATCCGCTCCGCGCCAGCAGGCACCGCGTCCACAGCAGTCGGCGCCGCAGCAGTCGCGCCCAGCTCCGCAGCAGGCTGCTCCTCAGCCGGCTCCGGATTTCGACAGCTTTGATGACGATATTCCGTTCTGATTCTTTCATCAAAGAATAGAACCTGAAAAAAGCCCGGCCTCCTTATGGATGCCGGGCTTTTTGCATTTTTACCAGGGCATTCCTCGCTGGGATCGAGGACCGTCCAGCCGCCAGCGCGCGGTGATACTCTGCGACTGGTCCAGACCTTGTGCAGAGTTGCCCTATGGATCGTCTGTCTACGTTGTTGTCACAGTTCGGCGTGCGCGCGAACCTGTTTTACAGCGGCATGCTTTGCGGCGTGGCGTCCTACGATGGCGCCGACCAGCGCGGTCATATTCACCTGTTGCAGGTCGGCTCTGTCACTTTGAAAGGCCCAGGGAGGAGTGAGTTGTTGCTCACTCGCCCCAGCCTGATTTTCCTGCCGCGTCCCAGCCGACATCAGCTCATCGCCAGTGACACTGAAGGTGCTCATCTGTTATGTGCGTCGATGCTGTTCGATGGTGGCGCCAGTAATCCGATATCTGCTTCGCTCCCCGATCTTCTGGTATTGCCTCTGGATGAGCTGCCGTTGCTGGCCGACACCCTGAGATGGATGTTTGATGAAGCTGGCTCCGGGCATTGTGGCAGGGAGGCGGTGCTTGATCGTTTGTTTGAGCTGTTGATCATTCTGCTGTTCCGGCATTTGCTCGACCACCAACAGTTGAGCACCGGCATGATGGCCGGGTTGGCCGATGTGCGGCTGTCGCGCTCACTGATACAGATGCAAAACCAACCTCAGCGGGCCTGGTCAGTGGCCGAGTTGGCGAATGAGTCGAACATGTCCCGCGCCGCTTATGCGGTGCATTTTCGCGCGGTCCTGGGGCAAACACCGTTGGATTATCTTTTGAGCTGGCGCATCAGTCTGGCGCAGAAGCGCCTGCGGGAAGGGCGGCCGATTACGCTGATCGCCGATGAGGTGGGTTATGAAAGTCCGTCGGCGCTTGCCCGTGCGTTTCGCCGCAAGACCGGCTGCAGTCCACGTGGCTGGATGAAATCCCTGGCCGTTGAGGGCCGCGTACTTGCTGATGATGACGATGACCTGAATGCATCGAGCTGATTCAGGCCATCGGCGGATGAAGTTGTCAGCTCAAGGGGTTTCCAGTCTGGTCAGCGAATGGCCCGCCACGAACAGGGAGGCGGCAAGCAAGCCGATGTCCTTGAGCAGGAACTGGCCAGGCGCGACCGTAATGGCCGGGAAACCAAGGCCGGGCTCAATCACGCCGGGTGTCGAGAACATAAAGCTCAAGGTGGTGAAAAACAGCCCGGCAGACAAGGCGCCTCCGATCAATGAAAGCTTTGGAGACAGCAGGCGGCCCGCAATCAGAACGCCGATGGAAATCTCCAGGACACCGAGCAAACTGGAAAACAGATCGACACTGAAAAGGTCATAGACCCATCCCAGGAAGGGGCTATTGCTCACCAGTGGCACCAGCCCCTCTGCTTCATAGTGGGTAAATTTCATTCCGCCGAACCAGAAGTAGATAACGGCGAGGGCGAAGTAAATGCCGTAGGTCCCGATCGCCATGGTGGTGAGTCCGAGGGACGTTTTTTTCGACAGGCTGTCAGTGCTGATATTCATGCTGTTCATTGTTCAGGCTTCCAGTGAGTTATCCAGAAAGTGGCATGGGTGAAAGCAACATCCCCCGCGTATGCGTTGGGAGTAGGGTCATTGTTGGCTTTGGCGTGCCTTTCCAGGGTTCTGGCGGTATTGCGTTCGATGCAGATCGTCCAGACTCACTGGCAATAAAAAGCCCATGGCATGTGAGGCCATGGGCTTCTTTCATTTTTGCTGTCTCGTCCTGAATAAGGTTTACACCTTCTGGTTTCCTATCAGGAAATCGTTGGTCGACACCACGCTGGCATACGCAAACGCCAGGGCTGCCATGAACGCCGCATGAACCTGCGCCGCCGGAACCGTCATGCCATTGAACTCCAGGTCACGGGTGGCGCAGGCGTCGTGGATCACGGTCACCGTGTAGCCAAAGTCCGCCGCCGCACGGGTGATGCCGTCGACGCACATGTGGCTCATGCTGCCCACGACCACCAGTTCCTTGATGCCTTGCTCGTCGAGGATCGATTTCAGCTCGGTTTCGCGGAATGAATTGACGAAGTGCTTGAGCACCACCGGTTCGTCGGCACGGTTGAGCACTTTGGGGTGCAGCTTGGCGCCTTCGGAGTTCGGGGCGAAAAAAGGTGCCTCTTCGGAGGTGAATTCGTGGCGGATGTGCACCACCGAATCACCGGCGTCGCGGAAGGCCTTGATCAAGCGTGCGGCGTTGTCTGCGGCGGCGTCGGCACCGACCAGTGGCCACTTGCCTTGGGGGAAGTAGTCGTTCTGGATATCGACTACGATGAGCGCTTGCTTGGCCATGACTGATTCCTCGAGGTGTGTGTTGGTGTGGAATGAAGTATTGGCGCTGGCAGGCGGTCCGGGGATTGGCCGCACCGACAATAAGAGGGGGAAAACTGACAATGGACGCAGAAAGGGCAATCGCCGAACTCGGTGTGCTGATCTATCCAGGCGCGCAGATGGCGGCGGTGCATGGCTTGACGGACTTGTTCGGGGTGGCCAACCGGATCGCCGCCGAGTATCAGACTGCGCAGTTGCCACTGCTGCGGGTCAGCCATTGGCAGGTCGAGGGTGATCAGACACTGGTTCGGGTCTTCGACAGCCATCCCGGCCCGGAGCGTACCCTGGTGGCCGTGTTGATTCCGCCATCGATCGCCGGTTTTTCCGAAGGCCAGGCGCCACAGGGGGTGATCCGCTGGTTGCGCGAGCAACATGCCTGCGGCGCGACACTGGGCGGGGTTTGCGTGGGCTCTATCCTGTTGGCTGAAAGCGGTCTGCTCGACGGTCGTAGCGCCACCACTCACTGGACCTCGGCCAAAGCCTTCGCCGAACGTTACCCGGCGATCAGGCTCAAGGCCGACACACCGATTGTCGATGACGGCGATCTGATTACCACTGCCGGGCTGATGGCCTGGTCCGAACTGGGTTTGCGCCTGGTCAACCGGTTGCTGGGACCGAGCATTGCCACCAATACCGCACGTTTTCTGGTGGTGGAGCATAGCGACAGCGCCAGCGAGTGCGGCAGTCATTTTGCGCCGATTCTCAGCCATGGCGATGCGGCGATCCTCAAGGTGCAACACTGGCTGCAAAGTACCGGGGCGACCGATGTATCGCTGGCGGCGATGGCCGAAAAGGCAGGCCTGGAGGAGCGCACCTTCCTGCGACGCTTCCGCGCGGCTACCGGGCTCAAACCCACCGAATACTGCCAGCATCTGCGAGTCGGCAAGGCCCGGGAAATGCTCGAGTTCACCAACGGCACCATCGACCATATCGCCTGGACCGTGGGTTACCAGGACCCCGGGGCGTTTCGCGCGACATTCAAGAAAATCACCGGGCTGGCGCCGAGTGATTATCGGACGCGGTTCGGGGTGACACCGGGTGCCGCGGCACGGTAGGTGGAACACCGAAAATCCAGTGTAGGAGCGAGCCTGCTCGCGATAGCGGTATGTCAGGCGACATCAATGTTGATGGTGCTGGCCTCATCGTCGGAACGCCGCCCGGAGCAGGCTCGCTCCCGCAGGGAGTCGTGCAAAATGCCGGAATATCAAAGGGCGTCGTGCAGAATAAAACAGGCCTCATGCCATCACTTTTTGCGCAACGGGCTGATTTAAAACCTCTTTTCCTGCACAGGGTCTTGGCCTGATCTCTGCACCCCTTCAGCTACATTCATCAAGCGTCGATTGACGGGGGATGCATGACCCCAACAACCCGCAAGAAACTGGTGGTCGCCCATTCGGTGCTCGCCGACGCGCCACCGCATGAAGTTGAAACCAACCGTGCGCTGGCCCGCTGGCTGGCGCAGATTTTGGGGCTCAAGTACGGCGGCAGTTACCACCCGCAATTACACGACGGGCGGGACCTCTACCTGTTGCCGACCCAGACCCTGGTGGGCGCTGCGGCTGCCCGGCAACTGGGGGTCAAGGGGCCGGAGGACTTGTGGGGCGGTTATGTCGACCACGACTTCATCTGCACCAAAGCCATCAGTCATGGATTGCTCAACCACCATGCCCATGCACCGCCAGGCTGGGCGCCGTTGTTTTCCGAGCGGGTGCGCAGTGTCGTGCTCGACGGTCTCAGCGTGTTCTCGCTGGAGGATGCACGGCCAGCGGCGAAGTATCTGCTCTATACCGGCCCGATCCGCCTCAAGCCGATTCACGCCTGCGCCGGGCGGGGTCAGGAAGTGATCGACAGCCTCGACCGGTTCGACGAAGTCCTTGCCCGGCCCGAAGCCAAGACGCTGTTCACGCAAGGCGTGGTGTTGGAGCAGGACCTGGATCAAGTGATCACCCACAGCGTCGGTCAGAGTTTCATCGGCGACAAGGTGCTGAGTTACTGCGGTGAACAATACTTGACCAAGGACGCAAGGGGCGAAGAGGTGTATGGCGGCTCGAACCTGTTGGTGGTGCAGGGCAGCTACGTCGATTTACTGAATCTGGACCTGGCCGATGATGTGCGGGTGGCTATCAAGCAAGCGCAGGTGTTCGACAGCGCCGCGGATGAAGCCTATCCGCGTTTCTATGCGTCACGGCGCAACTACGACATCGCTCAGGGCATCGATAGCGACGGCAAACAGCGCAGTGGCGTGCTTGAACAGTCCTGGCGCATGGGCGGTGCCAGCAGCGCCGAGGTAGCGGCCTTGCAGAGTTTCGTCAGCGATCCGGGGATGTGCGCCATTCGTGTGTCTTCGGTGGAAACCTACAGCGATCAGCCGTTGCCGGCAGACGCTATCGAGGTGTACCGCGGGCCGGCGCAGACCAGTGACTTTCTCCTCAAGTACGTGACGGTTAAATCCTATGACGGCTAGAAGCGAGTCCATTCAGATCGACATCGACAACGAACAGATGAGCGGGACTTTTCTGAGCCCAAAATCGAAAGTCCCCGGCGTGCTCTTCGTGCACGGTTGGGGCGGCAGTCAGGAGCGGGATCTGGAACGCGCCAAGGGCATCGCCGCGTTGGGTTGTGTCTGCCTGACGTTCGACCTGCGCGGACACACCGGCGGCACCGGCATTCCATTGTCCCAGGTGACCCGCGAAGACAACCTGCGCGACCTGCTGGCAGCCTATGACCGATTGCTCGCGCACCCGGCTCTCGATACGTCGGCGATTGCCGTGGTCGGCACCAGTTACGGGGGGTATCTGGCTTCGATTCTGACCTCGCTCAGGCCGGTTCGCTGGCTGGCGCTACGGGTACCGGCGTTGTATCGCGACGAGCAATGGCACACGCCGAAACGCGATCTGGACAAACTGGATCTACGTGATTACCGAGCTACCCTGGTACGTGCCGACAGTAACCGCGCCTTGCATGCCTGTTCGCAATTCACCGGGGATGTCCTGCTGGTGCAGTCCGAGACCGACGAGTACGTGCCCCACGCGACGATCATGAGCTATCGGGCAGCCTGCCAGCAGACGCACTCACTGACTCACCGCATCATCGATGGAGCCGACCATGCCTTGAATGACCCGATTTCCCAGCAGGCCTATACCTCGATCCTGGTGGACTGGATTACCGAGATGGTGGTGGGGGAGCGGTTGAGCATTATTCAATCCCAGTGATTTTCGGTGTGCTTGCGGACGCCTTCGCTGGCAAGTCGGATCGCCGCACCGCCGCTCCCACAGTGTCCGAGTCGTACACAAAATATATGTATACCGCTAAACCTGTGGGAGCGAGCTTGTTCGCGATGGCGGTCTTGGAAGCACCACAAATTATTTGGTTTTTTTTTCGATCCGCAGCGACTTGGCCTTCGCCTCCACCAGCAAATACATCACCACGCTAATCAACAGCGGCAAAATGAAATAAATCGCCCGATAGGCCAGCAGTCCCGCTACCAGACTGCCCCGCGAAACCTCATGTTGCAGCAGTGCCACGAACACCGCCTCGAGTACGCCGAGCCCGGCCGGGATGTGGGTGATGACTCCGGCGATGGCGCTGATCAACAGCACGCCCAATACCAGTGAATAGTCCAGTTTGCTCGGCAGCAAGGTGAAAATCACCGCCGCCATCAGCGACCAGTTCAATGCCCCCAGGACCAGTTGCAGCACCGCCATGCGCAGCGACGGCAGATCAATTTCCACGCCACGAGTCGCCCACTCCCGACGTTTGGCAAACCGACACGCCGCCAGGTACCCGGTGCTCAGCAGCAACAACAAAACTCCCACGCCTTGCAGCGCACTACTGCTGAGTGTCCAGCCCGGTGGCATGTGCACCAGCCCGCTGCTGAACACCGCGCCGGCAATTATCATGTAGCCGAACCAGTTGGTCGCCAGGCTCAGGCCGAGAATTTTCGCGATGTTGCTCTTGCTCACCCCGAGCCGCGAATACAACCGGTAACGCATGGCGATGCCACCGACCCAGGCGCTCAGACTCAGGTTGAAGGCGTAGCTGATGATTCCCACGGGCAGGATCTGTTTCCACGTCAGGTTCTGGCGGATGTAGGTGCGACCAATCAGGTCGAAGCAGGCGTACACCAGAAAACTCACCAGGGTCAGCCCCGAGGCAATGATCAGCGTGCGCACCTTGAAATCGGCCAGGTTATCGAACACTTCGTTCCACTCGATGCGCTGGGCGAGCGTCGTGAACAGCACGATCAGCATCAAGAAAAACAGCATCGTCAGCGGTCGTTTCCAGCGACGCCAATGGAACTTGCCGGAGCTTTTGCCGGGAGAGGCCGAATGGGTCTCAGCGCGGTTCATGGTCAGCACTCCCGGTTGGTGGGGGGGAAGGGTTTCAGGCGAGGTTTATGCGCCGGCAACCAACCGGCCCACGCCGGAAAATGCCGCAGGAAGTGAAACACCAGAAAACCGATGGTCATGTGCCAGACACGCCCTCGTGGCGCGACGTCGGGAGGCATGGCTTTGCAATGGTTATCGCTGAGGTCTTGCAGGCGATCGAACAGATGACGATTGAAGGCCTGGTCGCGGATCAGCACGTTGGCTTCCAGATTCAACGACAGACTCAATGGGTCGAGGTTGCTGGAGCCGACGGTGCTCCAGTCTTCGTCCACCAGGGCGACTTTGCCGTGCAGCGGGCGGTCGCAATATTCGTAGATCTTCACGCCGGACTTGAGCAGGTAGTCATAGGTCATACGCGCGGCGAGCCTGGCCACCCGCATGTCTGGCTGGCCCTGCAGGATCAGCCGCACATCCACGCCTCGGCGGGCCGCGTTGCGGATCTCGCGCAGCAAACGGAAACCGGGAAAGAAGTAGGCGTTGGCGATCACCGCTCGGCGCTGTGCCTGGCGCAACACCTGGCGGTAAACCTCTTCGATGTCGGTCGGGTGTTCTCCGTTGTCGCGGTACACCAGCCGTACCTGGCCATCGTGATCGCTGAAGGCCAGTTCCGAGCGCCGCTGCCGACGGCGTTGCCACCAGTATTTGGCGTGCATCGGGCGACCGCATTGCAGCAGGGCGAAGTGATGGATGTCGGCCACGGCCGGGCCTTGCACCTCTACGGAATAATCCTGTTTGGCCCCGGGGCCGAAGTCGGCCAGATGATCGGCGGAAAAGTTGATCCCGCCGACGAACGCGACGCTGCCATCCACCACCACGATCTTGCGGTGCAGGCGCCGGAACCAATTGGTGCGGATGCCCAGGCGTTTCGGTGCCGGGTCGAATATTTGCAGGTGTACGCCGGCCGCAGTCAGCGCGGTGAGGAACCCGGTACTCAGCTCGCCGCAACCAAAACCATCGAGGCTGACGATGGTGCGCACGCCACGTTGAGCGGCTTCGATCAGGATCTGCTGCAGCTCATTGCCGACCTTGTCCTCGAACAGAATGAAGGTTTCCAGCAGGATCTCACTTTGCGCCCGGCGCAGGGCTGCAAACACCCGGGGAAAGTATGCCTCGCCATTTTCCAGCAACTCGACCCGATTGCTGCCTTGCCAGCCGTATTCGACATCGATCGCTGTCAGCTCGTGGGTGGGCGGAGCGGGGATGTGTTCCAGCGTGGTTTTTTCCATCGACCGGCTCATAGCTCGATCTCCACCGACAGCGGGGCGTGGTCGGAAAGGTGCGACCAGGGCCGAGTGGACAGCACTTGCGGATGGCTGGCCTTGAGGTTGCGCACGTAGATGCGGTCCAGGCGCAATGCCGGCAAGCGCGCGGGGAAACTGCGCGCGGGTTTGCCATGCTGCGCGGCGAAGACTTCATGCAGACCGCTGGGCTTGAGAAACGCATCGGCGCGCTGGCGCCAGTCGTTGAAGTCCCCGGCGACAATCACCGGGGCGTCGCCGGGCAGGGCGTCCAGGCGCTGGGTGAGCAGCTTCAGTTGCGCGGTACGATGGGTTTCGCGCAGCCCCAGGTGCACGCAAATCGCATGCACCTCCTGACCGTCTCCGGGCATGCGCAACACACAGTGCAAGAGCCCGCGGTTCTCGTGGCCGCTGATGGACACGTCGAGGTTGTCGTGGCGGATGATCTGGAACTTCGACAACAGCGCATTGCCGTGATCACCCGTCGGATACACCGCATTGCGTCCATAGGCGAACTGCGGCCACAGGGTATCGGCGAGGAATTCGTATTGCGGCATCGCCGGCCAATTGGTGTAACGCTTGGGGTGCTGTTCATGGGTGCCGTGGACTTCCTGCAAAAACACCACATCGGCAGACACACTGCGCACCGCTTCACGCAGTTCCGGCAGGATGAAACGCCGGTTGAGCGCAGTGAACCCCTTGTGGGTATTGACCGTCAGTACCGTAAAACGACAAATGACGGACGAACCTTGTACCCGCATGTCGGTTGCGTTTGAGTGTGCGGGAATATCGGTGTGATTCGCTGTCATGTCGCCTCCCGCCTGACGGCTACTGTCCTTGGATGACTCTGGGGCGGCGACGAAAGTTTCGATGGGGCTACGGGCGGTAGATTTTCTACTGAACACCACCGAACAACTGTGGGAGCAGGCTCGCTCCCACAGGGTTTATCAGTGGCCCGTGATAATGCGGGCAGAACCCTCAGTCGGTTCGGCATAGACCTGACCGTGGCGCTGGCGGCTTTTTCCTTCGGCACTAGACTGGTGGCGATGGTCGAACCGATCGAGAAAAACACCCCGTACGGACATTTGATATTTGCGTGCAGATCAAATATCGCGAGGGCGGATGCATATTTGTGGCGAGGGGGCTTGCCCCCGTTGGGGTGCGAAGCACCCCCAAAACCTACCGCTCGGATTCATCTGATGCACCGCATGCAATGGGTTTACGACTGCTTCGCAGCCGAACGGGGGCAAGCCCCCTCGCCACATAAGGCGTCTCTGTCCGGCTATTCAGAGGCAATGTCCGAACTTGCCCGGCATTTCTCGATCAGTTCCTTACAGACACAGCCAAAGGAGTGGGTGCTTTGATCAGGCTCAAGACCGCGATACTGCTGGGCGCGTTGCTGTTGCTGGGCAGCGAACAACTGGAAGCCGCCGCGATACCAGGGCTGCCGGCCACCGCGAACACCGCGACACCGCTGGCGCACCCCGAACCGCTGGTGCAAGGCGGGTTACTGGGGGCCATCAGCTCAAGCATCGACGAGGTCCAGACCAAGCTTGATCTGGACCAAAACCTCGTCGACGTCTGGCGCCTGCGTGCCGACCGCGCGGTCGATGAAGTGGATCAGTTGGTCAATCAGCCATCGGCCCGTTCGCCCTGGAGCGTCGCTGGCGATTTCCTGCTACTGACCTGCGTGTGGGCAGCCGTGTTTGTCTGTCTTTGGCAACTCGGGCGATTGTTGGCCAAACGCCTGTGCGAGCATCGCCTGCTGCTCAGCCGCGAGCGTGGCCAGGCCCTGCTCGGTTACTTATTGCCCTATACCCTTCCAGCGGTGGTCAGCCTGCCCCTGACGATTTATGCCAGCCAGTTTTTGCCGGTATCGGCCGGTCGGGTGCTGGCGCTGTGTCTGGCTTATGCCGCAAGCGCGGGGATTTTTTCTGCGTCATTGGTGCTGTCGCTGGTGGTGGTGTTCAATGCCGGCCACAAGCGCCAGGCGGTGCGGATCATTCGCGAGAGAAGTCCCCGGCCGTTATTCGGTATCGGCTTTCTGGTGGCCTTGAGCGATGCCCTGACCAGCCCGCAGATCGCCCATCAACTGGGCAGCAATCTCACCAGCAGCATCGCCGTGTTCACCGGCTTGGCAGCGTCGATATCCTTCGGCTTGCTGGTGATCCGCATGCGTCGCCCGGTAGCCCATGTGATCCGTATCCTGCCGCTGGCCCAGCGCCTCGGCCAGCCGGCGTTGCGTGAGACCTTGCGGATATTTTCCGGGCTCTGGTATTGGCCGATTCTGTTGATGGTACTGGTTTCGATCATCAACCTGATCGGTGCCGGGGCGGACAACCAGAGAGTGCTGCGCAGTGCCTTGTTCACCACGGTGTTGCTGATTGCCACGGTGTTTCTCAGCACCACGCTGCACCATCTGTTCAAGGCGCGTAGCGAAGCGGAGCTGCGCCGCAGCGGCGCCTACAAGGAGCGTTTTCTCAATTTGTCCCATGCCTTGCTGCGCATTGGCATGGCCATCGTGTTCATCGATATCCTCGGGCGGATCTGGGGTGTGTCGCTGTTCGAATTCGCGGTGAGCAATGCCGTGGGCCGGGCGATCAGTGATTCCCTGAGCCACATCGGCCTGATCCTGCTGGTGACCTGGATGGTCTGGGTGGTGCTCGACACGGCGATTCAGGAGGCCCTGAAACCACCGACCAACAAGCGCTCGGCGCGCCAGCCGAGTACGCGGGTGAAAACCATCCTGCCGCTGCTGCGCAACGCGATCAAAATCATCCTGGTGGTGATTTGCGCGATCACCACCATGGCCAACCTGGGAATCAACGTCGCGCCTTTCCTGGCCGGTGCCGGGGTGATCGGCCTGGCAATCGGTTTCGGTTCCCAGCAACTGGTGCAGGACGTGATTACCGGGCTGTTCATCATCATCGAAGACACCCTGTCCATCGGCGACTGGGTGGTGCTCGATTCCGGGCATGCCGGCACGGTCGAAGGCCTGACCATCCGCACCTTGCGCCTGCGCGACGGCAAGGGCTTCGTGCACTCGGTGCCGTTCGGGCAGATTAAGGCCGTGACCAACCAGTCGCGGCAATTCGCCTATGCGTTTTTTTCGGTGCAATTGACCTACGACACCGATGTCGACAAGGCCATCGAACTGATCCGCGAGGCCGGGCATTCCATCAGCAACGACCCGTTCCTGCGCTACAACCTGCAAGGGCCGCTGGATGTATTTGGCGTCGACAAGATGGACCTCAACGGAGTGGTGCTGACCGCGCAATTCCGCACGGTGTCCGGCGGCCAATATGCGGTGAGCCGGGCTTTCAACCAGCGTTTGAAAAAGCTTGTGGATAACTGTCCGTGGGTGAACTTCGCGCAGACTTATCCACAGCAGGCGCTGGTGCCGAGGCATCCGGTCGAACCACCACCGGAGATCGGGCCCGAGCATGCTGCAGTGTTGATGCCGGATCAGCCTCGCTCCCAATAGCAACACCCCTGTAGGAGCTGGCTTGCCAGCGAAGGCGCATGGTCAGGCAACATCGATGTTGAACCTGACGGCTTCTTCGCTGGCATGCCAGCTCCTACAGATAACTGTGTTGAATCAGTTTTTTATGTATTTCAGCGCCCATCTGCGGATCCAGCTCCCCCCAAAAATGCTGCTTGCCGGCAATCTCGGCAGCCACCGGCAAACCATCGCGATACACCAGCCGATTGCTCGCCAGCGCCGGGACTTTCGCGCCGGGCAACAGCGTGCCGGCGAGGTTCAACGGATCGACCCCGCACACCGCGACCAAGCTGCCGTCATGGGGCCGACGCCGGACCTCGCGCAGCAATGGAATCGCTTCGGGCAGGGCGAATTGCTCGCCCGCCAGGCCGCTGACAAACCGCCCGCCACGAATCTCGCCCCGTGCCTCCAGGCGATGGAAAGTGCGCAGCAGTTCGCGCCAGCTCGGCAGCCAGTCCGCCTCACGTTCCAGTAAGCGCCAGAACACCACGCCGTAGCGGCGTAGCAAGGTCATGGCGATGTGTTCAAGGGTTTCGGCCGACGTTGGCGCGGGACACCGGTTTTCCACCACGGACGCGGCAGGTGCGCGTCGCAACAGGGCCCAGCGCCCGGCGTCGTCCATACCACCGATAAATGCCCCGCGCCCGCGCCGACTGTTGCGCGGCTGGCGCTTGCTGACCGGAGTGATCAGTGCGCGCAATCCGGCAAAGCTGTCGGCGTTCACCAGGCCCGCGCCCACCAGTTCCTGCAGGGCGATTTCCAGCTCCGAGCGCAGCAGATGGGCCTCATGGATCAGCTCGTCGAAAAACAGCGCGCCGTGCTGGCTGAGGGCGGCGTGGACCTTTTGCGTTTTCGGCGACAGTTCGCTGACCGGCGTCTGTTCGGTCAAGCCGCTCCAGAGGCCGACCCGGTTGCGCGGCAGCAGCACAATCGGCGTGCTGCGCAGCGCGCTGCTGGCGCTTTTGTTGTGCGCAGTCAGACGCGTCCACACCAGTCTGCCGCTGCGGCACAACTCATCCAGCCAGGTCGCCGAGTAGTCCTTGATCCGCGCCGGCAGGATGTCGCTGTCCCAGGCGGAAGCGGCGGCGGGGTAGCCTTCGAATTGCGCAATAACGGCCGGCAAAACTGCCGCGCCCAGGCCCTGGCGTGCGCTCGACACATGCTGCCAGTCGAACAGGAATCGCATGAAATCCTGCAACGCCACTGGTTCGATTTCCCGGCGCAGGCGCTTGACCGTGTAGCGATGAATCCGCGCCAGCAAATGCCGCTCGCACCATTCTTCCTCAGCGGTGCCCGGGGTGAAGCGACCGCGCAGCACGTAGCCTTCGCGTTCCAGTTGCGCCAGGGCCTGGTTGACCTGCGCAGCGGGCAAACCGAGTGGTTCGGCAATACGATCGAGCGCCAGCGGCCCGAAGGCACTGAGTCGTGCGCGGATCAGTTCGAGGGTGGCGTCGTCGGCGTCCCAGACCTCGTCGAAGTCCGGCAGCGCTTGCAGCGGTGGCGTCAATTCGGCCTGTGGATAAATCGCCCGCAGGCAGGACAGGCGCTCCAGCGCCAGCCACAACGATTGGCCGGCGTTGATCTGCAAGCGGCTCGCGCGTCCACTGTCGGCCAGGGTCGTGAGCCAATCGAGCCACTGCGGATTGGCACCGGCCTCGGCATCGGTGATGCCCGCCAGGCTCATCAACGCTTCGTGCATTTCATCGACGCCGGAGGGCGCCGGCCAGGCTTCGTCGCGCACGGCGGCAATCGCCTCGGCGTCCAGCGCACCGAGGTCGTCGGTGGATTGCGGATCGCTCCAGCGGCGATTGAGCACGGCCTGGGTTCTACGTTCCTCCAGTGGCGCATCGTCGAGAAAGGTATAAGGCCGGGCGCTGAGAATCTCCGCCGCCAGCGGCGAGGGCGCCGGCAAATCGCGGCTGATCAGGCGAATGTCGCCGCGTTCCATACGTCGCAACAGGGCCAGCCAACTTTCAGTGTCCATGGCTTCGTGCAGGCAATCGTCGAGGGTTTGCTCCACCAGCGGATGGTCGGGAATCTCCCGTTCGCCGGCGAGGTTTTCCACGCAGGCGATCTGGTCGGGAAACACGCTGGCGATCAGGTCTTCGCTTTTCATCCGCTGGATCTGCGGCGGGACTTTGCGCCCGCCGCTGTAGCGCGGCAGCGCCAGGGCCACCCCGGCATTCCAGCGCCAGCGCACGCCGAACAGCGGCGCGTCGAGCACGGCTTGAATCAGGATATGCTCGGCGCTGTTGCTGTGCAGGTAGCGCCAGACATCGTCCAGTTCAAAACTGTGGCTGGTGGACAGCGACAGCACGATGGCGTCTTCGCTGGCGGCGGCCTGCAATTCGAAGTTGAAGGTGCGACAGAAACGCTTGCGCAGGGCCAGACCCCAGGCGCGGTTGATGCGGCTGCCGAACGGCGTGTGGATGACCAGTTGGGTGCCGCCGGACTCGTCGAAAAAACGCTCCATCAACAGCGTGTCTTGTGATGGCAGGGCGCCTAGCGTTTGTCGCGCGCGGGCCAGGTAGTCCACCAGTTGTCCGGCGCTGGCGAGGTTCAGGCCCAAGGTGTCAGTCAGCCAGTCGAGCGCTGGCTGCAAGTTGCCTGGCGCAACGCCCAGCAGGTCGTCGAGTTGTGCCTGCAAGTGCGCCACCGCAGCGGACAGTTCGGCGCTGCGCCCCGGCGCTTCCCCGAGCCAGAACGGAATGGTCGGCGGTTGGCCCTGGGCATCCTCGACCCGGACTTTGCCGGTTTCCACCCGCAGGATCCGATAGGACGTATTGCCCAACTGGAAGACATCCCCGGCGATGCTTTCCACCGCGAAGTCTTCGTTGACGCTGCCGATGTTCAGCCCTTGAGGCTCCAGCAGCACGCAGTAGTCGGCGTTGTCCGGAATGGTCCCGCCACTGGTCACCGCCGTCAGCTTTGCACCACGGCGACCGCGCAGGGTGCGGCTCACGGCGTCGCGGTGCAGGTAGGCACTGCGGATGCCCTGACGCCCGTTGTAGCCCTCGGCGAGCATGTGCAGCAGTGCCTGGTAGTGTTTGTCGTCGAGCCCGGTGTAGGGCGAGGCACGCCGCAGCATCTCCAGCAACGCCTGCTCCGACCACTCCTGGCAACTGACCTCGGCGATGATCTGCTGCGCCAGCACGTCCAGCGGCGCTTGCGGGATCAACAAGGTATCGAGTTCGCCCCGGCGCACGCAGTCGAGCAGCGCAGCGCATTCGATCAGGTCGTCGCGGGTGGTGGCGAACAAACGGCCCTTGGGCGTGCCGCCGACCTGGTGCCCTGAGCGGCCGACCCGCTGCAGAAACCCGGCAATCGAACGCGGCGAGGCGATCTGGCACACCAGGTCGACGTCGCCGATGTCGATCCCCAGTTCCAACGACGCCGTGGCGATCAGCACCTGCAGGTCGCCGCGCTTGAGCCGCTGCTCGGCATCCAGGCGAAATTCCTTGGCCAGGCTGCCGTGGTGGGCCGCCACGGAGTCCTTGCCCAGGCGTTCGCTCAGATGACGGCTCAGGCGTTCGGCCAGACGCCGGGTGTTGACGAAAATCAGCGTGGTCCGGTGTTCCCGGGCGAGGGCGGCGAGGCGGTCGTAGACCAGTTCCCAGACATCGTTGGCCATCACCGACGATAGCGGCACGGGCGGCACCTCGATGTCCAGGTCGCGGGGGCGGGCGTGGCCGATGTCGACGATCTCGCACGGACGGTCGCGACCCACCAGGAAGCGCGAGACGGCTTCGACGGGTTTTTGCGTGGCCGACAGACCGATGCGCAGCAACGGCTCAGGGCAGAGTGCTTGCAGGCGTTCGAGGCTCAGGGCCAGGTGACTGCCGCGTTTGCTGGCGGCCATGGCGTGGATTTCGTCGACGATTACAGTTTGTGCGGTGCCGAGCATCTGCCGGCCCGAGTCGGAACCGAGCAGCACGTACAGGGATTCCGGCGTGGTCACCAGTATGTGTGGCGCCGTCTTGCGCATTGCCGATCGGTCTTTTTGCGGTGTATCGCCAGTGCGCACGGCCGTGGTGATCTGCAGTTCGGGCAGGCCCATCACGCGCAATTGCTCGGTAATGCCGTCCAGCGGGTTTTGCAGGTTGATCTGGATGTCGTTGGACAGCGCCTTGAGCGGCGAGACGTAGACCACCAGGGTGGCGTCGGGCAAGCCTTCGGGGCTTTCCAGACCGCGGTGCACCAGGTCGTCGATGACGGCGAGAAAGGCGGTGAGGGTTTTGCCGGAGCCGGTGGGCGCGGCGACCAGGGTCGAACGGCGCTGGCGGATCAACGGCCACGCCCGGGCCTGGGCGGCGGTGACCGCCGGGAACGTGTGGCTGAACCAGGCACTGACGGCAGGGTGAAAGCCGCTCAGGGCACTGTCTGCGGGGATGGGCAGGTTCATGCAGCAAGTTATGCGGGTGGGGGGCGCAAGATGCAAGTACCGCTCGGGATCTCTGGTGGCCTTCAGGGCCTCTTCGCGGGCAAGCTCGCTCCTACAATGGGTTTGTGTACGCCGACCACTGTAGGAGCGAGCTTGCTCCGGGCGGCGATCCGACGATGAGGCCAGTGGCAGCACTACAAAACTCAGGCATCTACACTTTACGGATGACGGTTGCGCACTAAACCCGCAAAATGCAACGATTCCGGCAATTACCAACGACATCGCCTGGGCGCGGTGTCGATAACGCCATTGTTTCAATTAGACTGGGCCTGCTGACTCTATGCGAATGCGCCTTATGTTACTGGGCGGCGGAAATGCCCTTGGGCAGGCGCTGATTCGCCTCGGTGCGGAGGAAGACATCGGTTTCCTCGCACCCCGCCCGCCCAAAGACGGCTGGGATGCCGCGAGCCTGACACAACTGCTCGACGACACCCGTCCCGATGCATTGATCAACCTTGCCTACTACTTCGACTGGTTTCAGGCAGAGGCGGTGAGCGAACAGCGCCTGGCCAGCCAGGAGCGTGCGATCGAGCGTCTGGCGGAACTGTGCCAGCACCACAATATCGTCCTGCTGCAACCTTCCAGCTATCGAGTGTTCGACGGCTCCCGTGCCACGGCCTACAGCGAAAAAGACGAACCGGTGCCATTGGGCCTGCGCGGTCAGGCGTTGTGGCGAATCGAACAAAGCGTTCGCGCCACCTGCCCGCAACACGTGCTGTTGCGTTTCGGCTGGCTGCTGGACGACAGTCCGGATGGCACCCTTGGCCGCTTCCTCGCCCGTGCCGAACAACCTGAAGAATTGCTGATGGCCGACGACCGGCGCGGCAATCCGACGCCGGTCGACGATGCCGCCCGCGTGATCATTTCAGTGCTCAAGCAACTCGACTGTGCCGCGCCGCTGTGGGGCACCTACCACTACGCCGGGCATGAGGCGACCACTCCGCTGGCGCTGGGGCAGGCGATTCTGACCGAAGCCCGCAGCCTGCATCCGCTGGCCATCGAATCCCCGACCGCCCAGGCTCACGCCGCGCGTCCGGATGCTGCCGAAGAACCGCAGCACGCGGTATTGGCCTGCAAAAAAATTCTGCACACCTTCGGGATCAAACCGCGCGCCTGGCGTGCGGCGCTTCCCGGTCTACTGGACAGGTTCTATCGCCATGGTTGACGGTCCCGTTTTGATCACCGGCGGTGCCGGTTTCATTGGTTCGCACCTGACTGACGCCCTGCTTGCCAAGGGCCATGCGGTGCGGATTCTCGATGACCTGTCCACCGGCAAGCGCAGCAATCTGCCGCTGGACAATCCCAGGGTCGAACTGATCGTCGGCGACGTGGCCGATGCGGCTCTGGTTGCCCAGGCGATGGCCCGATGCAGCGCCGTGGCGCACCTGGCCGCCGTGGCTTCGGTGCAGGCCTCGGTGGACGATCCGGTGCGCACGCACCAGAGCAACTTCATCGGCACGCTGAACGTCTGCGAAGCCATGCGTCAGGCCGGGGTCAAACGCGTGCTGTTTGCCTCCAGTGCGGCGGTGTATGGCAATAATGGCGAAGGTGAGTCGATCGACGAAGACACGCCCAAGGCGCCCCTGACGCCTTACGCGGTGGACAAGCTGGCCAGCGAGCATTACTTAGACTTCTACCGCCGCCAGCATGGGCTGGAACCGGTGATTTTCCGCTTCTTCAACATCTTCGGCCCGCGCCAGGATCCATCCTCGCCGTACTCCGGGGTGATCAGCATATTCAGCGAGCGCGCACTGAAGGGCTTGCCGATCACCGTGTTCGGCGATGGTGAGCAGACCCGGGATTTTGTCTACGTCGAAGATCTGGTCGACCTGCTGGTGCAGGCCATCGAGAAGCCTCGGGTCGAGGTCGGAGCGGTCAACGTTGGCTGGAACCAGGCGACAACCCTCAAGCAAATGCTCGAAGCGCTCGAAGCCGTGGTCGGCAAGTTGCCACCGGTGAGCTACGGCCCGGCGCGCTCCGGTGACATTCGTCACTCCCGGGCGAACAACCGGCGCCTGTTGGAACGCTTCAGTACCACAGAGCAGACACCGATGCGTGTGGGGTTGGCGCGGTTGCTGGGGCGCTGAGGTTCTTGCGGCCACAAAAAAGGCGCCCATGAAGGGCGCCTTTTTTGTGGCCGGAATTTGCATTAAAAGTCTGTGCAATTCCTGTAGCGAGGGAGTTTGTCGGAAATCCGCACCCTCCCGTTCGACTGCGTAACAGCCGCCGTCAGATTTTGAATCTGCTCACCACAAAAGCCAGGTTCACCACCACGTGAACATTCTGTCAGCGATGTCGCTTAGAACTTGTAACCCAGACCCACCATGTAGATGAACGGGTCTACATCGACGTCCACACGTGCCCGGGTACCTGGGGCAATCGAGTTGTTCTCGACAGTGGCGCGGGTATCGATGTCGATGTAGCGCACCTGGGCGTTGATCATGATGTTGTCGGTCAGCATGTAGTCAGCACCGACCTGCCACGCCAGGCCCCAGGAGTTTTCCGCCTTGAAGTTGCTGAAACCGGCGGACTGCGCTTGGCTGCCAACGTGTTCGTCGTAGATATAGGTGTAGTTGATGCCGCCGCCGACGTACGGCTGGAAGGCTGACTTCGGATCCAGCGGGTAGTACACCAGGCTCAAGGTCGGCGGCAGGTGCTTCAGCGTGCCGAGCTTACCGTTGGCCGCGCTCAGAGCCGTGCCCTTGAGTTTCACGTCATGCTCGAACGGAGTGGCCGCCAGCAGCTCGATACCCAGGTGGTTGGTGAGCATGTAGGCGAAGTTCAAGCCCAGTTGCGTGTCGCTGCTCATGGTCGCCTTGCCACCCAGGTCGGCACCTGCGAGCGGGCCTTGATCAACCTTGACGCTGGAGCTGTCAGCCTCGGGGTTGACGGTGATTGCACCCGCGCGAATGAGAATATCGCCGGCCTCGAAGGCGTGGGCGAGCGGGGCTGCGAGCGCGAGGGCAACCAGCGAAGCGCTGAGCATGGACTTGTTCATGGGGGCTCCAGAGGACGTTAAAAATGTTCGATGTCCAATGGTAAGGTGCCTAACGAATCGGTCTTTTGATGCAACTCAAGGAAAGTGCTAAGGAATGGATTTTGTAGCGATTTCGATGGCCCCTTCGCGAGCAGGCTCGCAGGTTCTGTGTCTGTCAGGCGATTGGGCCACGCGGGTAGCGCTTGAGCTTTTCGATCAGCTCAGTGCCCGGGATCGGACGATCGAACAGGTAGCCCTGGCCGACGTCGCAGCGGTGACGGCGCAGGAACGACAACTGCTCGGCGGTTTCGATGCCTTCAGCCACGACCTTGAGTTTCAGGTTGTGCGCCATGGCGATCACCGCGGAGGTGATTTCCATGTCGTCCTGGTTGTCCGGGATTTCGTGGATGAAGCTTCGGTCGATCTTGATGATGTCGATGGGGAATTTTTTCAAGTAGCTGAGCGACGAGTAACCGGTGCCGAAGTCGTCCATGGCCAGGGTCAGGCCCAGGCGCTTGAGTTGGTCGAGTTGCAAGTGGGTGTCTTCGGTGGCTTCCAGCAGCAGGCCTTCGGTCAGCTCCAGCTCCAGTAAATGAGCGGGAAGGGCTTCTTCCTTGAGGATGTTGGCAATGGAGGCCACCAGGTCCGGATCGGAAAACTGCTTGGGCGACAGGTTGATCGCCACTTGCAGGTTGCCCAGGCCGGCGGCGGTCAGCGCTTTGCTCATGCGGCAGGCCTGGCGGGCGATCCATTTGCCGATCGGAATGATCAGCCCGGTTTCTTCGGCGACGCTGATGAACTGATCCGGACGGATCATGCCCTTTTCCGGATGGTCCCAGCGCAGCAGTGCTTCCATGCCCAGCAGGCGACCGCTGCGCAGGCACAGCTTGGGCTGATAGAACACGTCGAGCTCGTTCTGGGTCAGGGCGCGGCGCAGGTTGTTCTCGACGAACAGCTTGTAGCTGGCTTCGGCGTTCAGCGCTTCGGTGAACACTTGCACCTGGTGTTTGCCGTTGGCCTTGGCCTTGTGCAGCGCCAACCCGGCATTGCGCATCAGGGTTTGCGGGTCGCGCCCGTGCAGCGGCGCGCAGGCCAGACCCACGGAGCCGGTGACGCTGATCAACTGGTTGTCGACGAACATCGGTTTGTCGAGGGTCGCCAGCAACTGGTTGGCCACTTGCTGGCCTACCGTGAGGTCGCTGTTGTCCAGCAATACGGCGAATTCGTTACTGGCGAATCGCGCCAGGCTGCCGCTCGGAACCAGGCTGTTGCGCAGGCGCCGGGCGAGGCTGATCAGCAGCTTGTCGCCAGTCTGGTGGCCAAGGCTGTCATTGATCCGTTTGAAGTTATCGATGTCCACCAGCAACAGGCTGATTGGCGCATCGCTGTCCCGGGCGAAGCGTTCATCGAGGTTACGAATGAAGGCCGGGCGGTTGCCGAGATTGGTCAGGTTGTCGGTGTAGGCCAGGCGCTCGATACGTTGCTGAGCGAGCTTGTTCTGGGTGATGTCTTCGTAGATGCCGATGTAGTGGGTCAGCTCGCGGTTGTCGCCGTATACCTTGGAGATCGACAACTGGCCCCAATAGGGTTCGAGGTTTTTCCGGCGGCTCTTGAATTCGCCCTGCCAACTGTTGCTCTTGGCCAGCGCCGAAGGCGCGTCGAACAGCAGTTCGCTGAGGTTCTCCAGGGCTGGTAGTTCCGACAGGCGCTGACCGTGCACTTCTTCGGTGGAATATTGGGTGATCGCGGTGAAGCTCGGGTTGACGTATTCCACCACGCCGTCGCAGTTGACCAGCAGAAAGGCGTTGGCACTTTGTTCGACCGCACGCTGGAACAGGTGCAGGGCGCTGGTGGCGGTTCGCCGGTTGTGGTTGCTGATGACCTGGGCAAACTGGTCCGCCAGTTCTCCGGCGAAGGCGATTTCATCCGACTGCCAGGCGCGAGTCGCGCCGGTCTGCTCCAGGCACAAAACGCCGACCACCTGGCCATCGACGCGGATGCTGGCGTCGAGCATTGCGTTGACGTCGCGCGGGCGCAGGCTTTCGGCCATCTCCCGGGTGCGCGGGTCGCGCATGGCGTTATGGGCGTCGATGGCGCGGCCGGTGTGCAAGGCGTCGAGGTAATCGGGGAAAACGCTGATGTCGATCGGCTGCGGCAGCAGGTATTCCTGATTCGTGCGGTGATAGGCCGAGATCGGCACCAGCCTCGAGCCTTCGAGGTGCCACAGGCTGGCGCAGTCGATTTGGTAAATATCGCAGGCGCTGCGGGTGATCAGCTCGGCGGCTTCCTGCAAGGAATTGTTGCTGCTGTAGCGTTGACGGGTGAGCAGCAGGATCAGGTCCTGCTGGGCGCGCGCCCGGTCCAGATGCAGCAGTTGCTCCTGCTGGGCACGTTGATTGAGTTCCAGGGCGATTTGCAGGCGCGAGTTCTGGGTTTCCAGATCCAGGGCCGGTTGCAGTGGATCGTCCTCGAACAGGCCGTCAATGACCAACAGGTAACCGCGCAACAGGTGACGATTGTGTTGTTTGTAGGCTTCGCCCAGTTCCAGCAGATTCAGGGAGCCCGAGGCGGTGTGCAGGGTGTAGCGGATCAGGTAATGCGGGCTTTCAGTCAGCTGCTGCTGGACCGAGTCGTGCAGTTGATAGCGCGCTTGCGGTTCCATCAGGCTGGCGTAGGGCGAGCCCACCAGCGCACACAACTCGACGGCTGGCAGACCGAACTGGCGTTCGCAATTGGGATCGAGAAACAGCAGCGCCCAGCTGGGTTCATTAAGCCGTTCGAAACGCAGCATGCCGAGCCGCGAAGGCACAGGCAACTGCGTCACTACCTCGGCCACCATACGGCTGGCGGCATCGGGTTGGCTTTTCATGGAGGGAAACTCGCTTCGAATATGCTGAACGCGCTGGGCTCTCGCCCTCTTTACTGTTGCCTGCGGCAAGGTTGCATCATTGCGACACCGACTGACAAGAGAGATGAAGGCCAAGTGCTATAAGAATATGTCGGCAGGCGACGGGATTTCTTCAGTCGGTGGCAAAAAGTAATGCTGTGCGCCGAAAAGTCGCAGTTTTGCACGTGTTGCCAATGGCTGCGATCTGTTTCCGCGTCAGCGAATCGGGATGCCAATGGACTGCAAAAGCTTGCCCTCCCGGTCGTGGAAATTCACCTGAAGCTGCCGAGCCTCGACGACCATGTGTGAAAAGTTATCCTGGCTGATCACGCTGCTGGTCAGTTCATGTCGATAGTCGCCAGCGGCGGTGCAGACCAGGGGTTGATCAAGGGTGAACGTGGCGGCCGTGGCATAGGGCAGCATTTTGCTGTTGCACAGTGGTGACGAGACGACGGTGTGGACTTCGAATTCCGGGTCCTTGCTGTGGCTCAGCCGACTGGTCAGCGAGCCGTGAACATCACCGGAAATGAACACGACGTTCTTGATGCGGTGTGTGCGAATGGTCTCCAGCAACCGTAGCCGTTGTTCCGGGAAGGCTTGCCAGGCGTCATCATCCGAGCGTTTTTGGTCAGGGTAGAACATGACGCTGGTGACCACGAATTTGACCCGCGCCGGGGTGTGGATCAGCCAGTCGCATAAGGCCTGCTCCTGGTCTGCGTCGAGAATGCGTCGGTCAGTGGCCGACAGATTACGTCGGGTTCGACTGTCGGTAACAAACCATTCGATATCACCTTCAGTAAATTGATACCAGTATTTGTCCAGTCGTTTATTTATAAGTCCATCATTGGTGAGTGCGTGAGCTGGACTATGGCTGGCCTGATACAACTCATAGGCCCTGATTGCGTTTGCATATAAGTAGTCATCGGACTTGCTCTCGTTGGCGGGCCAGTTGTCCTCTATTTCATGGTCGTCAAGTATCATGTAAGTTGGCAGGTTGGACATTAATCTGGCGATATTAACCTGCGAAAATGCCACGCGATATTTTTGCAGGATTTCCTTGAGTTCCCGATCGGGAGCAACGATGTTCAAATCATCGACATAGATTTGGTCCCCTGTCATCACCAGCGCACTGACGGGAGGATTGGCGTGCTCCACCAGGCGTGAAATTGAAGCGAAGATTCTGTCGCCCAATTGAGGGGCCCATGCAATGCCGGCGGTCATGCGCAGGTATCGGCAGGAGCCGACAATGTACGCCCTTGGCAGGCCGGCCTGGCTGGAACGGGTACGCAAGTGATAAACCTCTCGTGGCCATTGCCGCGGCAGTTCCTTCACCGTGTCGACGGTGTGCGCCGGGTTCATCGGGCTGAACCATCCGGCCTGGTACTCATAGTCGGAGTCGGCGGACAGGTTGTTCAGTGCAAAGACTTCGCACATGTCGTGTTCGGGTTCGAGTTTTGCAAAGTTGCCTTTTGACCAGTGATTTTCGCCTAGTCGTCTATAACGAATGCCAGCAAATGCCAAGGTGTTTTTATTGTGTTCTCCGCGCAAAAAAATACGGGCGTGATTAGTTGTGGTGTGGCCAATAATCGGGCCGACAGTTGGTTTAAGCATGTTTGAGTCCATTCGGCTGCTTACGAATTGGTTAGATGGTTTTTCGGATGTAATAAGTAGTCTTTCAGTCAAGGCTAGTTATTTGGCCCGAAAAAATATCTGGCAGAAATGGACTCGAGTTGTGGGCGATATCAGCCACAAATGTAGGAAGACGTTTTAAGCAAGAAATTCAGGCAAAAAAAGCCCCGCCAAATTGGCGGGGTTGAGGTACGAGCGTGGCGCTCGGAAACGTGGAACGCGATCGACCCTCCGGTGAAGGAGGGCCGGTCGGTGTTACAGGAGCATGGTGCGGATGTCGCCCAGCAGGTCGCTCAGACGCTTGGTGAAGCGTGCAGCAGCGGCGCCGTTGATCACGCGGTGATCGTAGGACAACGACAGTGGCAGCATCAGTTTCGGCTGGAAGGCTTTGCCGTCCCAGACTGGCTGGATGGTTGCCTTGGAAACACCGAGGATCGCCACTTCCGGCGCGTTGACGATCGGCGTGAAGCCGGTGCCGCCAATGTGGCCGAGGCTGGAAATGGTGAAGCAGGCGCCTTGCATCTCGTCCGACGAAAGCTTCTTGGTCCGGGCTTTTTCAGCCAGGGAAGCCGCTTCGGCCGCCAGTTGCAGCAGGCTCTTCTGGTCGACGTTCTTGATGACCGGTACCAGCAGGCCATCCGGGGTATCGACGGCGAAGCCGATGTTCACGTATTTCTTGCGGATGATCGCCTTGCCGCTTGGCGCCAGCGAGCTGTTGAAGTCCGGCAGCTCCTTGAGCAGGTGCGCACAGGTCTTGAGCAGCAACGGCAGGATGGTCAGCTTGACGCCAGCCTTCTCTGCAACGGCTTTCTGGGCAACACGGAACGCTTCGAGTTCGGTGATATCCGCCGAGTCGAATTGTGTCACGTGCGGCACGTTCAGCCAGCTGCGGTGCAGGTTGGCGGCGCCGACCTGCATCAGGCGGGTCATCGGCACTTCTTCGATTTCACCGAAGCGGCTGAAGTCCACGACCGGAATCGGCGGGATGCCCGCGCCACCGGTTGCGCCAGCAGCAGCGGCTGGTGCTTCCTTGGCCTTCTGCATCATGGCCTTGACGTAAACCTGCACGTCTTCTTTCAGGATGCGACCGTGCGGACCGCTGGCGCCAACGGCGTTCAGTTCGACGCCGAATTCGCGGGCCAGTTGACGCACGGCAGGGCCGGCGTGAACTTTTGCACCAGGCTTGGCTGGAGCAGCGGCCGGCGCAGCAGCAGGTGCAGCGGCGGCAGGAGCAGATGGAGCAGGTGCGCTCGGAGCAGCAGCGGCAGGTGCCGGAGCAGCGGCCGCAGCGGCGCCTTTGACTTTCAGTTTCAGGATCAGGTCGCCAGTACCGACTTCGTCATCGAGCTTGATGGAAACGCTTTCCACCACGCCAGCGGCTGGCGACGGGATTTCCATGCTCGCCTTGTCGGATTCCAGAGTGATCAGCGACTGGTCGGCGGCAACGGTGTCGCCGGCCTTGACCAGGACTTCGATGATCTTGGCCTTGCCCGCCGAACCGATGTCCGGAACGTGGATGTCCTGAACGCTGTCGGCCACTGGAGCAGCCGGAGCTGCTGCAGGAGCAGGCGCAGCGGCAGCAGTTGGAGCGGCAGCCTGGGCCGGAGCAGCAGCTGGTGCCGCAGCACCCGCCACTTCCAGATCCAGGATCAGGTCGCCGGTGCCGACTTCGTCGTTGAGCTTGACGCTGATGGCCTTGACCACGCCAGCGGCAGGCGACGGGATTTCCATGCTCGCCTTGTCGGATTCCAGGGTGATCAGCGATTGATCAGCCGCGACGGTGTCGCCGACCTTGACCTGGATCTCGATGATCTGGGCCTTGCCCGACGAACCGATGTCCGGCACGTGCACTTGCTGAACGCTGGCAGCAGCCGGCGCAGCAGGAGCAGGGGCGGCGGCAGGTGCAGCAGCCGGTTTGGCTTCAGCCTTGGCCGCCGGCGCAGCCGCAGGGGTCGCAGCAGCGGCACCTTCGACTTCCAGCTCCAGCAGTTCGTCGCCTTCTTTCAGGCGATCGCCCAGCTTCACTTTCAGGCTCTTGATGATACCGGCCTTCGGCGCGGGCACTTCCATGCTCGCCTTGTCCGATTCCAGCGTCAGGATGCTCTGGTCGGCTTCGATACGGTCGCCGACCTTCACAAACAGTTCAATTACTTCACCTTCACCGCTGCCGATGTCAGGTACGCGAATGAGTTCGCTCACAAAATCTCTCCTCAGCAGTCCAGTGGGTTGCGTTTTTCCGGGTTGATACCGAACTTGGCGATGGCCTCGGCCACCACTTTAGGTTCGATGTCGCCACGGTCAGCCAGTGCTTCCAGGGCTGCCAACACCACGAAATGACGGTCGACTTCGAAGAAATGACGCAGTTTCTTGCGGCTGTCGCTGCGGCCGAAACCGTCGGTGCCCAGGACTTTGAATTCCTTGGACGGTACCCACTGACGGATCTGCTCGGCGAACAGTTTCATGTAGTCGGTAGACGCAATGACCGGACCTTTACGGCCGTTCAGGCACTCTTCGACGTAGCTCAGCTTAGGCTTCTGGCCAGGGTGCAGACGGTTGGTGCGTTCAACGGCCAGGCCGTCGCGACGCAGTTCGTTGAAGCTGGTAACGCTCCACACGTCGGCGCCGACGTTGAACTCTTCACGCAAAATCTTCGCTGCTTCACGGACTTCACGCAGGATGGTGCCGGAGCCCATCAGCTGAACGTGGTGCGCCGCTTCGCGGGTGTCTTCCTCAAGCAGGTACATGCCTTTCTTGATGCCTTCTTCGGCACCGGCCGGCATGGCTGGCTGCTGGTACGACTCGTTCATCACGGTGATGTAGTAGAAGACGTCCTGTTGCTCTTCGGTCATCTTCCTCATGCCGTCCTGAATGATCACCGCCAGCTCGTAGCCGTAGGTTGGATCGTAGGTGCGGCAGTTCGGGATGGTGGCAGCCAGCAGGTGGCTGTGACCGTCTTCGTGTTGCAGGCCTTCACCGTTCAGGGTGGTACGGCCGGCGGTGCCGCCGATCAGGAAGCCACGGGTGCGGCTGTCGCCAGCGGCCCAGGCCAGGTCGCCGATACGCTGGAAGCCGAACATCGAGTAGAAGATGTAGAACGGCAGCATCGGCTGGTTGTGGCTGGAGTACGAAGTACCGGCAGCGATGAAGGAGCTCATGGCGCCCGCTTCGTTGATGCCTTCCTCGAGGATCTGGCCCTTCTGGTCTTCCTTGTAGAACATCACCTGGTCTTTATCGACTGGCTCGTAGAGCTGGCCGACGGAGGAGTAGATGCCCAATTGACGGAACATGCCTTCCATACCGAAGGTACGGGCTTCGTCCGGGATGATCGGCACGATGCGCGGACCGATTTCCTTGTCCTTGACCAGCTGCGCGAGGATCCGCACGAAAGCCATGGTGGTGGAGATTTCGCGGTCGCCCGAGCCGTCCAGGATCGCCTTGAGGGTGTCCAGTGGCGGCGTCGGGATGTTGAAGCTCTTGGCGCGACGCTGAGGTACGAAGCCGCCCAGTGCGGTACGACGCTCGCTCAGGTAACGGGCTTCGGCGCTGCCTACTTCCGGTTTGAAGAATGGCAGGTTTTCCAGTTCATCGTCCTTGACCGGGATGTCGAAGCGGTCGCGGAACAACTTCAGGCTTTCGACATCGACCTTTTTGGTGTTGTGCGCAGTGTTTTTCGCTTCGCCGGCACCGGTGCCATAACCCTTGATGGTCTTGGCCAGGATGACGGTCGGTTGTTCTTTGTGGTTGACCGCTTCGTGGTACGCCGCGTAGACCTTGTACGGGTCGTGGCCGCCGCGGTTGAGCTTCCAGATCTCGTCGTCGGACAGGTCTTCGACCATCGCCTTGAGTTCAGGCGTGTTGAAGAAGTGTTCACGCACGAACGCGCCGTCTTTGGCTTTGTAGTTCTGGTACTCGCCGTCGATGACTTCGTCCATGCGGCGTTGCAGGATGCCGTCGACGTCCTTGGCCAGCAGTGGGTCCCAGAAACGGCCCCAGATGACTTTGGTCACGTTCCACTGGGCACCGCGGAACACGCCTTCGAGTTCCTGGATGATCTTGCCGTTGCCGCGAACCGGGCCGTCGAGGCGCTGCAGGTTGCAGTTGATGACGAAGATCAGGTTGTCCAGTTTCTCGCGGCCGGCCAGGGAGATGGCACCCAGGGATTCCGGCTCGTCGCACTCGCCGTCGCCCAGGAAGCACCAGACTTTCTGTTTGCCCGGCTGGATGAAGCCACGGTGTTCCAGGTACTTCATGAAGCGTGCCTGGTAGATCGCCTGGATCGGGCCCAGACCCATGGATACGGTCGGGAACTGCCAGAAGTCAGGCATCAGCCAAGGGTGCGGGTAGGACGACAGGCCTTGACCATCGACTTCCTGACGGAAGTTGTTCATCTGGTCTTCGGTGATGCGGCCTTCCATGAACGCGCGGGCGTAAACGCCTGGCGAGGTGTGGCCCTGGAAGTAGATCAGGTCGCCGCCGTGTTCGTCGCTCGGGGCCTGGAAGAAGTAGTTGAAGCCGATGTCATACAGGGTTGCACTGGAAGCGAAGCTGGAGATGTGACCGCCGAGGTCGGAATCTTTCAGGTTCGTACGCATTACCATGGCCATCGCGTTCCAGCGTACCAGCGAGCGAATGCGGCGTTCCATGAACAGGTCGCCAGGCATGCGTGCTTCGTGGGTAACGGGGATCGTGTTGCGGTAAGGCGTGGTGATGGCGTAAGGCAACTGCGAACCGCTGCGGGTCGCGAGTTCACCCATACGGGTCATCAGATAGTGAGCACGGTCTTCGCCTTCTTTGTCGAGAACCGATTCCAGGGCGTCCAGCCATTCCTGGGTTTCGACGGGATCGAGGTCTTGCATGGCTTGCTCCAGGGCGGAAAGGCTACCAGAATCGGTTGCCTGAGTTAGCGACTGGCCTTGTGGGCAGACGTTATGAATTCTTGGATTGCCGACAGGTTGTTCCGGCGGCGTGTAGTTTTACTACAAATCTTCCGGCATTTCAGCCCGTCTAATGTATATACGAGTAGTAAAACTACAGATGAGCGGCTTGTAGCCCCCGGCTGCGTTGTGAGAATAATCGTTAAGGTTGGTCTTTTTCCAACTACAAAAGGTAAAAGCTTGATGCTGGCTGCCAAAACTAAAGAAATTTCAGCTATTTCTAACTTTTGTTCGACAGTCCCTCAGGTAGTGAGTTTTCGAAAACCACTACATGCAGTCCGTTATACGCCGATCAAGGATAGACCATGAGCCTCCCTTCGCTTGCCGAACTGCCCGCCATTCTCCTGCCGTTGGTCACTCGCGCCGAGCAGTCGTTCCGGGCTGCCGTCGCTGCCCTGGACGATGACCACGGGCTGTCCACCTGGACGCCGGAACGCTGGGCGCAATTTGCCCGCGTGACCGCCGCCAGCGATTTCGTGATTGAACAGTGTATTCGTGACCCTTTGATGTTGCTGGCGTTAGTGCAGTCCGGCGAACTGGACCGCTGCTTCGCTCCCGGTGAGTTGTGCGCGCAGATTGCCGCTGCCGTGAGCGTGGCCGAGACCGATGATCAGCTTGCTCGCGCCTTGCGCCGTCAGCGTGCACGCCATCAGGTGCGGATCATCTGGCGCGACCTGACCCGTCAGGCTGACCTGATCCAGACCTGCCGCGACCTCTCGGACATGGCCGATGCCAGTATCGATCAGGCTTATCAATGGTTGTACGTGCGGCATTGCCAGCAGTTCGGCGTGCCGACCGGCCGGCGAAGCGGCGAGCCGCAGCAGATGGTCGTTCTCGGCATGGGCAAGCTCGGTGCCGTGGAGTTGAACCTGTCCTCGGACATCGATCTGATTTTTGCCTACCCCGAGGGCGGCGAAACCGTCGGTGTGAAACGCGCCCTGGATAACCAGGAGTTCTTCATTCGTCTGGGCCAGCGGCTGATCAAGGCCCTGGACCCGATGACCGTCGATGGCTTTGTATTTCGCGTTGACATGCGCTTGCGACCTTACGGTTCGTCCGGCGCTCTGGTGCTGAGCTTCAACGCGCTTGAACAGTATTACCAGGACCAGGGTCGCGACTGGGAACGCTACGCGATGATCAAGTCGCGGGTGGTGGCCGGCGATCAAGTCGCCGGCGCGCAACTGCAGGAGATGCTGCGGCCGTTCGTTTACCGGCGCTACCTGGACTTCTCGGCCATCGAAGCGCTGCGCACCATGAAGCAGTTGATCCAGCAGGAAGTGCGACGCAAGGGCATGGCCGACAACATCAAGCTCGGTTCCGGCGGTATTCGTGAAGTCGAGTTCATTGCCCAGGCGTTCCAGCTGATTCACGGCGGCCGCGATTTGAGCTTGCAGCAACGCCCGCTATTAAAGGTGCTGAGCACGCTGGAAGGTCAGGGTTACCTGCCGCCGGCCGTGATCGGCGAGCTGCGTGAGGGTTATGAATTCCTGCGTTACACCGAACACGCGATTCAGGCGATTGCCGACCGCCAGACGCAGATGTTGCCCGATAGCGAGCAGGATCAGGCGCGTATTGCCTTTATGCTGGGTTTCGCCAACTGGACGGCCTTCCACGAACAATTGATGTATTGGCGCGGCCGCGTGGCCTGGCACTTCGGGCAGGTGATCGCCGATCCCGACGAAGAGCAGGGTGCCGAAAGCGAAGTGGTGGTCGGCGGTGAGTGGTTGCCGCTGTGGGAAGAGGCCCAGGACGATGAGGCCGCTTGCCGCCAACTGGAAGAGGGTGGCTTCAAGGATGCCCCCAAAGCCTTGAAAGCCCTGGCCGGCTTGCGCAGCAGCCCACAATTGAGGGCGATGCAGCGTCTGGGGCGCGAACGCCTTGATGCTTTTATTCCGCGTTTGCTGGCACAGGCCGTGGAACATGACAATCCGGACCTGGTACTGGAACGGGTGCTGCCGCTGGTTGAAGCCGTGGCCCGTCGTTCTGCGTACCTGGTGCTGTTGACCGAAAACCCCGGTGCGCTACGGCGCTTGCTGACGCTGTGCGCGGCGAGCCCGTGGATCGCCGAGCAAATCACCCGTTTTCCGCTGCTGCTCGACGAACTGCTCAACGAAGGCCGCTTGTTCAAACCGCCACTGGCGCCAGAGCTGGCGGCCGAGTTGCGCGAGCGTCTGACGCGAATTCCCGAGGACGACCTCGAGCAGCAAATGGAGGCCCTGCGTCACTTCAAGCTGGCGCACCGCTTGCGGGTGGCCGCCTCGGAAATCGCCGGCAGCCTGCCGCTGATGAAAGTCAGCGATTACCTGACCTGGCTCGCCGAAGCGATCCTGGAACAAGTGCTGGCACTGGCCTGGCGCCAGACCGTGGCCAAGTACGGCACGCCGCTGCGCACCGATGGCACCTTGTGCGATCCCGGCTTCATCATTGTCGGTTATGGGAAAGTCGGCGGCCTGGAACTCGGGCATGGTTCGGACCTGGACCTGGTGTTCATCCACGATGGCGATCCGCAGGCTGAAACCGACGGACCCAAACCCATCGATAGCGCACAATTTTTCACCCGTCTGGGCCAGCGGATCATTCATTTGCTGACGGCGCAGACTAACTCCGGGCAGTTGTATGAAGTGGACATGCGTCTACGGCCGTCCGGCGCGTCGGGGTTGCTGGTGAGTTCCCTGGGGGCGTTTGCCCGTTATCAGGAGAACGAAGCCTGGACCTGGGAGCACCAGGCGCTGGTGCGGGCGCGAGTGCTGGTGGGCAGTCAGGATGTCGGCCAGGCATTCGAGAAAGTCCGCGCCGCGATATTGGGCAAGACGCGTGATTTGCCGACCCTGCGCCAGGAGGTCAGCGAGATGCGCGCCAAGATGCGCGATAACCTCGGCAGCAAGAGCACGGCGGCCGGCACCGGGGCAAATGCCTTCGAAGCCACGGCGCCGTTCGATATCAAGCAGGACGCCGGAGGTATCGTCGATATTGAATTTATGGTGCAATACGCGGCCCTGGCGTGGTCCGAAACACACCCGCCATTGCTGCGCTGGACGGATAATATCCGCATTCTGGAAGAGCTGGAGCATGAAGGGCTGATGCCCGTCGAAGATGCCAGCCTGTTGCGTGAAGCGTATAAAGCGTACCGTTCCGCCGCCCACCGGCAGGCCTTGCAGAAAGACCCCGGGGTGATTCCGGGCGACCAGTTCGCGGACGAGCGGCAGCAGGTCATGCGGATCTGGCGTGAGCTGGGGCTAAGCTGAAACGGGATATTTGATACGCCAATATTCCCTGTAGGAGCGAGCTTGCTCGCGATGGTCGTTAACGATAACGCGGAGAGCCTGACACCCCGCGGAGTTCTCGGGTTCATCGCGAGCAAGCTCGCTCCTACAGTAGATTTGCGTTGTTCTGTAGAATTTTCGAGGCGGGGAGGCGTAGGCCTCCCCGGTTCGTTTATGGAAACCACATGAAAATTCTGATCGTTGGGCCCAGTTGGGTCGGTGACATGGTGATGGCGCAGACACTGTTCCAGTGTCTGAAACAACGCCACCCGCAATGCGAAATCGACGTGCTGGCCCCCGAGTGGAGCCGGCCGATTCTTGAGCGTATGCCCGAAGTTCGCCAGGCCTTGAGTTTTCCGCTCGGTCACGGTGTGCTGGAACTGGCGACGCGTCGGCGCATCGGCAAATCCCTGGCCGGCCAGTACGACCAGGCGATTCTGTTGCCCAATTCCCTGAAGTCGGCGCTGGTGCCGTTCTTTGCCGGCATCCCGAAACGCACCGGCTGGCGTGGCGAGTTTCGCTATGGCCTGCTCAACGACGTGCGCACGCTGGATAAGGATCGTTACCCGCTGATGATCGAGCGCTTCATGGCCTTGGCTTATGAGCCGGGCGTCGAGTTGCCAAAACCCTATCCGCGCCCGACACTGCAGATTGACCCGGTCACGCGCGAGGCGGCACTGGCAAAGTTCGGCCTGACCCTCGACCGTCCGGTGTTGGCCCTGTGCCCTGGTGCCGAATTTGGCGAGTCCAAGCGCTGGCCGTCCGAGCATTACGCCAAGGTCGCCGAAGCGAAGATCCGCGAAGGCTGGCAAGTCTGGCTATTCGGATCGAAAAACGACCATGCCGTGGGCGAAGACATCCGCGCGCGGCTGATTCCCGGTCTGCGTGAAGAGTCTGTGAACCTCAGTGGCGGCACCTCGCTGGCCGAAGCCATTGACCTGATGTCCTGTGCAGATTCTGTGGTGTCCAACGACTCCGGCCTGATGCACGTCGCCGCTGCGCTGAACCGCCCGCTGGTCGCGGTCTACGGTTCGACGTCGCCGGGTTTCACGCCACCGCTGGCCGAGCATGTCGAAATCGTACGCCTGGGCATCGAGTGCAGTCCGTGCTTCGATCGCACCTGCCGTTTCGGTCATTACAACTGCCTGCGCCAGCTCATGCCGCAGGCCGTGAACGAAGCCTTGCAGCGGTTGCAAGGCACTGTGGTCGAGGTCAAATAGCTTGCGGGTTCTGTTGATCAAGACTTCTTCGCTGGGCGACGTCATTCACGCGTTACCGGCGTTGACCGATGCGGCGCGGGCGATTCCCGGCATCAAATTCGACTGGGTGGTGGAAGAAGGCTTTGCCGAGATCCCGACCTGGCATCCGGCGGTGGGAAAGGTGATTCCGGTGGCGATCCGTCGCTGGCGCAAAAACATCTGGCAGACCATCAAGAGCGGCGAGTGGAAGCGCTTCAAGCAAAGCGTGCGCGCCACCCAATATGACTTGGTGATAGACGCCCAGGGCTTGCTGAAAAGCGCCTGGCTGACCCGTTACGTCAAGGCTCCGGTGGCTGGCCTCGATAAAAGCTCCGCACGCGAGCCCATTGCTGCGCGCTTTTATGATCGACGTCTGGCCGTTGCCCGTGGGCAGCACGCGGTGGAGCGAGTGCGTCAGTTGTTCGCCATTGCGTTGGGTTATGACTTGCCCAAAGGCCTGGGCGACTACGGACTGAATATCGAGCGCCTGGTGGAATTGCCGCGCAAGAATCCTTACGTGGTGTTTTTGCACGGCACCACCTGGGACACCAAGCACTGGCCCGAAGCCTACTGGCGCGAGCTGACCGAACGGGTCGGCTATCTTGGCGTCGGGGTGAAGTTGCCTTGGGGCAATGCCCTGGAGAAAGCCCGGGCCGAGCGTATCGCCGCGGGTTTCAAGCACGCCGAAGTGCTGCCAAAACTGAACCTGGCGGGTGTCGGCAAGGTGCTGGCCGGCGCGCAAGCCTGCGTGGCGGTCGACACCGGTCTTGGTCATCTGGCCGCCGCGCTGGATGTGCCGACGTTGTCGCTGTTCGGCCCGACCAACCCGGGCCTGACCGGCGCTTATGGCAAGGTGCAGATTCACATGGCCAGCGACTTCCCTTGTGCGCCGTGCCTGCAAAAGAAATGCACCTATCAACCGACGGCCGAAGATGCCCGTCAATTTGACCTGAAACGCGAGTGGCCCCTGTGCTTCACGCGTCTGAATCCCGAGCGTGTCGCCAGCCGACTGAGCACGTTGTTAATGGCTGAGGAGCTGCGCTGATGCAATTGGCATTTGTCCTGTACAAATATTTTCCGTTCGGCGGCTTGCAGCGCGATTTCATGCGCATTGCCCTGGAGTGTCAGAAGCGCGGCCATCAGATTCGCGTCTACACGCTGATCTGGGAAGGCGACGTGCCGCCGGGCTTCGAAGTGCTGGTGGCGCCGGTCAAGGCGTTCTTCAATCATCGGCGCAACGAAAAGCTCAGCGAATGGATGGAAGCGGACCTGGCCAAACGCCCGGTCGACCGCCTGATCGGCTTCAACAAGATGCCGGGCCTGGACGTCTACTACGCTGCCGACGGCTGCTTCGAAGACAAGGCACAGAACCTGCGCAACTCGCTGTATCGCCGTTGGGGCCGCTATCGCCACTTCGCCGAATACGAACGGGCGGTGTTCGCCAGGGACGCCAAGACTGAAGTGTTGATGATTTCCGAGGTCCAGCAGCCGCTGTTCATCAAGCATTACGACACGCCGCTGGAGCGTTTCCACCTGCTGCCACCGGGTATCGCCCAAGACCGTCGCCGACCGGCGGATGCCGATGAAATTCGCGCCGGGTTCCGCGCTGAATTCGATCTCAAGGACGACGAACTGCTGCTGGTGCAGATCGGCTCCGGGTTCAAGACCAAGGGCGTGGACCGTAGCCTCAAGGCACTGGCGGCATTGCCTGCCGAGTTGAGGAAACGCACCCGGCTGTTTGTAATTGGCCAGGATGACCCCAAGTTATTCCAGATGCAGAGTGCGACATTGGGACTGGGTGACAACGTCACGTTCCTCAAGGGGCGCAGCGACATCCCGCGTTTCCTGTTGGGTGCCGATCTGTTGATCCACCCGGCGTACAACGAAAATACCGGCACCGTGCTGCTCGAAGCGCTGGTGGCTGGCCTGCCGGTGCTGGTGAGCGCGGTGTGCGGGTACGCCCATTACATTGCCGAGGCCGACGCCGGCCTGGTGCTGGACGAACCGTTCGATCAGGCACAGCTGACGCAGTACCTGACCGGCATGTTGAACGACGCTCAAGCAAGGGCGGCCTGGAGCCGCAATGGTCTGGCCTACGCCGAGACGGACGACCTCTATAGCATGCCGCAGCACGCGGCCGATGTGATTCTGGCGGAGCACGCTTAAATGAAGTTGATGCTGGCTGAACCGTTCAAGAGCCTCTGGGCCGGACGCGACCCGTTCGCCGAAGTCGAGGGGCTCAAGGGCGAGGTGTACCGCGAGCTGGAAGCACGCCGGACCTTACGCACGGAAGTCGATGGCAACGGATTTTTCGTGAAAATCCACCGTGGCATCGGCTGGGGCGAAATTTTCAAGAACCTGCTCACTGCCAAGCTTCCAGTATTGGGGGCCGGTCAGGAGTGGCAGGCTATTCAACGCCTGCAGGAAGTCGGCGTGCCGACCATGACCGCCGTCGCGTATGGCGAGAAGGGCAGCAACCCGGCCGACCAACACTCGTTCATCGTCACCGAAGAGCTGGCGCCGACGGTCAGTCTCGAAGATTTCAGTATCAACTGGATCAAGCAGCCACCGGAGCCAAAGCTCAAGCGTGCACTGATTGCCGAAGTCGCACGCATGACCGGCATGATGCACCGCGCCGGGGTCAACCACCGCGACTGCTACATCTGCCACTTCCTGCTGCACACCGACAAACCGGTGACCGCGGACGATTTCAAGCTCTCGGTGATCGACCTGCACCGCGCCCAGACCCGTCCGGCGATCACTTCGCGCTGGCGCAACAAGGATCTGGCGGCCCTGTACTTTTCCGCGCTGGACATCGGCCTGACCCGCCGCGACAAGCTGCGTTTCCTCAAAGGCTATTTCCAGCAACCGCTGCGCCAGATCCTGAGTGAAGAGGCCGCTTTGCTGGCATGGCTCGATGGCAAGGCCAACAAGCTCTACGAGCGTAAACTGCGATACGGGGATGCGCTCTGATGTCAGGTTGGAAACTGGATCCGGCCTACAGCGAGCTGGCCGATGACTTTGGCAGCCTTGAGGCTGTGTTTGCGCTGCAAGGCGAGCGTTTGACCAGTGACGTGCTCTCGGAGGTCATCCGGGTCGAGCGCAATGGCGTCAACTATTACGTCAAGCGCTACGTGGGTGCTGGCAAAGGCTTGCGGCGTTACCTGGGCAAGCCTCGGGTGAAGATGGAGTGGCAGAACCTCAAGCGCTTCGCCAAGTGGGGCATCCCCACTGCCGAAGTGGTGGCCTGGGGGTTGGAGCGGCGCGGTGCGGCCTACGCTCGCGGCGCGATGATTACCCGGGAACTGCCGCGTACCGAAGACTTGTCGGCACTGGCCGAGCGACACGACCCGAAATTGTCGGATCGCGCCTGGGTCGATACCGTCAGTCGTCAGCTGGCCCAATACACCCGGACCATGCACGACCACCGCTTCACCCATAACGATTTGAAGTGGCGCAACCTGCTGATCGATGATGAAGCTCGAGTGTTTTTGATCGATTGCCCCAACGGCGATTTCTGGCGCGGTTTCTGGCTCAAGTACCGCATCACCAAGGATCTGGCGTGCCTGGACAAGGTCGCCAAGTATCAATTGTCGGCGACCCAGCGCCTGCGCTTTTACCTGCAATACCGCAACCGGACCCGGCTCAACGCAGCGGACAAAAAACGCATCCGGCATGTGGTGAGATTTTTCGAGGGACGCGAATGACTGATTTTCTGGCCGCTGAAGACCGTGCGCTGCTTGAGCGCCACGGCCTTGGCACATTCGAAGCACTCTGGGCCAAGCAACTCGATGCGGTGGACGAACCCAACACCGGTCGCGGCGGCTGGAGCAGCGTGTTTCGGCTGGACCTGGAAGGTCATGGTTTCTACCTCAAGCGTCAAAGCGACTACCTGACCCGCACCTTGCGCGCGCCGTTCGGCGAGCCGAGTTTCGCTCGCGAGTTTCGCAACATCTCCCGCTACCGGAAGATGGGCATTCCGGCGCTGGAAGCGGTGTTCTACGGGGAGCGCAAGGTCAATGGCGAAGTCCGCGCGATCCTGATGACGCGTGCCCTGGACGGCTGGGACGACCTCGACTCGCTGTTGCAGCGCTGGGCTGAATTGAGCCCTGAGCAGCATTCGGACATCCTCAAGGCCAGTGGCGAGCTGGCCAGGCAGTTGCACGCCGCACGCCAGGTACATGGGTGCTTTTATCCCAAGCACATTTTCATGCGCGCCACCGGCAGCGGCTATCAGGCTCAATTGATCGACCTGGAAAAGACCCGGCCGCTGTTGTACGGGCAGCGTGACCGAATCAAGGATCTGGAGCCGCTGACACGCCGCGCGCCCGAGTGGGGCGAGTCGCACCTGCGGCAATTGCTGGCCGCCTATCTGGACCAACCGCAGGACAGCTCGTTGATCGACAACTGGCTGCAGCGGTTGACCGCGCGGCGCAGCCAAAAGAGTCCGCGCTGATGCGTTTGTCCGAACTGAAGTCTGCCGGCCGTGCCCCAAGCTTGCCGCTGAGCGTTTCGCTGGCCGACGCCGCCGGCCCCGCCGAGCTGCAACTGCTGAGCCTGTTGCGGGTGTTGCCGGGGCAACGTTATGTCGGTGCCGGCGTCTGGCGTGGCCGGCCGGTGTTGGCCAAGTTGCTGGTCGGCAGCAAGGCTGCGCGGCACTTCCAGCGGGAGCTGGACGGCGTGCGTTTGCTTGCTGCTCAAGGATTGACCACGCCGCAGCTGTTGGCCGATGGCCTGAAAGAAGGCGAGGGTGGTTGGCTGCTGTTCGAGTTTCTGGAGGGTGCCGAAAGCCTTGGTGATACCTGGAAGCAGGTTGAGCAGCAGCCGGTACTATCCGATGGGCAAGGGGCAGTGCTGGCCGAGGCGTTAGGAGCGATCGGTCAGATGCACCGCAAAGGTCTGTGGCAGGAGGACCTGCACCTGGACAATTTGCTGCGTCAGCGTGGTCGTCTGTATTTGATCGACGGCGCCGGGATTTGCTCCGAAACGCCGGGCCAGCCGCTGTCCCGGCAGAAAGTCCTGGAAAACCTCGGGGTGTTCTTCGCCCAGATGCCGAAGTCGATTGAGCCCTTCATTGAAGAATTGCTGGTGTATTACCTGCTGAGCAACGGCGAACACGCCTTGCCCATGGAGGCGTTGCAGAAGCAGATCGACAAGGTCCGCAGCTGGCGCCTCAAGGACTTCCTGATCAAGGTCGGTCGCGAGTGCACGCTGTTCAGCGTCCAGCGCGGGGCCTTCGGCTTGCGGGCGATTCGCCGCGAGGAAGAGCCGTCGATGGTGCTGGTGCTGGAGCAGGCCGATACCCTGCTCGATCAGGGGCATCTGTACAAGACCGGGGGCGCGGCGAGCGTCGGCAAGGTCGAGGTGGATGGCCGCACGCTGGTGATCAAGCGCTACAACATCAAGGGCTTCGCCCACTGGTTCAAACGCTTCTGGCGCCCGAGCCGGGCCTGGCATTCGTGGCGCGAAGGCAACCGCCTTGCGTTCCTAGGGATTGCCACGCCCAAGCCGCTGGCGTTGCTGGAAACGCGTTTTCTGTGGCTGCGCAGCCGGGCTTACCTGATCACCGAGTACCTGTCGGGCCCGGACATCATTGAGCGTTTTGCGCCGTACGTTGAAAGCGGCGACGCACCGGAAGCCGAGCTGGCGGCGCTGGATCATTTGTTTGCCGAGCTGATTCGCGAACGCATCAGCCATGGCGACTTCAAGGGGCATAACCTGTTCTGGCAGCAGGATCGCTGGGCGCTGATCGATCTCGATTCGATGTGCCAGCACCGCTCCCTTGGCAGTTTCGCCCCGGCGTATGCAAGGGATCGCGCGCGGTTCATGCGCAACTGGCCGGAAGGCAGCGCCCTTTATCAGGTCATCGATCAGCGTTTGCCCAAAGACATCTCTAGCGCGGCCTGAATCGGACCTTCGGTCCTTTCGCGAACAAGTCGGATCGCGAAGGGGCCGGAACTGCCAGTCGAGAAGGGCGACAGGTTCTTGTGAACCGTCCTACGCGATCTTGGGAAGTGATGAACTGTGGCCCAAATCGCCCCGATGCTAGTTTGCCTGACGTTCTCGGAGGTCAGGCTGTGACGATCAAAATGGCAGTTTCATGGGGTGTTTTATCAGTGTCGCTAATGGGCTGCGGAACCGCCGCCACTGTCCTGCAGGATGAAGCCGACGCAGCGCAGGGGCTGCGCAGGCAAAAGACCTATTGCCAGTCCATTCCTCGGGTCTACAGCGGCCTGGCTTACGACTTCTGTGTATTGAATGCACCGCCCGATCCTACGGGTATCCTCGCATCGGCCGTTTTGGTGGATCTGGTCTTCTGCGGGGTCCTGGACACCGTCGTCTTGCCGTACACGATTTACCGGCAAAGCGTGGACGGCAATATTTCCATCTATTGGCGACCTGCGCGCGGATAAACGCGGATAAAAATGCCGCGAGGTCCCCGTCGCATTTTCTGGCCGCTTGCGGCTAGAGGCTTGCCGCTGCTTTTAAGCTATAATCCCGCCCTTTAGCTGTCTCTCGCCCCTTGCGAGGGCACATTAATTTTTGAGGCGCTTGCGCCTGCATGCAGACTAAAGAGGCTAGACCCCTGTGGCATTGACGATTCTTGGCCTGTCCGGCGCCCTTAGCCATGATCCTTCCGCAGCCCTGTACATCGACGGCAAGCTGGTCGCGGCGGCTGAAGAGGAGCGCTTCGTACGCGATAAACATGCAAAGAACCGCATGCCCTACGAATCGGCGAAGTTCTGCCTGGAACAGGCTGGCATCAAGCCGTCCGACGTTGACGTGGTAGCGATTCCATTCGCACCGATCAGCCTGTTTGGCAAGGCTCGCTGGCAGTACGCCAAGCGTTACTGGTACGCCCCGGACCGGGCCCTCGACGCGATCCTGATGGGCAACCGTCGCTACAAGCGTTATCGCAACAAGATCGTCTGGTGCCTGGAGCAACTGGGTTTTGATCCGAAGAAGATCAAGATCGAGCCGGTCGAACACCACCTGGCCCACGCCTCCAGCGCTTATCACTGCTCCGGTTTCAAAGAGAAAACCGCGATCCTAGGCATCGACGGCAAGGGCGAGTACGCCACGACCTTCTTCGGTTACGGCCAAAACGGCAAGATCCACAAGATCAAGGAATTCTTCGATCCGGACTCCCTCGGCGGCCTGTACGGCGCGATCACCGAGTTCCTCGGTTTCGATATGCTCGACGGTGAGTTCAAGGTCATGGGCATGGCGCCGTATGGCGATGCCAGCAAATACGATTTCTCGCGCCTGGCTTCGTTCGAAAACGGCGAGCTGGTGATCAACACCGACTACGCCAACGTTATCGGCCTGCGTCGTTACAAAGAGAAGGGCAAGGGTTACTACTTCTCACCGAAGCTGATCGAGTGGCTGGGTCCCAAGCGCGAAGGCGACATCGCCGACGAGCCTTACATCCACTACGCTGCGAGCATTCAAGCGCTATTCGAAAAAATTGCGCTGCAGATGATCGACTACTACTTGGGCGACGTGCTCAAGGAAACCGGCAAACTGGCCTACGCCGGTGGCTGTGCGTTGAACGTCAAGCTCAACCAGAAAATCATCGCCCGCGACGACGTCAAGGAGCTGTTTGTTCAGCCTGCCTCCGGCGACGCCGGTACCGCGGTGGGCGCGGCAGCCTATGTGTCCCACGCCCGTGGTGTACCGGTCGAGAAGATGGAACACGTCTACCTCGGCCCGTCGTACAGCAACGAAGACGTGATCGCCGCGTGCGCCCGTCACGCCGACAAGCCGACGTGGCGCAAGCTCGACAGCATGCCGGAACAGATCGCCAAAATCATGGTCGATGGCAACCCGGTGGCCTGGTTCCAGGGCCGCATGGAGTTCGGTCCGCGTGCACTGGGTGGTCGTTCGATCATCGGTTGCCCGAGCATTGCGGGCGTGGCTGACCGGATCAACCACCAGATCAAGTTCCGCGAGCGCTGGAGGCCTTTCTGCCCGTCGATGCTCGACACCGTGGCGCCGCAGATGATCAAGATCGATCACCCGGCTCCGTTCATGACCTTCACCTTTGAAGTGGCGGAAGAGTGGAAGACCCGCGTGCCGGAAGTCGTCCATGAAGACGGCACCTCCCGCGCCCAGGTGCTCAAGCGCGAATACAACCCGCGCTACTACGACATGATGAAAGCGCTGGAAGTGCTCACCGGCAACGGCGTGTCGCTCAACACCTCGCTCAACCGTCGCGGCGAACCGATGATCTGCTCGCCGACCGACGCCTTGAACATGTTCTTCGGCTCCGATCTGCAATACCTGATCATGGAAGACATCCTGGTGGTCAAAGAGGGCGCGAACGCCTATGACACGTTCGGCTGAACGCCATGTGCTGCAGTTCTGCCACGGCTATGACGGGCCGTTCCTGGACTGCGCACGGCAGTACGCCAGCCTGTTCGCGGGGACTGGTTATCGAGTGACCACGGTGTTTCTCACCGGGGTTGCCGATGCCGAAGTCGCCGCGGGCTGTGCTAGCGATGAAGTGCTGTTCATGGAGTACAGCTCCAAGGCCATTCGTGGCCTGAAGCTGGGTGCCATCGGTGATCTGCGCAAGATCGCCGCGTCGCGCAACTTCAGTTTCTGCATCGCCCACCGCTTCAAGCCGATCTATATCGCCTTGCTCGGCACGTCGTTGCCGGTGATTGGCGTGCATCACGCTTTTGACGATTACAAGCGTGGCAGCCGCAAACTGTTCGCGCATATTTTCCGCAAGCGTTTGAGTCTGCTCGGTGTGTCCGACGCCGTGCGCGACGACATGCGCAATTGCCTGCCGAAGTGGCCGGGCTCGCGGATCCAGACCTTGTACAACCGTATCGACGTGGATGCTTTGCAAGCCACGCAGGTGTCGGCTCGCGAGGCCCGGGAAACCCTCGGGCTGGCGGCGGATGCCTGGATCGTCGGCAACGTCGGACGGCTGCATCCGGACAAGGACCAGGCCACGCTGTTGCACGGTTTTGCCGAGGCGTTGCCGGGGTTGCCGGCCAACAGTCAGCTGGTGATTCTCGGTAAGGGGCGTCTGGAGGAAAACCTCAAGGCTCAGGCCCGGGAGCTGGGTATCGGTGACCGGGTGCTGTTTCTCGGTCAGGTACCGGATGCGCGCAACTACTTCCGGGCCTTCGATGTGTTTGTCCTGAGCTCCGATCACGAACCGTTCGGCATGGTGCTGCTGGAGGCCATGGCCGCTGGTGTACCTTTGCTCGCAACGGCGTGCGGCGGAGCGAAAGAGGTGGTCGAAGGCGTGGGCATCCTGTTCCCGTTGGGCGATGCCGAGCGTCTGGCCCAAGGGCTGCAACATCTGGCTGGCATGGATGATCAGCAACGCCGACAGTGTGCCGAGTTAATGCTCGAGCGCTTGCGCGAACGCTTCTCCGATCGCGCGGTGCGCGATGCTTTCTGGCATTTGCCGCACGTTACCGAACTGGCACCGAGGGGCTGATGCTCAACCGATTTCAAGGCTGGCGCGAGCGTGGCTGGGCGGTAGTCGACGCCTCGACTTACGCCGAAACCTGGCAGCGTTATGGCGGCAGCGTCGCCACTCATCCGATGGTGGTCGAGCGGCTGGCGAAACTGGCCGAGATTCCGGTGCGCTACCTGGCCTGGGTCCAGGGTGACGAGGTCAAGGCGGCGATCCCGACCTGGGGGCGCGACCTGGCCTTGTCCAAGGACGTGCTCAAACGTCGCGGCAAAAAAGGTCTGTTCGACCTTGGCAACGCCGAGATCATCCTGCCCGCCGCTGCCGATGCCCAGGTGCCTTTGCGCCATCGCGCGCGGTATCTGTCGGCGCTGAGCGAAGGCCGTTTCACTGGCATCAGGTTGCAGACCGAGCAACTGGCCATGGCCCGTACACCCGAAGAACTGTCGAAAAAATTTCGCTATAACCAGCGCCGCGAATTGCGCTTGCTGGAAGAGGCCGGTGGCGTGGTGCGGCCGATGTCCGAATTTTCCAGTGCTGAGCTGGCGGCGATTTATTGCGACCTGTTCCAGCGCCGCTGGGGCTTCCCGGCGACGGGTGCCGAACGCATGGCCGAGGTCATCGAGTTGCTGCGCGAGTTGCTGATCGGTTCGGTGATTTTCCTCAACGATGCGCCGATTGCGATTCAACTGGTGTACCGCGTCGAGACCCCGCAGTGGATCAGCGTCGAGTACATCAACGGTGGGGTCGATCCGCAAACCCGTGAGTTCAGCCCAGGCAGCGTACTGAGTTTTCTCAACACGCAAAGCGCCTGGGAGCATGCCCGGGCGCAGGACAAACCGTTGCGCTTTTCCTTCGGTCGCGCCGACCGTGAATACAAGGATCGCTGGTGCAACCCTGTGCCGGTCTTCACCGTATGAGCCAAGCCATGAGCCGCAAACAGCAACTGCTCAAGCGCCACCGGCGCAATAAACGTATCGGCCTGTTGATTGCGCTGGTGCTGTTGATCGTCATGGGTGTGCTGGTGGCCTGGTGGTTGCCGCTGGTGCTGGCGGTTCTGGGCTGGATTGCCCACGAAGCCTGGTTTGCCGATCATCTGTTCTACTCGCCGAAAGACGACTACCAGTACAGCTTTCCCCCCTACACGCCACAGCCCAAGGTGCACCTGAGCGGTGAACATTTGCGGCTGGACGAGGGCGTGATGCTGGTCGACGACGCGACGCTGGTGCTGGCCCTGCGGGTGAAAAGCACCTGGCTGGGTCGTTTTCTCGATCCGGTGGTCGAGTTGGCGGGGGGCGAAAACCCTGACCGACAAACCTTCGAGCGGGGCGTGAACGGCCTGCGTTACCTCAATCTCAGTGGTCAGGCTCGGGCGCTGTCCCGCGGTGACCTGCGCTTGCGCGGGCGTTTCTGTCGCGTGTTTGGTGAGCCCGTGCTGTGGGCGTTCGAGCATCCGGATTACCGGCGTCAGCGGGTGATGGTCATCGCCCCCCACGCCGATGACGCCGAATTGGCGGCCTACGGTTTGTACAGCCAGGCCGACGAGACCTGGATCGTCACGCTGACGGCGGGTGAAATCGAAGCCGAACACTATCGGCAGATGGGCCTGAACAAGGTCGATGCGGCCCGCTTGAAAGGCCGCCTGCGCACCTGGGACAGCATCGCCGTGCCACGTTGGGCCGGTGTGCCAGAGGCTCATTGCGTACAGCTGGGTTACTTCTGTCTGCAGTTACCGAGCATGCAGGCTGCGCCTGCGGTGGCGGCGGGATCGAGGGAAGCGGATATGAGCGACACCCGTCTGTTCCGCCGGTTGAATCCTTTCGCGCTGCCCGGCGATGTCGATGGCGCGCCGACCTGGAACAACCTGCTGGCGGATCTGCGAGCGTTGCTGCTGCGGGCTCGGCCCGAGGTCATCGTCTTGCCGCACGCGACCCTGGATCCGCATCCCGATCATATCTGCGCCCAGGCGGCAGTCCTCGAAGCCTTGCAAGGCCTGGACTGGCAACCGACCACGCTATTGGGCTATGCCAACCACCTGCACGACAACGACCGCTGGCCGATGGGCGATACCGGTGATGGCATCGCCTTGCCGCCGGCCTTCGATCCGGCCCGACCGATGCAGCCTTATTGCCTGCCCTTGCCGCTGGAACAGCAGCGAGACAAGGCCATGGCATTGGGCATGATGCACGACCTGCAACCGGCGATGCCGTTCAAGCGTCGCTTGCGTCGGTTGATCCAACGGTTGTTGGCCGGCCGCTTGCCGCCCACCTATGGCCAGAACGAATTCTTTCGCAAGGCCGTCCGGCGCCACGAGCTTTTGTGGTCCCTCAAGCACACACCAGGCAATGTTTCTCAGCGGGGAGAGTTATGAGTCAGCGGTCAAAGGTCCTGCAACTGCAGCCTGACTACAACGTCAAAGCCCATGATTTCGCCGACCTCGCGGAGCAAATCGTCAAGGCCCTGCCCAGTGATCGCTATGAAGTGACCGCCGCGTTTCTGCGCGGCAAACCCGGGCCGGGCGAGGCGGTGAGTCGAGCTGACCGTTCGGTGTACTTCGAATTTTCCGACAAGTCCCTCAAGGGCATGCGCCTGCGGGCCATGTGGCAGCTATACAAGTTCTGCCGTCGGGAAAAATTCGATGTGGTGATCTGCAACCGCTTCAAGCCGGTGAACATGATGCTGGCGCTCAACCGCTGGCTGAAAGTGCCTTTGTGCATCGGCATTTCCCACGGTTTTGGCGAGTACGACCGATTTTACCGGCGCCGCCAGACCCAGCGCCTGATCGATCGTCACTGGCGCTTCGTTGGCGTGTCGCCTGCGGTGAAACAGTATCTGCTGGACTGTGACTGCGGCTTCACCGATCAGAATACCTACGCCATCACCAATGCCATCGACATCGAGCAGGCCGAAGGTCTGCAACACAGTCGTGAAAAGGCCCGTGAAATGTTGGGCATCGATCCGTCGGTGCGGCTGATCGGTGCGTTGGGGCGACTGGTGCCGGTCAAGGGCCATATCTATTTGCTGCAGGCCTTCGCGGCACTCAAGGACAAATACCCGAATACCCAGCTGGCGATCATCGGAGCCGGCCGCGAAGAGTCGCGCCTGGCGGCGGAAATCGACCGCCTCGGCCTCAGCGGTCGCGCCCATTTGCTGGGGTTCAAGGAAATTGCCCTGCAGTACATTCGCGCTTTCGATATCTGGACCATGCCTTCCCTGGCCGAAGGCCTCGGCTTGGCGCTGCTTGAAGGCATGAGCGGGCATTTGCCGGTGATTGCCTCGAACGTGCCGGCCATGCTGCCGCTCATCGAGGGGGCCGGTGGCCTGGCGATTACACCGAAGGATGTGCCGACGCTGCAGGCGGCGCTGGACACTTACCTTGGCCTTTCGGATGACGAGCTAAAGGCCAAGGGCGAGCAGGCCTTCCGTTATCTGCAGCAACACCATGACATCGAGGAGTTCCGTCGCGAATACCTCAATCTGATCGACTCCGGCCTGGAACAGGCCCGCAAGGAACAGCCATGAACGACGCGCAACCCATCGTCACAGTCATCATCGCGTCGTATAACCATGCCCCTTACATCGAGGAAAGCATTCTCAGCGTCCTCAACCAGACCTATCAGAACATCGAGTTGCTGGTGGTCGACGATGGCTCGAAAGATGACAGCGTCGAGCGGATCAAAGCGCTGCAGGTTATCCATGGTTTCGATTTCCGGGTGCAGGAAAACCAGGGGCTGACCAACACCCTCAACGGTGCGATTGCCCGGGCCAAGGGCAGCCTGATCGTGCCGTTCGGTTCGGATGACATCATGTTGCCGGAGCGAATCGCCACCCAGGTCGCGCATATGGACGGCAAACCCGAAGTCGGCATTTGCGCCGGTAACATCGAGTTGATCGATGCCGACGGAAATCTCTACCCCGAGAAGCGCCAGCGCCGGGATGTGCCATTTCGTCGCCTGGACTTCGAAGACATGTTCCTGGAGCGCAAGCCCTATCCACCGGCACCCACGCTGATGATTCGTCGCGAAGCACTGGAGAAGGTGGGCGGTTTCGACCCGACCATTCGCCTGGAAGACTTGCTGATTGAACTGAAGGTGACCCATGCCGGTTACTTTATCGATGGTCTGAATGTGTTGATGGCGCGCTATCGCAAGCACGCCACCAACTCCTACAAGAACCACCGCTTCATGATCGACAGCATCCTGCGCACCTACGCGCTCTTCAGCGATCACCCGCTGTATGACGAGGTGCGCTACAAATTTCTCAACTCCATGTTCCTCAAGACCGCCAACCGTGATCGCAAGCTGGCGCGGGAGCTGCTGGCGCAGATTCCGTTCAAGGCCTGGAACAAGAAAACCTGGCGCGGGCTGGGGCGGATGTATTTCTCGCGGCTGGAGAAAGACTGAGCCATAGGCTGGACTCAAGGGGTGCGGGGTGGTGCGGGATGTTGGATGGCGATATGCCGCGACGATTGCTCAAGTTTGTTGAGCTGTCTCCTCCAAAAATTCTTTCCTCGGCGTTCTGCTCTGGCGCAACCAGTGCAGGGTTTTCTTGCCGGCATTGATACCGGGCTTTTCGATGTACAGGTAAGTCAGGCTGCTGATGATGATCAGCAGGCAACTGCACACAGCCAGCAACGGCAGGAAGACCCAGGCTTGCCGGGCGTCAAGATGCAATACCGGCGGCAGTCGCTGCACCAGTACCCAGAGCACGAAGCCGTGCAGCAAATACGTGCTGTAGCTGATTTCCCCCAGCCAGCGAATGCTGCGTGGTCTCAGGGCGCCGAACAAGGTATTGCCGGACGCCACGATCACAAAGAACAGTGAAAGCAGCAGCAGCGCTCCCAGGTTGAATGCCCGGTTGAACACCGTAAAGGCGATCGCCAATGCGAGCAGGGCGATGATGCCCGCCAGCGGAGACAGGCTCCAGGCGACCCATTGTGGACGGCGAACCCAGTACGCCGCAGCGATGCCGCCGAGGAAACTGGCCAGCAAGTGCTTCTTCAGCGAGTGTTCCCAGCCAACCACCTGGTACAGGGCGTAGATGCCGATCAGGCACAGCACCGTCTGCATCCAGCCTCCGCGATAAATGAACACCATGGCGGCCAGTGGCAGGGCCAGGTAGAAAAACACCTCGTACCCCAGTGTCCAGGTGACGTTGGAGATCAGCATGCCGGTCTGGTGGTGCTGGTTGACGTCTGGCCGGTCGAAGACCAGCCAGGCCAGGGTCTGGCCAATGAGCTGGGTGCCGGAGTCCTTGAGTTCCCAGTCCTGCAAATAGAACACACAGACAAATACGGTCAACATCAGCGGCAGGTAGAGCGGGTAGAGGCGAAACAGCCGCGATACCGCAAATGCCAGCCAGTCGTGTTGCCGCCCGTGGGTGAGCAAGCGGTCCCAGAACAGAAAGCTGGTGATCATGAAAAAGAGGGCGACGCTACCCTGGCCGAGCTGCGAGTAGAAGTTGCTCGGCGGAAAATCGATCACGCCGGTTTGCAGAAAGATCCAGGTAATGATCGAGTGGTGCACGAACACGCCGAAGGCCAGATACCCGCGTAAGCCGTCGATGCCGGCAAAGCGGCTTTCGCCGCAATGCTCCAGCTGTCGGGTGAATCTCGGCACGCTGTGCAACAGTAGCGCAGCGGTCGCGATGGCGAGCAGGTAGGCCGTCATCGCGATAAACGGGTTGGTTTCTATCATCAGTGCGCCTGGGCTGGAGGACTCCCGGCCAGCACGTGCCTGTGCAAATTATCCACATCGGCTTTCGAAGCCGCCGCGGCGTATCCCTGCAGCAGCGCTTCGAAGTGATCCTCGAACAGCCAGTGCCGATCTGATGCGTAGCGCTGCATATGGCGCAGATTGCGCCGACGCAGGGAAGGGCTCAACGATGAAGGGTAAATTCGCAGGTCGGCCAGGTCGATCAGGCCGAACTCGCCGTCCTCCAGCACCAGCACATTGCCCAGGTGCAGGGAGCGAAAGTAGACCCCTTGCTGATGCAGTTGGGCCATGAATTTACCGAAGCGCTCCACCAGTGCCTGGCGCACCGCCGGGGCGGTGATGCCTTGCAGGATCTGGCGCAGCGTGTTGCCCGGCAAGGGAGAGTAGTGCACAGCGGTGCTGCCGTCTTCGAACCGGTAAAGGTCGAGGATGTGCGGTGTCGGGATGCCCATGCTGCGCAGTTGCACGCTGTTGACGGCAAAACGATCGGAGTAGGGCGTGAAACTGCCCGAGGTGTACCAGCGGCGACGGCGGAACAGCTTGAGAAAGCTGCCATCGGTCAGGCGCAGGACTTTGGGGCCCAAACCATCTTCTTCGATGACCCGGGCCTCGGCCGTCAGCTGTTGCAGGGCGCTTGGCGTAGCGGTCTTGATCGGCATGTCCAGCAGGCGCCTGGCCCGTTGATTGATGCTCAACGCGGCAATCAGTGCCAACGGGATCCACAGCAGGAACCAGTGCTCCTTGGGGCGAGAGATAATCCCGCCACCTTCGGTCAGGCCCGCGCCGATACCGAAGGCCAGCCAGGCGGAGGCAATGATAAACAGTGGTTGCACGCGATGGCGCTGGCTGCTGATGAAGCTCCACGCGAGGAAGAACAGCCATGGCAGCAAACCGATAATGCCGACGTAGTAGAGCACGCCCAGGGCAAAGCTATGGGGTTCCTGCAGGCTGTATCCGACACCTGGGTCCAGGGTCAGTTCGGCGTTGTAGCCGTGCCCGATCCATGGATGTTCAGCGATCCTGTCCAGGGACAATTGCCAGAGCTCGATACGGAAGGAGCTGCCTCTTTCGAAGATTTTGTCCGCAAACATCGCGAACGTCGCCGTTCCTGCAATGAGCATGGAACCAAGCATGAAGACCGAGCGTCGATTCCAGCAGATGAAACACAACCACAGCGCAGCCAATGTCAGTGCAACCAGTGGGGTCCTTGATCCGGTGGACAGCACGGATGCGAACATGATCGCCATCGCCGGTATGCTCAACCAAAGTACCTGGCGTCGCTTGCAGGTCATGCTCAGGCTCAGCCAGTAGGTACAGAAAAAGCCGAAAACGTGGGAGCTGAGCAATGGATTGTCGAACGCACCTACTCCGATCAGGCGCATTTGCGGTTGGTAGATCAGACCGAACCTGTACAGGTTGTAGACAGTGGCGACCAGCGCCACAATCGCGGCGCAGAACAGCAGGGGCTGAATGATTTCGCTGCGATAGCGCACCAGCAGGTAGCAGCCGACGAACAGAAACAGGGTGTGCAATGGGGGTTTGAACTGACCGAAGTCGATGTCACCGCCCGGTCCCCAGCGCAGACTGAGCAGTGCCCACGCCACAAACAGCAGGGCTGCAATGACGATCGGTTCGTGCAGCAGTTCTTTACTGAGCCGCGGACGCAGGCTCAGCGCAATCAGTGCCGGAATGCTGAACAGGCCATAGTAAAGCTTGTGATGCACACTGCGCCCTGGCAGGAAAAACAGCGCACAAAGCAGCAATAAATAACCGAGCGGAAGGATCCACAAGCAAATGAAGTCGAAGATTCTATTGGACGTGCTGTTCAAAGCGTTTAATTGCATGCTGAGTAACTTATTCCTGAATTGAGCGAGCGTACCAAGGCAGGGGCATCTGGTGGCTATCTGACGCGCCACAATACACAGACTGTATGCGATTGCCAGAACCCTGGGGAAGCTGTGCTAAAGTCAGCGTCCTTTTTATCGATATTCGCGTGATATGACCGACTCCAGTCTCAGTGCAAGCCCATCGAGCTTGAAAATCTACTTCCGTCTGCTCGGCTATGTCCGGCCGTACATCAGTCTGTTCCTGATCAGCATCGTCGGTTTTCTGATTTTCGCTTCGACGCAGCCAATGCTGGGCTACATCCTCAAGTACTTCGTCGACGGTCTGTCCAACCCTGAAGCGGCGCTGTTTCCAAGCGTGCCCTACCTGCGGGATCTGCAACTGCTGCAGGCGGTGCCGTTGTTGATCATCCTGATCGCTGCCTGGCAGGGGTTGGGGTCGTACCTGGGCAACTACTTCCTGGCCAAGGTTTCCCTGGGCCTGGTCCATGACTTGCGGGTGCAGTTGTTCAACAATCTGCTGGTGTTGCCAAACCGGTATTTCGACAAGCATAACTCGGGGCACCTGATTTCACGTATCACCTTCAACGTGACCATGGTCACGGGGGCGGCAACGGATGCGATCAAGGTCGTAATTCGTGAAGGCATGACGGTGATCTTTCTGTTTGCCTCGCTGTTGTTCATGAACTGGCGCCTGACGCTGGTCATGGTCGCCATCCTGCCGCTGATCGCCATCATGGTGCGCACCGCCAGCAAGAAATTTCGCAAGCAGAGCAAAAAAATCCAGCTGGCCATGGGAGACGTGACGCATGTGGCGTCCGAAACTATCCAGGGTTATCGCGTGGTGCGCAGCTTCGGCGGTGAAGCCTATGAAGAAAAACGCTTCTTCGACGCCAGCCAGGGCAACACTGACAAGCAATTGCGCATGACCCGCACCGGCGCCATCTACACGCCGCTGCTGCAATTGGTGATCTACACCGCCATGGCCGTGCTGATGTTCCTGGTACTGTTCCTGCGTGGCGATGCGTCAGCCGGCGACATGGTGGCCTACATCACCCTGGCCGGCCTGCTGCCCAAGCCGATTCGCCAGCTGTCCGAAGTCAGCTCGACCATCCAGAAGGGTGTGGCCGGTGCCGAAAGTATCTTCGAGCAACTGGATGTCGAACCTGAAGTCGATACCGGCACCGTCGAGCGTGACGTCGTCAGCGGTCGCCTGGACGTGCGCAACCTCAGCTTTACCTACCCTGACACCGAGCGTCAGGTGCTCAATGACATCAGTTTCTCGGTCGAGCCCGGGCAAATGGTGGCGCTGGTGGGACGTTCGGGCAGCGGCAAGTCGACCCTGGCCAATTTGATTCCGCGTTTCTACCACCACGACAAGGGCGAAATCCTCATCGATGGCGTCGAAGTGGAGCAGTACAAACTGTTGAACCTGCGTCGGCATATCGCCCAGGTGACTCAGCACGTGACCCTGTTCAGCGATACCGTGGCCAACAACATAGCTTATGGCGACCTGGCTGGCGCCCCCCGTGAAGACATTGAAAAAGCGGCCAGAGATGCCTACGCGATGGACTTCATTGCTCAGTTGCCTGAAGGCCTGGATACCCAGGTCGGGGAAAACGGCGTGCTGCTGTCCGGTGGTCAGCGCCAGCGCCTGGCGATTGCCCGGGCACTGTTGAAGAATGCTCCACTGCTGATTCTCGACGAGGCGACTTCGGCACTCGATACCGAGTCCGAGCGGCATATTCAGGCCGCCCTGGATCAGGTCATGAAAGGTCGCACCACGCTGGTGATCGCTCACCGCCTGTCGACCATCGAGAAGGCCGACCTGATCCTGGTCATGGATCAAGGGAAAATCGTCGAGCGCGGCACCCATGAGCAACTGCTGGCGCAAAACGGCTACTACTCGCGCCTCAACGCGATGGGCCTCGACGCCCCGGCCGAAGACATCGCCTGACCCCGAAAGGGCGAGCCTGGCTCGCCCTTTCGCACACCCGACGCGCAACGCGTCCGGTGAATTGTATCCAGACCTTTACGTTTCTTGCCCGATCAAGGATTCACCGCTATAGACAGTCCCTACGAGGCGCCGCTGCATGCCGAGTGCGAAATCGATGCGCAAGCGATGGGGATGAGCGATGCGTGTCGTCTGGCGGATCTTCTGCTCAAAAAATGAGCAAAAAAGCCCCGCGAATCATCCGCTTGCAGCCACCGCACAAGCCGACGCCAACCCTGTGCTAATATCGCGCCCCTGTTCATTTTGTATGTGGGTTGCACCATGAAGTTGTCCATGCCGCGATTCGATCAAGCCCCTGTCTTGGTAGTCGGCGATGTCATGCTCGACCGTTACTGGCATGGTGGTACCTCACGGATTTCTCCTGAGGCGCCGGTGCCGGTGGTCAAGGTCGATCACATCGAAGACCGCCCGGGCGGTGCTGCCAACGTTGCCTTGAACATTGCCGCCCTGGGGGCCCCGGCCTCGCTGGTCGGTGTCACCGGCGACGATGAAGCCGCCAACAGCCTGGTCAACAGCCTCAAGGGCGCTGGCGTGCGGGCCATCTTCCAGCGCATCGCGCACCAGCCGACCATCGTCAAGCTGCGGGTGATGAGCCGTCACCAGCAATTGCTGCGTATCGACTTCGAAGAATCCTTCGCCACTGACGCGCTGGCGCTGGCTGCGCAGGTCGATGAGTTGCTCGAAGGCATCAAGGTGCTGGTGCTGTCCGACTACGGCAAAGGCGCGCTGAAAAACCATCAGGCGCTGATTCAGGCCGCCCGTGCCCGTGGCATTCCGGTGCTGGCCGATCCCAAGGGCAAGGATTTCTCGATCTACCGCGGTGCGAGCCTGATCACGCCAAACCTCAACGAATTCGAAACCATCGTCGGTGGTTGCGCCGATGAGCACGAATTGGTGAGCAAGGGCGCGCAGCTGATGCACGATCTGGACCTCGGTGCCTTGCTGGTGACACGTGGCGAACACGGCATGACCTTGTTGCGTCCGGATCACCCGGCACTGCACTTGCCGGCCCGTGCCCGTGAAGTGTTCGACGTGACCGGTGCCGGCGATACGGTGATTTCCACTCTGGCGGCCGCGATTGCCGCTGGCGAAGAACTGCCTCACGCGGTGGCTCTGGCCAATCTGGCGGCCGGTATCGTGGTCGGCAAACTCGGTACGGCAGCCATCAGTGCGCCGGAACTGCGTCGTGCGATCCAGCGCGAGGAGGGTTCCGAGCGCGGTGTGCTAGGTCTTGAGCAACTGTTGCTGGCGGTCGACGATGCCCGCGCGCACAAAGAGCGGATCGTGTTCACCAACGGTTGTTTCGACATCCTGCACGCCGGTCATGTGACCTACCTCGAGCAGGCGCGAGCCCAGGGCGATCGTTTGATCGTTGCGGTAAACGACGATGCATCGGTCAGTCGCCTGAAAGGGCCGGGCCGTCCGATCAACAGTGTCGACCGGCGCATGGCGGTGCTGGCCGGTCTGGGGGCGGTGGACTGGGTCATCAGTTTCCCGGAAGGCACTCCGGAAAACCTGCTGAGCGCGGTCAAGCCGGATGTGCTGGTCAAGGGCGGTGACTACGGGATCGACCAGGTGGTCGGCGCGGACATCGTGACGGCCTACGGCGGCACCGTGAAAGTGCTGGGGCTGGTGGAAAACAGCTCAACCACCGCGATTGTCGAGAAGATCCGCAAGTCTTGATTGTGGCGTGGGCTTGCTGTGGCGAGGGAGCTTGCTCCCGCTGGGTCGCGCAGCGGCCCCAAAGCCATGCACCGCGGTTTTTCAGGCGGACCGCGTCTGGTGGTTTCACGACTGCTGCGCAGCCGAGCGGGAGCAAGCTCCCTCGCCACAAAAGCCCCGCTCCTTGTTCTTGCTATCGTGCCGCCTTGCGCAGTACGATTTTCTTCAGCAGCAATTTGGCCTTCCCTCGCAACCGCGCCAACCCCGAATCCTTCCCCGGCGGGGTCAAACCCTGCTGTCTCACCCAGTCCTTCCAGCGAATCCGCTCATCGCGCACCAACCAGCCTTCCTGTCGGGCAAAACTCTCGGCCAGGTACAGGCCGCGCGTGCTGGCCGGGTACAGTTGATCCTTTTTCAGGGTATAGAGCTCAGCCATCGGGTGGCCGTCCTGCAAGGGCATCAAGTACAGATCGGGGCGCTTGCGGTCGAGGCGGGCGACGAGTTGATCGCCTTCCAGTCTTTCATCGACATGGAACAGGCTCAGGGATTTGGCTTCCTTGGGAACGTCCAGGCGCAAGTCGTAGATCAGCTGCAGCGAGGCCGTTGGCAAATGCACGTAAGCCCGTGGACGCTCTATCAGCATCAGGTTGGCGCAACGTACCGGTCGCGCCGAGCCGGACAGTGGCGACAAGCGAAACGGCAGGGCTTCACGGTAATGCAGGGCGGCCGAGTAGGGCGTCGGCAGCCAGGTGTCATTGAACCGCCCACCGAGCCAGCCTTCCGGAGTTTCCAGCAGGCATTCTTCGGCAATTTCCTGGATCGCCGTGTGCAAGGGCAGGTTCAGCTCATGAGCCGGCACGTATCCGGAGATCAGCTTGAGCACCACATCGCCACGGTCCTGCCGGCGTTGGCGCACCAGCACCCAATAATCGCGATTCTGCCAATGCAGGGTCAGGCGCACCGAAACCCCGAGATTGGCCAGTTCCAGAGCAAACCGTTCGCTGTCGCCGACCGTCACCGGACGACGACGTTGCAGGGTCTGGGCGAAGTTCAGCGGCCTGCCGACGCTCTGATAAGCCAGGCCTTCGGGGGTCGCTTCGACGAATAACGGCAGGGTCTTGAAGTTGCTCGGGTTCTTTCTGATGAGCGTACGCGACATGTCGGCTCCTGCTTAAGGCCGCGTGGGCGGCGTCAGTGGCTACGTAGGACCTGGGCAACGGTCGCGACATTGTGGGCGAGGTGCAGCGGATTGATGGTCCCGACAATAGCACTGGCAACACCCGGATGTTCAAACAACAATTCGAAACTGGCGCGCACCGGATCCACCCCCGGACTCAGGCAGACATGACCACTGGCGAGGGCTTTCTTGACCAGAATGGCTTTGCCGTGTGCAGCAGCATAGTCAATCACGGCCTTCTCGTTTTGTTCGTTCAGATTGTAGGTGACCATCGCGCAGTCGCCTTGCTCCAGTGCCTTCAGGCCACCGTCGACGGTTTTGCCGGAAAAGCCGAAACCGCGAATCTTGCCTTCGGCCTTGAGCGCGGCGAGGGTCTCGTAGACTTCGCAGTCATTGAGGATCGCCAGGTCGTTACCATCTGAGTGCACCAGCATCAGGTCGATAAAGTCCGTTTCAAGACGTTGCAGGCTGCGTTCCACCGACATTCGAGTGTGTGCGGCGCTGAAATCGTGACGGGACTGGCCGTCGGCAAACTCTTCACCGACCTTGCTGACAATCACCCAATCCCGGCGCTGACCGCGCAGCAACGGGCCGAGGCGCTCTTCGCTGCGACCATAGGCCGGGGCGGTGTCGATCAGGTTGATGCCCAGGTCGCGGGTGAGTTTGAGCAACATGCGCGCTTCATCGTCATCGGGAATCCTGAAGCCGTTGGGATACTTCACCCCTTGGTCGCGGCCCAGTTTCACCGTGCCCAGGCCCAAGGGTGAAACCACCAGGCCGGTACTGCCCAGCGGGCGATGCAGGTCGTGCAGGGTCGGTTGGCTCATGGCAGCAGTTGCTCCCAGGCAGGTACACCCATCGGCGGCTTCGGCAGCTCAGGCAATGCTGCCGGGTGGCTTGGCTGGATACCGTCGCGGGTCAGGCTGGCGATCACGCGGTCGGCGAAGTCCGGCGCCAGGGCGAGCTTGGTCGGCCAGCCCACCAGCAGGCGGCCTTCTTCTGCGAGAAACGCATTGTCGGGGCGGGTCAGGCCTGATTGCAGGGGTTCGGCGCGATCCACACGCAGGGTGGCCCAACGCACCGTGCTCAAGTCGATCCACGGCAGCAACTGGCCGAGTTCTTTCTGTGCGGTGGCGATCTGCTCGGCGGGCTCGCGGGTCACACCTTCGGATTCCGCGATATCGCCGCCCAGGTACCAGACCCATTGGCCATCCGCCGCCGGGTGCGTGGTCACGGTGATGCGCGGTTTGGTGCCGCCACCCAGGCAATGGGCGTAAAGCGGTTTGAGGCTCGGCCCCTTGGCGATGATCATGTGCAACGGGCGGCGCTGCATGGCGGGTTGGCTCAGGCCCAGCGCTTCAAGCAATGCAGCCGTCCCGGCACCGGCGCTCAGGACGATGCGTTGGGCTCGGATCTCGCGCTCGTCCACCTTCAGGCCGACCAGCACACCGCCTTCCAGCAGCGGCTCGATCTTTTGCCCTGCGAGCAAGCCATCTCCGGCCAGATCGGCCAGGCGCTCGATCAGGCTCGGCACATCGACCACCAGTTCCGCGAGGCGATAGACCTTGCCCTTGAAGCGCTTGTCCTGCAGGGCTAGCGGCAATTGCTCGCCCTTGACCTGATCGACGCGACCGCGCACGGCCTTGCTGGCAAAGAAGCTGGTGAGGTTGCCGGCGAGGGTGCCGGGGGACCAGAGGTAATGAGCTTCGGACAGCAGGCGCACGCCGGACAGATCCAGCTCGCCGTCACCGGCCAGGGCTTCACGCCAGCGGCGCGGCATGTCGGCGATGGCTTCCGAGGCGCCGGTCAGGGCGCCATGCAGCGCGTATTTGGCGCCGCCGTGGATGATGCCCTGGGACTTCACGCTCTGCCCGCCACCGAGGCTGGCACTTTCCACCAGCACGGTCGAAAAACCCTGGCGGCGCAGGCGTGCATTCAGCCAGAGGCCGGCGACACCAGCGCCGACAATCAGAACGTCGGTGGAAATAACGGATGGCATGCAGCGACCTCTGTGTTCAAGACGAGGGCGCAGTATACAGATTCATGGATTGGAGCTGAGACGGGAAAAGGATCGCAGCCTGCGGCAGCTCCTACGGGTGGGCCTGATCTGTTCTTGTAGGAGCTGCCGCAGGCTGCGATCTTTTTATCAATGCCCGGCAGTCTTGGAGAAGAGCTGGATGACCACCACGCCCAGCACAATCAACGCCATCCCCAGCATCGCCGGCACGTCCAGCTTCTGCCCGTAGATAAACAGCGCCGCGACGCTGACCATCACGATCCCCATGCCGGCCCACACGGCGTACGCCACACCCACCGGAACGCTGCGCACCACCAGGGTCAGCATCCAGAAGGCGATCCCGTAACCGACGATGACCAGCACCAGCGGCAGCGGGGTGCTGAGGCCCTTGACGGCTTTCATCGAAACAGTGGCAATCACTTCGGCGCAGATGGCAATGGCCAGGTAGTAGTAAGCGGTCATGGGTCAATCCTCGTGTGAAGTGTTGCTCTCTGAGGTCGGCATTCTAGAGATTCGCCAGATGCGGTAAAGTCATTACCTATCTGTCTGAGAGATGGGTTGAGCCATGAGCATGCAATGGAATCTGGAGCAGCTGCAGTTGTTTGTCAGCGTAGCGGAGCAGCGGTCGTTTTCTGCCGTGGCGCGGGATCAGCGCAAGGCGCAGTCGGCGGTCAGCAGTTCGATAGCGCTGCTGGAAGAAGACCTGGGTGTCAGCCTGTTCGACCGCAGCAGCGGGCGTCAACCGAAGCTCACTGAAGCCGGTACCGCTTTGCTGGACGAAGCTCGGGAGGTGTTGCGCCAGTGCGAACGGCTCAACGGCCGGGCGCTGGCGATGATGCGCGGGCAGGAAGCGCGACTGCGTGTGGCGCAGGATGAAGCGATGCCTTATCAGCCGATCATCGAAAGCTTCGAAGCCCTGGCGGAAAAGTTCCCCAGCCTTGAAGTGCAACTGACCAGCGCCGCCCAAGGCGATGTCGCGCGCAAGCTGGTGGAGCGGCGCGCCGATCTGGGGCTGCTGTTCTTTCACGATCAGATTCCCGAGGCACTTGAACGGCGGGTGCTGGGCAGCGTGGAAATGGTCACGGTGTGCGGCAAGGATCATCCGTTGGCGCGTAAAGGCGCAGTGGACAGCCAACAATTGGCGCAACATCGGCAGTTGCTGATGTCCACGGCGTCGAGCATTTATCCCGGCAGTGACCCGGCCAGCCCGCAAGTCTGGCGCGCCGACAGTTTCTATGTGATGGCCGAATGGCTGGTGCGTGGCCTCGGCTGGGCCTGGTTGCCACGCCACGTAGTGCAGTACCCGACTTATCAGAATCAGATGGTCGAACTGGTCAGCGAATGGACCCCGCCGGCCTTGGTGGTGGAACTGGTATGGCGCCGGGATGAGCCGCTCGGTCCTGCGGCGCGCTGGCTCGCCGAACGTTTTGCCGTGCACTTGCAGACGATTGGCGAAAAAAGCCGATAAACTCCGCCGCCATGAATAGAACTCTCTACACCGCGCTGTTTTATCTGGGGCTGCCATTGGTAGCGATTCGGCTGTGGCTGCGCGCACGCAAGGCGCCGGCCTATGCCAAGCGCATCGGCGAGCGCTTTTCCTTCGGGATGCCCGCGATGAAACCGGGCGGCATCTGGGTGCACGCCGTGTCGGTGGGCGAAAGCATTGCGGCCGCGCCAATGATCCGCGCCTTGCTGGCGCGTTATCCGAATCTGCCGATCACCGTGACCTGCATGACGCCGACCGGGTCGGAACGGATCCTGGCACTGTTCGCCAATGAGCCGCGCATCCAGCACTGCTATCTGCCTTACGATTTGCCGTGCGCCGCCCGGCGCTTCCTCGATCGGGTCCAGCCGAAACTGGCGGTGATCATGGAAACCGAACTGTGGCCCAACCATATCCATCAGTGTGCCAAACGCGGGATCCCCGTGGCGCTGGCCAATGCGCGGCTGTCCGAGCGTTCGGCCAAGGGCTATGGCCGGTTTCCCACGCTGACCCAGCCGATGCTGGCGGAGATGAGCCTGTTCGCAGTGCAGACCGAAGCCGAGGCGCAACGCTTGCGTAACCTGGGCGCCCGGACCGAAACAGTCCAGGTCACGGGCTCGATCAAGTTCGACCTGACCATCGACCCGCAACTGCTGGAGCGCGCCAGCCAATTGCGCGGGCAATGGCAGGCGCTGGAGCGACCGGTGTGGATCGCGGCCAGTACCCATGACGGCGAAGACGAGGTGGTGCTGGCTGCCCATCGTCAGTTGCTGGCCACTCATCCCGATGTCTTGCTGATTCTGGTACCGCGTCATCCGGAGCGCTTCAATTCGGTGTACGGGTTGTGCCTACAACAAGGGTTTGCCACGGTCCGGCGTTCCAGCGGCGATGCGGTCAATGCGAATACGTCGGTGCTGCTGGGCGACACCATGGGCGAGTTGCTGTTTCTCTACGCCTTGGCTGACAGTGCATTCGTCGGCGGCAGCCTGGTGCCCAACGGCGGGCATAACCTGCTGGAGCCGGCGGCCCTCGCTAAGCCGGTATTGAGCGGGCCGCATCTTTTCAACTTCCTCGAAATCGCCGCGCAATTGCGCAGTGCCGGGGCGTTGCAGGAAGTGGAGGATGCCGAAGGGCTGGCGGTGGCGGTGCAGCGGCTGTTCGAACTGCCCCGTGATGCGCAGCGCATGGCAGAGGCCGGGTTGAACGTGATGCGCACTAATCAAGGTGCGTTGCAGCGGTTGCTGGACGGGTTGGGGCGTTTGATCGAAAGATAGACCGAGTGGTCGGACAGAAAAAGATCGCAGCCTGCGGCAGCTCCTACACGGGATTGATGTTCATCCTGTAGGAGCTGCCGCAGGCTGCGATCTTTTGCTTTTACTGCTCCGGTCGCGCTTTCAACTGCTCAGCCGCAGCCTTGGCCAGATCCGGTGGCAGGAAGTCCTTGTCCGGGTTGTAGTTCGGATTGAGCCAGCGTGCCAGGGTTTGCAGATCCCCCGGATTCAGCGTGCCGGCCTGTTGCTTCAAGCGCAGGTTGTCGAGGATGTAGTCGTAGCGGGTGTTGTTGTAGTCGCGCACCGAGGTGTAGAGCTGGCGCTGCGCATCCAGCACATCGACGATGTTTCGCGTACCCACCTGATAGCCGATTTCAGTCGCTTCCACCGCGCTCTGGTTGGAAATGATCGATTGCTTGCGCGCCTGTACCTGCTCGACATCGGTGTTCACCGCGCGGTGCAGGTCGCGGGTGTTTTCCACGATGCTGCGGCGCAGGGATTCGCGTTGCTGCTCGGTCTGGTCCAGCTGTGCATACGATTGACGCACCTGGGAGTTGATCAAGCCACCACTGTAGATCGGGATGTTCAGTTGCAGGCCAACGGTCGTTTGCTCGGCGTTGCCACCGAACGGCACGGCCTGGTTGTTCGGGTTGCTGAAGCCCAATGCGTCGTTGTCGCCTTTCTCGTATTTGGCTATCGCATCAACCGTTGGCAAGTGCCCGGACTTGCGCTGCTTGAGGGTTTGCTCGGCGGCGCTGACGGCATAGTTGCTGGCCAACAGATTGAGGTTCTGCCTGCCCGCCGTTTCGACCCAGGCCTTGGCGTCGTTCGGTATTGGCGGCAGGATCGGCAAGTTATGGCTGATGCCCCAGATCGAGTTGTACTGACGGTTGGTCAGGGTGATCAATGCTTCAAAGGCGTCGTCCACCTGGCGCTGCGCAACGATCCGGTTGGCGCGTGCGGTGTCGTAGCTGGCTTGTGAGTTCAATACGTCGGTCTTGTCCGAGAGGCCGACATCGAAACGCTCGTTGGATTGATCGAGCTGGCGTTTGAACGCCGCTTCTTCAGCCTTGGTCGAGGCCAGGTTGTCCTGGGTGCGCAGCACGTTGAAATAGCTGTCAGCGGTTTGCAGGATCAGGTTTTGCTCGGTCGCCGAGAGTTGCAGGGCGGCCTGTTCGTTGACTTCCTTGGCGGCCTGGAACTGGAACCAGCGATCAGCCCGGAACAGCGGCTGCGCCAAAGTGGCCTGGTAAGAATGAGCGTCGCGGTTGAGCGTGGCGGACGGCTGATCGAGATCCGTACGCACCTCGGAAATATTCGCGCCGGCCGAGAGGTTCGGCAGCAGCCCGGCGCGGGCCTGGGGTACGACTTCCTTCTGCGCGCCATATTGGGCGATGGCAGCCGCCAGATCGGCGTTGTTGTTGACGGCTTCCTGATAAACGCTGACCAGGTCCGTCTTGTTCGATAAGGGCACATCTGCTGCCCAGGCCATTCCGTTGGACGCACAAGACACGGCAAGGGCCAGTGAGAGTTTGCGCAGCATAGACGATCCCTAGAATTGATATTACGAAGGTAATTTGAGCGCCAAGGCTAAGGCCCTGCTTTGACAGCGTCAATGCCGGCTCAGCGTAGCGAGTGTAGTTGTGCATTGGGGCTGCAACAATCCTGATACTGCGTGTAATTACGCCATTCATCATGGTATTTGCAGTGGGGTTGGCGTTCTTTGCCAGTTGTGTCTAGACTGGCCGGGTTCTTGTCGGGGTGCCTTGCTATGAGGCTGAGATCGAATAATTTCGGATCCCGTTGAACCTGATCAGGTTAGCGCCTGCGTAGGGAACAAGATTTCTCGTCACCCGGCGAGTCCTCTTGTGCTTCGTCCGGGATGTTGTTCGACAATCGAACACCCCTCGAGCATTGAGCACAGCACAGCTGGTTTTCCAGCACCCGTGCGCCCATTCGTTTACAGGTTCGCTCCGACAAAAAATCCACTGCCTGGATGTGTGTCTGGAGAGCCCGTGATGACTACAAAATCAAAAATCGCCACCAATCTGAGTGACTCGGCCAAGGTCGATCAGCAATCGGTTCAGCCGTTTACCCGCTCGCAAAAAATTTATGTCCAGGGCACTCGCCCCGACATCCTCGTGCCGATGCGCGAAATCAGCCTGGACGTGACCCCGACCGACTTCGGCGGCGAAATCAACGCGCCGGTAGTGGTGTACGACACCTCGGGCCCCTACACCGACCCCAATGTCATCATCGACGTGCGCAAAGGCTTGGCCGACGTGCGTTCGCCGTGGATCGAGTCCCGTGGCGACACTGAACGTCTGTCCGGCTTGAGCTCCAACTTCGGCCAGGAGCGCCTTGCCGATCCGGAGCTGACCAAACTGCGTTTCGCCCACGTCAACAACCCGCGTCGTGCCAAGCCGGGTGCCAACGTCAGCCAGATGCACTACGCGCGCAAAGGCATCATCACCGCCGAGATGGAATACGTCGCCATCCGCGAAAACATGAAGCTGGAAGTGGCCCGCGCCGCCGGCCTGCTGGACCAGCAACACGCCGGCCACAGCTTCGGCGCCAGCGTACCGAAAATCATCACCCCTGAATTCGTCCGTGACGAAATCGCCCGCGGCCGCGCGATCATTCCGGCCAACATCAACCACACCGAACTTGAACCGATGATCATCGGCCGTAACTTTCTGGTGAAGATCAACGGCAACATCGGCAACAGTGCCCTGGGTTCGTCCATTGAAGAAGAAGTGGCGAAACTGACCTGGGGCATTCGCTGGGGTTCGGACACGGTCATGGATCTGTCCACCGGCAAGCACATCCACGAAACCCGCGAGTGGATTATCCGTAACTCGCCGGTGCCGATCGGTACCGTGCCGATCTACCAGGCCCTGGAAAAAGTCGGCGGCGCCGCTGAGGACCTGACCTGGGAACTGTTCCGCGACACGCTGATCGAGCAGGCCGAGCAGGGCGTCGACTACTTCACCATCCACGCCGGCGTGCTGTTGCGTTACGTGCCGATGACTGCCAAACGCGTGACCGGCATCGTCTCCCGCGGCGGTTCGATCATGGCCAAGTGGTGCCTGGCGCACCACAAAGAGAACTTCCTCTATACCCATTTCGAAGACATCTGCGAAATCATGAAGGCCTACGACGTCAGCTTCTCGCTGGGCGACGGCCTGCGTCCGGGCTCGATTGCCGACGCCAACGACGAAGCTCAGTTCGGCGAGCTGGAAACCCTCGGCGAGCTGACCAAGATTGCCTGGAAACACGACGTGCAGTGCATGATCGAAGGCCCGGGCCACGTGCCGATGCAGTTGATCAAAGAGAACATGGACAAGCAGCTTGAGTGCTGCGACGAGGCACCGTTCTACACCCTCGGCCCGCTGACCACCGACATCGCTCCGGGCTACGACCACATCACCTCCGGTATCGGTGCGGCGATGATCGGCTGGTTCGGTTGCGCCATGCTTTGCTACGTAACGCCGAAAGAGCACCTGGGCCTGCCGAACAAGGATGACGTGAAGACCGGGATCATCACGTACAAGATCGCCGCGCATGCCGCCGATCTGGCGAAGGGGCACCCGGGCGCACAGATCCGCGACAATGCCTTGAGCAAGGCGCGTTTCGAATTCCGTTGGGAAGACCAGTTCAACCTGGGCCTCGATCCGGACACTGCCCGCTCGTATCACGATGAAACCCTGCCGAAGGACTCGGCCAAGGTCGCGCACTTCTGCTCGATGTGCGGGCCGAAATTCTGCTCGATGAAGATCACCCAGGAAGTCCGCGAGTATGCGGCTAACCAACGGATCGAAGCGGTCGACGTGGACGTTGCCCAAGGCATGGCCGAACAGGCCGAGCGGTTCAAGCAGGAAGGCAGTCAGCTGTATCAGAAAGTTTGATCTGACCTGAAAGGGTGGGGCCTGCACAGGCCCCATCGCCAGCAGGCTGGCTCCCACATTGGATCTGTGGCGTTCACATGTCCCCTGTGGGAGCCAGCCTGCTGGCGATAGCGATCTACACAACAACAAATGTCCCTCTGAGATAACACCCTTGAGCATTCAACCCAGCACTTACTCCCCCGATATCGCAGTGTCGACCGACAAGCGTGTGTTCGGCGGCCGCGACCTGTTTTCCTTGTGGTTCTCCCTCGGCATCGGCCTGATGGTGTTGCAGACCGGTGCATTGCTCGCGCCAGGCCTGGGTCTGTCGGGTTCGTTGCTGGCGATTTTTCTCGGCACCCTGGTCGGCGTTCTACTGCTGGCGGCGGTCGGAGTGATTGGCAGCGACACCGGCCTGTCGTCGATGGCCGCGCTCAAGCTCAGCCTCGGTACCAAAGGCGCGAGCCTGCCAGCGGTGCTGAACCTGTTGCAACTGATCGGCTGGGGTTCGTTCGAAATCATCGTCATGCGCGATGCCGCCAGCCTGTTGGGCGCCAAAGCGTTCAGCGAAGGCAGCCTGCTGTCCAATCCATTGCTCTGGACGCTGTTCTTCGGCGCATTGGCGACCCTGTTGGCAGTCAGCGGTCCGCTGACGTTCGTCCGGCAGATCCTGCGCAAATGGGGGATCTGGCTGCTGCTGGCCGCCTGCACCTGGCTGACCTGGAACCTGTTCGCCAAGGCTGACCTGGCCGCATTGTGGGCCCAGGCCGGTGACGGTTCGATGCCGTTCGCTGTGGGTTTCGACATCGCCATTGCCATGCCGCTGTCGTGGTTGCCGCTGATCGCCGACTATTCGCGCTTCGGTAAGCGGGCGAAAAACGTCTTCGGTGGCACCGCCATCGGTTTCTTCATCGGTAATTTCTGGCTGATGAGCCTGGGCGTGGCCTACACCCTGGCGTTCGCGCCGAGCGGTGAAGTCAATGCCTTGCTGCTGGCGCTGGCCGGTGCCGGCCTGGGGATTCCGCTGCTGCTGATTCTTCTGGATGAATCGGAAAACGCTTTTGCCGATATTCACTCGGCGGCGGTGTCCAGCGGGATTCTGTTGCGCGCCAAAGTCGAGCACCTGGCACTGGCTATCGGCGTTATCTGCACGCTGATTGCCCTGCTGGCGCCGCTGGCCCAGTATCAGAACTTCCTGCTACTGATCGGTTCGGTGTTTGCGCCGTTGTTCGGCGTGGTGCTGGTGGACCACTTCATCCTGCGCAAGCGTAGCGGCCAGGTGGCCTCGGCCGCACTGCGTTGGCCGGCGCTGCTCGCCTGGCTGGGCGGGGTCAGCACCTATCATTTGCTGGCCAACCTGTATCCGGATGTCGGCGCCACCCTGCCGGCACTGGTAGTGGCAGGGCTGCTGCAGCTTGTGCTGGGCCGGGCCTTCAGTTACGGCCGGGAAACAGCTCGGGTTTGATGATGCCGTTCAGGCGAGGGTAGGGGATCTTCAGTTCGACATGGCCCAGCGCGTAAGGCGCGATGCTGCTGGTTTCGTACTTGAGGATCACCCCGCCGTAGGTCGGCGCCACGTTCCGGGTTTTCTGGAACGGCCAGCTCTTCACGAACTCCGGTTCCTGATCGAGCTTGGTGCTGATCAGCCAGCTGTTGTGCGCCACCTGCGCCGCTTTCCAGAACGCTTCCTCCTGCCCTGGCAGCAGCATGTCCGACAACGTCAGCACTTTATGCTGCTGGCGTGAGTAGTTGATAAAGCCTCGCCCCGGCGTGCCATGGTCACCGCCGGTGTCCAGGTAGCTGGACAATTCGACGATCACCAAGCCGTCATGCTGCTCACGTACCTTCGCCTGCAGATAACTGCTGTTGTGTGGGCCGGCGGTGCGCAAAAACTCTTCGCGATAGGCCGCCAGGGTCGGTGCCACCGGGGCATCGGGCGAGGTGCGGGTCATTTGCAGCAGGCGTTTTTCGATGATGCCGTCCAGTGCAGGCTCGGCCGGGAAGTGCAGGGTGTCGATGTTGACCAGCGGGCAATCCGGGTTGCTGCAACCGGGCTTGAGTTGCTCGGAGGCATCGCGGGTGGTTTCCAGCGGCGTCCGGTAGTTGGGCTGGAACAGACTCGCGCAAGCGCCCAAGGTCAGCGCGATAGCGGCCACGGAGGCGATTTTGAAAAACGACATGTGCGTCCTTTCTGAAACAGGGGAAGGCAAAAAGTTACCGGCTTCGACTCTCAACAAAGCAGTCAGTTCGCCACTAAGCTAATTAGAGTGGGTTTCGCCCTCACCGTCCATCCCGCTGACTGGAAAGGGCTGCATCAAACATCACGGGCGCGTTAGGATGGCGCGAAGTCGAGGCCCAGGAAAAAAAGCAGCCTCAAACAGGATTTGCAGTAACGAGGATAGTCATGACGGATTTTACCAACGCCATTCCGACCGCCGTTGATATCGTGCGGCGCGAAAAGTGCTACGAGGGCTTCTACAAACTCGAACGTGTGCACTTGCGTCACGAGTTGTTCGCAGGCGGCATGAGCCGCGAGATCAATCGCGAAGTGTTCGTTCGTCATGACGCGGTCTGCATGCTGCCTTACGACCCGCAGCGCGATGAAGTGGTACTGATCGAGCAGTTTCGCGTCGGAGCCATGGGCAAGACCGACAACCCGTGGCTGATCGAACTGGTCGCTGGTCTGATCGACAAGGATGAAGTGCCGGAAGCAGTTGCTCACCGCGAAGCGCAGGAGGAAGCTGGGCTGGTAATCGGAGCGCTCTGGCCGATGATCAATTACTTTCCATCGCCGGGCGGCAGCAACGAATTCGTGCATCTGTATCTGGGGCGTTGCGACAGTGCCGGGGTTGGCGGCCTGCATGGGCTGGAGGAAGAGGCAGAAGACATCCGCGTCACGGTCTGGGCTTTCGAAGATGCCCTGCAAGCCGTACGCGACGGACGTATTGCCAACGCGGCGAGCATCATTGCCTTGCAATGGCTGGCTTTGAACCGCGTTGAAGTGAGGGGGTTATGGTCGTAAACAAGCTGCGCGATCGCTATCGGGTGGACCTGGTGGGGCTGCAAGCGTCTTGCGAGGCGAACTATGCGCGCCTGATGCGACTGCTGCCGGACATGCGCAGCGAGCCCGCCGCACGGCGCATTGCCGTGACCCATGGCGACCAGATGCTGGGTGTGCTGGCCCTGGAAGTGCTGCTGACCTGTCCTTATACCACGACCCTGCAAGTGCGCCAGGAGCACAGCCTGCCGTGGCTGCCGGTGCCGCAACTGGAAGTACAGGTCTATCACGACGCGCGCATGGCCGAAGTGGTTAGCGCCGAACATGCGCGACGCTTTCGTGGCATCTATCCTTACCCGAACGCCGCGATGCACCAGCCGGACGAAAAAGCCCAGTTGAACATGTTTCTGGGCGAATGGCTGAGCCATTGCCTGGCGCTGGGGCATGAATACGAAGTAGTACGTTAGTTGTGAAGCGCAGTTGTGAACTATGTCAGGTTCACAGGTTTCCCCTTTCGATCGTCCCCCAGCATAATTGCGGCACTTACCCATCCCCGTGATCACGCCCTGGGAGAACGCCTTGCCGAGCGTATCCACATTGACCACCGCCGATCCGGCGTTGCTGGTGCAACTCTCCGACAGCCATCTGTTTGCCGAAGCGGACTGCGCGTTGCTGGGCATGAATACCCGCGACAGCCTGCAAAAGGTCATCGAACTGGTGCGCGCGCAACAGCCGCGGATTGATTTGATCCTGGCCACGGGTGATCTGTCCCAGGACGGGACCCTGGAATCCTACCGGCAATTTCGCGACATGACGCGTCAGCTCGATGCGCCGGCGCGCTGGATTCCCGGCAATCACGATGAGCCGCAGTTCATGGCCGAGGCGGCGGTGCAGAGCGCCTTGCTCGAACCGGTGGTGGATATCGGCAACTGGCGGGTCACATTGCTCGATTCCGCCGTGCCGGGCTCGGTGCCGGGGTATTTGCAGGACGATCAGTTGCAGTTGCTCGCCCGCTCGTTGAGCGAAGCGCCGGATCGCCATCATCTGGTGTGCTTCCACCATCACCCGATGTCCATCGGTTGCGCATGGATGGAGCCTATCGGCCTGCGTAATCCCGAGGCGTTTTTTGAAGTGCTGGATCGTTTTCCACAGGTGCGTGCCGTGCTGTGGGGACATGTGCACCAGGAAATCGATCAATTACGTAACGGCGTGCGTCTGATTGCCTCGCCGTCGACCTGCATCCAGTTCGAGCCGGGCAGCGAGGATTTCAAGGTCGGGGAACAGGCGCCAGGCTATCGCTGGTTGCGGCTGCTGCCCGACGGGCGGCTGGAAACCGGTGTGGAGCGGGTCACCGGGTTTGAGTTCACGGTGGATTACGGCTCCAACGGCTATTGATGTCCCAATTCCCCCGTAGGAGCTGGCTTGCCAGCGAAGAGGGCATCACATTCAACATATATGTTATTTGACAGTCCGCCTTCGCTGGCAAGCCAGCTCCTACAGGGTGGCGTTCATTTCCAAGGATGCTGGCCCAACACCCCCCGAGTCCCTGTAAACTCCGGCTTTTTAGCCGACGCACAGGGAGCTCAAATGTCCGGTTCGATCCTTTATGTCCACGGCTTCAACAGCTCGCCGTTGTCGAAGAAGGCCTGTCAGTTGGTCGAGGTGATGGAGCGCCTGGGCCTGAGCGAACACTTGCGCGTTCCTGCGTTGCACCATCACCCGCGCCAGGCTATCGCACAACTGGAGCAGGCTATTTCCGAGCTCGGTCGGCCACTGCTGGTCGGCAGCTCGCTCGGCGGCTACTATGCCACTCACCTGGCCGAGCGCCTTGGCCTGAAAGCCCTGTTGATCAACCCTGCCGTCGGTCCGCACCGGATGTTCGACGGATTTCTGGGAACGCAGAAAAACCTGTATACCGATGAGACCTGGGAAATGACCCACGACCACGTGACGGCCCTGGCCGAACTGGAAGTAGCGGCGCCCCGGGATCCACAGCGCTATCAGGTATGGCTGCAGACCGGGGACGAAACGCTGGACTATCGCCTCGCCCAGCAGTATTACCGGGCTTGTGCCTTGCGCATCCAGGCCGGCGGCGACCATGGTTACCAGGGGTTTGCCGCACAGCTTCCGGCCATGCTGAGCTTTGCCGGCATTGGCGCAGATTTGTATCAGGCGATTGATTTCACGGCATTGTGAAATCTCGCTCTTATTTTCAATGAATGACTGACGACGAGACCCCATGGCCACTCCCAGCGCTAGCTCTTATAACGCAGACGCCATCGAAGTCCTCTCGGGCCTCGACCCGGTGCGCAAACGCCCCGGCATGTACACCGACACCAGTCGGCCGAACCACCTTGCCCAGGAAGTCATCGACAACAGCGTCGACGAAGCCTTGGCCGGGCATGCCTCATCGGTACAGGTGATCCTGCATGCCGACCATTCCCTGGAAGTCAGCGATGACGGCCGTGGCATGCCGGTGGATATTCACCCTGAGGAAGGTGTTTCGGGCGTCGAGCTGATCCTCACCAAGCTTCATGCCGGTGGCAAGTTTTCCAACAAGAACTACCAGTTCTCCGGCGGCTTGCACGGGGTGGGTATTTCCGTGGTCAATGCCTTGTCCACCGAAGTGCGGGTGCGTGTAAAACGTGACGGCAACGAATACCAGATGACCTTCAAGGATGGCTACAAGGCCACCGAGCTGGAAATCATCGGCACTGTCGGCAAGCGCAACACCGGCACCAGCGTGTTCTTCGCGCCGGATCCGAAATACTTCGACTCTCCGAAATTCTCCATCAGCCGCCTCAAGCACGTGCTCAAGGCCAAGGCCGTGTTGTGCCCGGGGTTGCTGGTCAGTTTTGAAGACAAGGCCACCGGCGAGAAAGTCGAATGGCATTACGAAGACGGCCTGCGTTCCTACCTGGTGGATGCGGTCAGCGAATTCGAGCGCCTGCCGGACGAGCCGTTTTGCGGCAGCCTGGCCGGTAATAAAGAAGCGGTGGATTGGGCGCTGCTGTGGCTGCCCGAAGGTGGCGACGCAGTCCAGGAAAGCTACGTCAACCTGATCCCGACAGCCCAGGGCGGTACTCACGTCAACGGTTTGCGTCAAGGCCTGCTCGACGCCATGCGCGAGTTCTGCGAATTCCGCAGCCTGTTGCCACGTGGTGTGAAGCTGGCGCCGGAAGACGTCTGGGAACGCATCGCCTTCGTACTGTCGATGAAGATGCAGGAACCGCAATTCTCCGGTCAGACCAAGGAGCGCCTGTCGTCCCGTGAGGCGGCGGCGTTCGTCTCCGGTGTAGTCAAGGATGCGTTCAGCCTGTGGCTCAACGCCAACCCGGAAACCGGCATGCTGTTGGCGGAACTGGCGATCAACAACGCCGGTCGTCGCCTCAAGGCCAGCAAGAAGGTCGAGCGCAAACGCATTACCCAAGGCCCGGCGCTGCCGGGCAAACTGGCCGACTGCGCCGGCCAGGACCCGATGCGTTCCGAGCTGTTCCTGGTGGAAGGTGATTCCGCTGGCGGCTCGGCCAAGCAAGCGCGGGACAAAGAGTTCCAGGCGATCCTGCCGTTGCGCGGCAAGATCCTCAACACCTGGGAAGTCGACGGCAGCGAAGTGCTGGCCAGTCAGGAAGTGCACAACATCGCGGTGGCCATCGGTGTCGATCCGGGCGCGGCCGACATGAGCCAACTGCGCTACGGCAAGATCTGCATTCTCGCCGACGCCGACTCCGACGGCCTGCACATCGCAACCTTGCTGTGCGCCTTGTTCGTCCAGCATTTCCGCCCGTTGGTGGATGCCGGTCACGTCTACGTCGCGATGCCGCCGTTGTACCGCATCGATCTGGGTAAAGAGATCTACTACGCCCTCGATGAAGCCGAACGCGATGGCATCCTCGATCGTCTGGTGGCCGAGAAGAAGCGCGGCAAGCCGCAGGTCACCCGATTCAAGGGCCTGGGCGAAATGAACCCGCCACAGCTGCGTGAGACCACCATGGACCCGAACACCCGGCGTCTGGTGCAGTTGACCCTGGAAGATTTCGAGGCGACCTCGGAAATGATGGACATGCTGCTGGCGAAGAAACGCGCCGGCGACCGTAAGACCTGGCTGGAGTCCAAGGGCAACCTGGCCGAGGTGCTGGGCTGATGCGTCTGGGCTTTGCCCTGGCTTGTGGGTTGCTGCTGATGTCGAACATGGTATCCGCCGAGCCGGCGCCACAGCTGCGCCTGTTGTCCGAACATGTCGTCGACGGCATGCGCGGCGGCAACCTGTCCGGGCTGGCGCAGTGCGGCAATGATCTGTGGGCGGTTTCCGACCGCGACGATAATCAGATCTACCGCCTGGATACCCGCGAATCTGCCTGGCAGGCACAAACGGTGCACATCGACGTACCGCCGGTGCCTGACAGCGGCTTGCCCTGGGGGCTGAAGTCTCGCGTCTGGGGGGCTTCGTTCGTGCGTGGCGGCGATCTGGACTTTGAAGGCATCAGCTGCGACAGCGCCGGCAATCGCTACATCGTCAGCGAAGGCCATGCCGCTGTCTTGCAAGTGCCACCAGCGGGACCAGCCGCCTGGCTGAAAATTTCGCCGATGCTGGTTCGCGAGGCACGGGCCAGAGGCCTGCTATTGCAGTTCAATGCGTTGCTCGAAGGGCTGGCGGTCAATCCTGCGGGTGATCAGATGTGGCTCGCCGCAGAGCGCCAGGGCCGCGGACTGCTGATGATCAAGCGCAAGCAGACGTTGTGGGATTGCGACGGTGGCTGCGTGCTGCTGAGCGAGGCTGGCATGGAAATGCAGCCCGAGCAATTTCCTGACGCCAAAGCTGTACTGCGGGATTTTTCTGACCTGTCGCTGTTCAACGGCAAGCTGTTCACGCTTGAACGCAACGCCTACCAGATCTGCCGCCGGGATCCGCAGACGGCCAAGGCTGAGCGCTGCTGGTCGTACGCCGTCGAGTTGTTACAACCAAACCGTCGTTATCCACAGGACTACGGGATGGAAGAGGCGTTGATCGTGGATGCCGATGGCGCCTGGATCGGTGTCGACAATAATTTCGGCGCGCGCGCCGATGGCGAAGTCCGTCCGGTGGTCTGGCGCTTCGTGGCACCGGAAGGTGGCTGGAGTGCCAGGCCATGAGACAAAAAAGCCCGGGGCAGCGCATAGGCCGGGTATTCATGGTGCTGGCCTGGTGTGCGGCGCTGTTTCTGGCCACGCGGTTTTTCGCCCAGTGGGAAGCGCGTCAGCAAAATCCGAATGTGGTGGTCAGTTCGGAGCAGGGCGAAGGTTTCATCGAGGTGAAACTGGTGAGCAATGTGCAGGGGCATTTCGTTGCCAGCGGCCAGATCAACGGCCAGCCGGTGGACTTCATGCTCGATACCGGGGCGACCGATGTGTCGATTCCGGCGGACCTGGCCAAGCGCTTGAGGCTCGAAGAAGGATTCGGCGTGACCCTGAGCACGGCTAATGGCCTGAGCCAGGGCTATCGCACCCGTATCGAACGCCTGCAACTGGGCGACATCGTGCTGCGGGATGTACGCGCACTGGTGGCCCCGGGGCTGCATGGCGATCAGGTGTTGCTCGGCATGAGCGCACTGAACAAACTTGAATTTACCCAGCGCGGTGGCACCATGCTGCTGCGCCAGACAACGAACCGATGAGGCCCGCATGAGCGACTCCCTTGATCTCAGCCTGGACGGTGTAGAACGCCGGTCACTGGCTGACTTCACCGAAAATGCCTACCTCAACTACTCCATGTACGTGATCATGGACCGTGCCTTGCCGCATATCGGCGACGGCCTGAAACCGGTACAGCGCCGCATTATTTATGCGATGAGCGAGTTGGGGCTGGACGCCGATTCCAAGCACAAGAAGTCGGCGCGTACCGTCGGTGACGTGCTCGGTAAGTTCCACCCTCACGGCGATTCGGCCTGCTACGAAGCCATGGTGCTGATGGCCCAGCCGTTCAGCTATCGCTACACGCTGGTCGACGGCCAGGGCAACTGGGGTGCGCCGGATGATCCCAAGTCCTTCGCCGCCATGCGTTACACCGAAGCGCGGCTGTCGCGTTATTCCGAAGTGCTGCTCAGCGAACTGGGCCAGGGCACGGCGGACTGGGGGCCGAACTTCGACGGCACGCTTGACGAGCCACTGGTCTTGCCGGCCCGCCTGCCGAACATTCTGCTCAACGGCACCACTGGCATTGCCGTGGGTATGGCCACCGACGTTCCGCCGCACAACCTGCGCGAAGTCGCCACCGCCTGCGTGCGCTTGCTCGACGAGCCCAAGGCTACGGTCGAACAGCTCTGCGAACACATCCAGGGCCCGGACTACCCGACCGAAGCGGAAATCATCACCCCGCGCGCCGACCTGCTGAAAATCTACGAAACCGGTCGCGGCTCGGTGCGCATGCGCGCCGTGTATCACATCGAAGACGGCGACATCATCGTCACCGCGCTGCCACATCAGGTCTCGGGCGCCAAGGTGCTGGAGCAGATCGCCGCGATGATGCAGGCCAAGCCGTCCAAGGCCCCACAAATTGCCGACCTGCGTGACGAATCCGACCACGAAAACCCGTGCCGGATCGTGATCATTCCGGGGGCTCGGAAGAACTTCGACCACGATGCCTTGATGCAGCATTTGTTCGCCAGCACCGAGCTGGAGTCGAGCTATCGGGTCAACATCAACATCATCGGCCTGGACGGCAAGCCGCAGTTGAAGAACCTGCGTGCGCTGCTGGTCGAATGGCTGGAGTTCCGGGTGCAGACCGTGCGTCGTCGCCTGCAATTCCGCCTCGACAAGGTCGAGCGTCGCCTGCACCTGTTGGACGGCTTGTTGATTGCCTACCTCAACCTGGATGAAGTGATCCACATTATCCGTACCGAGGAGCACCCGAAAGCCGCGCTGATCGAGCGCTTCGCCCTCAGCGAAATCCAGGCCGACTACATCCTCGACACCCGTCTGCGTCAGTTGGCGCGACTGGAAGAGATGAAGCTGCGTGCCGAGCAGGATGAACTGCTCAAGGAACAAGCCAAGCTGCAAGCCCTGCTGAGCAGCGAAGCCAAGTTGAAAAAACTGGTGCGCAGCGAACTGATCAAGGACGCGGAAACCTACGGCGATGACCGTCGGTCGCCTATTGTCGAGCGCGCCGAAGCCAAGGCCCTGACCGAACACGATCTGCTGCCGAACGAGAAAGTGACGGTGGTGCTGTCGGAAAAAGGCTGGATTCGCTCCGCCAAAGGCCACGAAATCGACGCCACGGGGCTTTCCTACAAGGCCGGGGACGGCTTCAAGGCCCTGGCAGCCGGACGCTCCAACCAGTTCGCAGTGTTTATCGACTCCACCGGTCGCAGTTATTCAGTGGCCGCGCACACCTTGCCGTCGGCCCGTGGCCAGGGCGAACCGCTGACCGGTCGCCTGACGCCGCCGCCGGGGGCGAGTTTCGAATGCGTGCTGATGCCGGAAGACGATGCGCTGTACGTGATCGCCTCCGACGCCGGTTACGGTTTCGTGGTCAAGGGTGAAGACCTGCAAGCCAAGAACAAGGCGGGCAAGGCCTTGTTGAGTCTGCCGAATAATGCCAAGGTCATGCTGCCGCGCCCGGTGGCTGATCGTGAGCAGAACTGGCTAGCGTCGGTGACGACCGAAGGTCGCCTGCTGATCTTCAAGATCAGCGACCTGCCACAATTAGGTAAGGGCAAAGGCAACAAGATCATCGGGATTCCTGGTGAGCGAGTGGCCAGTCGCGAAGAGTATGTGACGGACATCGCCGTATTGCCGGACGGGGCAACACTGGTGTTGCAGGCCGGGAAACGTACCCTGTCACTGAAAACGGACGACCTCGAGCACTACAAGGGTGAACGTGGTCGTCGTGGCAACAAATTGCCGCGTGGCTTCCAGCGGGTTGATGCGCTGCTCGTCGAAAACCTCAATTAGGCGACTTAGGGGGCGTTCTCGACTAGTTTCCCCACCGCGCCGGGTCTGCTGTTGTGCAGGGCAAGGCGCGAGAAGCGTGGTTTGGTCATTCCAAATAAGCTTCGAGCAACGCAGCCCTGCACAACAGCAGGCCCGGCCCTTCGGGTTGTGCCTTAAAGTGGGCCAGGCTGCGTTGCAGGCCTTGGAAAGGGAACAACCATTCCCAGCGGCCTGCGCCTTGCCTGGCCCGCTTTAAGGCGACAACGCGGTGGGGAAACTAGGCGAGAACGCCCCCTGGAAGCGCCGATCTACGATTTAACCCGTAGTTCGGCGCTTTGCACTGGAGTCGGAACGCATATTCACGGATGATATGGCCTTTCAAGCGCCGGCATTGCCGCGCGTTCTTCATATTTATTGAGTATTTTTACTGTGGTCAGCCTTTTTACGATCACCTGGATGGGACGATGACTGCTCTGCGCCTTCCTTTTATTCTTATGCTCGCCGGCGTTCTTGGCCTGGCGGGTTGCAGCGTTCACCAGCCGGTGTCGTTGTACCAACTGGATGCCGGAAGTCCGGTTCAGCCTGCACAGAACGCGGGCATGGCGGTATTGTTGGGGCCGGTCACCGTGGCCGACTACCTGCAACGCGAAACCCTGTTGCAGCGCCAGCCGGATGGCAGCCTGCAAGCCTCGACCGACGGTCGTTGGGCAGGCAGCCTTTCGTCGGATATCGATCAGCTGCTGCTGCGTCAGGTCGCAGGTCACCTGGACAGCCAGCGCGTAGTGCTGGCGCCGGCGACAGTGGGCTTCACCCCGGATGTTCAGGTGCTGCTGACTATCACGCGCCTGGATTCGGGTGCAAAACAACCGGCGATCCTCGATGCGCAATGGCGCTTGATCGACCGTCGCGGACAGGTCCGTGACAACCGCATCATCCATTTGCAGGAACAGCATGCCGGTAGTACGGCGGCTCAGGTCCAGGCGCAGGGCGTGTTGTTGCAACGCCTGGCCGAACAGCTGTCGGTGGCGCTCAAGCCGTTGGCCAATCAGCCGCCGATCGCCGAGGTCCCGCGCAAGCCGGCAGCCAAGGCGGCAGCACCTGCGGTAGAACAGGGAAAGCAGCCGAAGATCCCGATGGCCGCGCCGGTTCGGACGGATATGGAAGTGTTCCGCTTCTGACCCGGAACTGAAGCTGTTCCCCATACATAGCCCGCCTTGTGCGGGCTTTGTTGTTTCTGCTGTCGGGGTATCTTTAGTACCTGTTCCGGCCTCTTCGCTGGCAAGCCAGCTCCTACAGGTTTTGCGTCGTTCACAAAATGGCGGCTTACACCGATCCATTGTAGGAGCTGGCTTGTCGGGTCGCCGCATCGCAGCGAAAGCGTCAGAGCAGGCCACAAAAAAGCCCGCAGACGATCGCTCATCTGCGGGCTTCCAGGTTCAAAGGCTAAAAGATCGCAGCCTTCGGCAGCGGTTACGCCCGGCGTTCGTGCATCCGCGCCAATTGCCTTTCCAGCATCGATGGATACGGCTCCATCAATCGTTCCACGCAGCACGCGCCCTCTGGGCTGGCAATCGGGCGGATCCGTGCGCGCTGGCGGATCAACGCGTCGTCACTGATCTTGCGCTCCACCAGCAGCAGGTTGCGGCTGTGTTGCGACAGGGCCAGGGCGTCCTGGGCGGAGTCGGTCAGCAGCAGGTCGATCTGGCTCAGGCCGAACAGTTCGTCACCGAGGGTCAGGCCCAGCTGCAATTGCAGGGTGATACCGCTGTCCGCGACTTCGATCTGCAACTGGTGGCCCAGGGCTCGCAGCAGCTCGCCACAGCAAATGGCGTTGGTCAGGTAATCGTCGCCGCTGTCTTCGGTGTGGAACAGCATCAGCGTGCTGCCATCGTTCAAGGTCTCCACTTCGCCCTGATACAGGGAAGCGGCTTGGTCGAGGCAGTCGCGATAGCGTTCGAGCAGCTCTTCAAGGCGCGCCCGCGGCAGGCGTCGCAGTTGTTCCTGGGAGCCCAGTTGCACGGCCAGTACGGCGCTGTGCTGCGGCACGCTGGATACCACGGGTTTGGCCACCGGTTTGGCCGCGTTGTCTGCCGAAACATCGAGCAAGTCGGCAAAGGCATCGTCGTCATCATCGTCTTCGACTGTGCTGACAATGCGCCGTGGCGCGGCTTTCATCGCGGCCATCGGACGAGTTTCATCGAAACTTGGATCGCGCAGGTTGCGCACTTCGAAACCCGGTTCGGCATCGTCGTAATCGCTGTCGTCGAGCTCAGGCTCAGGCTCAGGTTCCGGCTCGGCGGGTTCCGGTGCGTAACTCGCGTGAAGCTGGCGCGCCAGGTCGCCGATTTCGTCATTACGCTCGGTGGCCGGGGTGTATTCGTCGATGTTGCGCAACCACACCCGCAGTTGCAGCAGCGGCGTCGAGAGATAGCGGCCCATGCGCAAGCTCAAGGCAAGGGACAAAGCCAGCAGGATCGCGCTCAGAATGCCCATGCTTTGCAGGCTGATGGTCATCGGCTGCTGGAACTGATCCATGTCCAGGCTGATGCGCAGCTGGCCAGCCGTCACGTCCTGAAAAGTGATCTTGCTCTGGTAGATGCCCTCGGCTTCGCCCAGCAGGCCGTGTTTGGGGCGCTGACCGGCTTCGGCAAGGATGCGGTTATCCATGCTGTAGATGGCAGCGTGGGCCACCAGCTTGTTCTTGGTAAGGTTGTTGAGCAGCACGTTGAGACTGAGGATGTCGTTGGACACCAACAGCTCGGTGGCTGAGGTGGCCGTCTGCGTAGTCAGGCTTTCGCCCAGCGCATCCGCCTGCTCGTGCATGGCCTGCTTGAACTGCAAGCCCATCACACCGGCATAGATGACCAGGGCCAGGGCGACCAGGATCACGTTATGGCTGGCGATGCGCAATGCAATCGGTACACGGCGGTGGCGCAGTGCCCGGAAGATCAGCAGGAAGAAGTTGTCGGTTTTTACTGGCGTAGGCCGGTTCACTTGAGCTCGGCTCTTTTGTCCGTGAAGTTGACGCGCAGTATAGCGACAGGCCCTAGGCCGTCAAAGCGCTCGCGGTGCCCGATGGTCACTGAAAGTGGGTAGAATGCGTTTTTTTTCCACCTGCGGGGGTGCGCCTTGCGCGAAATCGTCCTGATAAACATCACGGGAGTCGACCGTCCGGGTCTGACTGCGGCCATTACCGGCGTTCTGGCCCAGGGTGGTGTGAACATTCTCGACATCGGTCAGGCGGTGATCCACGACACCTTGTCGTTCGGCATCCTGGTTGAAATTCCCGACACCGAACAAGGCAAATCCGTGCTCAAGGACATCCTGTTCAAGGGGTACGAGCTCGATCAACAGGTGCGTTTCACGCCGGTGTCCGAAGAGGATTACCAGCAGTGGGTCGGCAACCAGGGTAAAAAACGCCACATCGTGACCCTGTTGACCCGCAAGGTGACAGCCGGGCAGTTGCAGGCCGTGAGTTCGATCACCGCCAAATATGGCCTGAACATCGACCACATCGATCGTCTTTCCGGGCGTATGCCGCTGGATACGCCGGCCGACAAGGGCAAGGGTTGCATCGAGTTTTCCGTGCGTGGCGAGGCGGCTGATCCGCAGGCGCTGCGTGCCGAATTCCTCAGCGTTGCCCAGGAACTGAACGTCGACATCGCCTTCCAGGAAGATTCACTGTTCCGGCGCAACCGTCGCCTGGCGGTGTTCGACATGGACTCGACGCTGATCGAAGCCGAAGTGATCGATGAACTGGCCAAGGCTGCAGGCGTCGGCGACAAAGTGTCGGAAATCACCGAGAGGGCAATGGCCGGTGAGCTGGATTTCCGTGCCAGCTTCAAGGAGCGCCTGGCCTTGCTCAAAGGTCTGGACGTCAATGTGCTGGACTCCATCGGCGCCTCGCTGCGCCTGACCGAAGGCGCCGAAACCCTGTTCGCCGAACTCAAGCGCCTGGGCTACAAGACTGCGATTCTGTCGGGCGGCTTCACCTACTTCGCCAAGCAATTGCAGGCCAAGCTGGGTATCGACTACGTGTTTGCCAACGAACTGGAAGTGGTCGACGGCAAAGTCACCGGTGTGGCGGTCGAGCCGATTGTCGATGCGCAGCGCAAGGCCGATTTACTGAAGGAACTGGCACACAAGGAAGGCTTGCGCCTGGAGCAGACCATTGCGGTCGGTGACGGTGCCAATGACTTGCCGATGCTGGCGATTGCCGGGTTGGGCGTGGCATTCCGCGCCAAGCCGCTGGTCAAGCAGTCGGCCAAGCAGGCGATTTCGACCCTGGGTCTGGATGGTGTGTTGTACCTGCTGGGCTTCCGTGATCGCGACGGGCAGCTGTAACACCGCAAAACTACTGTAGGAGCGAGCTTGCTCGCGATGGGCGTTAACGATGACGCGGGCAATCTGAATGCCCGCGTCGCCTCGCCGTTCATCGCGAGCAAGCTCGCTCCTACATGTATGTGCGTTGATCAGGCTTTTGGTGAGCCCATGCCCTGACCCATCTGCACCGCTGTACCGGCGGTCATCTCTTCAGCCCACTTCACTTGATCCGGTCCGAACAGCACGACAGCGGTCGAGCCCAGCTTGAAGCGACCCAGTTCTGCGCCTTTTTCCAGGTGGATCGGCGCGCGTGCGGTTTCGTCGTAGCGGAAGGTTTTCAGCTCACGTTTCGGCGGCGTGACCAGACCGGCCCAGACGGTTTCAATCGAAGCCACGATCATCGCGCCCACCAGTACCACGGCCATCGGGCCGCGCTCGGTGTCGAAAATGCACGCCACGCGCTCGTTGCGGGCAAACAATTCCGGAACGTTTTCAGCGGTGGTCTGGTTGACCGAGAACAGGCGACCCGGGATGTAGACCATCTCGCGCAGGGTGCCGGCCAGTGGCATGTGCACGCGGTGATAGTCCTTCGGCGACAGGTAGATGGTCGCGAAGTCACCGCCCATGAACGGCGCGGCGTTTGCCGCATCGCCACCCAACAGTTCCAGCACGCTGAAGCTGTGGCCCTTGGCCTGGAACACGCGGCCGTGCTCGATCGGGCCGAGCTGGCTGATCGCGCCGTCGGCCGGGCTGAGGATCGCGCCCGGGGTTTCGTCCAGCGGACGGGCACCGTCTTTCAGTGCGCGGGTGAAGAACGCGTTGAAGTGCTCGTAGGCGGTCAGGTCTTCGACCAGCGCCTGGGACATGTCCACCTGATAACGCTTGGCGAACCAGGCGGTAAAGGCATTCTTGAACCAGCGCACGCGGCATTCGGCAATGCAGCCGGCCAGTCGCGAGAGCAAGTTGTGGGGCAGCAGGTACTGGCTGACGATAAACAGACGCTTGTTCATTAACTGTCCTTAAAAACCTTAAATCTCTACGGGCGTGTCGGGATGGTTACCCCATTCGCCCCAGGAGCCGGCGTAGCCTTTGACCCGCGGATAACCGAGAGCCTTGGCCACCAGATAGGTGAAGCCAGAACGATGGTGGGTCTGGCAGTGGGTAATCACTTCTTTGTCTTTGCTGATCCCGAGTTGTTCGAGGATCTGCTGCATGTCGGTGCGGATGCGCAACTGGCGCGCCTGATCCATGCCGGCGGTCCATTCGAAATTGACCGCGCCGGGAATGTGCCCGCCCTTGGCTGCGAGGACTTTCTCGCCGGAGTACTCCAGCGGGCCGCGAGCATCCCAGATTGCCAGGTCGGCGGCGCCGAGTCGGCTTTGCAGGTATTCGCGGGTGGCGGTGGGCTCATCATGCAAGGTCAGTGAAACCGGGCCACCCACGGACGGCGGGATCTGGATCGACATGGGCAAACCCTCTGCCAGCCAGGCCGTCAGGCCGCCGTCGACATAGTGGTACTTGCTGTGGCCGATGACATCCAGCAGCCAGATGAAGCGCCCGGCCCAACCGCCGCCTTCGTCGTCATACACCACGTAGACCGCATCGGGGTTGTGTCCCAGCTCACCAAACAGCGCTTCGAGTGCTGCCTGCGGGGGCATCAACCCCGGGGCGGGGGCCTGGCCGAGCTGCGTGCGTTTCGGTTCGACAAAGCGCGCGCCGGGAATATGCCCTTCGGCGTAGCGGGCGGCACTGGTCAAGTCCACCAGAATCAGTTCGCGGGCGTCGAGGCGAGGGAGCAAGTCGCTCGGCTCGATCACCAGCGGCAAGCCAGAGAAGTCAGACATGTGAGGTCTCCAGAGCACAAAAGGGAGGATTGTAGCGCAGCCTTATTGGCCACGGTGGCTAAAGCTGTGCAGGGCTTTCTCGATGCACTGCGCGGTTTTGCCGAAGGCCTGTACGGAAACTTCCGAAAACGGTCCGCCGCCCTGGTCCGCCACGACGATCATGATCACCCGGCCATTGTTGACCAGCGAGCGCAGCAGCAGATGTTCGCCGCTGAACTGCGAACGCAGGCTGTTGGGCAGCAGGGCCGAGAATTGCACGTTGTTGGCTGGCGTCAGGCGCACCTGGGCCTGTTGCGCGAGCAGGCGTTGCAACACGTTGCTCTGGCTGACCACGTAGTTCAACCCGGCCGCTTCCTTCGGCAGGCCGGCCGTCTGGTGCACGCGCAGGTTGGCATGAGTGCGGTCGGCCATCAGGATCATCACCCGACGCATGCCGCAGGCCACCAGGGCGTCCCGGGCGGCGATGGTCAGGTGCATGGCATTGGTGAAACGACTCGGCTCGACCAGCAATTCGGCACATTGCTTGCGCCACTTCGCCAGGTCTTCGGCGGAGGGTGCCGCTGCCGGCAGCAAGCCTGCGTGGACACGGTTCATGCCCCACGGCCAAATCAGCGATTCGGCAGGGTGCCAGAGGTCGGGCATGGCGTGTTGGCGTGCGCTGTTGGCGGCTTGCTGGTGCAGTTGCTGCTGCACCTCGTCCATCGGCATTTGCAGATAAAGGCTGGTCAGGAATTGCCAGCGCTCACTGTGCGGGCTGTTCCAGGCGTGTTGCGCCGACAGCGCCAGCCCGTTGGCCAGTAGCACTGTGTTGGCCGGCTGATTGAGCCAGCGACGCAGGGTTGGATCGTCGTCGAGACGGTTCTGCTGGCGCAGTGGATGCTCACTGTCACGGGCGATGCGCAGGACTTTCACCAGTTCCCGCTGCTCGGTGAGCAACAGGCGATAACCCTGCTGCACCCAGATCGGCAATCGCCAGACCTCCACCAGCGCCTGGCCGATGTCCAGCAGGCGTACACCAAACAGTTGCTGTTCGACTTTGCGTGCCGACTCACCTTTATGGATGACCCGCAGCTCCCACTCTTCGAGCAGTTTCGGATGAGTCAGCGCCAAAGGCCACAGAGGCGAAAGAAACAGCAGGCTGCCCCAATGGATGTCCTGCCACAGGCGCGCCAGGCGACTGGCAAAAAAACCGTTGGCTTGTTGCGTGGCGTGCAGGCTGATCATCTGCAGCTGACGCAAGGCTTTGGGAATCTCGGACTGGGGTTCGGCGGGCAGGCGCGCGAGCAGCTCTTCGGTGCGCTTCAGGCCGAGGCGATTGATTGCGATCTCAAGGTTTTCCGCAGGCTCGATCATGCTGCCGTGGGTGTGCCGGTTGGCTTCGCGAATCACGCTCAAGGCCAGGGCCGGGCTACCTTGCATGAGGTCGGCGATGTCACGCAGTGAGCTGCGATTGTCGCGGATGGCTTTGCAGACACGGTCGTGGCTGGCTTGCGGGACGGGAAGACGTACGCCATTGAGCAGCTTGACCCAGCCTTCGAGCGTCGTTGGTTTTGGCGTTGGAACGTTCGTTTCGTTAACCATGGTGGGAGGCGATCATCGTCAACATTACCTATGCCCGGATGGGGTCAAATTAGTTTTTCGCCTGAACGGGCTATAGTCTCGCGCAGTTTTGCCGATAAGGAGAAGAAGAGATTTTTTAACTACCGAATATGACCTTGAACCCGACTCAGTAAGTGCTCTCCTAACCTATGGCTAAAATTATCGGCATCATCGTCGTATTCGCGAGCGTGCTCGGCGGATACGTGCTTTCCCACGGCAAGATTGCCGCCCTGATCCAGCCTTTCGAGGTCATGATCATCGGTGGCGCCGCCCTCGGCGCATTCTTGCAGGCCAACCCTGGTCATATGGTCAAGCACGTTCTCAAGAAAGCCTTGGGAATGTTCAGCTCGCGCTTCAACCACACTTTCTATCTGGAGGTGCTGGGCCTGATCTACGAGATCCTCAACAAGAGCCGCCGCGAAGGCATGATGGCCATCGAAGGCGACATTGAAGATGCGACCGCGAGCCCGATTTTCGCCAAGTACCCGACCGTTCTCAAGGACGAGCGCATGACCGCATTCATTTGCGACTACCTGCGCATCATGTCCTCCGGCAACATGGCTCCCCATGAGCTCGAAGGCCTGTTCGACATGGAACTGACCAGCCTTAAGGAAGACCTGGATCATCCTTCTCACGCGGTGAATGGTATCGCCGACGCAATGCCCGGTTTCGGTATTGTTGCGGCAGTATTGGGTATCGTGGTGACCATGGCCTCCCTGGGTGATAGCGACCAGAAAATGATCGGTGTGCACGTCGGTGCGGCACTGGTGGGTACCTTCTTCGGTATTCTCGCCGCCTACGGTTTCTTTGGGCCGCTGGCCCATGCCCTGGCCCATGAAGCCAAGGAAGAACTGAACGTCTACGAAGCCATCAAGGCCTCGCTGGTCGCTTCGGCTTCTGGCATGCCGCCATCGCTGGCGGTGGAGTTCGGTCGCAAGGTTCTGTACCCGGCGCACCGTCCAAGCTTCGCCGAGCTGGAACAAGCGGTTCGTGGTCGTTAAGTTATGGAAAATAACCAGCCGATAATCATCAAACGCGTCAAAAAGTACGCGGGCGGGCATCACGGAGGCTCCTGGAAAATCGCCTTCGCGGACTTCGCCACGGCGATGATGGCGTTCTTCCTGGTGTTGTGGCTGCTGTCCACCGCCACGCCGGAACAGAAGATTGCCATCGCCGGTTACTTCAAGGACCCGATCGGCTTTTCCGAAAGCGGCACGCCCTACATCATCGATCTGGGCGGCACGCCGACCCTGGCGCCGGAAAACACCCTCAACCCCGAAGTGAAGTCCCAGCCGCAGCCGGACAAGGTCACCATCGATACCGACCATGTCGAAGGCATGGCCGAGCAGGTCGAAAAGGAGCGCCTCGAACTGTTGCTGCAAGAACTGCAGAACAAGGTTGAAGAGAACCCGCAGCTGCAGAAGTTCAAGGATCAGATCCTGTTCGAAATCACGCAGGACGGCCTGCGTATCCAGATCATGGACGCAGAAAACCGCCCGATGTTCGACTCAGGCTCGGCCCGTCTGAAACCGTATTTCGAAGACATCCTGCTGGCCATGGCCGACACCATCAAGGCGGTGCCGAACAAAATCAGCATCAGCGGCCACACCGATGCCAAGCCATACACCGGTACCGGTGATTTCGGTAACTGGGAGCTTTCGGCCAACCGTGCGAACGCCGCGCGTCGTGCGCTGGTGGCGGGCAGCTATCCGGATGCGCAGGTGGCGCGGGTGGTCGGTTATGCCTCGTCGGCCCTGTTCGATCGCGAGCATCCGTTCAACCCGGTGAACCGTCGTATCGACATCGTGGTGCTGACCAAGAAAGCCCAGCGTGCGATTGAAGGTTCGCAGGGGACGGAACCTGCTCCTGATGCGCCGCAAGGTTCGGCCGTTCCGGGAGCCGCACCGGCTACACCGGTCGACCCGAACGCGTTGCCGGCGGACAAGGAACCGCTGCCGGCCCACGAACTGCGCGAGCGTCTGAACCTGTTCGACGACCCGGCACCGAAACCGGGTGAGCCGCCCAAGCAGTGACCGAAAAAAAAGCCGACAGCGATGTCGGCTTTTTTGTCGGCGTTTCCTACGTTAAAAGCCTCGGGTGATTCGGGATTTAAGATCAGCGTGAAAGCGATCCGCATTGGATTTGTTAACGCTGCGCACCGACTCGCTACCGTTCACCGAATCCAGTGACATCGAGCGCTTGAGTGTCGACTCGGTGCGATAAGCATCAATAAAAAACTCGATGTCCCGGTCGCTGGTCAGCTTCGGCCATTTATCGAGGTACAGCGGCAGCTCTGTCGGGCCGGTCTTGAACGAGCAGATGCGCCGGTTGGTGATGGTCGCCTCGCCGATTTCGAACGGCACCCACCAGGACAGCGCGGTTTTCTCCGACACCACCGCCAGCAGGTGCGTGCATTCGCTGATGTTGCGGGTGATCACTCCGGTGATGTCATCGGTGGTCTGGGACTCGGCATCCAGCACGTCGAGGTAGGTCTTGATGTTGGCCTGGATCAGGCGCGCGTTGATTTTGACCGCGTGGGCGCGATCCATGTGGCGGTAGCTGATAAACACTGGCATCAGAAATGTCCCTTGATCGCGAGTTCGCGGTAATAGGCGCCGAGGGCGGTGAGGCGGCAGCCGGTGGAGTGGATGGCGGCGTAGTACATGTGTTCGGCGTCCACCGGTTCGACCAGGCTGTGGCGGTTGCACTTTTGCAGTTGGGCGAAGACCTCGCCCTGTTCCGGGTTGAACTCGGGTTCGGTGGGCTCGAAGCTGGGGGAGAGGGGGTACACCGACTCCGCTTCGGCAAACCATTCGGGGAGTTTGCGCAGGATTTCCTTGGGGATCAGTGGCGACACTTCGCGCAGGGAGATGAACTGTGAGACGTTGGTCTTGAACACCGGACGCTGTTCCCAGGCATCGAGGGCATTGTCGACAAACGAATAAAGACTGCCGGGGGTGATCTTGCCCAGGATGTTCGCGGCTCCGCCGTGCAGGGCCTGGAGCAGCAATCCGGTGAACACGCCGTGTTGCGCGCCCTCCATCGCCGGTTCTTCCTTTTTGCAGGCAGTCAGAATCGTCATGCCTTCGCCGACCACGCTGCCTTCACTGCGCAAGGCGCGCAGTTCGCCGGCCGAGCCGCTCTGGCAGCAGTCGAGAATGATCACTTTGTTTTTGATCTTCGTGGCTTTGCTCGCCCAGTTGAGGATGTCGCTGAGGCGTATCCCGTCCTTGGCGCTCTTGTAATCCTGCGGGATTAACATGCCTTCGTCGGTGTCGGTGTCGAAGCTGCCGTGGCCGGCGAAATACAGCAGCGCGACATTGCAGTCCCCGACAAACAGCTCGCGGATCTGGTCTTCGAGCTTTTCCCGGCCGAGGTAGTCCTCGGCGGAGGTCAGTACGATGTTCTTGAAGTTCGGATCGCCATTGGCGTCGGTTTTCAACACGGATGCCATGGCCATGGCGTCATTGCTGCAACCGCTCAGGCGCGACACATGGGTGTAGTCGTTGATGCCGATAAACAGTCCCTTGCGCATGGTTACACCGCCGTATGCTTGCGAATCGCATCGATGATGCTGTTGGTGTTCCACGCACATTCGGCATGTGCCGCGTCACGTACCACCGTGGAAATCCGCTCGGCACCGAACGGCTTGATCGCAATGATCACCTTGCCCATGCGCTTGGCGATCTCGATTTCCTTGTTGATCCACTTGCTGTAGGTGGAATACATCCCGGCCATGATCAATACCGCCGAACACGGGCGAATCTTGTTTTCGATGGCCTCCTCAAGTTGTTTGTCGGTTTTCGCGTCGACAATCGGGTTGTCCGATGGCACCGAAAAATTCTTGTACGCGAAACCCGGCTTGGCGTTGAGCAAACGCACGAGATTGTCGTGGGCGTCGGCGTAGTTCCACGAGTGGCTGATGAACAGATGGTAGGTTTGCATGGGTGTCCCTCGGTGTCGCTGGAGTGCGAAGAGGGTCTGAAGCTAGGCTATTGGCTGGCGGCTACAAGGGGATGTGACTCAAAGAGAAATGCCCTACAAGCGCCGGTGCGGGTGTCTTACAGAAAGGTCTGATGTTTAAGCAGGGGAAGATCCGGCCACCGGCCGCCCCGCTGAAGGCAGGGCGGTCGGTACGTCTGTTTAGTAGCCGTTTTCCGGCAGACTGGCGATGATCGAGCGGTAGCTGTTCATGCGTTGCTGCTGCACGCGGCCGTCTTCAAGGGCCTTGAGCAGGGCGCAACCAGGTTCGCGGTCGTGCTTGCAGTCGCGGAAGCGACAAGTGCCGAGCAGGTCGTTGAACTCGATGAAACCGGCTTCGACGTCGGCGCGGCTGACGTGGCCCAGGCCGAATTCGCGGATACCCGGGGAGTCGATCAACTCACCGCCGCCGGGGAAGTGGAACAACCGCGCGGTGGTGGTGGTGTGAGTGCCCTGGCCGGACAGCTCGGACAACGGACCGACGCGGGTTTCGACTTCCGGCAGCAGGCTGTTGACCAGCGATGACTTGCCGACACCGGACTGACCGACGAACACGCTGATGCGTCCGTCCAGCTGCTTCTGCAACTGCTCCATACCGTTGCCGTGGTGCGCCGACACTTCCAGCACCGGATAGCCGAGGGTGCGGTACACCGCGAGCAAGGCATTCAGCGCAGGAGCGTTGTTGTCGTCGATCAGGTCGAACTTGTTCAGCAGCAACAGCGGTTTGATGCCCGCATGCTCGGCCGCGACCAGGTAGCGGTCGATCAGGTTGGCGTGGGGCTCGGGCAGCGGTGCAAACACGATGACAATCATGTCGACGTTCGCCGCCACCGGCTTGAGCTGGCCACGACTGTCCGGGCGGCACAGCTCGGTGTTGCGGGGCAGTTGCGCCACGATCACGCCGATACCCTGGTTGCCGGCACGCCAGACCACCTGATCGCCGGTCACCAGCGCCGGCAGGTTGGCGCGCAGGTGGCAACGGAACACCTGGCCGGCCAGTTCGCCGTCGCGGGCCTCGACCTCGACCTGCACGCCGAAGTGCGCGATCACCAGACCGTGCTGTTCCGGGCCCAGATCGCCGCCCTCAAGTGCCTCGACAGCCGAGGACTCGCGTTTGGCGGCGCGGGCGGCGCGCTCGCCCTGAATCTTTTCGATGCGCCAGTTTTGACGACGATTGAGTTGGCGTTTGGCCATGGGTGTTCCGTATCAAGAATGCAGCGATTAAGTAAAACGGCCGCGAGTTTAGCACGCCCGGCCACCGGCCTAGGCTAAACTGCGCAGCATTGCCTAGGAGCCGACACATGCAAAACCCGCAGAACCTGATCTGGATCGACCTGGAAATGACCGGTCTGAACCCGGATACCGACGTCATCATCGAAATGGCCACCATCGTCACCGACAGTGACCTGAACACCCTGGCCGAAGGCCCTGTGATCGCCATTCACCACAGCGACGAAATCCTCGCCGGCATGGACGAGTGGAACACCCGTCAGCACGGCGGTTCCGGGCTGACCCAGCGGGTTCGCGACAGCCGCATCAGCATGGCCGAAGCCGAAGCCGAAACCATCGCCTTCCTGGAGAAGTGGGTGCCCAAGGGTAAGTCGCCGATCTGCGGCAACAGCATCTGCCAGGATCGTCGCTTCCTTTATACCCACATGAAATCTTTGGAAAGCTTCTTCCACTACCGCAACCTCGACGTATCCACGCTCAAAGAGCTGGCCGCGCGCTGGGCACCGGATGTGCGTGACAGCTTCAAGAAGGGCAGCACCCACCTGGCCCTGGACGACATCCGCGAATCCATCGCCGAGTTGCAGCACTACCGCAAGCATTTCATCAAGTTCTGATACGGCCCACGGTCCTTGTGTAGGAGCTGCCGCAGGCTGCGATCTTTTGATCTTGAACACCAAAGTCAAAAGATCGCAGCCTGCGGCAGCTCCTACAGGGGGTTGTAGGCTTTGGTGAAGTGAGTAGACTGCGCGCCTTTTTGCAAGGATCGCCACCATGCTGCTGATGCTCTACCTGATCGCCATCACCACCGAAGCCATGACCGGCGCCCTGTCTGCCGGGCGTCGTGGCATGGACTGGTTCGGTGTGGTGCTGATCGCTTGCGTCACGGCGCTGGGTGGCGGGTCGGTGCGCGACGTGCTGCTTGGGCACTACCCGCTGACCTGGGTCAAACACCCCGAATACCTGGTGCTGACGTCTGTCGCCGCGATGGTTACGGTGTTCACGGCGCGTTGGATGCGCCATCTGCGTTCACTGTTCCTGGTGCTCGATGCCATGGGCCTGGTGGCTTTCACCCTGATCGGCTGCATCACCGCCCTGGAAATGGGCCACGGCATGTTGGTGGCCTCGGTCAGCGGCGTGATCACCGGGGTTTTCGGCGGCATCCTGCGGGACATCTTCTGCAATGACATTCCGCTGATCTTCCGGCGTGAGCTCTATGCCAGCGTGTCGTTTGCGGCGGCGTGGTGCTACATGCTCTGCATCTATCTGCAATTACCCGATGAACAATCGATTCTGATCACCCTGTTCGGTGGATTTTTGCTGCGCTTGCTGGCGATCCGTTTCCACTGGGAAATGCCCAAGTTCGTCTACAACGACGAAGCCTGACGTTCGGCGTGCTGCCGCAATGCCCACTCGACATGTTCACGTACCAGTTCCGACGGATGTTCCCGTCGCGCCTTCAGCGCTTCCAGCACCGGAATCGTTGAAGGCGCATTGCCCAATCCTACCGCCAGGTTGCGCAACCAGTTTTCGTAGCCGGTCCGGCGCAGCGGCGAGCCTTCGGTACTGCTGAGAAACTTCTCTTCATCCCACATGAACAGTTCCGCCAGCCCGGCGTTGTCCAGGTTGTGCCGCGGCTTGAAGTCGCTTTCACCGGACGGACGGGCGAAGCGGTTCCACGGGCAGACAATCTGGCAATCATCGCAACCGAACACCCGATTGCCGATCAGCGGCCGCAGGTCTTCAGGGATCGCGCCTTTGAGTTCGATGGTCAGGTAGGAAATGCAGCGCCGGGCATCCAGCACATAGGGGCCGACGAAGGCATTGGTCGGGCAGATGTCGAGGCAGGCGCTGCACCGTCCGCAGTGTTCGGTGGCGTGGGGCGGGTCTACCGGCAGCGGCAAGTCAACGAACAATTCGGCGAGGAAGAAATAACTGCCTGCCTTGCGATTCAACACCAGGGTGTTTTTGCCGATCCAGCCCAGGCCGGCCTGTTCGGCGATGGCTTTTTCCAGCACCGGGGCGCTGTCGACGAAAGCGCGATAGCCGAAAGGCCCGATGACCGCCTGGATCTTTTCCGCCAGTTGTTGCACGCGTTTACGGATCAACTTGTGGTAATCGCGACCCAGGGCATAACGCGAGACGTAGGCTTTTTCCGGCTGGGCGAGCATTTTTGCCATGTGGGTGTCGCCCGCCAGGTAGTCCATGCGCAGGGACACCACGCGCAATGTGCCTGGCACCAGCTCTTCGGGGTGCGAGCGTTTACTGCCGTGAGCGCCCATGTAGTCCATTTCGCCGTGGTAGCCGGCGGCGAGCCAGCGCTCCAGATGCTGCTCATGCTCGGCCAGGTCGAGGCCGCTGATGCCGACTTGTTGAAAGCCCAGCTCGCGGCCCCAGTCCTTGATGGATTGGGCGAGGGCGGGCAGATCTGTGGTAATAGCGGGCATGAGGCGAGAGAAACCGGAGCTGAGGTGCGTATAATTCTGCCAGACATCGGAGCCCGAAGACGCATGCCGCACATTAAAGATGAATTACCCGACGCGCTGTACAGCGCTGCACAAGTGCGAAGCCTCGATGCGAGCCTGATCGCGGCCGGCACACCGGGCTTCGAATTGATGCAGCGTGCAGCACATGCGACCTGGCGGGCCTTGGTCCGCCGATGGCCGACAGCGAAAGAAATGAGCGTGCTGGCCGGTCACGGCAACAATGCCGGGGATGGGTATCTGGTGGCGGCGCTGGCCAAACGTGCCGGTTGGACAGTGCGGGTGCTGGCGGTGGGGGATCCGCAGCGCTTGCAGGGTGATGCGGCGTTGGCCCATGCCGAGGCAGCGTCTGAAAAAGTGCTCATCGAGCCCTGGACCGCACAATCCGGAATGCGCGGCATTGTGCTGGATGCTTTGCTTGGCACCGGACTGGGCGGCGAAGTGCGTGAGCCGTATGCCAGCGCCATCGCCGCGATCAACTCCAGCGGGTTGCCGGTTGCGGCGGTGGATATCCCTTCGGGGCTGTGCGCCGATACCGGTCGTGTGCTTGGCTGCGCGGTTAGTGCCGATCTGACAGTGACGTTCATCGGGTTGAAGCTGGGGATGTTCACCGGTGATGCGGCGGATGTGGTGGGTGAGCTGGTGTTCAACGATCTGCGCGCCGATCCACAGCTGCTTGAGGCGGCACCGCGCAGTGCCCTTCGCCTGACGGCGGCTAACCTGCCGCGTCTGGCCTTCCGGCAACCTGCTTCCCATAAAGGCAAGTTCGGCCATGTGCTGCTGATCGGCGGTGATCGCGGTTATGGCGGAGCGATCCTGCTGAGCGCGCAGGCTGCGCTGCGCAGCGGTGCGGGCATGGTGTCGGTGGCAACCCGCGGCGAACATGTGCCGGCGGCCCTGGCCAGAATCCCTGAGGCCATGGTGTTGGGCGCTTCTTCGGCCAATCAGTTGATGGAATTGCTGCAAAAAGCTTCCGTGTTGGTGGTCGGCCCGGGTCTGGGTCAGACTGCCTGGGCGCGCAGCCTGTTGTCGGCCGCCGCCAACGCACCACTGCCGCAAGTCTGGGACGCCGATGCGCTGAACATGTTGGCCGAAGCCTGTGTGAGCTTGCCCAGGGATTGCGTGATCACGCCGCATCCCGGGGAGGCAGCGCGGTTGCTGGGCCTGAGCACTGCCGAGGTTCAGGCTGATCGTCCTGCAGCTGCCCGTGCATTGAGCAAAAAATACACAGCGGTCGTGGTGCTCAAAGGTGCCGGAAGTTTGATTGCCAGTCCCGACGGGCATCTGGCGCTGTGTCATCAGGGCCATCCGGCGATGGCCACCGCCGGGCTGGGCGACGTGCTGGCCGGTTTGCTCGGGGCTCTGCTGGCCCAGGGCATGGCCGCATTCGACGCGGCCTGCCTGGGAGTCTGGCTGCACGCCAATGCCGGCGAGCAACAAGGAAAATTCGGCCGTGGGCTGGCGGCCAGTGATCTGATTCCAGCCATTCGTCAGTTGTTGGAGGAGCAAGCACCGTGTCTGAAGTAACCCTGTACCTGGCCGATGAGCAGGCCATGAGCGACTTTGGCGCACGCATTGCCCGAATCACCCAAGGCCATGGCCTGATCTTCCTCGAGGGCAACCTGGGGATGGGCAAAACCACCTTGTCCCGAGGCATTATCCGCGGCTTGGGGCATGTCGGGGCAGTCAAAAGCCCGACCTTCACCCTGGTTGAGCCCTACGAGATTGGCGACATTCACGCCTTCCATTTCGATTTGTACCGTCTGGTCGACCCGGAGGAGCTTGAGTACCTCGGTATCCGTGACTACTTCGAAGACGACGCGCTGTGCCTGATCGAGTGGCCAGAAAAAGGTGCAGGCTTTTTGCCAAAGCCGGACCTGACCATTACCATTAGCCCGCAAGACAGCGGGCGTTCGCTGAACATTTTATCCCAGGGCTCGCGTGGCGAGACCTGGTGTGCCGCTTTGGCATTGGAATCCAAATAGATGATGGGGTTAGGTATGCGCTTTCGCGCGTTGGTGGCTGCCGTAGGGGTGTTGTTTTTGGCGGTGACCGTCGACGCTGTGGCCGATACGAAGGTCAACAGTGTTCGTCTGTGGCGGGCACCGGACAACACACGACTGGTGTTTGACCTGACCGGCCCGGTGCAACACAGCGTCTTTACCCTGACGGCTCCGGATCGTCTGGTCATCGACATCAATGGCGCGACCCTCGGTGCGCCACTCAACGTCAATACCTCGAACACCCCGATCACCGCCATGCGTTCGGCTCAACGCACGCCGACCGACCTGCGGGTGGTTATCGATCTGAAAAGGGCGGTAACGCCGAAGAGCTTCTCCCTGGCGCCGAACGCCCAGTACGGTAACCGGTTGGTGGTCGATCTGTTCGATAACGCCGCGGATGCCGCTCCTCCTCCAGCACCAACGCCTTCGGTCGCTACAGTGCCCGCCGTGCCGGTCACGCCTGCGGAGCCTGCGATCAAGCTGCCACCAGCCCCGGCCGGCAAGCGCGATATCATTGTGGTGATCGACGCCGGTCACGGCGGCGAAGACCCGGGGGCTTCGGGTTCTCGCGGTCAGCGTGAAAAAGACGTGGTACTGGCCATTGCCCGTGAATTGCAACGGCAGGTCAACGGCATGAAAGGATTCCGCGCCGAACTGACCCGTACCGGTGACTACTTCATTCCGTTGCGCGGCCGTACCGAAATTGCCCGCAAGAAAGGCGCCGACCTGTTCGTCTCGATTCACGCCGATGCCGCGCCTTCTGCCGCCGCGTTCGGTGCCTCGGTTTTTGCCCTGTCTGATCGCGGCGCGACCTCGGAGACGGCCCGCTGGCTGGCCGACAGCGAAAACCGTTCCGACCTGATCGGTGGTGCCGGCAACGTCAGTCTCGATGACAAGGACCGCATGCTCGCCGGCGTGCTGCTTGACCTGTCGATGACGGCATCCCTGACGTCCAGCCTGAACGTTGGCCAGAAGGTGCTGAGCAACATTGGCCGGGTTACGCCTCTGCACAAGCAGCGGGTCGAACAGGCCGGGTTCATGGTGCTGAAATCGCCGGATATTCCGTCGATCCTGGTGGAAACCGGATTCATCTCCAATGCCAACGAAGCCTCGAAGCTTGCCGCGTCCAGCCACCAGCAGGCGCTGGCGCGTTCGATCAGCAGCGGCGTGCGCCAGTTCTTCCAGCAGAACCCGCCACCGGGCACTTACATTGCCTGGCTGCGCGATTCCGGCAAGATTGTGCAGGGGCCACGTGACCACCGCGTCAATCCGGGCGAGACCCTGGCGATGATTGCCGTGCGCTATCAGGTGTCGCCCGCGACCCTGCGCAGCGCCAACAACCTGTCGAGCGATGAGCTCAAGATCGGTCAGCACCTGACCATTCCGGGCACTGAACTGGCGGCCAAAGAATGAATCAAGTCGTGAACAACAGCGCTCGCATCGAGCTGCTCAGCCCGCGACTGGCGAACCAGATTGCCGCGGGTGAGGTGGTCGAACGCCCGGCTTCGGTGATCAAGGAACTGCTGGAAAACAGCCTTGACTCCGGTGCCAGGCGTATCGATGTCGATGTGGAGCAGGGCGGCGTCAAGCTGCTGCGGGTGCGCGACGATGGCAGCGGCATTTCCGCCGATGACCTGCCGCTGGCGCTGGCCCGTCACGCCACCAGCAAGATCCGCAACCTGGAAGACCTCGAACAGGTCATGAGCCTGGGGTTTCGTGGTGAGGCCCTGGCATCGATCAGCTCCGTGGCACGCCTGACCCTGACCTCGCGCACCCGCGACGCCGATCAGGCCTGGCAGGTCGAGACCGAAGGCCGGGACATGGCGCCTCGCGTGCAGCCCGCGGCCCATCCGGTGGGCACTTCGGTTGAAGTGCGCGACCTGTTCTTCAATACGCCGGCGCGGCGCAAATTTCTCAAGACTGAAAAAACCGAATTCGATCACCTGCAAGAAGTGATCAGGCGCCTGGCCCTGGCGCGCTTCGATGTGGCGTTCCATCTGCGCCACAACGGCAAGACCATCCTCAGCCTGCACGAGGCCCATGATGATGCGGCCCGTGCCCGGCGCGTGGCAGCGATCTGCGGGCCGGGCTTCCTGGAGCAGGCGCTGCCGATCGAGATCGAGCGCAACGGCCTGCATCTATGGGGCTGGGTCGGCCTACCGACCTTCAACCGCAGCCAGGCCGACTTGCAGTATTTCTTCGTCAATGGCCGTGCGGTGCGCGACAAACTGGTGGCTCACGCGGTACGCCAGGCTTATCGCGACGTGCTGTTCAACGGTCGGCACCCGACCTTCGTGCTGTTTTTCGAAGTCGATCCGACCGGCGTGGACGTCAACGTGCACCCGACCAAGCACGAAGTGCGCTTCCGTGAAGGGCGCATGGTTCACGATTTCCTCTACGGCACCTTGCACCGCGCCTTGGGCGATGTGCGGCCGGACGATCATCTGGCGGCGCCGGTTGCCACGGCCATCGTCCGGCCTACCGGCCTCGAAGCCGGTGAATTCGGGCCCCAAGGCGAAATGCGCCTGGCCGCCAATGCGCTGCTGGAGCAGCCTCAGGCTCAGCCGTCGTTCAGTACGCCTGCGGGTTCGGGTGCTGGCGCGGGTTTTCAATATCAATACACGCCGCGTCCGCAGTCCGGAGTTCCTGTCGCCGAAGCGCAGGCCGCCTATCGCGAGTTCTTTGCGCCGCTGCCCGAGGCCAATGCCGTCGCGCTACCGGCCGGGCAGGACGACATCCCGCCGCTCGGTTATGCACTGGCACAACTCAAGGGCATCTACATTCTTTCGGAAAACGCCCAAGGCCTGGTACTGGTGGACATGCATGCCGCCCACGAGCGGATCATGTATGAGCGTCTGAAGGTGGCGATGGCCAGCGAGGGCCTGAGCGGCCAGCCGTTGCTGGTGCCGGAGTCCCTGGCCGTCAGCCAGCGTGAAGCCGATTGCGCCGAGGAGCATGTCGCCTGGTTCCAGCGCCTGGGCTTTGAATTGCAGCGTCTGGGCCCGGAAACCCTGGCGATCCGGCAGATTCCGGCACTGCTCAAGCAGGCCGAGGCCAACCGGCTGGTCGCCGACGTCCTGGCTGATCTGATGGAGTTCGGCACCAGCGACCGCATTCAGGCGCACCTGAATGAATTGCTCGGGACCATGGCCTGCCACGGTGCGGTTCGTGCGAATCGACGCCTGGCCCTGCCGGAAATGAACGGTCTGCTGCGTGACATGGAAAACACCGAGCGCAGCGGTCAATGCAACCATGGCCGACCGACCTGGACCCAGCTGGGCCTGGACGATCTGGACAAACTCTTCTTGCGCGGTCGTTGATGAGCCAGCTCCCACCTGCGATTTTCCTGATGGGCCCGACCGCCGCCGGCAAGACCGACCTGGCCATCGAGCTCACCAAGGTCCTGCCTTGCGAGTTGATCAGCGTCGATTCGGCTCTGGTCTACCGTGGCATGGACATTGGCACCGCCAAGCCTTCCAAAGAGCTGCTGGCGCAATATCCGCATCGTCTGATCGATATTCTCGACCCGGCCGAGAGCTATTCGGCTGCGGATTTCCGCCGTGACGCCCTGGAAGCCATGGCGGAGATCACCGCACGCGGAAAAATTCCGCTGCTGGTGGGCGGCACCATGCTCTATTACAAGGCTTTGGTTGAAGGTCTGGCGGATATGCCTGCCGCCGATCCCGAGGTCCGCGCGCAAATCGAAGAAGAGGCTGCGCGCCTTGGCTGGCAAGCCTTGCACGAACAATTGGCGGTGATTGATCCGGAGTCCGCAGCCCGAATACATCCGAACGATCCCCAGCGATTGAGTCGAGCACTGGAGGTTTATCGTGTCAGCGGTCAAAGCATGACCGCCCTGCGGTTGCAACAATCTGTGCAAAGTACTGAAGCAGCCGCTTCGGGACTGCAACAATTGCCCTATACTGTCGCGAACTTGGCCATTGCTCCGGCAAATCGCCAGGTACTGCATGAGCGAATTAAACAAAGATTCACTTTAATGTTGGAACAGGGATTCATTGACGAGGTCGTAGCCCTGCGTAATAGAGGTGACCTGCATACCGGGTTGCCGTCTATACGTGCAGTAGGCTACCGCCAAGTCTGGGACTACCTGGATGGCAAGCTGACGTCAGCCGAGATGCAGGAGCGTGGAATCATCGCCACACGCCAATTGGCGAAACGTCAGTTCACCTGGCTGCGCAGTTGGACTGATCTGCATTGGCTGGACAGTCTGGATTGCGACAATCTGCCGCGCGCCTTGAAATACTTGGGGACCGTCTCCATATTGAGCTGAGTCCTTGCAATTGCCGTCTATCCTTGGGGGTGTGACGGCCAAAGCCATCTGTTTACCTATTTTTATATTGAATCCTTAAAGGAGTGCGGCACATGTCAAAAGGGCATTCGCTACAAGACCCTTACTTGAATACGTTACGTAAAGAGAAAGTTGGGGTGTCCATCTACCTGGTCAACGGTATCAAACTGCAAGGCACGATCGAGTCTTTCGACCAGTTCGTTATCCTGCTGAAAAACACCGTCAGCCAGATGGTCTACAAACACGCGATCTCTACAGTGGTGCCGGTTCGTCCAATTCGTCTGCCTAGCGCAACCGAATCCGAAGTAGGTGACGCTGAGCCAGGTAACGCCTGATAGGAGTCTCCTTTGTTCTTTGAGCGCCACGGTGGTGGTGAGCGAGTAATCCTCGTTCACTTGGATGGACAGGACCCTGAGGCGCGCGAAGATCCGCAGGAGTTTCAGGAGCTGGCTAATTCGGCGGGTGCCGAGACCGTCGCGTTTTTTAACGTGCCGCGTCATCGGCCAACCGCCAAGACACTGATTGGCAGTGGCAAGGTCGAGGAACTGCGCGACCTGGTCAAAGCCGAACAGGCCGATCTGGTGATTTTCAATCACATCCTCACACCCAGTCAGGAGCGTAACCTCGAACGTGTTTTCGAGTGTCGCGTGATCGACCGTACCGGTCTGATTCTCGATATTTTCGCCCAGCGCGCCCGTACCCATGAAGGCAAGCTCCAGGTCGAACTGGCCCAGCTTGACCATATGAGCACCCGGCTGGTTCGTGGATGGACTCACCTTGAGCGCCAAGGTGGCGGTATCGGTATGCGTGGCCCGGGTGAAACCCAGCTGGAAACCGACCGCCGTTTGCTGCGGGTTCGCCTGCGGCAGATCAAGGGTCGGCTGGAGAAAGTACGCAGCCAGCGAGAACAGTCGCGCCGTGGCCGATCGCGTGCGGATATTCCTACCGTGTCCCTGGTGGGGTACACCAACGCCGGTAAATCCACGCTCTTCAATAACGTGACGAAATCCGACGTCTACGCAGCTGATCAATTGTTTGCCACGCTGGACCCGACCCTGCGTCGTCTGGATATAGACGATCTGGGGCCGATTGTCCTGGCGGACACTGTGGGTTTCATTCGCCACTTGCCCCACAAGCTGGTCGAAGCATTTCGGTCTACCCTCGAAGAGTCGAGTAACTCCGATCTGTTGTTGCACGTGATCGATGCGGCCGAACCAGATCGCATGTTGCAGATCGAGCAGGTAATGGTGGTGCTCGGCGAGATTGGTGCTCAGGACTTGCCGATCCTCGAGGTCTATAACAAACTCGATTTGCTTGAAGGCGTTGAGCCACAAATCCAGCGCGACGAAAACGGCAAGCCCCAACGGGTCTGGCTGTCGGCGCGTGATGGCAGTGGTCTGGAATTGCTTGAGCAAGCCATTGCCGAGTTACTGGGCAGTGATTTGTTTGTCGGTACCTTGCGCTTGCCGCAACGATTCGCTCGGCTGCGTGCGCAGTTCTTCGAACTCGGTGCGGTGCAGAAAGAAGAACACGACGAAGAAGGCATCAGTTTGCTGGCCGTTCGTTTGCCCCGGGTCGAGTTGAATCGACTGGTAAGCCGCGAGGGATTGCAGCCGATGGAATTCATCGAGCAACACACTTTGCAATAAAAGCCTGAGAAAGCGGTTGTGCCGCGGTGACAGGCATTCTGTAGCATTGGTCGGCGCGCCGTGGGTGCGTCTTTGCTTTATCAGATGGAGAGCGCTATGGCTTGGAATGAGCCGGGTGGCAACTCGAATAATCAGGATCCTTGGGGTGGCAAGCGTCGTAACAACGGCGACCGCAAGGGACCACCGGATCTCGACGAGGCCTTCCGAAAGCTGCAGGAAAGCCTGAACGGGTTGTTCGGTGGTGGTAAGAAACGTGGTAGCGACGACGGCGGTGGTCCGGGCAAGAGTGGCGGCTTTGGCGGCCTGCTCGGGATCGGTCTGGTCGTGCTGGCTGCCGTATGGCTGTACAGCGCGGTCTATGTGGTCGACGAGCAGGAGCAGGCCGTGGTGCTGCGCTTCGGCAAGTACTACGAAACCGTCGGTCCGGGTCTGAACATCTATTTCCCGCCGATCGACAAGAAGTACATGGAAAACGTCACGCGTGAGCGTGCGTACACCAAGCAGGGCCAGATGCTGACTGAGGACGAAAACATCGTCGAAGTGCCGCTGACCGTGCAGTACAAGATCAGCAACCTGCAGGACTTCGTGCTGAGCGTCGATCAGCCGGAAATCAGCCTGCAGCACGCGACCGACAGCGCCTTGCGCCATGTGGTGGGTTCCACCGCGATGGACCAGGTACTGACCGAAGGTCGTGAGTTGATGGCCAGCGAGATCAAGGAGCGTCTGCAGCGCTTCATGGACACCTATCGCACCGGTATCACCGTTACCCAGGTCAACGTACAGAGCGCAGCGGCACCGCGCGAAGTCCAGGAAGCCTTCGATGACGTGATCCGTGCCCGGGAAGACGAGCAGCGTTCTCGCAACCAGGCTGAAACCTATGCCAACGGCGTCGTGCCGGAAGCCCGTGGTCAGGCCCAGCGCATCCTCGAGGATGCCAATGGTTACCGTGACGAAACCGTCTCGCGCGCCAAGGGTGAGGCCGATCGCTTCACCAAGCTGGTCGCCGAGTACCGCAAGGCTCCTGAGGTCACCCGCCAGCGTCTGTATCTGGACACCATGCAGGAAGTCTTCAGCAACACCAGCAAGGTTCTCGTGACCGGCAACAAGAACGGCCAGAACAACCTGCTGTACCTGCCGCTGGACAAAATGGTCGAAAGTGGTCGCAATACCAGCACTCCAATGAGCGGTGCGGCAGCCACCAGCAATGAAGCGAATACGCGTGCGGCAGCAGATCTGCAGCAACAGCAAGCACGTACCAGGGAGAGTCGCTGATGAGCAATAAATCGCTGATCGCCCTTATTGTCGGCGTCGTCGTGGCGATCGCTGCCTGGAACTGCTTCTACATCGTGGCTCAGACCGAGCGTGCGGTGTTGCTGCAGTTCGGTCGCGTGGTCCAGACCGATGTTCAGCCGGGCCTGCATGTGAAGGTGCCTTACGTCAACCAGGTGCGCAAATTCGACGCACGCCTGATGACGCTGGATGCCCCGACACAACGCTTCCTGACGCTGGAAAAGAAAGCCGTGATGGTCGATGCCTACGCCAAGTGGCGTGTGAAGGACGCAGAGCGTTACTACACCGCGACTTCCGGCCTCAAGCAGATCGCCGACGAGCGTCTGTCCCGTCGTCTGGAATCGGGCCTGCGTGACCAGTTCGGTAAGCGCACCCTGCACGAAGTGGTGTCGGGTGAGCGTGATGCGCTCATGGCGGATATCACTGCTTCGCTGAACAAGATGGCTGAAAAAGAACTGGGCATCGAAGTGGTCGATGTTCGGGTCAAGACCATCGACCTGCCGAAAGAAGTGAACCGCAGCGTGTTCGAACGTATGAGCACCGAGCGTGAGCGTGAAGCTCGCGAGCACCGCGCCAAGGGTAACGAGCTGGCCGAAGGCATTCGAGCCGACGCCGATCGTCAACGCCGAGTACTGCTGGCTGAAGCCTATCGTGAATCCGAGGAGGTTCGCGGTGACGGTGATGCACAGGCCGCTGCGATCTATTCCAAGGCCTACGGTCAGGATCAGGAGTTCTACGCGTTCTATCGTAGCCTGCGCGCCTACCGTGAAAGCTTCGCGAACAAATCCGACGTATTGGTCCTCGACCCAAGCAGCGACTTCTTCCACTACCTGGAAAAAGCCAAGCCTTGATACGACGTTGACCTGAATCTTCCCGCCGGGCGGCTAAAACCTCTGGCGGGGTGATCCTTTGGGAAAACGTGTGTATGATGCGGCAGCCGGGAAATTCCCGGCTTTTTTGCGTCTGCATGTTTGATTGCTGTTTTTAAGCAGATGCCGGGCCGATGGGCTCGACAGTTTTTCGAGGAAAGTGGTCAGCGAAGCCGGTAGAAGGGCTTTTCGCTCCGTCGCCCATGCGCGTGGTTTGCGCATGGACCGATCATTTTCTGCTTCACTCAAGGATCGCCGACAGGCTGGTCGCCCGGATATAGGGGAAGGCGTAATGGCAACGGTAGACCGCTGGCTTCTGCCAGATGGCATCGAAGAAGTACTGCCACCGGAAGCGGCGCGTATTGAAATCGCGCGTCGTCAGGTGTTGGATCTGTTCCAGAGCTGGGGTTACGAGTTTGTCGTGACTCCCCATATCGAGTACCTGGAATCTCTGCTGACCGGTGCAGGCCAGGACCTGGATCTGCGCACCTTCAAGGTCATCGACCCGCAATCGGGCCGGCAGATGGGTTTCCGTGCCGACATCACACCGCAAGTGGCGCGCATCGATGCGCATACCCTGCGTCGCGAAGGTCCGAGTCGACTGTGCTATGCCGGTAGCGTGCTGCATGCTCAGCCTCGCGCCTTGTCGTCCTCGCGCAGCCCGATTCAGCTGGGCGCCGAGTTGTACGGCGACGGCAGCCCAAGCAGCGACGTCGAAGTCATCAGCCTGATGCTCGCCATGCTGCAACTGGCCGATGTGCCGGATGTACACATGGACCTCGGCCATGTCGGTATCTACCGTGGCCTGGCCCGCGCTGCCGGTTTGTCCGGTGAAGTCGAGCAACAGTTGTTCGATGCTTTGCAACGCAAGGCCATCGATGAGGTCATTATCTTGACCGAGGGTTTGCCTGCCGATCTGTCGGGCATGCTGCGGGCGTTGGTCGATCTGTGTGGCGATCGAGAAGTGCTGGCTGCGGCCCGCGAGCGCCTGGCCAAGGCTCCGGCCCCTGTTCTGGCAGCTCTGGACGACTTGCTGGCGATTGCCGAGCGGCTGTCCGTGCGCTTCCCTGAGCTTCCATTGTATTTCGACCTTGGCGAGCTGCGCGGGTACCACTACCACACCGGTGTGGTGTTCGCCGTGTTCGTGCCGGGTGTTGGCCAGTCGATTGCCCAAGGTGGTCGTTACGACGACATCGGCGCCGACTTCGGTCGTGCCCGTCCGGCAACCGGTTTCTCTACCGATTTGAAAACCCTGGTGACCCTGGGGCGTGCTGAGATCGAGCTACCGTCTGGCGGTATCTGGATGCCTGACAGTACGGATGCAGCACTCTGGCAGCAGGTTTGCCAGTTGCGCAGTGAGGGTCAGCGTGTCGTTCAGGCCTTGCCTGGACAACCTTTGGCCGCCGCCCGTGAAGCGGACTGCGACCGGCAATTGATTCAGCAGAACGGGCTTTGGCAAGTTTCGCCACTGGCTTCTTGAGTTTTCCTGCCGGCCGCCGCCGGCACCAAGTTTGCGCGAATGAGGACAAGTGTTATGGGTAAGAATGTCGTAGTCCTGGGCACCCAATGGGGTGATGAGGGCAAAGGCAAGATCGTTGATCTGCTGACCGAACATGCCGCCGCCGTAGTGCGTTACCAAGGTGGCCACAACGCTGGCCACACGCTGGTGATCGACGGTGAGAAGACCGTCTTGCACCTGATCCCGTCGGGCGTACTGCGCGAAGGCGTGCAGTGCCTGATCGGTAACGGCGTGGTGGTTGCACCTGACGCCCTGCTGCGCGAGATCACCAAGCTGGAAGAAAAAGGCGTGCCGGTGCGCGAGCGCCTGCGTATCAGCCCGTCCTGCCCGCTGATCCTGTCCTTCCACGTTGCGCTGGACCAGGCCCGTGAAAAGGCCCGTGGCGAGCTGAAGATCGGTACCACCGGTCGTGGCATCGGCCCGGCCTACGAAGACAAGGTCGCACGTCGTGGCCTGCGTGTGGGCGACCTGCTCAACATGCCGCGCTTTGAAGACAAGCTGCGTGAACTGGTGGATTACCATAACTTCATGCTGGTGGGTTACTACAAAGAGCCAGCCATCGAATTCGACAAGACCCTGGCCGAATGCAAAGAATACGCTGAGCTGCTCAAGCCGCTGATGCTGGATGTGACTGCCGAGCTGCACGACCTGCGTCGCGCTGGCAAAGACATCATGTTCGAAGGCGCTCAAGGCTCCCTGCTGGACATCGACCACGGTACCTACCCGTACGTGACCAGCTCTAACACCACCGCTGGCGGCGTTGCTACCGGTTCGGGTGTTGGCCCTATGTTCCTGGACTACATCCTGGGTATCACCAAGGCTTACACCACACGTGTAGGTTCGGGTCCATTCCCGACGGAGTTGTTCGACGAAGTCGGGGCGCACCTGGCTAAACAAGGTCACGAGTTCGGCGCGACTACCGGCCGTGCTCGTCGTTGTGGCTGGTTCGACGCTGTTATCCTGCGTCGCGCTATCGATGTGAACAGCATCTCGGGCATCTGCCTGACCAAGCTGGACGTGCTCGACGGTCTGGAAGCCATCAACATCTGCGTCGGCTACAAGGATGCGCAAGGTAAGGCCGTTGCCCCGACTGATGCTGACAGCTACGTGGGCCTGCAGCCTGTGTACGAAGAAGTGCCGGGCTGGACCGAGTCGACCGTGGGTGCCAAAACCCTGGAAGAGCTGCCCGCTAACGCCCGTGCTTACATCAAGCGCGTCGAAGAGCTGATCGGCGCGCCGATCGACATTATTTCGACGGGCCCAGACCGCAACGAAACCATCGTTCTGCGTCATCCGTTTGCTTGATAAGTCGTTGATGTAAAACACAAAGGCTCCTTAATCGGGGCCTTTGTCGTATTTGTCTGTCGGACGGCATGACCTTTGCTGTGAACATTAAAAAAAGCATTGCTTCCGGCGTGCTATCAATTTAATGGCGCCAAAGCAGAGGGATTTCAGATGTCGGCCGTTCTCTCGTTGTTACAAAGCCGTTTGTTGCGGCCCGTGTTCGTTACCCTGGGTATCGCCCTATTGGTGCAGGTGCTGGTGGCTGTTGCTCTGACCCGGAGCACGGTGACTGCGCTGGAAGCCGATCTGGGCCTGCGCCTGGGCGCGGACAGTCAAAAGCTCTCTGCCGAGCTCGAGCAGGCAGGGCGCGAAGTCACGTCCAGTCTGGACAGCCTCTCTACCAGTACGCGTCAGCGCCTCACGGCCGGCTTGTCATCGCGACTGGAGAAAGAGCAGGCGCAATTGCGTTCGACCCTGGAAAAGGATCTGAAGGACTCCGCCAGCGACATGGCGCAGCTTCTGGCATCAGTCGCGCCCCGCGCCATGTGGGACAACGACGTCCCGACGCTTTCCGAATTCGCTCGCCGGGCCCAGCGCAATCCCAATGTGCTGTTCGTGGTGTATGACGATGCTACCGGCCAGCACCTGACGCGCTACCTCAACCGGGAAAACCCGATCAACAAGGCGCTGCTGGAAAAAGGCCAGGGCGAGCGGGCGCTCGACAAGGTGCTGGATGCGGCGAAGAACGATCCATCGGTCTTCTACACCGAGGCTTCGATCAATCCCAATGGCGTGGAAATTGGCAAGGTCCTGATGGGAGTCTCGACCGCGTCGGTGGAGACCGATCTCACGGCCCTGGACAAACGCTTCTCGGCGTTGATCGCCAGCAGCGATCAACTGGTGGGCGACAGTCTGAAAGGCGCGGCGGCTGACAGCGCAACGGCCATGCGCTCGCGCCTGCAGTCGGCGCAGTCCACGGCAACTGAAATGAAAGCCAATACCACCAGCACCGTGCAGGAAGCTGCTACGACATTACGCTGGCGCATCGGCGCATGTCTGGCGGTGGTGGGTTTCAGTGTCCTGCTGTTGTTGGCGGTGGTGCTCGGTCGCCGAGTGGTCAATCGCCTGAAAATGCTGATCGTAGCCATGGATGACCTGGCGGCGGGCGAGGGCGATCTGACCAAGCGCGTGCAGATCAACAGCAAGGATGAAATCGGCGACATGGCCTCGGCGGTCAATCGCTTTGTGGACAAGTTACAGCCGATCGTGCGCGAGGCGGGCGATGTGGCCCAGCGTACCGGCGTGGAAATTGGCGCCATGACCTTGCGCAACGCTGGTGCGGATGCGGCGGCTGGCATGCAGCGCGATGAGGTGGCGGAGAGTTTGCGCGCACTGTCGCAAATGGCCGATGAGGCGCAGTCGGAAAGCCACGCCATGCAGGCGGCGCTCAAGCAGGTCGTGGACATTCGCCAGGCCACCGATGAAAACACCCGCACCTCGGCGAAGGTCGGCAGCCTGATCGAGGAGCTGGCGGGTCAGGTCAATACAGGCGCGCAAGTGATCGAGCGTCTGGCACAGCAAAGTGAGCAGATTGAAGTGGTGCTGACGGTGATTCACGGCATCGCCGAGCAGACCAACCTGCTGGCGCTGAACGCGGCCATCGAAGCGGCGCGTGCCGGCGAGACGGGGCGCGGGTTTGCGGTGGTGGCAGATGAGGTGCGGGCGCTGGCGAGCAAGACGCAGAGCTCCACTGGCGATATTCAGGCGCACATCGTGGCGTTGCAGCAAGGTGCGCGTGAGGCGGTGGCGGCAATCGGGCAAGCCGGGCGCCAAGCCAGTGAGGGTTTGCTGGTGCTGCGTGACAGTGCGCGGTTGCAGCAGTCGGTGCAGGCATCTGTCGAGCAGGTCCATGCGGCGATAGGTCTGGCTACCCAGGCTGCGGCGCATCAGGCGCAGGGCGCGCAGGCAGTGCGGGGGCGGGTCCAGACCATTCACGCCCAGGCCGAGAAGGCGGCGCAAGCTGTCGTGGAGACCACGGCGAGCGGCAAGGTGCTCGATGGTCTGGCGGCGCAGTTGAAGGCGAGCCTGGGGCAGTTCAGGGCTTGATGCCTTAAAGATCAAAAGATCGCAGCCTGCGGCAGCTCCTGCACGGGAATATGCGTTTCCCTGTAGGAGCTGCCGCAGGCTGCGATCTTTTGCTTTATCAACGACTCAAATACATTCGGGTCGTTAACAGGTAGACGGGCAACCCCGACACCAATATCAACAACGCCGCATAAGGCGCAGCCGCCGCAAATTCCACATTCGCGGTATGCGCCCAGACTTCCGTCGCCAGTGTGTTGAGCCCGGTTGGGCTCAACAGCAAAGTCGCTGTCAGCTCTTTCATCGCATCCAGGAACACCAGGGCAAAAGCCGCGCCCAGCGCCGGGAAAATGATCGGCAGCGTCACTCGGCAAAACGCGCTGAACGATGAAGCGCCCAGCGTGCGTGCCGCCTCTTCAAGTTGCGGCGCCGCCTTGTTCAGGGCAGTGCGGATCGGCGCCTGGGCCAGCGGCAGAAACAGCAGGGCGTAGGCGACCAGCAGCAATGCCGAAGTCTGGTAAAGCATCGGCACGTAGTGCAGGGCGAAATACACCAGGGTCAGGGCAATGACCAGCCCCGGCAGGGCGTGCAGCAGATACGGCAGGCGCTCGGCCCAGATCGCCAGTTGACCTTTGTAACGCACAACCAGCAGGCCGACCGGCACCGCCAGCACCAGGCACAGTGCGGCGCCACCCAGCGACAGTGCGAGGGATGACAGCAATGCCTCGCCGATTGCCGCCATGGGAAAGGCTGCCGATGATCCCACCGCCAGCCAATAGGCCAGCATGCCCAGCGGAATCCCGCTGCCAATGATTGCCAGCAGCAGGCAATAAAGCTGTCCCGCCACGGCCCAGGGGCCCAGTTGAACCTGTTCCGCGCGTCGCGCCGCACCTTGGCCGGTGCGCACGTGTCGACCCTTGCCGCGTACGCGCAGCTCCAGCCACAGCAGCGCCAGGCACAACATCAGCAGTACGGCGGAGAGCATCGCGGCGTTGGCATTGCTGAACTCCAGCTCGAACTGCTGATAGATCGCGGTGGTGAAGGTTTGCAGGCCGATGATCGACAAGGCGCCGAACTCCACCAGCATGTGCAGTGCAATCAGCAACGAACCCGCCAGCAGTGAAGGCCAGAGCAGGGGCAGGGTGACCTTGAAAAATACGCCCCAACGATTCTGCCCCAGCGTGCGCGCGGACTCTTCGAGGGATGGGTCAAGGTTGCGCAGCGTTGCCGCCACGGGCAGGAAAATCAGCGGGTATTTGGACAGGCTCATCACGAGGATAGCCCCGCCAAGTCCCTCGAAATGAGCGCTCAACGAAACCCAGGTAAAACTGCTGACAAATGCCGGTACGGCGAACGGCAGGCAGAGGATCACGCCCCACAATCGTCGGCCCGGCAAATTACTGCGTTCCAGCAACCAGGCCAGCGACAAGCCGATTACCCCGCAAACAGCGGTGACCCCAATCATCAATGCGAGTGTGTTGCGCAGCAAGCCGAACACATAAGGTCGCCATAGCAAATGCAGTGCTTCTGCCCAGCCCGCCTGCCAGGCTTTCAGGCCGACATACAGCAGAGGCAGGAGGCTGAGCGCCACCAACAGCAACACGGGCAGTATCAGCCAGATAGACGGCCGCTTGCGTCGCGGCGCGTGAGCGTGATGCGCGGACAATGAGGCACCCATCAATTCAGGCCAACGTCACGTTCCAGGTCCAGCGCTTCTTCGGCGTTGCCGAGGTCGGCAGGCGTGACTTTTGGTGCTTCCAGTTCGCTGAACGGCTTGAGCCCGCGATCAGATTCCATGCCTTTGTGCAGAGGGTATTCGGCGGTGGTCTGGGTGATCACACGCTGGCCTTCCTCGCTGGCCATGTAGGCGAGCAATTGCTGTGCTTCTTTGGGGTGTTTGCTGGATTTGAGGACTGCGGCGCTGGAAACTGTGATCAGCCCGCCGACGTCGCCGCCGCTGAAATAATGCAGTTTCGAGTCGAGCTGGCCTTTTTCCCGCTGCAAGGCGAACCAGTAGTAGTTGTTCACCAATACTGTTGCCACTTCGCCATTTTCCACTGCCTTGAGTGCAACCATGTTGTTGCTGTAGGTCTTGCCGAATGCACGCAGGCCGGTCAGCCATTCTTCGGCAGCATCCATGCCGTGAACTTTGATGATCGCAACGGCCTGTTCCTGAAAGGCACCACTGGTGGGCACGAAGCCGACCTTGCCTTGCCATTTTGGATCGGAGAACTCCATCACCGACTTCGGCAGGTCTTTTTCATCGACCAGTTTCGGGTTGTAGGCCACAACGCGCACCCGGGCAGTCACGCCAATCCAGGTGCCATTGCCGGCGACGTACTCCTTGGGCAGAACGGCCAGCGTGGCGTCATCCGCCTTGGCCAGCAGGCCTTGTTCGCCGAGTTTGTTCAGTGGCGGCGACTCTTCGGTGTAGATCACGTCGGCGGGAGAGCGATCGCCTTCTTCGACGATCTGGCTGGCGAGCTGGTTGCTGCTGCCTTTGCGCACATTGACGTGGATCCCGGTCTTGGCTTCGAAAGCTTTGGCAACCGCGTCGCCGACTTCTTTGTGTTGGCCGTTGTAGAGGGTCAGGGCGACCGGGTCGGCGGCTTGGGTGAGGGGAGTGGCGAGCGCCAGGCCTAGCAGGGTAATGGCCAGGCCACGGTGCAGTGTATTTCGAAACATCATTCGCAGGGTTCCTCACTGTCGCATTGCAAAAACTTGCAACAATGATAAACGATATTGTTTCTCAAATGCGCTTTGTGAGGTGAGCGATACTTTGGTAGGAGCTGCCGAAGGCTGCGATCTTTTGATCTTAAAAAATCAAGATCAAAAGATCGCAGCCTTCGGCAGCTCCTACAGGGGCGTGTGTGGTTTTCAAATGCCAGAAACGCAAAAACCCGCTTTCGCGGGTTTCTGTGAAATTCAAGGTCTTAACCTTGAATTTGAATTGGTGCCCAGAAGAAGACTCGAACTTCCACGACCTTGCGGTCACCAGCACCTGAAGCTGGCGTGTCTACCAATTTCACCATCTGGGCATTCATCTTCAGCGTTGTCGCTGTTGATGTGGCGCACTATACGGAGAGCTATTTGATCTGTAAACCCCTGATTTAAAAAAAATAAACCAGCACTCCAAAATGCAAAAACCCGCTTTCGCGGGTTTTTGTGTGAGCCTTGAAATTGAACTAATCTCAAGCTCGAAATTGGTGCCCAGAAGAAGACTCGAACTTCCACGACCTTGCGGTCACCAGCACCTGAAGCTGGCGTGTCTACCAATTTCACCATCTGGGCAGTATCGGCAACGTTGTCCGTCGTCGATGGCGCGCACTATACGGAGCGTCTTTTTAACTGTAAACCCCCGGAATCAAAAAAACCTGGAAAATTTCGTCAGCGGTCTTCAAAACAGCTTTTCGGTGTCGATACAGGGCTTTAGATGGGTCGTCTTAGCCTGAAATTTCCCGTTTCATTACGCCTATGCCAAACTAACCCGCATATAGACAAGGTGAAAACTCTCTAATGGCCGATTGGCAGTCCCTCGATCCCGAGGCCGCTCGTGAAGCGGAAAAATATGAAAACCCTATTCCTAGCCGTGAACTGATCCTTCAGCACCTTGCTGATCGAGGTTCGCCTGCTAACCGCGAGCAACTGGTCGAAGAGTTTGGTCTGACCACGGAAGACCAGATCGAAGCCCTGCGCCGCCGCCTGCGCGCCATGGAGCGCGATGCTCAACTCATCTACACCCGACGCGGCACTTATGCGCCGGTGGACAAGCTCGACCTGATCCTGGGTCGCGTCAGCGGTCACCGTGATGGCTTCGGCTTCCTGGTGCCGGACGACGGCAGTGACGACCTGTTCATGAGCCCGGCGCAGATGCGTCTGGTGTTCGATGGTGACCGTGCGCTGGCCCGTGTATCCGGTCTGGATCGTCGTGGTCGTCGCGAAGGCATGATCGTCGAAGTGGTTTCCCGGGCTCACGAGAGCATCGTCGGCCGCTACTTCGAGGAGGGTGGCATCGGTTTCGTGGTTGCCGACAACCCGAAAATCCAGCAGGAAGTGCTGGTCACGCCGGGTCGTAACGCCAACGCGCAGATCGGTCAATTCGTCGAAGTGAAGATCACTCACTGGCCGACGCCACGCTTCCAGCCGCAAGGCGACGTGGTTGAAGTCGTGGGTAACTACATGGCGCCGGGCATGGAGATCGACGTTGCCCTGCGTACCTATGACATTCCTCACGTCTGGCCTGACGCTGTGCTCAAGGAAGCCGGCAAGCTCAAGCCGGAAGTCGAAGAGAAAGACAAAGAGAAGCGCATTGACCTGCGGCATCTGCCGTTCGTCACCATCGACGGCGAAGATGCCCGCGACTTCGATGATGCGGTCTACTGCGAAGCCCGTCCGGGCAAGCTGCGTCTGTTCTCCGGCGGCTGGAAGCTGTACGTGGCGATTGCCGACGTATCCAGCTACGTGAGGCTCGGTTCGGCGCTGGATGCCGAAGCGCAGGTTCGTGGCAACTCGGTGTACTTCCCCGAGCGTGTGATTCCGATGCTGCCTGAGCAGCTGTCCAATGGTTTGTGCTCGCTGAACCCGCAAGTCGATCGTCTGGCCATGGTTTGCGAGATGACCATCTCCAAAACCGGCGAAATGACCGACTACTGCTTCTACGAAGCGGTGATCCACTCCCATGCCCGGCTGACCTACAACAAGGTCAGCGCCATGCTCGAAACGCCGAAAGCCACCGAAGCGCGCAAGCTGCGCGGCGAATACACCGACGTGGTGCCGCACCTCAAGCAGCTCTACTCGCTGTACAAGGTGTTGCTGGCGGCTCGTCATGTGCGTGGCGCGATCGATTTCGAAACCCAGGAAACCCGGATCATCTTCGGTACCGAGCGCAAGATTGCCGAAATCCGTCCGACCGTGCGCAATGACGCTCACAAGCTGATCGAGGAATGCATGCTGGCGGCCAACGTGGCCACCGCCGAGTTCTTGAAAAAGCACGAGATCCCGGCGCTGTACCGTGTTCACGATGGTCCGCCACCAGAGCGCCTGGAAAAGCTGCGCGCCTTCCTTGGCGAGCTCGGCCTGTCCCTGCACAAAGGCAAGGATGGTCCGTCGCCGAAGGATTACCAGGCACTGCTGGCCGGTATCAAGGATCGTCCGGATTTCCACCTGATCCAGACCGTCATGCTGCGTTCGTTGAGCCAGGCGGTGTACAGCGCTGATAACCAGGGTCACTTCGGCCTGAATTACGAGGCGTACACGCACTTCACTTCGCCGATCCGCCGCTACCCGGACTTGCTCACGCACCGGGCGATTCGCAGCGTGATCCATTCGAAGCAGAACACCCCGCACGTTCGCCGTGCCGGTGCGATGACCATTCCGAAAGCACGCATCTATCCGTACGACGAAGCGGCGCTGGAGCAGCTCGGCGAGCAGTGCTCGATGAGTGAGCGCCGTGCCGACGAAGCGACCCGCGACGTAGTGAACTGGCTCAAGTGCGAGTTCATGAAGGATCGCGTGGGCGAGTCGTTCCCGGGCGTGATCACTGCCGTGACCGGTTTTGGCCTGTTCGTCGAACTGACCGATATCTACGTCGAAGGCCTGGTGCACGTCACCGCGCTGCCGGGCGATTACTACCACTTCGATCCTGTGCACCACCGCCTGGCCGGTGAGCGTACCGGTCGCAGTTTCCGCCTGGGTGACACCGTGGAAGTGCGGGTCATGCGCGTCGACCTCGACGAGCGCAAGATCGACTTCGAGATGGCTGAAAAAACCATCAGCGCGCCGATCGGTCGCAAAAAACGTGGCACCGAAGCGGCAGCGCCCGCGGCTAAAACCGAAGCAGAGGCTCCGGCGAAAACCGGTCGTCGTCCTGCCAAGGAAAAGGCTGTAGAAGCCTATCGCCCGAGCGATGCAGCGGCGAAAAACGCTGAAGTGCGCAAGAGCCGTGAAATGAAGCAGGCGTTGCTCGCCGGCGCGAAAAGCGGCGGTAAAGCGGCGTCTACGGGAAAGACCAGTCGGTCGACGCCTGACAAGGCCGTCGGCGGCAAGCCAGCCAAACCGAGCAAACATCGTAAAGGCCCGCCAAAAGCGGGCTCGGCCCCAGCCAAAAGCGGCGGGGCGCGTAAACCTAAGGCCAAGCCATGAGTCAGTTGGAAAAGATCTACGGCGTACACGCTGTGGAAGCGTTGTTGCGTCACCACCCGAAACGCGTCAAGCAGATCTGGCTGGCCGAAGGTCGCAATGACCCTCGGGTCCAGACGCTGATCGAGCTGGCCAACGAAAACCGGGTCCAGGTCGGCCAGGCCGAGCGCCGCGAAATGGACGCCTGGGTTGAGGGCGTGCACCAGGGCGTGGTCGCGGACGTGAGTCCGAGCCAGGTCTGGGGCGAGGCGATGCTCGACGAATTGCTCGATCGCACCGACGGCGCGCCGTTGTTGCTGGTGCTCGACGGCGTGACCGATCCGCACAACCTCGGTGCCTGCCTGCGTTCGGCCGATGCGGCGGGTGCGTTGGCAGTGATCGTGCCGAAGGACAAGTCGGCGACCCTGACTCCGGTTGTGCGAAAAATCGCCTGCGGCGCGGCGGAAGTGATTCCATTGGTTGCCGTGACCAACCTGGCGCGCACCCTGGAAAAACTCCAGCAGCGCGGCTTGTGGGTTGTCGGTACGGCGGGGGAGGCCGAAGTCAGTCTTTATGACCAGGACCTCACTGGCCCGACCATCCTGATCATGGGTGCCGAAGGCAAGGGCATGCGCCGCCTGACCCGCGAACATTGCGACTATCTGGTGAACCTGCCGATGGCCGGTAGTGTCAGCAGTCTCAACGTGTCGGTGGCGACGGGTGTCTGTCTGTTCGAGGCGCAGCGTCAGCGCAGTGTCAAAGCCAAGGCTGCCGCCAAGAAATCCTGATCTATATGGATGCCATGTAGGAGCTGCCGAAGGCTGCGATCTTTTGATCTTGAAAAATCAAAGTCAAAAGATCGCAGCCTTCGGCAGCTCCTACAGGTGTTCGGCATATGGTTGAAGTGATTGTTCAAATAATCACCAATTACCTTGCGCCTCCCTCGCCCCTTCTCTACAATTGCGCCCCTTGCTGTGATGGCAGGCACCAACGTGTCTAGCGTCCGCAAGTCCATAAGTGTCATTCACTCCTTGTCTGACCGCTTTTGAGCGGCAGGCTACAACCCGTAAGGAGCATTCATGCGTCATTACGAAATCATCTTTTTGGTCCACCCGGATCAAAGCGAGCAAGTCGGCGGCATGGTTGAGCGTTACACCAAGCTGATCGAAGAAGACGGCGGCAAAATCCACCGTCTGGAAGATTGGGGCCGTCGTCAACTGGCCTACGCAATCAACAATGTTCACAAGGCTCACTACGTGATGCTGAACGTTGAGTGCACTGGCAAGGCCCTGGCCGAGCTGGAAGACAACTTCCGCTACAACGATGCAGTGATCCGTAACCTGGTCATCCGTCGCGACGAAGCCGTTACCGGCCAGTCCGAGATGCTCAAGGCTGAAGAAAACCGCAGTGAGCGCCGTGAGCGTCGCGACCGTCCTGAGCACGAAGGCGCTGAAAGCGTTGACAGTGATGACAGCGACAACAGCGATAACGCTGACGAGTAATCCACGGACCTTTTAAGGAGCCTATCAAATGGCACGTTTCTTCCGTCGTCGTAAATTCTGCCGCTTCACCGCTGAAGACGTGAAAGAGATCGATTACAAAGATCTCAACACTCTGAAAGCCTACGTATCCGAGACCGGCAAAATCGTTCCAAGCCGCATCACCGGTACCAAAGCTCGTTATCAGCGTCAGCTGGCCACCGCTATCAAGCGCGCCCGCTTCCTGGCCCTGCTGGCCTACACCGACAGCCACGGCCGCTGAGACCGGGCAGTCGACACGTAGCAAAGGATTGAATGCATGCGGGCCATAGCTGAGTTCATCATGCGCGGCCGTATGCAGGCCACTCTGGTAGTGGCTGGATGCGCGGCGATGCCGTTGTTGTATTGGTTGGGTGCTGCCGCCGGATGCCTTGTGCTCCTGCGGCGCGGATTGAGGGACGCCCTGGGCGTTCTTGCTCTGGGACTGCTGCCGGCATTGGCCTGGTGGCTGTACTCCGAAGACCCACGGGCACTTCTGGTGCTGCTGGGGTCGGCGAGCCTTGCGCTGGTTTTGCGCGCAAGCGAGTCCTGGAACCGCGTGCTGCTGGTCAGCATAGCGATGGGAGTGGTGTTTTCAGTGGTGTTGGGGACAGCTTTTGCTCCCCAGATCGAGATGCTGGCGCAGGCTTTGATCAAGGTCATGCCGTCGCTACTCGGTGACGTCTACCAGAAGTTGTCGGTAGACGAACAAGCGCGTTTCGCGTCCCTGATTGCACCGGTCCTGACCGGCCTGATTGCGGCGTTGTTGCAAATCGTCAGCTTGCTGAGCCTGCTTGTCGGGCGCTACTGGCAGGCGTTGTTGTACAACCCGGGTGGTTTTGGTCGCGAGTTTCGCGCCATCCGCTTCCCGCTGTTGCCGGCGATGTTGCTGCTGGCGTGCATGCTTCTGGGGCCGAACATCGGCCCACAGATGGCCATGTTGACGCCGTTGTGCAGCGTACCGCTGGTGTTCGCCGGGCTGGCCCTGATTCACGGGCTGGTGGCGCAGAAGCGACTGGCCAGGTTCTGGCTGGTGGGGTTGTACGTGACGCTGTTGCTGTTCATGCAACTGATCTATCCGTTGCTGGTGGTCCTGGCCATCGTCGACAGCCTGATTGATTTTCGCGGTCGTTCGGCACCGAAAGATGCCGATAACGCGAACGGTGAAGGTTAAAAGTTAAGAGGATTTTCACATGCAACTGATCCTTCTGGAAAAAGTCACCAACCTGGGCAACCTGGGTGACAAAGTGAACGTTAAGGCTGGTTACGGTCGTAACTACCTGCTGCCTTACGGTAAAGCTACCGCTGCGACCCCAGCCAACCTGGCTGCGTTCGAAGAGCGTCGTGCCGAGCTGGAAAAAGCTGCAGCAGATCGTAAATCGTCGGCTGAAAGCCGCGCTGCCCAACTGGCCGAGCTGGAAGTGACCATCACTGCCACCGCTGGCGACGAAGGCAAGCTGTTCGGTTCGATCGGTACTCACGATATCGCTGACGCACTGACCGCCTCCGGCGTTGAAGTGCAGAAGAGCGAAGTTCGTCTGCCGAACGGCACCATCCGCAACGTAGGCGAATTCGACGTAGCCGTGCACCTGCACGCCGAAGTTGAAGCCACCGTACGCGTTGTCGTGGTAGCAGCTTAAGCAGCACTTGTCGGCTGGCACCCTCGGGTGCTTGCCGGTAACATCGGGCACGATCCTGTTTACAGGTCGTGCCCTTTGTCTTTTTGGTAGCTCCTGTTTTTCAATCCCTGCTTTTTCTAAACAACCAAGTGGCCATGAACGATATCTCCGCTCCTGAGCAATACGATCTGCAAACCGCCGCGCTGAAGGTGCCGCCGCATTCCATCGAGGCCGAACAGGCCGTGCTCGGTGGTCTGATGCTGGACAACAACGCCTGGGAGCGCGTGCTCGATCAAGTCTCCGACGGCGATTTCTATCGACATGACCACCGTCTGATTTTCCGTGCGATCGCCAAGCTGGCCGATCAGAACATGCCGATCGACGTCGTGACCCTGTCCGAACAACTGGACAAGGAAGGTCAGACTTCACAGGTCGGCGGTCTCGGTTACTTGGGCGAACTGGCGAAAAACACCCCGTCCGTCGCCAACATCAAGGCCTATGCGCAGATCGTTCGCGAGCGGGCGACGTTGCGCCAACTGATCGGCATCAGTACCGAGATTGCCGACAGCGCGTTCAACCCTGAGGGTCGCACTGCCGCCGAGATTCTCGACGAGGCTGAGCGGCAGATCTTCCAGATCGCCGAGGCTCGACCTAAAACCGGTGGCCCGGTGGGTGTCAATGACCTGCTGACCAAGGCCATCGACCGCATCGACACCTTGTTCAACACCGACAACGCCATTACCGGGCTGTCCACGGGTTACACCGACCTCGACGAGAAAACCAGCGGCCTGCAACCGTCCGACCTGATCATCGTCGCCGGCCGTCCATCGATGGGTAAAACCACCTTTGCGATGAACCTGGTGGAAAACGCCGTGTTGCGCAGCGAAAAGGCCGTCCTGGTTTACTCCCTCGAGATGCCAGGCGAATCGCTGATCATGCGTATGCTGTCTTCCCTGGGTCGTATCGACCAGACCAAGGTCCGTTCCGGTCAGCTTGAAGACGACGACTGGCCGCGCCTGACCTCGGCGGTCAACCTGCTCAACGACCGCAAGTTGTTCATCGACGATACCGCCGGCATCAGCCCGTCGGAAATGCGCGCCCGGACCCGCCGCTTGGTACGTGAGCACGGCGAAATCGGCTTGATCATGATCGACTACCTGCAACTGATGCAGATCCCGGGTTCCAGTGGCGATAACCGGACCAACGAGATTTCCGAGATCTCCCGGTCCCTGAAAGCCCTGGCGAAAGAATTCCAATGCCCGGTGGTGGCGCTCTCGCAGCTCAACCGTTCCCTGGAGCAACGGCCGAACAAGCGCCCGGTGAACTCCGACTTGCGGGAATCCGGAGCGATCGAGCAAGACGCCGACGTGATCATGTTCGTGTATCGCGACGAGGTGTATCACCCGGAGACCGAGCACAAAGGCATCGCCGAGATCATCATCGGCAAGCAGCGGAACGGCCCGATCGGGTTTATCCGCCTGGCGTTCATCGGCAAGTACACCCGATTCGAGAACCTGGCGCCGGGTAGCTATAACTTCGATGATGACGAGTAACTGTTGATGCAGGGCTCTTGTGGCGAGGGAGCTTGCTCCCGCTGGGCTGCGCAGCAGCCCCAATACCTGCAACGGTACTGATTCAGGCACACCACTTTTGCTGGTTTTGCGACTGCTTCGCAGTCGAACGGGAGCAAGCTCCCTCGCCACATAGGTTGTGTGTGTCAGAGCTCCCACCAATTTCCGACCATGGCCGTCGGAATTGGTCAAAATTTGTGCTATATTCCGCGCCCGCGAAATTCAATGAAAGCCAACACCGGTTATCGACATGCAAGCAGCCAAGCCGTTATTTGACTATCCCAAGTACTGGGCCGAATGTTTCGGGCCAGCGCCATTCCTGCCCATGAGCAGGGAGGAGATGGATCAGCTCGGCTGGGATTCCTGCGACATCATCATCGTCACCGGTGATGCCTACGTCGATCACCCGTCGTTCGGCATGGCGATCATCGGCCGGCTGCTGGAGTCCCAGGGCTTCCGCGTCGGGATAATTGCCCAACCGAACTGGCAGTCCAAAGACGACTTCATGAAGCTCGGCGAGCCGAACCTGTTCTTCGGTGTCGCGGCCGGCAACATGGACTCGATGATCAACCGCTACACCGCGGACAAGAAAATCCGTTCCGACGACGCCTACACCCCGGGTGGTTTGGCGGGCAAGCGGCCGGACCGCGCCAGCCTGGTTTACAGCCAGCGCTGCAAGGAAGCCTACAAGCACGTGCCGATCGTGCTCGGCGGTATCGAAGCGTCCCTGCGCCGCATCGCCCATTACGACTACTGGCAGGACCGTGTGCGCAACTCGATCCTGATCGACGCCAGCGCCGACATCCTGCTTTACGGCAACGCCGAGCGTGCGATTGTCGAAGTCGCCCAGCGTCTGTCCTACGGTCACAAGATCGAAGACATCACCGACGTGCGCGGTACCGCGTTCATCCGTCGTGACACGCCGCAAGGCTGGTACGAAGTCGACTCCACGCGCATCGACCGTCCGGGCAAGATCGACAAGATCATTAACCCGTACGTGAATACCCAGGACACCCAGGCCTGCGCCATCGAGCAGGAAAAGGGTCCGGTCGAGGATCCACAGGAAGCCAAGGTCGTGCAGATCCTGGCCAGCCCGCGCATGACCCGCGACAAGACCGTCATTCGTCTGCCGTCCGTTGAGAAAGTCCGTAACGACGCAGTGCTCTACGCCCACGCCAACCGCGTGCTGCACCTGGAAACCAACCCGGGCAATGCCCGTGCGCTGGTGCAGAAGCATGGCGAGGTCGATGTCTGGTTCAACCCGCCACCGATTCCGATGACCACCGAAGAAATGGACTACGTGTTCGGCATGCCTTATGCGCGCGTTCCGCACCCGGCGTACGGCAAGGAGAAGATCCCGGCCTACGACATGATCCGCTTCTCGGTGAACATCATGCGTGGCTGCTTCGGCGGCTGCACCTTCTGCTCGATCACCGAGCACGAAGGGCGGATCATCCAGAACCGCTCCCATGAATCGATCATTCGTGAAATCGAAGAAATTCGTGACAAGGTTCCCGGCTTTACCGGCGTGATCTCCGACCTAGGCGGCCCGACCGCGAACATGTACCGCATTGCCTGCAAGAGCCCGGAAATCGAATCCGCGTGCCGCAAGCCATCGTGCGTGTTCCCTGGCATCTGCCCGAACCTGAACACCGACCACTCGGCGCTGATCCAGCTATACCGCAGTGCCCGTGAATTGCCGGGTGTGAAGAAGATCCTGATCGCTTCCGGCCTGCGCTACGACCTCGCGGTCGAGTCGCCGGAATACGTCAAGGAACTGGTGACCCACCACGTCGGTGGTTACCTGAAGATCGCCCCGGAACACACCGAGGAAGGTCCGCTCAACCAGATGATGAAACCGGGCATCGGCAGCTATGACAAGTTCAAGCGCATGTTCGAGAAGTACTCCAAGGAAGCGGGCAAGGAGCAGTACCTGATTCCGTACTTCATCGCCGCCCACCCGGGCACCACCGATGAAGACATGATGAACCTGGCCCTGTGGCTCAAGGGTAATGGTTTCCGTGCCGACCAGGTGCAGGCGTTCTACCCGTCGCCGATGGCCACCGCCACCGCGATGTACCATTCGGGCAAGAACCCGCTGCGCAAGGTCACCTACAAGAGTGACGCGGTGACCATCGTCAAGAGCGAAGAGCAGCGTCGTCTGCACAAGGCGTTCTTGCGTTATCACGACCCGAAAGGCTGGCCAATGCTGCGTGAAGCGTTGACCCGCATGGGTCGCGCTGATCTGATCGGGCCGGGCAAGAACCAGTTGATCCCGCTGCACCAGCCGTCCACCGACAGCTACCAGAGTGCCCGTCGCAAGAATTCGACGCCAGCTGGCAGCCACAAGGTTGCAGGGGAAAAGACCACCAAGATCCTCACTCAGCACACCGGCCTGCCACCCCGCGCGAGCGATGGCGGCAATCCGTGGGACAAGCGTGAACAGGCCAAGGCGGCGGCATTCGCTCGCAACCAGCAGGCGGCCAAGGAGCGCAAGGACGCGGCCAAGGGCAAGGGCCCCAAACCGACCCGCAAGCCGGTCGTGCCGCGCTAAGCCTCGCTTGAACGGAACAGAACGCCAACCTTCGGGTTGGCGTTTTGCATTCAGGGCCTGAACGAGCCTTTGTAGGAGCGAGCCTGCTCGCGAAGAGGCCGGAATTGCCAACCAATTTTTGATTGATCGCCACAATTATGTGCGCCAACGCCAAACCATTTTCCCGCCTCGCCCGATTTTGGTGCTGTACTGCCTCAGGCAACCGAAGGAAGCGCCAGCATTGCTGGATGGCATAAGTCTTGCGCGCTTTCCCATACGCTCTAGGCTCGCAGGAGGCACGCCGTGTCGATTCATGTCGCATTGCACCACGTCACGCATTACCGTTATGACCGCGCTGTCGAGCTCGGCCCGCAGATCGTTCGCCTGCGTCCCGCTGCTCACAGCCGAACGCGGATTCTGTCCTATGCGTTGAAAATCTCGCCCGAGCAGCATTTCATCAACTGGCAACAGGACCCTCAGGGCAATTACCTGGCGCGGCTGGTGTTCCCGGAGAAGACCGAGGAATTGCGAATCGAGGTCGATCTGCTGGCGGAAATGGCGATCTTCAATCCGTTCGACTTCTTCCTCGAACCCTACGCGGAAAAGATTCCCTTCACCTATGCCGCCGATGAGCGCAAGGAACTGGCGCCGTACCTGGAAACCTTGCCCCTGACGCCGAAGTTCAAGGCCTATCTGGACGGCATCGACCGCACACCGTTGCCCGCCGTGGATTTTCTCGTCGCACTCAACCAGCGCCTGAGCGAAGACATCGACTACCTGATCCGCATGGAGCCCGGCGTACAAACACCTGAGCACACCCTCGACCAAGCCTCCGGTTCGTGCCGCGACTCCGCTTGGTTGCTGGTGCAACTGCTGCGCAACCTGGGGTTGGCGGCGCGTTTCGTGTCGGGTTACCTGATTCAGCTGACCGCCGACGTCAAAAGTCTCGACGGTCCGTCCGGCACCGACGTGGATTTCACCGACCTGCACGCCTGGTGCGAGGTGTACTTGCCTGGTGCCGGCTGGATCGGCCTGGACGCAACCTCCGGGCTGTTTGCCGGTGAAGGGCATATTCCGTTGGCCTGTAGTCCCGATCCGTCTTCTGCGGCCCCGATCAGTGGCCTGGTGGAACCCTGCGAGTGCGAATTCAGCCACGAAATGTCCGTGGAGCGGATTTGGGAAGCACCGCGGGTCACCAAGCCCTACACCGACGACCAGTGGCTGGCGATTCAAGCCTTGGGCCGACAGATCGATGCTGACCTGCTGGAAGGCGATGTGCGCCTGACCATGGGCGGCGAGCCGACCTTTGTGTCCATTGATGACCCGGACGGCGCCGAGTGGAATACCGCGGCATTGGGGCCGGATAAACGACGGTTGTCCGCCGAACTGTTCCAGCGCATGCGCAAGCATTACGCGCCCCAGGGGCTGGTGCATTTCGGGCAGGGCAAGTGGTACCCCGGTGAGCAACTGCCGCGCTGGTCGCTCAATTGCTACTGGCGTCGTGACGGCGTGCCGATCTGGCACAACAGCGCGCTGATCGCCGACGAACAGCAAGACTACGGCGCCGATGGCGCACTGGCCGGGCGATTTTTGGCGAGTGTCGCCGAACGCTTGAAGATTCCGACACGCTTTGTGTTTCCGGCCTACGAAGACAATTTCTATTACCTCTGGCGCGAAGGAATGCTGCCGAAAAACGTCAGCGCCGAAGACTCGCGTCTGGAAGAACCGCTGGAACGGGCTCGCCTGCGCAAAGTATTCAGCCAAGGGCTGGACAAGGTCATCGGTCAGGTCCTGCCGCTGGCGCGCACCGCCAAGGGCGATCAGTGGCAGAGCGGGCGCTGGTATCTGCGCGACGAGCACTGCCGCCTGGTGCCGGGGGACTCGCCGCTGGGTTATCGCTTGCCGTTGGGTTCGCAGCCTTGGGTGAAAGCGGCGGAATATCCGTTCATTCATCCGCAAGACCCGAATCAAGACTTCCCGCCGCTGCCCGACACCGCGCAACTGCAAAGCCAAAGCGAAGCTGCCGAGGTACAAGAGCGCGCACCGAAGCTCGACGAATCCGCCGACTGGCTGACCCGCACCGCCTTCTGCGCCGAGGCGCGGGAAGGCCGGTTGCACCTGTTCATGCCGCCGCTGGAACGGGTCGAGGATTACCTCGAACTGGTCGCTGCCATCGAAGCCACTGCCGAAGAGTTGCTGTGCCCGGTGTTGCTTGAGGGCTACGAGCCGCCAAGCGATCCACGCCTGAGCAACTTCCGAATCACCCCGGATCCGGGGGTGATCGAGGTCAACGTACAGCCGTCCGCGACCTGGGATGAGTTGGTCGAGCGCACCGAGTTTCTCTACGAAGAAGCGCGGCAGACCCGGCTGACTACTGAAAAATTCATGATCGACGGTCGGCACACCGGCACGGGTGGCGGTAACCATTTCGTGCTGGGGGGCGCGACACCGGGAGACTCGCCGTTTCTGCGGCGCCCGGATCTGCTGCGCAGCCTGATCAGTTACTGGCACAACCATCCGTCGCTGTCCTACCTGTTTTCCGGATTGTTCATCGGCCCGACGTCCCAGGCGCCCCGCGTCGATGAAGCACGCAACGATGCCTTGTACGAACTGGAAATTGCTTTCGCACAAATGCCTGAAGCGGGTGAGGAATGCCCGCCATGGCTGGTGGATCGACTGCTGCGCAATCTGCTGATCGATGTGACCGGCAATACCCACCGCGCCGAGTTCTGCATCGACAAGCTCTATTCGCCGGACGGCGCCACCGGGCGCCTCGGATTGCTGGAGCTGCGTGCGTTCGAAATGCCGCCCCATGCCCGCATGAGCCTGGCGCAACAATTGTTGCTGCGAGCGCTGGTCGCGCGGTTCTGGCGCGAGCCCTATGCGCCGCCGAAACTGGCGCGCTGGGGCACGGAGCTGCACGATCGCTTTCTGTTGCCGCACTTTATCGAGCAAGACTTCGCCGATGTCATCGTCGACCTCAACGCCGCCGGTTATCCGGTGCGGGCCGAATGGTTCGCCGCGCATCTGGAGTTCCGTTTTCCCAAGGTTGGCGACTACGCTGTCAGTGGCATTGCGCTGGAGTTGCGCCAGGCGCTCGAGCCCTGGCACGTGTTGGGCGAAGAGGGCGCCATGGGTGGTACGGTGCGTTACGTGGATTCCTCGCTTGAACGATTGCAGGTCAAGCTCAGCGGTCTACCACCCCAGCGTTATCTGCTGACCTGCAATGGTATCCCGGTGCCCTTGCAGCCCACCGGGCGTGTAGGCGAATTCGTCGCGGGCGTGAGATTTCGTGCCTGGCAACCGGCGAACTGCCTGCAACCGACCATCCCGGTGCACGCGCCCCTGGTGTTCGACTTGCTCGATACCTGGATGCAGCGTTCGTTGGGCGGCTGCCAGTACCACGTCGCCCACCCGGGCGGGCGCAATTACGACAGCTTGCCGGTCAACGCCAACGAGGCCGAGAGCCGGCGGATGGCGCGTTTCTTCCGCGTCGGACACACACCAGGGAAGCTTCCTATGCCCAATCTGGACATTAACGACGAGCTACCGATGACACTCGATTTGCGACGTTTCTAAACCGTACGCGACGCTCGGATTTTACGTATATCCGGGCGTCACGAGCCTGCGTTAGTCTGACCGTTCATTGCTGTCTGCCGAGCTTTCCATGCCTGACCTGCTAGACCGCTACCCGCTGACGGCGGGCACCTATCACGAACTGCTCGACGACAGTGGCGCCGTGCGCCCGCACTGGCGCCGGCTGTTCGAACAGTTGCAACGCAGCACGCCGGCGCAACTGGTGCAGCGTCAGGCCCTGCTGACCCGGCAAATCCAGGAGAACGGCGTTACCTATAACGTTTATGCCGATCCCAAAGGCGCTGACCGGCCATGGGAACTGGACCTGCTGCCCCATGTCATTGCCGCCGAGGAGTGGGAGCACCTGGCGGCCGGCATCGCGCAACGGGCCAGGTTGCTCAACGCCGTGCTGGCTGACCTTTACGGTCCGCAACGGCTGATTGCCGAAGGTCTTTTGCCCGCCGAGCTGGTGTTCGGTCACAACAACTTCCTTTGGCCCTGTCAGGGCATCAGCCCGCCTGACGGAGCCTTTCTGCATCTGTATGCCGTGGATCTGGCGCGCACGCCCGATGGCCGCTGGTGGGTGACGGCGGATCGTACCCAGGCGCCTTCGGGAGCCGGGTATGCGCTGGAAAACCGCACGATTGTGTCCCGGGCCTTTCCCGAGCTGTACCGCGATCTGAAGGTGCAGCACCTGGCCGGGTTCTTTCGCACCTTGCAGGAAACCCTGGCTCGTCAGGCCCCGAGTGACGGGGACGCGCCCTTGGTCGTGCTGCTGACGCCGGGGCGTTTCAACGAAAGCTATTTCGAACATTTGTACCTCGCCCGCCAGCTCGGCTATCCACTGGTGGAGGGCAGTGACCTGACGGTGCGCGATGCGACGGTCTACCTGAAGACCCTGAGCGGTCTGTGCCGGGTGCACGTGATCATGCGTCGGCTCGACGATGATTTCTGCGACCCGCTGGAGCTGCGTACCGACTCAGCCCTCGGCGTGCCGGGCCTGCTTGAGGCCGTGCGGCAGGGGCGGGTGCTGGTGGCCAATGCTCTGGGCAGCGGTGTGCTGGAGTCGCCCGGTTTGTTGGGTTTCCTGCCGAAGATCAATCAATTCCTGTTCGGCGAAGAACTGATCCTGCCGTCCATCGCCACCTGGTGGTGCGGTGAAGCGCCGGTATTGGCCCAGGCCCTGGAAAAACTGCCAGAGCTGCTGATCAAGCCGGCATTTCCGTCCCAGAGCTTTGCACCGGTATTTGGCCGTGACTTGAGTGAAAAACAGCGCGAGGAACTCGCCGAACGCATGCAGGCACGACCATACGCTTATGTGGCGCAAGAACTCGCGCAATTGTCGCAGGCGCCGATCTGGCAAGCCGAAGACGGTCAGCTGCAACCCCGTGCCATCGGCATACGCGTGTATGCGGTGGCCAGCCGCGAGGGCTATCGGGTGCTGCCCGGTGGCTTGACCCGGGTCGCCGCCGATGCCGATGCCGAAGTGGTGTCGATGCAGCGCGGCGGCGCCAGCAAGGACACCTGGGTGCTGGGCGATCGTGCGCCCAGCGGCGAACAATGGAAGGCCCAGCGCAACATCGGCGTGCATGACCTGGTGCGGCGCGATCCGTACCTGCCATCGCGGGTGGTGGAAAACCTGTTCTGGTTTGGTCGTTACTGCGAACGTTGCGATGACAGTGCCCGTTTGCTGCGCATCATGCTGGCGCGCTATGTCGACGGCGACGACCCGCAAGCCCTGCAGGCCGCGGTGGATCTCGGCGAACGGCTGATGTTGTTGCCCGATGAGGGCGAATTGCCGGAGCGCCTGTTGGCGGCGCTGCTCGGCGATGACTGGCCCTTCAGCCTGCGTTCCAACCTGCAACGCTTGCAGTGGGCTGCTTCACAGGTGCGCGGCAAACTCTCGCGGGAAAACTGGCAGGCACTGGTGGAGTTGCAGCGTGAAGCCATGGAGCTGGAAACCGAAGAGCCGGATTTCGGCGAGTTGCTGGATTTCCTCAACCGTCTGGTGATGTCCCTGGCGGCACTGTCCGGCTTTGCCCTGGACGACATGACCCGGGACGAAGGCTGGCGTTTCCTGATGATTGGCCGGCGGCTCGAGCGTCTGCAGTTTCTCAGCGGCAGCCTGGCGGCGTTCCTGCGGGGCGCCGGGGCTTTCGATCAGGCCGGGCTGGAGTGGTTGCTGGAACTGGGCAACAGCAGTATCACCTATCGTTCTCGATACCTGGCGGTGGCGCAGCTGATCCCGGTGCTCGACCTGTTGTTGCTCGACGAGCAGAACCCTCACGCCGTGTTGTTCCAGTTGAAACTGGTGACCCGCACCCTCAAACGGCTCAATGATGACTTTGGCGTACCGCGTGAAGCAGCGCTGCCACAATTGGTAGCGCGTCTGGCGCGATTCGATCTGGGCTGCCTGGAAAATCCGCTGTTCGGCGATGCGAGTGTTCGCGCCGCCATCGAGGGGCTGGCCGCGCTGTTGCAGGAGATCGCCGACGCCAGCGGGCAAGTTTCCGATCGCCTGGCGCTGCGGCATTTCGCCCATGTCGACGATGTCAGTCAGCGCACGGTGTCCGTCTGATGAGCGCCCGCTACCAGATCTTCCACGACACCCATTATCACTACGACAGCCCGGTGTCCCTGGCTCAGCAACTGGCGCATTTGTGGCCGCGGCCTTGTGCCTGGCAGCGCTGCACCGACCGGCAATTGCAGATCAGTCCGCAGCCGACCTCGCGTCGCGATGAACTGGATGTGTTCGGCAATCCGCTGACCCGGCTGGCGTTCGAGCGTCCCCACGATGAGTTGCTGGTCAACGCCAGCCTCACGATCGAAGTGTTGCCCCGGCCTGTGCTGGACTTCAATCGGTCTGCGGCGTGGGAAAACACTCGAAGCGCGCTGACCTACAGCAGCCAACCGCTGTCGCCCGAATTGCTCGAAGCCTGCCGATACCGGTTTGAATCGCCGTATGTGCATTTGAAAAGAAACTTCGTCGAGTTCTCGCAAAGCTGTTTTCCGCCCGGTCGACCGTTACTGCTCGGCGTGCAGGCGCTGATGGAGAAAATCTTCAGCGAGTTCACCTTCGATGCCGAGGCGACCCAAGTGGCGACGCCGCTGGTGGAGGTGCTGGAGCGCCGACGCGGGGTCTGCCAGGACTTTGCTCACCTGATGCTCGCTTGCGTGCGTTCCAGAGGATTGGCGGCGCGCTACGTCAGCGGCTACCTGTTGACCCAGCCACCACCGGGGCAGCCGCGATTGATCGGTGCCGATGCGTCCCACGCCTGGGTTTCGGTGTTTTGCCCGGTGCTGGGGTGGGTGGATTTCGATCCGACCAACAATGTGCAACCGGCGCTGGAGCACATCACCCTGGCCTGGGGCCGGGATTTTTCCGATGTATCGCCATTGCGGGGGGTGATTCTGGGAGGAGGGAACCACGATCCGGAAGTGCGCGTCACAGTGATGCCACTGGATTAACGCAGGTCCCCTGTAGGAGCGAGCTTGCTCGCGAAGAACCCGAGAGCGCCGGGGTGTCAGACTTGCAGCGTTATCGTTAACGACTATCGCGAGCAAGCTCGCTCCTACAGAGGATCGGCAGCCAAGCTGCCAACCCTTTACACAGATCCGGTGGGCCTGATCAGATCATCGGGCCCTGAGGGTCTCAGGCGTCGGGCGCCTGATCTTTCGGTGCTTCAACATCACTTTCTGCGGCCACTTCACCTTCTGCTTCCGGGTTCAGTGCGGCTGCTTCTTCTTCAGCTGTAGCTTTCTTGCGCTGAAGCTTTTCCTCTTTCTTCTGCTCCTTGGCCAAGTCTCTCTGACGTTTGGCGAAGGAATAATTAGGTTTGGCCATGGGCGATCCTCTGGGGTCGAAGGTGAGGTTGAGCGGCGCATATTCTGCCCTGTATCGGTGCCGAGCCGTTAGCTGGGTTTTTGCTCGGCCCATTTTGGCGCTACGCAAGGTTGCCAGGCATCCAGATCATCGAGCAGGGTTTGCGGCGATTCGCTCATTTGCAGCATGTCACGGTGCTGCCCGCGAACGAAGCCTTCGCCGACGATATGATCGAGAAAAGACGTCAATTTGCTGTAGAAACCGTTCACTTCCAGCAAACCCAGCGGTTTGCCGTGGTAGCCGAGCTGGCCCCAGGTCCAGACTTCAAACAGTTCTTCGAGGGTGCCAAGGCCACCGGGCAGTGCGATAAAGGCATCGCTGAGCTCGGCCATCCGCGCCTTGCGCGCGTGCATGCCATCGACGACTTCCAGGCGAGTCAGGCCGCTGTGGCCGATTTCCTTGTCCTTGAGGCTTTGCGGGATGATGCCGATCACTTCACCGCCGGCCGCCAGGGCCGCATCGGCAACGATGCCCATCAGGCCCACGGCGCCACCGCCATACACCAGGGTCAACTTGCGCTCGGCCAATGCCCGGCCAAGGGCCACGGCTGCTTCGCGGTAAGCCGGGTTGGTGCCGGTGCTGGCACCACAAAATACACAAACGGATGTTAAAGACATGCCTTGCTCCATGTTCGCTCAGGGCCACAGAGTAAAGGCAGGCGCACGACACTCCAAGGGCTAGGTTTGGTTTTCCGGGGTTTCGTACGTACCGCTGGCGCCGCAGGCGTAGGCGGCGAGCAAACTGCAAAACAGGCTGTTGATCGACATGACAGGCGTTCCATTTGAAGGGGACGGCCTGATGGTAGGCCCGGGCCAGACACTTGGCCGGTAGATATTTCGTATCGGCCTCATAGTCCAAAAGTTGTATACAATTTTTGATTCAAGTCATATGAACTTGCGAAGTTTTCAGGCAGTCTTCTGTTCGTTCGCGATTTCGTTAACCCTGCCTTGGAGATTCACCATGTTTGCCAAACTTGTTGCGGTATCCCTGTTGACACTGGCCAGCAGCCAATTGATGGCTGCCGAGTGCAAGACCACCATTGACTCCACCGATCAAATGTCCTTCAGCACCAAGGCCATTGAAATCGACAAGAGCTGCAAGACCTTCACTGTCGAGCTGACTCACACCGGCAGCTTGCCGAAGAACGTCATGGGCCATAACTGGGTGCTGAGTAAAGAAGCCGACATGCAGCCGATCGCCACCGACGGCCTGAGCGCCGGTATCGACAAGAACTACCTGAAAGAAGGCGACGCCCGCGTGATCGCCCACACCAAGATCATCGGCGCCAAGGAAACCGATTCGGTGACCTTCGACGTGTCCAAGCTGGATGCCGCTGAAAAGTACGGTTTTTTCTGCTCGTTCCCGGGCCACATCTCGATGATGAAAGGCACGGTAACCCTGAAGTAATCGAATCGCAGTCATAAAAAAAGCGTCCTTAGTGGACGCTTTTTTTTGCTCTTGTAGGAGCTGCCGCAGGCTGCGATCTTTTGATTTTGAACATCAAAAGATCGCAGCCTCGTTTTACTCGACAGCTCCTACACGCTCCTGCGCGCAGGCGTTACGGCGCAAACGGCATCACCCGCTTGTGATGGGTCTTGTTGTACGTATCGACGATGATATTGAACGCCTCTTCACGCACCGGATTGCCATGCAGGAAGGCGTCGATCTCGGCGTAGGTCACGCCGTGGGAGGCTTCGTCCGGTTTGCCGGGTGACAGGTCTTCCAGATCGGCGGTCGGGACTTTCTCCACCAGCGACTCCGGCGCGCCGAAGCTGCGGGCGATGGCGCGGACCTGGTTTTTCACCAGGCCACTCAGTGGCGCCAGGTCGCAGGCGCCGTCACCGAACTTGGTGAAGAAACCCATCACCGCTTCCGCCGCGTGATCGGTACCGATCACCAGGCCCTGGGTTGCGCCGGCGATGGTGTACTGGGCGACCATGCGCATGCGCGCCTTGGTGTTGCCGAGCACGAAGTCCACCGACACCGCATGTTTGCCTTCGAAGGCCGCCACTTCATTGGCCAGGGATTTGACCGCCGGGCCGATGTTCACGGTGTGGCGCTCGTCCGGTTTGATGAAGTCCACCGACGCCTGGGCGTCGTGCTCATCGAACTGGGTCTCGTAGGGCAGGCGCACGGCGATGAATTTATAGGCGGCATCACCGCTGCGCTGGCGCAGTTCACGGACGGCCCGTTGGGCCAGCAGGCCGGCGGTCAGGGAGTCGACACCGCCACTGATGCCCAGTACCAGGGTCTTGAGCCCGGAATTGACCAGGCAGTCCTGAATGAAGGTCACCCGCCGGGCGACTTCGGCCTCAAGGGCGGCTTCGTCGGCGAATGGCGGCTGGACCTTGAGCTGTTCAGCAATCTCACGCTGTACGGCTTGCATGAATTCACTCCTTGCTTGATGTACTTGAAAGGGCGGCAGGAACCTGGAAAACGTGTCGCAGGTAAGCGACGAAATTCGGGTCTTTGCAGTGTGTCTTGCCTGGCTCGTCGGAGATCTTCGCCACCGGCTGGCCGTTGCAGGCGGCCATTTTAAGCACGATGTTCATCGGTTCGACACCCGGAATATCACAGGTCAGGTTGGTGCCGATGCCGAAGCTGACATTGATCCGACCGCGCAGCGCCCGGAATATCTCCAGGGACTTGGGCAGGGTCAGGCTGTCGGAGAACGTCAGTGTCTTGCTCATCGGGTCGATGCCGAGCTTGTGATAGTGGGCGATGGCTTTTTCCGCCCACAATACCGGATCGCCTGAATCGTGGCGCAAACCGTCGAAAAGCTTGGCGAAAAACAGATCGAAATCGCCGAGGAAGGCATCAATGGTGATGCAGTCGGTCAGGGCAATCCCCAGCAGGCCACGGTATTCGCGGACCCAGCAATCGAGTGCGGCGATCTGGCTGTCGATCAGCCGTGGGCCGAGTTGCTGGTGCGCCATGATCCACTCGTGGGCCATGGTGCCCAGCGGTTTCATGTCCAGCTCCCGGGACAGGTGCACGTTGCTGGTGCCGACGAAGCGTCCGGGGAAGTCATGCTTGAGCACATTCACCACTTCTTCCTGCACGCGATAGGAGAAGCGACGGCGCGTACCGAAATCGGCCACCTGCAATTCGGACAATTCATCACTGCTGGCGTTGGCACTCAGCCAGTCGAACTTGCGGTAGAGCTGCTCGCGGGCCTGCTCCAGTACGATTTCGCGGTAGCGATAGCGGTTGCGCACCTCGCTGACCAGCGCCAGCAGCGGCACTTCGAACAGGATCACATGCAGCCAGGGGCCCCGCAGGCGGATAAACAGCTCACCGTTTTCGATGCCGGTGTGGATGTAGCGCAGGTTAAAGCGGAACAACCCGAGAAAGCGCAGGAAATCCGGCTTCAGGAAGCTGATGCGCTCCAGAAAGCTCAATTGATCGGCGCTCAGGCTCAGTTCGGCCAGGCGCTCGATCTGGAAGCGGATTTCCGCCAGGTAGGGGCACAAGTCCTCGCTGTTACGGCAACGAAACTCCCATTCGACTTCGACGTTCGGGTAGTTGTGCAGCACCGCCTGCATCATCGTCAGTTTGTAGAAGTCGGTGTCGAGCAGGTTCTGCACGATGCGATCGGCAAACACACTCTCGCTCATAACGGGAATCTCCAGCGTTGCAGCGGTATTGAACAATGGGGCTAGTGGCGCATATCAGAGGCAAGGATTGCCAGCAATTTTTTAGACCGCAGCAGATCCCTGCAGGTGTGAGTTTTTGTGGCGAGGGGGCTTGTCGGATCGCCGCATCGCCCCGTTCGGCTGCGCAGCAGTCGCAATAGCTCCAGCTACGAAGTTGCAAATTTTGGGGCTGCTGCGCAACCCAACGGGGGCAAGCCCCCTCGCCACAGGGAAAGTGCAAGACGTTAGTGCTGCACTGCCTCCGGACTATCGATCTGCTCCAGCATCCACTTCACGAAGTCCCGCACCTTGGGCACTTCCGCCGAGTGCTCCGGGTATGCAAGGTAATAGGCGTCCGTGCTGGGCATTGCATGCTGCCAGGGAATGACCAGCTTGCCGTCGGCCAGTTCCTCTTCCACCAGAAAGCGCGGCAGCAACGCCACGCCGCAACCGACCTGGGCGGCGCGGATGCACATGTAAAAGGTTTCGAAACGCGGGCCGTGGTAGCTGTGCTCGGTGTGGTAGCCCTGATGCTCGAACCAGTCGTGCCAGGCCTGGGGGCGGGAGGCGTTTTGCAGCAGTACCAGATCGGACAGTTGCGTCGGATCGGTGAACGGTTGGGCAGGCAGGCTGCCCGGGGCGCACACCGGCACCAGCTCTTCGCCGAACAGCTTCAGGCATTCGGTGCCGGGTCGTGAACCCTGGCCGAAGTAGAACGCCAGATCGCTGCGACCTTGCAACAGGTCGTCGGCTTCCTGTTCGCTGCACAGGTCCAGGTGGATCGACGGGTGCCGCAGACGCCAGCCTTTCAGGCGCGGCACCAGCCAGCGTGCGCCGAAGGTGGGAGGCGTCGAAACCCGCAGGACTTCTGTTTCGCCACCGTAGGAGCGCAGGTAATGGGTCGACATTTCGACCTGCGTGAGGATTTTTCGCACCTCAACCAGATACAGATCGCCCGCCGGCGTCATCTGCAGGCGGCGGCGCACCCGGCGAAACAGCAGGTGTTGCAACAGCTCTTCGAGTTGCGCAACCTGTTTGCTCACGGCGCTTTGGGTCAGGTTCAACTCTTCGGCGGCCCGGGTGAAGCTCAAGTGCCGGGTGACGGCCTCGAAGCACTGCAACGCAGCGATCGATGGCAAGTAGCGTTTATTCAGCATGGGCGGTCCTTGGTTCTTGTTTCTTATTGCCAGCAATGCACAGCATGAATAAACGGAATGATATCTCTCTTAAAGGTCGTTTGTTGAGTAACCTCCGTGCAGCTAAAACTACAGGTCTGATCAGCCGTGCTATTGCGGCTGCACGTGTACTGTCTTTTGCTTGAGGAGTGACCCATGGTTGCCGCATTGCTTGATCGTCTAGGTGTGAACCCGGCCCTGTACCAGAACGGCAAAGTGCCGGTGCACTCGCCGATCGATGGCAGCAGGATCGCTGCCGTGAACTGGGAAGGCGCTGCTGAAGTCGAGCAGCACATCAGTCGCGCAGATCATGCGTTCGAACTGTGGCGCAAGGTTCCGGCGCCGCGCCGTGGCGAGCTGGTGCGGCAACTGGGTGACATCCTGCGTGAATACAAGGCCGACCTCGGCGAGCTGGTGTCCTGGGAGGCCGGCAAGATCACTCAGGAAGGCCTGGGTGAAGTTCAGGAAATGATCGACATCTGCGACTTCGCCGTCGGTCTGTCGCGCCAGTTGTACGGCTTGACCATCGCCTCCGAGCGTCCAGGCCACCACATGCGCGAAACCTGGCATCCGCTGGGCGTCGTTGGCGTGATCAGTGCGTTCAACTTCCCGGTCGCGGTCTGGGCCTGGAACGCCACGCTGGCACTGGTCTGCGGCAACCCGGTGATCTGGAAACCGTCGGAAAAGACGCCACTGACCGCATTGGCCTGCCAGGCGCTGTTCGAACGCGTGCTGAAGAATTTCAGCGACGCGCCAGCGCACCTGAGCCAGGTGATTATTGGCGGTCGCGATGCCGGCGAAGCGCTGGTGGATGACCCGCGCGTGGCCCTGATCAGCGCCACCGGCAGCACCCGCATGGGCCGTGAAGTGGCGCCGAAAATCGCCGCACGTTTCGCCCGCAGCATTCTCGAACTGGGCGGCAACAACGCAATGATCCTCGGCCCGAGCGCCGACCTGGACATGGCCGTTCGCGCGATTCTGTTCAGCGCCGTCGGCACCGCCGGCCAGCGTTGCACCACCCTGCGTCGATTGATCGCGCATGAGTCGGTGAAAGAAGAAATCGTCACCCGCCTGAAAGCCGCGTACTCGAAAGTGCGTATCGGCCATCCGCTGGAAGGCAACCTGGTCGGCCCGTTGATCGACAAACAAAGCTTCGACAACATGCAGGACGCGCTGGAACAGGCCCTGAGCGAAGGCGGCCGGGTGTTTGGCGGTGAGCGTCAGCTGCAAGACAAGTTCCCGAATGCCTACTACGTGTCGCCGGCCATCGTCGAAATGCCGGAGCAGAGCGATGTGGTCTGCCACGAAACCTTCGCCCCGATCCTGTACGTGGTCGGTTACAGCGATTTCCAGGAAGCCCTGCGCCTGAACAACGCCGTGCCACAAGGCTTGTCCTCGTGCATCTTCACCACCGACGTGCGTGAAGCCGAGCAGTTCATGTCGGCAGTAGGCAGCGACTGCGGCATCGCCAACGTCAATATCGGCCCGAGCGGCGCTGAAATCGGTGGTGCATTTGGTGGCGAGAAAGAAACCGGCGGTGGTCGTGAGTCCGGCTCCGATGCATGGCGCGGCTACATGCGCCGCCAGACCAACACCGTGAACTATTCGCTGGAGTTGCCGTTGGCGCAGGGTATTACGTTTGACTGAGTCTTGAGTCAAACAAGATCCCCTGTGGGAGCGGGCTTGCTCGCGAATGCAATCTGTCAGCCGATATTAATGTTGACTGACATACCGCTTTCGCGAGCAAGCCCGCTCCCACACTGATTTGTGTGGGTGGTTAGGTTTCATTTTCGGAGTCTGGCAATGCCGTTACGCGAAGAGTGTCTGTGGGAAAAACTGACGCCGCAAAGGCCGGACAATTCGGCCCTCAAGGGTGAGGTTTCGGTGGATGCCTGCGTCATCGGCGCCGGTTTTACCGGTTTGTCGGCGGCGGTGCATCTGCTGGAGCAAGGCAAGACCGTTTGTGTGCTGGAGGCTCATCGCGCCGGCCACGGTGGTTCGGGGCGTAACGTCGGGCTGGTCAACGCCGGGATGTGGATTCCACCGGACGAGATCGAAGCCGGGTTTGGCACGCTAGTCGGCAGTCAGCTCAACCGCATGCTGGGTGCAGCACCATCCCTGGTGTTCAGCCTTGTGGACAAGTACGACATCGATTGCCAGTTGCGCCGCGAAGGCACGCTGCACATGGCGCACAACGCCCGTGGCGAAGCCGACTTGCGCAGTCGTGAAGAACAATGGAAACGCCGCGGGGCGCCGGTGGAGCTGTTGACCGGTCAGGCCTGCGAACAAGCGACGGGCACGAAAAAGATCGCCGCTGCGCTGCTCGATCGCCGTGCCGGCACGCTCAACCCGATGGCCTACACCACGGGGCTGGCCAAAGCAGCCATCGGCCTCGGTGGTCAATTGTTCGATCATTCCCCGGTCACCCGGCTCGAGCGTCAGGGTCAGCGCTGGTCTGTGCAAACCGCCCAGGGTTCGGTCATGGCCGAGAAAGTGGTGATTGCCTCCAATGCCTACACCGAAGGCGACTGGACGGAGCTGCGGCGCAATTTCTTCCCTGGGTATTACTACCAGGTGGCTTCGGTCCCGTTGACCGAAGAGGCTGCCCGGCAAATTCTTCCCGGCGGCCAGGGTTCATGGGACACCCGCCAGGTCTTGAGCAGCATTCGTCGGGATAAAGACGGACGCCTGCTGCTGGGCAGCCTCGGTAATGGCAATCAGAAACCGGCCTGGTTTCTCAAGGCCTGGGCTGACCGGGTGCAGCAGCACTATTTCCCGTACCTCAAACCGGTGGAGTGGGAGTGCACCTGGACCGGTTGCATCGCCTTCACCCCCGATCATCTGATGCGCCTGTTCGAACCGGCGCCCGGTTTGGTGGCAGTCACCGGCTACAACGGGCGGGGCGTGACCACGGGAACGGTGGTTGGCAAGGCCTTCGCCGATTACCTGTGTAACGGAAATCCTCAAGCGCTACCGATTCCTTTCGCGCCCATGCAGCCATTGGCCGGGGTGGGGTTGCGCAGCTGTCTGTATGAGGCGGGATTCTCGCTGTATCACGCAGGCCAGTGCCTGCGGATCGTTATCTGAAGGTTGATTTTTGCAGTGGGAAGCGGCGCTTTTTCGATCTGCGGCTAGCCTGTAGTGGTGCGGGTTGTAGCAGTCCCGCACCAGCAGTGTGCACTTCGGTGACGCACGTTGTTACAGGCTGGTTGCACATCGTTTAAAGCCGCGGTTGCAATGATGGCGCAGGCGGGTTGCGCCTCAAAAAAATAATGGTTTTACCTTCCGCGGTTTAGACGGTTGCACGCCCAATGAAAATGGGCCCGAAACAGTCGAAATAACAAGAAAGCAGCGACTTTTTTCAGAATAAAAAACCGATGGCACGGCCCTTGCTCTGAGCATTCAGTGAAGTCGCAGTGCCAATTAAAAAAAACCATGGAGCACCACCTCATGTCCCAGACGTTTTACAAGAAAGGCTTTCTGGCCCTCGCAGTGGCAACTGCGCTGGGTGTTTCTGCGTTTGCTCAGGCTGACATCAAGATCGGCGTAGCGGGACCGATGACGGGCGCCAACGCGGCATTTGGCGAACAGTACATGAAGGGTGCACAGGCGGCGGCCGACGCGGTCAACGCAGCGGGCGGCGTGAACGGGGAAAAAATCGTACTGGTCAAGGGCGATGACGCCTGCGAGCCGAAACAGGCTGTGACAGTCGCCAAGGACCTGACCGAAAAGAAAGTCGTTGGTGTGGTAGGCCACTTCTGCTCCTCGTCGACCATCCCGGCCTCCGAGATCTACGACGAAGCCGGCATCATCACGATCACCCCGGGTTCCACCAACCCCAAGGTCACCGAGCGCGGCCTGAGTGCCATGTTCCGCATGTGCGGGCGTGACGACCAGCAAGGTATCGTGGCTGGCGACTATGTCGTCGACGTGCTCAAGGGCAAGAAAGTCGCCGTACTGCACGACAAGGACACCTACGGTCAGGGTCTGGCGGACGCCACCAAGGCTCAGTTGGAAAAACGCGGCGTGAAGCCTGTGCTGTACGAGGGTCTGACCCGCGGCGAGAAAGACTTCAGTGCCGTCGTCACCAAGATCCGTGCGGCCGGTGCCGACGTAGTCTACTTCGGCGGCTTGCACCCGGAAGCCGGTCCACTGGTTCGGCAACTGCGTGAACAAGGCCTCAAAGACGTCAAGTTCATGTCCGATGACGGCATCGTGACTGACGAACTGGTGACCACCGCCGGTGGCCCACAGAACGTTGATGGCGTACTGATGACCTTCGGCGCCGACCCACGCCTGCTGCCAGACAGCAAGACCGTGGTAGACGCTTTCCGCAAGGCCGGCACCGAACCTGAAGGCTACACCCTGTACGCCTACGCATCGGTCCAGACCCTGGCTGCAGCCTTCAACGGCGCCAAGTCCAACAAGGGCGAAGACGCGGCTGCCTGGCTGAAGAAAAACCCGGTCAAGACCGTCATGGGCGAGAAGACCTGGGACAGCAAGGGCGACCTGAAGGTCTCCGACTACGTGGTTTACCAGTGGGACAAGGAAGGCAAATACCACCAGCTGGAAACACAGAAGTAAGGGCTGACTCAATCGGGTGCCCCCCAGATCCCTTGTAGGAGCGGGCTTGCCCGCGAAGGCGGACATGCAGACGACAACCTGGTCGAATGTTCAACCGCTTTCGCTGGCAAGCCAGCTCCTACAGGGGGCGGTGGCGGCCTGCCTGATCGTGGCTGACATTGCTCCGACGTAAATCTGTATTTTCCTTAGAAGAACCGCACAGCCACATGTGCAGGTTCTCATTGCGTGAGATTGCGTTATGGATGGTATTTTCCTGCAGCAACTGGTCAACGGCCTGACCCTCGGGTCGGTCTATGGCCTGATCGCCATCGGCTACACAATGGTCTACGGCATCATCGGCATGATCAACTTCGCCCACGGCGAGGTTTACATGATTTCCGCTTACCTCGCGGCAATCAGTCTGGCTCTGCTGGCATACTTCGGTATTGAATCCTTCCCTCTGTTGATGCTCGGCACACTGATCTTCACCATCGTCGTCACGGCGGTGTATGGCTGGGTCATCGAGCGTGTTGCCTACAAACCCCTGCGTAACTCCACCCGACTGGCACCACTGATCAGCGCCATCGGCATCTCGCTGATCCTGCAAAACTATGCACAGATCGCCCAGGGTGCCCGCCAACAAGGCGTTCCGACACTGCTGACCGGTGCATGGCGAGTAGACGTAGGGACCGGCTTCGTCCAGCTCACCTACACCAAGATCTTCATTCTGGTCGCAGCGTTTGTCGGGATGGGCCTGCTGACCTATGTCATCAAGTACACCAAGCTCGGCCGCATGTGCCGCGCGACCCAGCAAGACCGCAAGATGGCCTCGATCCTGGGGATCAACACCGACCGCATCATTTCCTACGTGTTCATCATTGGTGCAGCGATGGCGGCCCTGGCCGGCGTGCTGATCACCATGAACTACGGCACGTTCGACTTCTATGCAGGCTTCGTCATCGGCATCAAGGCGTTCACCGCCGCGGTGCTCGGCGGGATTGGCTCGCTGCCTGGTGCCATGCTCGGCGGGATCATCCTCGGCATCTCCGAGTCGCTGTTCTCCGGTCTGGTCAACTCGGACTACAAAGACGTCTTCAGCTTCTCGCTGCTCGTTCTCGTTCTGGTCTTTCGGCCCCAAGGCCTGCTCGGCCGTCCTCTTGTGTCGAAGGTGTAAGCGATGTCTTCAACCACTGAAAAAACCATTGATATCAAAAGAAGTCTGGTTGACGCGATTCTTGCCGGCCTCGTGGCCCTGATTGTGTTCGGCCCGATTGTCGGCATCGTCCTCGACGGCTACGGCTTCAACTTGCAGCCCACTCGCGTGGCCTGGATTGTCGCTATTGTCATGGCCGGTCGTTTTGCCTTGAGCCTGTTCCTGCAAACCCCAAAGGGCCTGAGAATTCTCGAAGGCTTTGAAACCACCGGCTCCGGGGTTCATGTACTGGCGCCTGATTACAAATCCCGGTTGCGCTGGATCATCCCGCTGTTGATTGTCATCGCCGTGGTGTTCCCGTTTTTCTCCAACTCCTACCTGCTGGGCGTGGTTATTCTCGGGCTGATCTACGTATTGCTGGGGCTGGGGTTGAACATAGTGGTCGGCCTGGCCGGCCTGCTCGACCTGGGTTACGTGGCGTTCTACGCCATCGGCGCCTACGGCCTGGCGCTCGGTTATCAGTATCTGGGGCTGGGATTCTGGACGGTGTTGCCACTGGCGGCGATCACCGCCGGTCTGGCCGGTTGTATCCTCGGTTTCCCGGTGCTGCGCCTGCACGGTGACTACCTGGCGATCGTGACCCTGGGCTTCGGTGAAATCATTCGGTTGATCCTCAATAACTGGCTGTCCCTGACCGGCGGCCCGAATGGCATGGCAGCGCCGTTGCCAACCTTCTTCGGCATCGAGTTCGGAAAAAGGGCGAAAGAAGGCGGGGTGCCGTTCCATGAGTTCTTCGGTATCGCCTACAACCCTGACGTGAAGTACTACTTCATCTACGCCGTGTTGTTCCTGGTGGTCCTGGCCGTGCTGTACATCAAGGACCGCTTGACCCGCATGCCGGTCGGCCGCGCCTGGGAAGCCTTGCGTGAAGACGAAATCGCCTGTCGTTCAATGGGTCTGAACCACGTGCTGGTCAAGCTCTCGGCGTTCACCATCGGCGCATCGACGGCGGGTCTGGCCGGTGTGTTCTTTGCCACCTATCAGGGCTTCGTCAATCCGACGTCGTTCACTTTCTTTGAGTCGGCGCTGATCCTTGCCATCGTGGTACTCGGCGGCATGGGCTCGACCATAGGTGTCGTCATCGCGGCATTCGTGCTGACCGTGGCTCCGGAACTGCTGCGTGGCTTCGCCGAATACCGCGTGCTGCTGTTCGGCATCCTGATGGTATTGATGATGATCTGGCGACCGCGCGGCCTGATTCGGATCAGCCGTACCGGTGTGACCCCGCGTAAAGGAGTAGCGCCATGAGCGAAGTCGTACTCAGTGTCGAAAAGCTGATGATGCACTTCGGCGGCATCAAGGCGTTGAACGATGTCAGCCTGAAAGTCCACCGCAATTCGATCTTCGCCCTGATCGGGCCCAACGGTGCCGGCAAAACCACGGTGTTCAACTGCCTGACCGGGTTCTACAAGGCCTCCGGCGGCAAAATCGAACTCAATGTGCGTGGTCAGCAGACAAACGTCATCAAATTGCTGGGCGAATCGTTCAAGCCGACCGATTTCGTGTCGCCTAAATCGTTCGCCAGTCGGCTGTTCTACAAGGCGTTCGGCGGCACCCACCTGGTGAACCGCGCCGGCCTGGCGCGTACGTTCCAGAACATTCGCCTGTTCAAGGAAATGTCGGTGCTGGAAAACCTGCTGGTGGCACAGCACATGTGGGTCAACCGCAGCATGCTGGCCGGCATCCTCAATACCAAGGGCTACCGCAAGGCCGAAAGCGATGCGCTGGACCACGCGTTCTACTGGCTGGAGGTGGTGGACCTGGTGGATTGCGCCAACCGCCTGGCCGGTGAACTGTCCTACGGCCAGCAACGTCGCCTGGAAATCGCCCGGGCCATGTGCACCCGTCCGCAGATCATCTGCCTTGACGAGCCGGCCGCCGGCCTCAACCCCCAGGAAACCGAAGCGCTGAGCGCGATGATCCGGCTGCTGCGCGACGAGCACGATCTGACCGTGGTGCTGATCGAACACGACATGGGCATGGTAATGAGCATTTCCGATCACATCGTGGTGCTGGACCACGGCATCGTCATCGCCGAGGGCGGACCCGATGCGATTCGTAACGACCCGAAAGTGATTGCGGCCTACCTGGGCGCCGATGAAGAGGAAGTGGTGCTATGAGCAAACCCATCCTCGCACTCAAGGAACTGGACGTGTTTTACGGGCCGATCCAGGCCCTGAAGAAAGTCTCGCTGCACATCAACGAAGGGGAAACCGTCAGCCTGATCGGCTCCAACGGTGCCGGCAAGTCGACCCTGCTGATGTCGATCTTCGGCCAGCCGCGGGCGGCGGACGGGCAGATCCTCTATCAGGGTGTGGACATCACCCACAAGTCGTCCCACTACATCGCCTCCAACGGCATCGCGCAATCGCCGGAAGGGCGGCGGGTGTTCCCCGACATGACAGTCGAAGAAAACCTGCTGATGGGCACCATCCCTATCGGTGACAAGTACGCCAAGGAAGACATGCAACGCATGTTCGAGCTGTTCCCGCGGCTCGAAGAGCGGCGCACCCAGCGGGCGATGACCATGTCTGGCGGCGAGCAGCAAATGCTCGCCATCGCCCGGGCACTGATGAGTCGGCCCAAGTTGTTGCTGCTGGATGAGCCGAGCCTGGGCCTGGCGCCGATTGTGGTGAAACAGATCTTCGCGACACTGCGGGAACTGGCCAAGACCGGCATGACCATCTTTCTGGTGGAGCAGAACGCCAACCACGCCCTGCGGTTGTCGGACCGGGCGTACGTGATGGTCAACGGCGAAATCCGCATGACGGGTACCGGCAAGGAGTTGCTGGTCAACGAGGACGTGCGTAACGCCTATCTCGGCGGGCACTGAGTCTGCTTTGTTATGCACAAGCCCCGGCGCGCAATCGTCGGGGCTTTTTTACATCTCCAATCCACCGCAAATCCCCTGTAGGAGCAGCCGGTCGACGCTCGGTTGCTCGCGAAGGTCTCAAGGGCAACGCGTTTTTCCAGAATGTGCGGGTTATCGTTGACGTCCATCGCGAGCTATCGAGCGTCGACCGGCTGCTCCTACAGGAAATTGTGGAAAACAATATTCCCAAGCTCGCAAAGCGCGACATAAAGCCGCTGCAAATAGTTGTTTTGTCACAGTTTTGACTTGTCCCCGTTTGCTGTGGAGCCGGCTGTGAATAACGTGGGAGTAGCTGGCTGTACGCCCCTGAAACCGTGGCTTTCAGAGGTGTGACTATTTTTTGATCAGGTGTTTTTGCTTGGCTTGAAGGCTGCTTTGTCAACCTTTTTGTTCGGGACGAAAGTGCGTGGAATCGGCATGGACAAGCCTGTGGATAAGTCTGTGACTAAACTCTGGAAAGACCCGGCTGAAGGCCGTGGTTACTGGCTTGGCGCCATCGCGGGTTTGACCCGTCAGTCGCGAAAATGGCCAAGGGCTACACAGCTGGCGGTTGAGGGTCAAGCAAAAAAGTTTTAAAACCCCGCGCAAAGCCTTGTGGATAGCGGCTTGCAGCTTTTCCACTTGCCCCCAAAGACTGTGGACCGGCCTGTGGATAACGTGCGCGCACATGGCTGCAGGCCGCGCTGGTCGAGGGTTTGCAAGGATTGATCGATTTTTATACAGAAAGTGCGGTAAACGTAGGAGCTGCCGCAGGCTGCGATCTTTTCCACAGGCGCACGGCAAGATCAAAGGATCGCAGCCTGCGGCAGCTCCTACGGGGCAAAGGTTGCCGGTATGAGCGTGGCCGGGCATGCTGCCTGCTGATTTTCTATTCCAATGGCTGGCGATCAGCCGAAGCAAGGAGAACACGATGTCCAACACCCTGTTTATTACCGGCGCGACTTCCGGTTTTGGTGAAGCCTGCGCCCGTCGTTTTGCCGAGGCCGGCTGGAAACTGGTGCTGACTGGCCGTCGTGAAGAGCGCCTCAATGCGTTGTGCGCCGAGCTGTCGAAGCAGACCGAAGTCCATGGCCTGGTGCTCGATGTACGTGATCGCAAGGCCATGGAGGAGGCGATTGCCAATCTGCCGCCAACCTTCGCCAAGCTGCGCGGGTTGATCAACAACGCCGGCCTGGCCCTGGGCGTCGATCCGGCACCCAAGTGCGACCTGGACGATTGGGACACCATGGTCGATACCAACGTCAAAGGCCTGATGTACAGCACCCGTCTGCTGTTGCCACGCCTGATCGCCCACGGTCGTGGTGCCGGCATCGTCAACCTGGGGTCCATCGCCGGCAACTATCCGTACCCGGGCAGCCACGTGTATGGCGCGACCAAGGCGTTCGTCAAACAGTTCTCCCTGAACCTGCGCTGCGACCTGCAAGGCACAGGCGTACGGGTCAGCAACATCGAGCCGGGCCTGTGCGAGAGTGAGTTCTCGCTGGTGCGTTTTGCCGGGGACCAGGAGCGTTACAACGCCACTTACGCCGGCGCCGAGCCGATTCAGCCACAAGACATCGCCGAGACCATTTTCTGGGTCCTCAATGCGCCTGCGCACATCAACATCAACAGCCTGGAGCTGATGCCGGTGAGCCAGACCTGGGCTGGTTTTTCGATTGATCGCAGTGGTGGTAAGGCTTAATACCGAGTCATCGTTCTTCGCGAGCAAGTCGGATCGCCGCACCGCCGCTCCCACATTAGACCGCGATCGAATGTGGGAGCGGCGGTGCGGCGATCCGACTTGCTCGCGAAGGGGCCGGTTCAGACGATACAAAGCTTCAGCTAGACTCCTCCCTCAAGCAGCCCGCCACACCCGGCGGTCTAGAGGTTTTAGAGGAGATCAAGTGAGTAATCGAGGCGAGCAGTCGCTGCTCAAGCAATCGACCTTCCTGATGCTCGCCGTGACATTCGCCGGGATCATCACCGGTTTTGTTTCGGGCGCCCAATCCATCCTGTTCGATGGCTTTTTTTCGTTGATCGCGGCCTTCATCAAGGTCCTGATGCTGATCACCGCGAGGTTGATCGCCAAGGAAAGCAACCAGCGTTTCCAGTTCGGCTTCTGGCACCTGGAACCCATGGTGCTGCTGATCGAAGGCAGTTTCCTGTTCCTGGTTGCCATTTATGCCTTTCTCAACGGTGTGTTCGGCATCATCAGTGGTGGCCGCGAGGTCGAGCTCGGCCTGGTGATCCTCTACGCGGCGGTGTTCACCGTCGTTGAGCTGATTTATTTTTTCTACGTCCGCCATCGCAATCGCACACTCAAATCATCGCTGATCCAGTTCGACAACATCAGTTGGTTGGTGGACGCGATGCTATCGGCGGGACTGCTGGTGAGTTTCCTGATCGCGCTGCTGCTCAAGACTCAGGGTTACGACAAGTGGGCAGTGTATGTCGACCCGATGATTCTGATTCTGCTGGCCCTGGGCATGCTTCCTCCAGCGTTCAAAATCCTCGGCCCGGCCCTGCGCGACGTGCTGGGGATCGCGCCGGACCAGCTCGACGACAAGGTGCGCCAGGTGATGGACGAGGCCAAGGTCGAGCATGGTTTCGACGACTACTTATCCTATGTGCAGAAGCACGGGCGGGCCTGCTTCATCGAGATTCACATCGTATTGCCGAAGGATTACTGGCTAGACGGAATAGGGCAGCTGGACAGTTTGCGCGAGGAGATTTCCGCGAAGCTCGGTAAGCCGGATGCAGCGCGATGGCTGACCATCAGTTTTACCGGGGATCGCAAGTGGACCGAGTGATTGGGTTGCCCCTCGCCACAAAGTCAGCCGAGATATTGCGACAACCCGCGATAACAGGTCGCCAGGTGATAGGGCGTGGTCGACGGCATGTCGCGGCGGCTGACTTCACCGTGCTCGTCACGGCACTCAAACCAGCCGCCGGCATGCAGCGAGTGTTGCTGTAACGCCTGTAATTGACGCAGTACATCCGTTTCGCTGTCCGGGCGCAGCGTCAATGCGCGCAGGTATTCAGCCTGGGCCCAGATACGCTGCGTGGCGTCCCGGACGCCGCCATCCGGTCCGAAGTCGAGCATCGCCCGCACAGCGCCAGTCTGCTGATCGACGCCCACCTGCTCGGTAAAGGCGAAGGCCCGCGCCAGATCGGCATGCAGCGCCGAACGGCGTAACAGCGGCGAGGATTCCAGCAGGAAATACCACTCGAACTGATGCCCCGGTTCAAACCAGTTATCCACAGACCCCAGCGGCTTTTCCATCAACAGACCCTGTTGCGGATCGATGAAGCGCGCGTGCATGGCTGTGCATAACTCGACGAGCGCCTGTTGCACGTCGAGGTCTTCACGCACCGACAGGGTGGCGAGGAAAGCTTCGGCCAGGTGCATCAGCGGGTTTTGCAAAGGGCCGCTGTCCAGCGATGCCCAGTCGCGGTCGAGCGCGGCTTCGTACAGACCGTCGTCCGTGGCGAAACGCTGCGCAATCACTTCCAGCGAGGCGTTGAGTACCGACTCCACCAGTGGCTCGCGAACCTTGTCCCAGTAGTGGGCGCAGGCGAACAGGATGAAGGCGTGGGTGTAGAGGTCCTTGCGCTGATCCAGCGGCACCCCTTGTGCATCGACGCTGTAGAACCAGCCACCGTGCTCGGCATCGTGGAAGTGCCGCTGCAAGGAGCGGAACAACGCGGCGGCTCGCTCTTCGGCGCCCGGCAGCTGACCGATCAGGCTGGCAAACAGATACAACTGCCGCGCACAGGCCATGGCCCGGTAGCGTTGCGGTGGCAGCGGTTGGTGTTCGGCATCCAGCGCCTCGTAGGGCAACGCCATGTCGGCGTTCCAGCCCGGGCCTTGCCAGAGCGGCACGATTACGTTCAGGAAGTGCTGTTGCACCGAGGCGAACAGGGCGGTCAATTCAGGCTGAGAGGCGGAGCGGGAAACAGGCGGCATTGGCTGGCGTCGTCACGGCAGGGGCGATTGCGCGACATGTTAGCAGAGAGGCTGACTCGACGGATGCGATCCTCGTAGGAGCTGCCGCAGGCTGCGATCTTTTGATATGGATTTGAATGCAAGATCAAAAGATCGCAGCCTGCGGCAGCTCCTACAGGGAGGGGGTTAGCCCGCCAGCAACCACACCCCGGTCGCCGCCGAAGTCGCGCCTGCCAGTCGAACCAGTGGCGCAGCTGCATGCGGCAACACCCGCACGACCGCATAACCCGCTGCATGCAACACCGCTGTCGCCACCACAAACCCGGCGGCATAAGCCCAAGGGCTCGACATGTCCGGCAGTTCCAGGCCATGAGCCACGCCGTGGAACAGCGCAAACAACGCCGTCGCCATAACCGCCATCACCAACGGTGGACGCATCGCCAAGGCAACCGCCAGCCCCAAGGTCAACACGGAAGCGGCAATCCCGCCCTCCAGCTCCGGCAGGTTCAACCCTTCAAACCCGAGCACTCCTCCCATCAACATCGTGCCGACAAAGGTGCACGGCAGCGCCCAACGCGCTGCACCTTGCTGCTGTGCGGCCCACAGGCCGACCGCGAGCATCGCCAGCAAGTGATCGAGGCCGCCAAGCGGATGGCTGATACCGGCGATCAAGCCGTTGTCGCCGTGCCCCGGATGGGCGAAGGCGAGGGCCGGGGTCAGCAGCAGGGCCAGGGCACCGAGAATGCGTTTGAGTGTCATGGATAAGCTTCCTTGTTGAAGTTGTGATCAGGCCGCGGTCAGCAAACCCTGGCGTTCGATGAAGGCGATGATCTGTTCCAGACCCTGGCCGGTTTTCTGATTGCTGAAGACAAACGGCTTGCCGTTGCGCATGCGCTGGGTGTCGCTGTTCATCATCTCCAGCGAGGCACCGACCAGCGGTGCCAGGTCGATCTTGTTGATCACCAGCAGGTCGGATTTGCAGATCCCCGGTCCACCCTTGCGCGGCAGCTTGTCGCCGGCCGAGACGTCAATCACGTAGATCGTCAGGTCGGACAGTTCCGGGCTGAAGGTCGCGGAGAGGTTGTCGCCCCCGGACTCCACCAGAATCAGGTCCAGCCCCGGAAAGCGGCGATTGAGTTGATCCACGGCTTCAAGGTTGATCGAGGCGTCTTCGCGGATGGCCGTGTGCGGGCAGCCACCGGTTTCCACGCCGATGATGCGCTCCGGTGCCAAGGCTTCGTTGCGTACCAGAAAATCGGCGTCTTCGCGGGTGTAGATGTCGTTGGTCACGACGGCCAGGTTGTAGCGCTCGCGCAGGGCCAGGCACAGGGCCAGGGTCAGGGCGGTTTTGCCAGAGCCGACCGGGCCGCCGATGCCGACACGCAGGGGTTGTGTGTTCATGTGATTCTCCAAAATAACAGGCCCTAGGAACGGAACAGACGGCTGTACTGGCGCTCGTGGGCCATACACGCCAGGGACAGGCCGAAAGCGGCGCTGCCGTAATGATCAGGATCGATTCGGGTGGCGTTCTGTTGAGCTTGTTGAAGCAGCGGCAACAGTTCGCTGGTCAGGCGCTGGGCGGCTTGCTGACCCAGGGGCAGGGTCTTCATCAGCACCGCCAACTGGTTTTCCAGCCAGCTCCACAACCATGCGGCCAGGGCGTCCTGCGGGCTGATCTGCCAGGCGCGTGCGGCCAAGGCCCAACCCAGGGCCAGATGGGGCTCGCTGCGTTGTTCGAGGAAGGCTCGGGCCGGCGCGTCGAGTTCCGGCAAGCCATTGAGCAATTGCTGCAACGAGTAGCCCATTTGCCGGCTCTCCTGATGCAACTCGCGGGTTTCGCGACTGGCGCGGTGTTCCTCGCAGCGTTGCAGCAATTCACCCCAGTTGTCCCCGCTGGCGGCCAGGCAATGTGCAAGCAGCAACGGTGCTTCGAAGCGTGCCAGGTTTAACAACAACTGATCGCTGATCCAGCGCCGGGCGCTGTCGGGATCGTTTACGCGGCCGTTATCCACCGCCATTTCCAGCCCTTGGGAGTAGCTGTAGCCGCCAATCGGCAATTGCGGACTGGCCAGGCGCAACAGCGCCCAGGCCGGGTTCATGGGCGGACGCCGAACTGGTGCAGTTTCGGCGCGTAGTTGAAGTCTTCATCGCCGTGGCGCGAATGATGATGGCCACCGCCGTAGGCGCCATGTTCCGGCTGGAACGGCGCCTCGATGTTCTCGGCATGGGCGCCGAGTTGTTCGAGCATGGCCTTGAGCACGTAATCGTCGAGCAGGCGCAACCAACCGTCGCCGACTTGCAGGGCGACATGGCGATTGCCCAGGTGATAGGCCGCGCGGGTCAGTTCAAAGGTATTGGCACAGGTGACGTGGAGCAATTGTTCGGGGCGGGCGCAGACGCGCACGATTCGCCCGTCTTCGGCTTGCAGGCATTCGCCGTCATGCAACGGCGGCTGGCCGCGCTGCAAAAACAACCCGACGTCTTCGCCCTCGGCACTGAAACAGCGCAAACGGCTTTTGCTGCGGGCTTCGAACGTCAGGTGCAGTTCGGCTGCCCAAACGGGTTGAGGGTCGATTCTGCGATGAATCACCAGCATCGGAAGGCTTCCAGCAATGGACAATGCTCAGGCTAGAGCAAGGGGCTTGCCAATCGACATGATGCGTAGGAAAAGCCTGTCGGAGGCGTAGGACGGGTTTCTTTCGCGTGAATATTCTGGATGAAGTTGGTGCGTTGCTTTTGCGGCGCGCACCAAGATGATGCTATGGGCATCATTGTAGGAGCGAGCTTGCTCGCGAAAGCGGTTTGTCTGTCACATGAAGGTCGAAGATGTCGACGCCTTCGCGAGCAAGCTCGCTCCTACAAAGGACGTTACTCGGTGCTGCCGAGCCCTTGCCAATGCTTGAGGCCGATAAAGATAAACCGCAGTTGCTGGGTGATTTTCGCCTGGGGCGTCAGGTGCTCGGGCAAGGCTTCGGCTGGCGGATCGATGATGTCCGGCAGGGTGGCGAACACGCTTTTGACGATCAGGTCCGCCATGACACTCAGGTCGGCGATGTCCAGATGCTGCAGCTTCGGCATCAGTGACAAGTCCGCCGCCAGGTCCGAACTGATGTCTTCACGCAAACGGCCGATGGCCTGGCGCACCGGCAGCGAACCGCCGTATTGCTCACGGGCGAGAAACAGGAACTGCGAACGGTTGGCGCTGACCACGTCGAGAAAGATTCGCACCGAGGCATCGATGATGCCGCCCATCACGAATTCGTTGTGTCGTACCAGGCGAATGGTTTCGCGGAATGTCTGGCCGACTTCGCTGACCAGCACCAGGCCCAGTTCATCCATATCGGCAAAATGGCGGTAGAAACCGGTCGGTACGATGCCGGCGGTTTTCGCTACTTCACGCAGGCTCAGGCTGCCGAATCCTCGGCCTCCATCCATCAGATGCCGGGCAGCATCCATCAGAGCGTTACGGGTTTGTCGTTTCTGTTCGGCGCGGGGCAGCATCGCAAGGAGGGTTTCTGGACAGGGACGCGGCGCACTCTAGCAAATCGGCTTTGCCGGCGTCGAATGACTGTGGGGGGATCAAGCAGGGAAGTGCGGCATTTATCAAGCGGATCGCTGAAAAGTCAAAAGCCCAATCCGGGGATTGGGCTTTTTTTCAGGGCGGCCATGGGGCTTAGCTCAGGTCGCTGTTGCGTTCGATCACACGGTCACCACCGCCTTCAGCGAGGGTTTGACCTTGTGGAGTGCGATCCGAACCGCCTTCAGCGAGGGTTTGGCCTTGTGGAGTGCGATCCGAACCGCCTTCAGCGAGGGTCTGGCCTTGTGGAGTGCGTTCGGAACCATCGGCAGCCAGGGTTTGACCTTGTGGGGTGCGGTCCGAGCCATCCTGAGTGATCAGGCCTTTTTCTTTCAGACGATCATTACCACCTTCGGCAAGGGTCTGGCCTTGTGGGGTGCGGTCAGAGCCACCTTCGGCGACGGTTTGGCTGAATACCGAGTGATTCTGTTTCACTTGTGGAGTGGCCTGGTCAGCGGCTGGCAGGGCAAACGCAGTGCTGGCCAGCATCGAGAGGGTAAGGCTAAGCAGTAGTTGGCGTTTCATGATCGTTTTGCTCCTCGGGAGGGCGAATAAGTGGGTACGAGAACAATGCTACTCTCGATAAGTCGATATGAAAGTTCATAAACGCAATGGTAATAATCAATGGAATTGATTGTTTGCTGCGGAGGCTCTAGGTCGGGCGTTTCAGACGAATTGTTTTGCACCGATGTGGGTATTTTCGACCCACCTTTGCCATGCAGAAGTGCAGGGCCGGTAACGCTGAATGACTGATGGGTCAGTATTGGACTGGGCAAATTCGGCGAATTCGGTCTATCGATTAAACCTGCCGGGTTTTTATCAGTCGTAGAGTTCATGGCGGGCCGCTTGCGGCTCACCGTTTCACATGTGCGTCGCAGTCGGGGCGCTCAGTCGTATCAGGAGCCCTGTGCAATGACGCGCACTCAAAAGACGTTTGTCTGGACCCTTTCCACTTTCCTTACCTTGTTGATGGTGCTGGTGTTGATCATCGTGTTTTTCGACTGGAACCGGATCAAACCGCCGCTCAACGCCAAAGTTTCCGAAGAGCTGCACCGCGCTTTCGCCATCAACGGCAATCTGTCGGTGGTCTGGCAGCCCGAGCCCGATGAAAGCGGCTGGCGCGCCTGGCTGCCGTGGCCCCACGTGGTGGCTGAAGACTTGAGCCTGGGCAATCCCGACTGGTCGAAGCAACCGCAGATGGTCACCCTCAAGCGGGTGGAGCTGCGTATTTCACCCCTGGCGTTGCTGGCGCAGCGGGTGGTGATCCCGCGCATCGATCTCACCGAGCCGAATGCCCAACTGCAACGCCTGGCTGACGGGCGCGCCAACTGGACCTTCAAGTTCGATCCCAAAGACCCGAACGCCGAGCCTTCCAGTTGGGTGGTGGATATCGGCGCGATCGGCTTCGACAAGGGTCACGTCACCCTCGACGACCAGAACCTGAAGACTCGACTCGACGTGCTGATCGACCCCTTGGGCAAACCGGTTCCGTTCAGCGATATCGTCGGCGATAAAGCGGCGAAAGCCGTGCAGGAAAAGGGCTCGTCGCCCCAGGATTATGCGTTCGCCCTCAAGGTCAACGGCCAGTACCACGGCCAGAACCTCGCGGGCCAGGGCAAGATTGGCGGGCTGTTGGCGCTGCAGGACGCGGCGCGGCCGTTTCCGCTTCAGGCACAGGTGAAAATCGCCGATTCAAGTGTTGAACTGGCCGGCACCCTGACCGACCCGCTCAATCTCGGCGCCCTGGACCTGCGCCTGAAACTGGCCGGCACCAGCCTGGGCAACCTCTACCCGCTGACCGGCGTGATCCTGCCGGACACGCCACCCTATGCCACCGACGGCCACCTGCTTGCCAAGTTGCACGAGGCGGGTGGCGCGGTGTTCCGCTATGAGGAATTCAACGGCAAGATCGGCGAAAGCGACATCCATGGCAATCTGACTTATGTGGCCAGCCAGCCACGGCCAAAACTCAGCGGCTCGCTGTTGTCCAATCAATTGCTGTTCGCTGACCTGGCGCCGCTGATTGGTGCCGACTCCAACGCCGAACAGAAGGCCCGAGGCGGTGACAGCAAACAACCGGCGGACAAAGTGCTGCCGGTCGAAGAGTTCAAGACCGATCGCTGGCGCGATATGGACGCCGATGTCGAGTTCACCGGCAAGCGCATCGTGCACAGCGAAAAATTGCCGTTCAATGACCTCTATACCCATCTGCTGCTCACGGATGGCGTGCTCAGCCTTGAGCCGCTGCGTTTCGGCGTGGCCGGCGGCAAGCTGGATGCGCAGATTCGCCTGAACGGCCACACCGATCCACTGGAAGGCCAGGCCAGGCTCACAGCGCGAGGCTTCAAGCTCAAGCAGCTGTTCCCCGGCTTCGAACCGATGAAAACCAGTTTTGGCGAGCTCAATGGCGATGCTGATATCAGCGGGCGCGGCAATTCGGTGGCCAAGCTGTTGGGCAGCGCCAATGGCAATCTGAAAATGCTGATCAACGATGGCGCCATCAGTCGCGAATTGATGGAGCTGGCGGGCCTGAATGTCGGCAACTATGTGGTCGGCAAGATCTTTGGCGACAAGGAAGTGAAGATCAACTGCGCAGCCGCCGACTTCGGCATCCAGTCCGGCCTGGCAAGTACCCGCTTGTTTGTATTCGACACCGAGAACGCCATCGTCTACATCGACGGCACCGCGAGCATGGCGACTGAACAGCTGGACCTGACCATCACCCCGGAATCCAAGGGGTGGCGCCTGATTTCATTGCGCTCGCCACTGTATGTGCGCGGCAAGTTCATCAAGCCCGATGCAGGGGTCAAGGCCGTGCCGTTGATGCTGCGCGGAGCCGGGATGGTGGCGCTGGGCGTGATCGCCGCACCGGCGGCAGGTTTGCTGGCGCTGGTGGCGCCGAGTGGAGGGGAGGCGAATCAATGCGCGCCATTGCTGGAGCAGATGAAGGCGGGCAAGGCGCCGAAGAGTGTAGAAAGATGATCTAACGAAGACAGTTGGAAGCCCAGTCGCGGACAATTTAAATTCTTTCCGGATGTTGGGCTGTAATTATTTTGGTGTGTTTTGTTTTGAAGGTTTATCTTGGTTGGGGCGTTGCTGGGTAATAAAGTGTCATGTTTTGGTTGTAGTAATTGTCGCTGGAATTTATTAGGTTTTGATTTCCAGTTATAAGGCTGGTCTTGCAGTGATATTTATTTTTAAATAAGGAGATTTATATGAGTATTGTATTGCCGAGTGCTGAGGAAAGTGAGGTGTTTTTCGCAGGGGTAAAACTTGCCCAGCAAGATGTTAGTTATCTCGGGACCCAAACCTTCGCTCCGCTGGAAGGAGAAGGTGTAAAAAAACAAGATGTGCTGGTCGGCAAAGAGACTCCTACGATTATCGGCTTCGCAGATAATCTCGATGAAGATAAAAAACAAGCAGCAGCAGATAGTATTCATTTTTCTGAGCGCTATGCTGACGCTAATTCAGATATTAAGCTGGCGCCAATTGAGTGGCATCAAAAGTACAGTACGGCCATGAAACATTGTGGTTGGACGTTGATCAATAACAAGTATGAAAATCATGTCAGTAAACAGGTCAGTGTGACGATGGAAGCCATTGTCCTGGATATTATCAAGGCCGTTGCTGGACGGAACGCATCGGCGATGCTGGAATTGTTGCGTGGCGTCCTGGGCAAGGTGAAAGATGAAGAGCAACTGATCAATTTGTTTGATAAAAACAGCAACGACGGTAAAAGCGCAGAGTTCAGAATCGTTCCCTGCCTGCAGTCCGCTGGCGGTACAGCGATCACTGCTTATCTGGCTGTCGATTGTGAGCTCAGGACACAACAGGGGGGCGCCTGGTTTTGGAAGTGGAAGCTTTCGGAACTTAAAATGAAGAAAGTAGCGACGATGGTCGAGCTCAATATGCGAGTTCATGAGCGCAATCGAGATCATATCTATGAGCGGCTTGATAAAAGTTCGGAGGAGTTCTTTAGTGGCGCTAAGCTTTAATAAGTAAAACTGTGCGCGGGTTGCTGAAAAAGAAGCCCGCGTCGGCCTGCTGCTCTGTGGAGATTATTCATGAACAAGGATGTTGTTTTTTTAGTGGTGGGGGATCCGCTGTCTCTTTCAGTCGATATTTCCGTTATTTGGAGGGAGGAAACTCTTCATTCGTTGCTTTACTCTCGATTGTATGCGGGTTCGAAGGTTGACAGGTTTGTTGCTCCTGATCAGTGGTATAAAAGCTTTGCCAGTGCCATGGGGCAGGTAAAGTGGGTGCGTGAAGTCTATAGCGGTTATAGTTTTGAACCGGGGGTTGACGCGATAGTTGTATTGCGGGATCTGATCAAAACCAGGCTTGGTAGTCTGTTTGGCGCGAATCAAACTTTGCAGTTTGAGCGTTTGATATCTTCTGTTGAGGGGGCTCTCAATGCGGAAGTGGCTGGTACGATATTCAGGCAGCGTGCGGTGGCGAACGCGCCGGGAGAGAAGGATTCAGTTAATTCAGCTATTGTGCTGCAGTTGGGGGTTGTAGCGGCGGGGCCAGTTGTTTATTCGGCGTTCGTTCACTTTTGTACGACTGAAGAGGTTGAGGTTGACTTTATCAATCAGCGATTTGCGGGCGAACATATTGTCGGTAAGGTCAGTATTGACGTCTCGCAGCAACGGCTGGATATGGCAGCCTATGAAAAAAACCGGATCCGGGAAAAGATACTGACTCACCTCCCTGAGTCAATGGACGAATTCATTTTTGACCTTGATTCAAAACGTTCTTGATGCAGATAGCGAGTCACCGGGCAAAGCCGGCAGGGTTTGCTGCGTGCGGCCTGTTCGCAAGTGTTGCCCGCGTTCGGCAGTGGTCCCTGCGGGGCAGCACTCATTGCGCGGGATGCCCTGACAAACGCGCCTCTTCTGCGAGCCATTGAAAAAACGCCCGAACCGGTGGATGTCGCTCACGCCCCGGTACGCACAATGCGCTGTAGCCGGCGCCGTCGACCTGGAATTGCCCCCGGTACGGCATCAACAGACCACTGGCCACGCTTTCCGACACCAGAATATTGCTTGCCAATACCAGACCTTGCCCGGCAATCGCCGCTTGCAGGGCGTAATGCTCTTCGTCGTATTCGCGCACCGCGGGTCGGCCAATCAGCCAGGTTTCGCCGGATTGCGCACACCAGGCCTCCCAGCCGTGGGCATAGAGTTTGGAGTTGTGCCAGCGCACGCTGATCAGCGTCGGGGCGCGACTCGACGCCAGGGCCACTTGTTCGGGCGAACCGTAGACGCCGAAGGTTTCATCGAACAGGCACTGGCCGTACAGGTTGGGGTAGCTGTCGAGGCTGTAGCGCAACACCAGATCGACACTGGCGTCCTGATGCAGGTCGATGACTTCGCAGTGGGTATCGAGGCGTACGTTGATGTTCGGGTGCCGGGCGTAGAAGCGCCCCAGCCGTGGCACCAGCCACAGGGCGGCGAAGGCGGCGGTGGTGGAGACTGTCAGGCTGGCACCGCTGCGTTGAGGGCGCAGGGTGTCGACGCTTTGAGCTACCTCCAGAAGAGCCCCGTGCAGGCTCCGGAACAGCCGTTCGCCGCATTCGGTCAGGCGCACCTGGCGTGGCAGGCGCTCGAACAGCGGCACACCGAGCCAGGTCTCCAGAGAGCGGATCTGATGGGACACCGCCGTCGGGGTGACTGACAGTTCTTCGGCGGCAGCCTTGAAGCTCAACAGGCGTGAGGCGGATTCAAAGGCGCGCAGGGCGGTCAATGGCAGCGAGGCAAACATTGAGGACTCCATAGATGAAATAGATTCATCCTGACTGATTTTTGCTCATTTGAAGGGACGTAGCGGTGGGCTTCAAGCTGCAAGTCACAAGCTGTTTGAGTTTAGTCCCTGAGGAGATTCAGATGAGTAAAATTCTTGCCGTTCATGCCAGTCCCCGTGGTGATCGCTCGCACTCCCGCCGTTTGGCCGAAGTGTTTCTGTCGGCCTGGCAGGCCCGTCATCCTCACGCGCAGCTGACCCGTCGCGAGGTCGGACGGGCGCTGATTCCGCCAGTCAACGAGGCGTTCGTGGCTGCCGCGTTTTACCCCGAACCCGACGCTCGACCACTGTCGATGCAGGCCGACCTGGCGCTCAGCGACGAGCTGGTCGGCGAACTGCTTGACCACGATGTGTTGCTGATTTCCACGCCGATGCACAATTTCAGCGTGCCGAGCGGCCTCAAGGCCTGGATCGATCAGGTCGTGCGCATCGGGGTGACCTTCGATCACACCCTGGACAATGGAGTGGCCCAGTACCAACCGTTGGTGCAAGGCAAAAAAGCCCTGATCATCACCAGCCGTGGCGGCTTCGGTTTTGGCCCGGGCGGCGAGCTGGAAACCATGAACCATGCCGACAAGCTGCTGCGCACGGTGCTCGGATTCATCGGCATCACGGACGTCACCGTGGTGGCTGCCGAGGGCGAAGAGTCCGCCGAGCGCACATTTGAAATCTCCGTCGCCGAGGCTGAGCAGCGCTTGCTGGCGCTGGCCGGGGAGTTCTAGATGGCCTGGCTGTTTCTGCTGGTCGCCGCCGGGTTCGAAGTCACCTTCGCCATGGGCATGAAGTACGCCGAGGGCTTCACCCGGCCCTGGCCTTCGCTGATCACGGTGGTGGCCGCTGTGGGCGGGATCTACTTCCTGACCCTGGCCATGCGCGAGTTGCCGGTGAGCATCGCGTACCCGATCTGGACCGCTATCGGTTCGCTGGGCACGGTGTTTCTCGGTTTCGCGCTGCTGGGCGAAAGCCTGACCGTGATCAAGCTGGTCTCGGTCGGGCTGATCGTGGCGGGCGTGGCGGGGTTGAAGTAGGGCGGATGACATAGACTTGTCATCTTCGCTGGCGATGCTTGGCGGATGTCATGCATCCCGCCTTGCGTCACCGCCCGACCACCAGGATGTCCGCCCATGTCGCAAGGTTCTGCCCCGCGCTACCCGTTGGTGTTGGTCCCGGGAATGCTCGGGTTCATCCGCCTGGTGTTTTATCCCTACTGGTACGGGATCGTCGAGGCGTTGCGCCGTGGTGGTGCCGTGGTGTTCGCGGTGCAGGTCTCGCCGCTCAACTCGAACGAAGTGCGCGGCGAGCAACTGCTGGTACGTATCGACAAAATTCTGCGGGAGACCGGGGCCGACAAGGTCAACCTGATCGGCCATAGCCAGGGCTCGCTGACCGCCCGCTATGCCGCCGCCAAGCGTCCTGACCTGGTGGCATCGGTGACCTCGGTAGCGGGGCCGAACCACGGCTCGGAGCTCGCCGATTATCTGCACAGGCGTTATCCCCATGACAGCGTCCGTGGTCGTTTGCTGTGCTTATTGCTGCGGATGGTCGGCGCGTTGATGGCATTGCTGGATACCGGTTACCGCGGGCCGAAGCTGCCGGTGGATATCCCTGCATCCCATCACTCCCTCACTACCGCTGGCGTGGCGCTGTTCAACCAGTGTTATCCACAGGGCTTGCCTGAAACCTGGGGCGGTCACGGTGCCGAAGAGGTCAACGGCGTGCGCTATTACTCCTGGTCCGGCACCTTGCAGCCGGGCGTTACCGATCGCGGTCGCAATCTGCTGGATGGCACCAACCGCAGTTGCCGGTTGTTCGCCAAAACCTTCATCCGCGAAGCCGGGCATTGCGACGGCATGGTCGGGCGCTACAGCTCGCACCTGGGGACGGTGATTTGCGACGAATATCCGCTGGATCACTTCGATATCGTCAACCAGTCGCTGGGGCTGGTGGGTAAGGGGGCCGAACCGATCCGGTTGTTTGTCGAGCATGCGGCGCGGCTGGCGGCTGCCGGGCTTTAGTCCGCTCTGTGGCGAGGGAGCTTGCTCCCGTTCGACCGCGTAGCGGTCGCAAATCGATCATTGAATCTTGGGTGAATGAACAGGGGGCTGCTGCGCAGCCCAACGGGACGGTGCGGCGATCCGACAAGCTCCCTCGCCACAAAAAGCTAGGTGCGGCCCAACACCGTCGTCCAACGTTCGGAAACAATCACCCCACCCAAGGTCAGCACCCCGCCCACCAGGTGATACATCGCCAGCTGTTCATGCAGCACCACCGCCGCAATCAATGCGGTAATCAACGGCAGCAAATTGAAAAACTGCGTGGTCCGGCTAGGCCCTAAACGTACCACGGCCTGCATCCACGCCAGCGGCGCGACCATCGAAGCCAACAGACAGGCGTACAGCACCAGCGGAATGTTCTGCAGGGTCGGGCCGACTTTCGGTGAGGCGAGGAACAGCGGAAACAGCACCAACACGGCCACCAGCACCTGCAAATACAGGAGCACCAGCGGCGGCAGCTTCAGCTGCCATTTTTTCAGCAGGGTGCTGTAGACCGCGTAGGCCAGGGTGGCGATCAGCATCATCGCGTCGCCCAGGTTGACCCCGTGTTCCAGCAATGCGCCAAGGCTGCCGGACGACACCACCACCAGGACACCGGCGAATGACAATACCGCACCGGCCAGGGCCCCCATGGTCAGGCGCTGGCCGAGGCTGATGATCGCCATGGCGAGCGACATCAGCGGCATCAGCGACAGGATGATGCCCATGTTGGTGGCCGAGGTCAGACTCGCGGCGAAGTACGCGAGGCTTTGATAAACGGCCATGCCCAGTACACCGAGGACAAAGATCTTGCCCAGATTCGGGCGGATCAGCGGCCAATGGGCGAGCACCGGTTTGAGCATGAAGGGCGTGAACAGCAACCCGGCCAGCAGCCAGCGGTAGAAACCGATCTCGGCGGGGAAGATCGCCCCGGCCGACATCTTGGTGATCACGGTGTTGCCGGCCCAGATAAGAATGGCCAGCAGGGGGTAAGCGTATTGCATCGGGAAAAACCAGAACGTTAATGAGGGGCAATTATCCGCTTGTCTGGATGCAAGCCTATACTTTAATCCAGACAACCCGCCCTTGATGACGGACAGCATGAGCAGTAAACACATTGACCTGCTGGATTTCAGCGAACTGCCGTCGGCGGTGTACTTCCGCTACGCCGATTTCGACGCCCACGAATACGCCGCGCCCCACCGGCATCCATGGGGGACGCTGGAATACGCAGCCCACGGCGTGCTGCACATGGACGTCGATGGCAGCCGCTTCATGTCGCCGCCGCAATACGCGGTGTGGGTGCCGCCGCAGATCGAACACAGTTTCTACAGTCACCAACCGGTCAACTACCGTGCGGTGTGCCTGGCCCCCAAGGTGTGCGCCGATCTGCCGCCGCGGGCCTGCACCCTGGCCATCAGCGACATCCTCAAGGCGATCCTCAAGGACTTCGCCGCCCGTGACGTGAAAATCCCCGAGCAGGCTGCGGACCAGCGTCTGGCCCAAGTCCTGGTGGACCAACTGCAACAGGCACCGGTGCACGAGTGCTACCTGCCCTACGCCAGCAGCCCGGGACTGCTGGGGATTCTGGAGTCATTGCAGGCCGAGCCGGGGGATAACCGAGCGCTGTCGGAATGGGCTGCACGCATTCATGTCAGCGAGCGCACCCTGGCACGACAGTTCGTGCGGGAACTGGGCATGAGTTTCGGTGAGTGGCGCCAGCGCCTGCGTTTTCTGGCGGCGATCGAAGCGCTGGATAGCCCGCGCAGTGTTCAAGAGATCGCCTTCGACATGGGCTACAGCACCGGCTCGGCGTTTATTGCGATGTTTCAGCGCCAGGCCGGGTGTACGCCGGAGCAGTATCGGCGCAGCCACCTGGAGAGCAGGAAGGTGTAACAGGGGTTGTCTACACTCCAGTACAAGGCCGCGCCCCTCGGTGTGGCGACCAGGAGAAAACTCCATGAAGATGATGCGTGCCCCTTTGTTGATGATCGGATTGCTGCTGTGCTCCCAGGGCTTTGCCGCCAACACGGCCCAGCAAGAGAAGATGACTACCTGCAATGCCGACGCTACGGCTAAAAGCCTCAAAGGCGACGAGCGCAAGGCCTTCATGAGCACCTGCCTGAAGGCGACTCCGGCGGCAAACGATGCCGCTAAGGCCTTGACCCCACAGCAAGAGAAGATGAAGACCTGCAACGCCGACGCCGCCACCAAAGCCCTCAAGGGTGATGAACGCAAGGCGTTCATGAGCGATTGCCTGAAGAAAAAATAAACATAGGGCTGAAAAATGTGGGAGCTGTGAGGGCCCCATCGCGAGCAGGCTCGCTCCTACAGTGGAACTGAGTACGCCGGACAAATGTGGGAGCGAGCCTGCTCGCGATGAGGCCGGTCGGGGCACTGCAAAAGAACCTGAACCCCCGACCAAGGTCGACCCACACAATCCCTAGTGCTCGCACCGGATCGCTGGCAGACTGCCAATCCTTTTTATGCCGTTCGTTTTTGAGGCTGTATGCCAACGTTTTCTCAGCGTCAAGTTTTGCTGATCATCAGCTGGGTCATCATTTTTGGCGGACTGCTGCTGGTGATTCCGCTGCGGTTGCTGCCCAGCCTGCTGGCCGGGTTGCTGGTGTTCGAACTGGTCAACATGCTCACCCCGCAACTGCAGCGGCTGATCGAAGGCCGGCGCGCGCGCTGGCTCGCCGTGGCTTTGCTGGGGACGTTGATCGTCAGTGTGCTGACGCTAATCTTCGCCGGTGCCATCAGCTTCCTGCTGCACGAAGCAGAGAACCCCGGCGCTTCCCTCGATAAGTTCATGGGCGTGGTCGATCGCGCGCGCGGGCAATTGCCGCCGTTCATCGACGCCTATCTGCCGGCCAGTGCTGCCGAGTTTCGCGTGGCAATTGGCGAGTGGGTCAGCAAGCACCTCAGTGATTTGCAACTGGTGGGCAAGGATGCCGCGCACATGTTCGTGACGCTGCTGATCGGCATGGTGCTCGGCGCGATCATCGCCTTGCAGCGTGTGCCGGACCTGACCAAGCGCAAACCGCTGGCGGCGGCGCTGTTCGAACGTCTGCACCTGCTGGTCCAGGCGTTTCGCAACATCGTGTTCGCCCAGATCAAGATCTCCCTGCTCAACACCGTCTTCACCGGGATCTTCCTGGCGGTGATCCTGCCGATGTTCGGCATCAAGCTGCCGCTGACCAAAACCCTGATCGTGCTGACGTTCCTGCTTGGCCTGTTGCCGGTGATCGGCAACCTGATGTCGAACACCCTGATCACCATCGTCGGTTTGTCGTTGTCGATCTGGGTCGCTGTGGCGGCGCTGGGTTATCTGATTTTTATCCACAAGCTCGAATACTTCCTCAACGCGCGCATCGTCGGCGGGCAGATCAGTGCCAAGTCGTGGGAGTTGCTGCTGGCGATGCTGGTGTTCGAGGCCGCGTTCGGCCTGCCGGGAGTGGTGGCGGGGCCGATTTACTACGCGTATCTGAAGAGTGAGTTGAAGCAGGTGGGGATGGTTTGATCCGCTTCGGATCTAGCTGTTGATCAAATTGTGGCGAGGGAGCTTGCTCCCACTGGGTCGCGCAGCGGCCCCCTTATCCCTAAAAAGCAGGGGACTGCTGCGCAGTCCTACGGGAGCAAGCTCCCTCGCCACAGAGATTGTAATCAGTCCATCGAGCCGTAACGCTTGGCCGCTTCAATCGCCAGACCACTGCCGATACTGCCAAAGATATTCCCTTCCACATGCCGCGCATTCGGCAACATCGCCGAAACACTGTTGCGCAGCGCCGGAATCCCGCTCGAACCACCGGTGAAGAACACTGTATCGACCTGATCGACCCGCACATCTGCGTCTGCCAGCAGTTGGGTGACGCTGTTGCGCACCCGCTCCAGCAGGCTGTCGATGGCCGACTCGAACAGTGCACGGCTCAAGTCCACGCTCAGGCCCGCTTCAATGCGATCCAGTGGCACGTGACGGTTGTCGGCGTGGGTCAGCTGGATCTTGGTTTCTTCCACTTCCATGGCCAGCCAGTGCCCGGCGCGTTGCTCGATCAGCTTGAACAGGCGGTCGATACCGCCGGTGTCCTCGATGTCGTAGCGCATGCTGCCCAGGGCCAGTTGCGACTTCTGCGAGTACACCGAGTTGATGGTGTGCCAGGTCGCCAGGTTCATGTGGTGGCTGGTGGGCATGTAGGCGCCGCTCTTCATCCGGCTGCCGTAGCCGAACAGCGGCATCAGGCCTTGCAGGCTGAGCTGTTTGTCGAAGTCGGTTCCGCCGATGTGCACACCGCCGGTGGCGAGGATGTCCTCGTGACGGTTATCCACACCCCGACGCTCCGGCGACAGGCGCACCAGGGAGAAGTCGGACGTACCACCGCCGATGTCGACGATCAGTACCAGCTCTTCTTTCTCGATGGTCGACTCGTAGTCGAACGCTGCGGCAATCGGCTCGTACTGGAACGAGACTTCCTTGAAGCCGATCTTGCGTGCCACATCGACCAGGGTGTCTTCGGCTTCTTTGTCGGCCATCGGGTCATCGTCGACAAAAAACACCGGCCGACCCAGTACCACTTCTTCGAATTCCCGACCGGCGGCCGCTTCGGCGCGGCTCTTGAGCTGGCCGATGAACAGCCCGAGCAGGTCCTTGAACGGCATTGCCGTGCCCAGGACGCTGGTGTCGTGCTTGATCAGCTTTGAACCCAGCAGGCTCTTGAGCGAGCGCATCAGGCGGCCTTCGTAGCCTTCCAGGTACTCGTGCAGCGCCAGCCGGCCGTACACCGGGCGACGTTCCTCGATATTGAAGAAGACCACTGACGGCAGGGTAATCTTGTCGTCCTCCAGCGCGATCAGCGTTTCCACGCCGGGGCGCAGCCAGCCGACAGTGGAGTTGGACGTGCCAAAGTCGATACCCAAGGCACGGGCTGGAGATGCGTTGTTCATGTCTTTCAGGTTCCGGTTAAAAAACGGCCGCGCAGTGTATGTCAGAGCGCGCCAGATTCGAAGGCCGGTTATCTGCTAATTCTTCGCAGACGATGCCTTGAAAGATGGGGCATTCCCCCCAAACTACCCTGCATCAACCGGACAGCCGCGGGAGTGCTCGCAAGAAGCCCCGCCTGCTGCCGATAAACTTCTGCTGCGCCGCCCGGTCACAAATTTGAGATCGGTCAGACCAATGGCTGCAAACAAGCGCATGCTGTGGCCTGTGGTGCGATTCTGATAACGGATGGTGATTCCTTCGATGGACTTCAAAGACTATTACAAGATTCTCGGTGTGGAGCCGACAGCAGACGACAAGGCGATCAAGGCCGCCTATCGCAAGCTGGCGCGCAAATACCACCCAGACGTCAGCAAGGAAAAGGACGCCGAGGCCAAGTTCAAGGACGCGTCTGAAGCCTATGAAGCGCTGAAAAGCGCCGATAAACGCGCCGAATACGATGATTTGCGCCGCTATGGCCAGCACGGCCAGCCATTCCAGGGGCCTCCGGGCTGGCAGAGCCGTGGCGGTTTCGGTGGTGGCGGCCAGGACACGGGCGATTTTTCGGACTTTTTCAGTTCGATCTTCGGCAATCGTGGGCCAGGCTTTGGTGGTGGTGGACAGTCGCGTCGCAGCACCGGACGCCGAGGGCAAGACGTGGAAATGGAGCTTGGGGTTTTTCTCGAAGAAACACTGTCGACCGAGTCGAAGAAAGTCACCTTCCAGGTACCGCAGTACAACGCGGCCGGGCAGCATGTGAGCAACACCAGCAAAAGCCTGAACGTGAAGATCCCCGCCGGTGTGACCGACGGCGAGCGCATTCGCCTCAAGGGGCAGGGCGCTCCGGGCGTGGGTGGCGGCGCCAATGGCGACCTGTACCTGACGATCCGTTTTGCCCCGCACCCGAAATTCGACGTCGAAGGCGAGAACCTGATCATCACCTTGCCATTGGCACCGTGGGAGCTGGCGCTGGGAGCCGAAGTCGCCGTGCCGACCCTGACCGGCAAGATCAACCTCAAGGTACCGGCGGGCAGCCAGAACGGCCAGCGCATGCGCGCCAAGGGCCATGGCCTGATGAACAAGGCCGGTGAGCGCGGTTATCTGTTCGTACAACTGAAGGCTGTCATGCCGAAGAAATCCGACGATGACATCAAGGCCCTGTGGCAGGAACTGGCGAAAAAAGCCGCGTTCGATCCCAGAGAACACTTCTGAACCCAGACATGGAGTAGCCCGTCATGAGCAGCCCCCTGATCGTTCAACTGGACCTGGCAGAATTCTGTGAGGCGGCCGATTTGTCGGACGTCCATGTGATCGAAATTGTCGAACACGGCATCCTCGAACCTCAGGGCGCCCAGCCCAAGGACTGGCGTTTCAACGATTATGAGCTGACCTTGGCCAAACGCGCCGTCAAGCTGCGGCGCGATCTGGAGCTGGAATGGGAAGGCGTCGCCCTGGCGCTGGACCTGCTTGAAGAGGTCCAGCACCTGCGGGCGGAGAATCGAATGCTCAAGCAGCGGTTGGGGCGGCTGCTGGTCGAGTAAGCGTTCTGGTGTTTTTGTATGGGCTGTCAGGTTGCTTTCGCGAGCAGGCTCGCTCCCACGGGTGATTGCTGTGAACACAGGATTTGTGAACAGCACGATCCATTGCAGGCGCGAGCTTGCTCGCGATAAAAGCCGGCACATTCGTGGTTGTGTGGTGAGGTAAATAGATATTTTCGGCGCCTGGATTTTCGAATGCACAGGGCTGTTTTTGTACATTGAACCAACGATTATTTGCGCTTTTGTTCACGGGACAAGCGCATAACCATAGAGACCCAATCAATGGTTTGAAGGTGTTCAAGACATGCCTCAATTGCAAGGAAGCAATGCAACAGGGCCGTCCAGTCCGGCAACAAAGGAAGACAACGGGGTTCATCACCAACGGATAAAACCGTTGATCCCCAAGGCGATTACCGAAGCACCACGGGCCAGACTCCTGACGGCGGTGGATGTACAGCCGACGTTCCCTGCCTGGTATCTGAAAGCCCGACCGATGGACCGCGACTATCTCAAGCAACTCATCGACGAGCGCTGGCGCCTGCAAGGGCGGCTGGACGAATTGCTCGGCGATTTGCAGCACGACATCAAGGCCTTTGCCGAGCCGTTGCTCAAAACCCTGTTGCTCTCGAACTTCAACGAGCATGGCAATCCGAATGACCTGCAATTGCGCCTGTATGTGCCGAACAAAATCGCCGGTGTAATCGATACCCAGGCCAGTACTATCCGTCGCTCTACGCTGCTCGAAGCAGCGCTGCACAACTTCGAAGAGGATGAAACCCGTGATGACGCGTTTCGCAGCGGCTCCGCGGTGTTCCGCAAGGACTTTCGTGGCGACCTGCACGAGATCAAGATCATCACCCCGCAAAAATTTGCGGCGCTGTGTCGCCGCGTTGATATAGGCGGGCAATACCAGACTCACATCAAGTCATTGCTCACCCCCGCAGATGCCAATGCCGCTCGCCTGCTCAAGGAACGCTCGATCGCCAGTGACAAAGCGGCCCTCAAACTGGCGTCGACGACGGCGTATCTCAAGGGCGATATCGGCCTGCACGGCTACGCATCGATCGGCGCACTGATCGACGGCAAGTCTGATATCCAGTGGTATGGCCGTGCGCTGCAAAGTCATCGTTTGTCGCTAATGGGCTGCCAGATGACTGGCGTTGTGCTGTTCAGCGCTGTGGCCGAACCAGCGGCGGTCAAAAGGGCCATTGATGAGCTGACGCCCGATGCACTCAAGCAATGGCTTGATTTCTCCCGACGGGCAACTTCCTCGCTACCCAATAGCTTCGATACCTTTCGCCTGCTCAAGGCTTTTTTCGCCAACGGCCCGAAAGGCGTGGTGGAAGAGATGCTGCGCAAGGACGAAATCTACAGCCAGAATCGGTTGAGCGGGCATTTGATCGCCTGGGTGCCGGATGACCCGGACCATCCGCTGAAGGAATATGCCTCGCTCACCGACTTCATGAAAACGCTGATCGGCCAACTGCGTGAAAGTGACTACCAGGTTTTTTTCAGTCGTTTTGTCGCACAGAAAGACAAGGCGATTTTTTTCAGCCGGGTCAACGAGCGGCTCAAGACCCTCACCTGGCAACGGCGCGAACCGCTGGACATGGGCCCATGGTGGCGAGAAACGCCGGTGGAAAACCCTAATGCGCAACCTGTCACTCATCTGATCAGCGACGACCTGTGGGACCGTCTGTTTCGTGAGCGACGCGACAAAGCCATCGCCGATGCCCGATTGATCGCGGTGCCGACCGATGACGAAGACGCCAATGCTCGCTGGAAACGCCTGAGCGGCTATCTGGACATCGCCTGGAACGTGTTCAACTTTGGCGCAATGCTGGTGCCGGTGCTGGGGCCGGCCATGCTGGGCCTGATGGCCGCGCAATTGCAGGCGGAGCTGGTCGAGGGCATTGAAGACTGGAGCAAGGGTGACGTCGAAGAGGGCGCGGCGCACATCAACAGTTTCTTGATCAACGGTGCACAATTGGCCCTGATGTTCATGGGACACGTGCTGCCCAAAGGCCCCTCGCCGATCAAACCATCACCCCTGATCGACGGCCTTAAACCGGTGGAACTACCCAACGGAAAAACACGTTTGATCAAACCCGATCATGCACCTTATGAGCACCGCCTGACGCTGCCCGAAACCGCAACGCCCGATGACTTCGGCGTCATCGAGCATGACGGGCGCAAAGTGCTGCCGCTCGAGGGCAAGCAATTCGTGCTCAAGGAGGATCCGCTCACTGGACAGCCTCGACTGCAACATCCCAAGCGGCCAGATGCCTATCAACTGAACATCGAACACAACGGTGCTGGCGCCTGGCACACGGAGTTCGAACAACCGATCGAATGGGACAAGGGCAAGCTGTTGCGGCGCCTCGGTCCATCAGTGGAGGGGATAAGTGACGAAGTGCTGGAACAGGTGCGGCATGTCAGCGGTGTCGACGAAGGCGTACTGCGTCGTATGCACGTCGAAAATGAGCCACCGGCGCCCTTGCTCGTGGACACGCTGAAGCGCTTCAAGGCTTACGCTGATGCCGACAAGCTCAGTGCGCAAGTCCTCAATGGTCAGGTGCCGCAGGAACTGTCGGAGAAAGTGACAGGGTTTGTGACGGTGTTACATGGCTGGCCGGAATCCAGGGCCCTGGTGCTGGAAGCCGATGCCGCTTCGGGCCGACCATCACTGAATTTCGGTGCAGCTGAGGCTACGCCTGAAAATACCCTCAACGTTTCCCGGGCGGATGTTTGCGAAGGCCGCCTGCCGACACGAGTGGTTGACGCCCTCAGCGAATCGCAATTGCAGGACTGGTTCGGCAGTGAAGTTGCCAAAGAACGCTCGGCGCGTATTGCCGAGCTGCAAAAACGTATCGCCCGTCAGGCGCAAGACAGCAAAAAAACACTGTTCGATACGTTGTACGAGGCCCGGGAAACCACCAGCGATGCGCGGATAAACCTGCTGAAGCGGGATTTTCCGGACCTGTCGAACGCCGCCGCACAAGCCCTGCTGGACGATGCCACTGAAGCCGAGTTGTTGAAGTTGACCCGAGACAGACGGATCCCGTTGCGCTTGCGCGAAATGGCGCGCAAGTCTGTGTTCGGCCTGCGTTTGAGTCGCGCCTATGAAGGGCTTTATCTAGACGAATTGAGTAATGCCGACACCGACCGACTGGCGCTGCATACCCTGGCAAACTGGCCGAAATGGCCAACGGAGATGCGCATCGAAGTCCGCGCTTTTTCCTTCACCGGTGCACTGCAAGACAGCGTTGGTCCGGTCGATGCCTCGGTGCGCAAGGTGTTGGTAATGCGCGAGGACGGGCGCTATGAAACATACGATCATGAGGGTGGCCATCTGCATGGAGCGGACGATCTGTACGGGGCATTGCTGCATGCCTTGCCCGATGCCGACCGCAAAACGCTGGGGTATGAGATCAATCAGGGCGCGCAGTTGCGTCAGGCAGTTAAACAAGCGCCGCTGTCACACGACACGTTCTCGAAAACCCTGCTGGATCACCCGATACGCAAGCCCGCTTACGATCCGCAGATCATGCGTTTGCGTGGTGGAATGCGCGCTTACAGGATGCACTCACAAGATCCGGATCTTTTGAGAAAACGTATAAGCTCACTGCTTCCAGGTCTGGATGACAGTCAGGTGCAGGCGCTTCTGAACGCTTTTGGTGAGTCGGCCGACCAGCGAGTGACTGCGATGGAAACCGATTTCGATCACTTTAATAATTCAATGCATCGTTGGCTCAACCAATCTACCCAATCCTTTCGTCTTTCGCCCGACGGAGTCGCGGAGTGGAAATCCAGAAACGATTTCTACACGAAGCTCCGCCGCTGCTTGCAGCGCACCGGACCGGCGGGCGTTGAGGCACCCGGTATCGTGGCGCCGCAGGCACTGAATCTGGATGGTTTTCCTCTGGACAGGCATTTGGCGACGATGCCTGAACTGGCGGCCAATTTTGATCACGTAACCGAACTCAGCCTGAACAATGTACGACTGCGTAATGAGCATGTCCGATTCCTGCGGTCATTCCGGCAATTGCGGCAGTTGAACATGACGCAAAACAGATTGACCCTGTTTCCTCAAGAGATCGGCAACATGCGCCAGCTGACTCATCTGGTGCTCAGCGATAACAACATCTCCCTGGACAGCGCGGGGATCGCCCACCTCAGGGGACTGACCCGCTTGCACCTGTTGCGCCTGGATAACAACCCGTTGCGCTTGCCGCCTGATGTCAGTCGTATGTCCAACTTGCAGGCGATTACCCTTAACCATGGCCAGCTCAATACATGGCCCACGGGTTACCTTGGCCGCAATCGCCCGCGTAGCATTTATCTGAACCTTGAGTTCAACGTACTCACGCAAATTCCCGAAGTGGCGCCTGGTTCCTTCCGTGCGGAGTTGCTGGCGCGCACATTTTTTACCCGCGAGGAGGGCTGGATTTCGCCCGAGAACCTTGAGCGGGTGCGTACCTACATCGAATCGCTCGGTCTGGACCCCGATCGAGCCTATCCCCCACGCGGCGTACTCGACAGTTCCGAATGGGGAGAAGGGCTGAGCAATGCACAGTGGAATGCGAAGCAGGAAATCTGGGACAGCGTTGAAGACGAGCATGGCTCGCTGCCGTTTTTCAATGAGATCCGACGGCTGACCGAGTCCTATGATTTCAAGGCCGACGACAAAAGTTATCGTATCGAACTCACCGCCAAAGTGTGGCGCATGCTGGAGGCCATGGCCGAAAGAACCGAGTTACGGGAAAAACTGTTTGCCGAGGCGACCAGTACCACTAACTGTGTCGATGGCGGCACTCAGTTGTTCAATGCCATGGGCGTCGAGGTATTAGTGCACGAGGCTCGTGCATTGGCCAATCCGGGGCTGGTGGAAGCCGAGCTGCTGCAACTGGCGAGGGGCAAGTCGCGTCTGGACGAACTGGGCAGGATTGCCCGCGAGCGTGTCGCTGAGCGCGTGCGGGCCGGAGAAACCTTTTATCGCCCCGGAACCGAAGGTGGAATCATCGATGAAGTTGAGGTGCATTTGGCTTACATGACGGATCTGGCGGAACGCCTGGATCTGCCATGGCAAGCGCGAGGCATGCAGTTCCGGGCTATTTCCAAGGTGAGCAAGGAGATGATCGAGGCGGCCTGTCAACGTGTGCTGGCTCTGGAGGAAGGGGGCTTGCTGACCGAGCGGATCCTTGAGCAACCGATCTGGTAAACCTTCATGGAAACGACCTATCGGCAGGAACTCGATGCCCTCAAGCTGAGGCTGGCAAACGCTGAGGATGAAGACATATTTCAGGCCATCAAGGACCTCGAAAAAACCTTGACCCAGCAGGCTCTGGACCGAGCCAAACTGGACAAGGTGAACACCAGAATCGGTAGCTGATCCCTAAGCCCCGAACGCCTGGCGTCCGGGGCTTCATTGCTCAGAACAGGAAATAACGCTGGGCCATTGGCAGGGTTTGCGCTGGCTCACACCACAGCAATACACCGTCAGCCTTGACCTGATAGGTTTGAGGATCGACGTCGATATCTGGCAGGTAATCGTTGTGAATCAGATCGGTTTTCTGCACGTCGCGACAACCTTTGACCACGGCGATTTTCTTCTTCAGACCCAAGGCTTCCGGCAAGCCGGCCTGCTGCGCCGCCTGGCTGATGAAGGTCAGGCTGGTGGCGTGCAGCGAACCGCCAAAGCTGGCGAACATCGGGCGGTAATGCACCGGTTGCGGCGTCGGGATAGAGGCATTGGCGTCACCCATCAGGCTGGCCGCAATGGCTCCGCCCTTGAGAATCAGCGTCGGTTTGACACCGAAAAACGCCGGGCGCCAGAGCACCAGATCCGCCCATTTACCCACTTCCACCGAGCCCACTTCATGGCTGATGCCGTGAGTGATCGCCGGGTTGATGGTGTATTTGGCGATGTAGCGTTTGGCGCGGAAGTTGTCGTTGCCTTCACCATCGCCGGGCAGCGGGCCACGCTGCTTTTTCATTTTGTCGGCGGTCTGCCAGGTGCGCGTGATGACTTCGCCGACGCGGCCCATGGCTTGACTGTCGGAGCTGATCATCGAGAAGGCGCCGAGGTCGTGGAGGATGTCTTCGGCCGCGATGGTTTCGCGGCGGATGCGGCTTTCGGCGAAGGCCACGTCTTCGGCAATGCTCGGGTCCAGGTGGTGGCAGACCATCAGCATGTCGAGGTGTTCGTCGATGGTGTTGCGGGTGAATGGCCGGGTCGGGTTGGTCGAGCTCGGCAGCACGTTGGCAAAACCGCAGGCCTTGATGATGTCCGGGGCGTGGCCGCCACCGGCACCTTCGGTGTGGTAGGTGTGAATGGTGCGGCCCTTGAAGGCGGCGAGGGTGGTTTCGACGAAGCCCGACTCGTTGAGGGTGTCAGTGTGGATCGCCACCTGCACATCGTACTGATCGGCCACATTCAGGCAGTTGTCGATGCTCGCTGGCGTGGTGCCCCAGTCTTCGTGCAGCTTGAGGCCGATGGCGCCGGCCTTGACCTGTTCGATCAACGGCTCCGGCAGGCTGGCGTTACCCTTGCCGGTCAGGCCAATGTTCATCGGGAACGCATCGGCAGCCTGAAGCATGCGCGCCAGGTGCCACGGCCCGGAGGTGCACGTGGTGGCGTTGGTGCCGGTGGCCGGCCCGGTGCCGCCGCCGATCATGGTGGTAACGCCGCTCATCAGCGCCTCTTCGATCTGTTGCGGGCAGATGAAGTGGATATGGGTGTCGATGCCGCCGGCGGTGAGGATCATGCCTTCGCCGGCGATCACCTCGGTGCTGGCACCGATGGCGATGGTGACATTGGGCTGAATGTCCGGGTTGCCGGCCTTGCCGATTGCGGCGATGCGCCCGTCCTTGAGGCCGACGTCCGCCTTGACGATGCCCCAGTGGTCGATGATCAGCGCGTTGGTGATCAGAGTGTCGACCACTTCCGAGGCCAGCAACTGGCTCTGACCCTGGCCGTCACGGATGACTTTGCCGCCGCCGAATTTCACTTCTTCGCCGTAGGTGGTGAAGTCCTGTTCCACTTCGATCCATAACTCGGTATCGGCCAGACGCACCTTGTCACCGACGGTGGGACCGAACATGTCGGCGTAGGCTTGACGGGAAATCTTCATCGGAATTCCTTGCACAAATTAATTGTGGCGAGGGGGCTTGCCCCCGTTCGAGTGCGAAGCGCTCGCAATCTGGTTGATTAGGTTTGTCTGACGAACCGAGGTGGCCGGTTTTACGACCGCTGCGCGGCCGAACGGGGGCAAGCCCCCTCGCCACAAGGGCAGGTGCTAATCACAGGTCACCCATGATCCGCCCCGCAAAGCCGAACACCCGGCGATGCCCGGCCAGGTCCACCAACTCGACCTCGCGACTCTGCCCCGGTTCGAAACGCACCGCCGTGCCGGCCGGGATGTTCAGGCGCATGCCGCGACTGGCAGCGCGGTCGAACGTCAGGGCATCGTTGGTTTCGAAAAAGTGGTAATGCGAGCCGACCTGGATTGGCCGGTCGCCGCTGTTCGCTACCTTGAGGCTGAGGGTGCGCCGGCCAGCGTTGAGCTCGATCTCGCCGGGTTGGATCTGGTATTCACCGGGAATCATCAATGGGCTCCTTGGAGAATCTTGTAGTAGAGGGCAGTCGGCTTGTAGCGGCCGCTCGGGTCGCAGGCGTAATCGGGAATTTCACCGGCGCGGGTATAGCCCAGCGATTGGTAGAAGTCTTCGGCGGGCGAGCCGGCTTCGGTGTCGAGATAAAGCATGCCGCGCTTGTGCTGCAGGGCGGCCGCCTCCAGGGCACTCATCAGTTGCTGGCCCAGACCGCGACGCCGCGCATGTTCGCGCACCAGCAACTTCTGCACTTCGGCACGGTTCAGACCGTTGGCCTTCTGGCACAGACACAGTTGCACACTGGCCTGTACCTGCTCATCCTTGACCACCACCCACAGCAACACCTTGCCCTTGTTCAGGTTGTCCTGGACCTCATCGAAATACGCGTGGGCCTGGGTCGCATCGAGGTCAGCCATGAAGCCGACACTGGCGCCATAGCCGACGGCATCGAGCAGCAGGTCGATCAGGCCCTGACGATAATGCGCAAAGCTTTCAACGTTGACGCGTCGCAGTTGGGCGGGGTTCATGGGCGATCACTCCTTGTTGGCGGCGGGTGGTTGCGCGCCAGGATTGAGGGTCAGTTGCATGAAAGTCAGGTCCAGCCAACGGCCGAACTTCGTGCCGACCTGCGGCATTTGCCCGGTGGCGATAAAGCCGATGCGCTCATGCAAGCGAATGGAGGCAGCGTTACCGCTTTCGATAGCCGCGACCATCACGTGCTTACCGCAGCCTTTGGCGCGTTCGATCAGCGCTTGCATCAGTTGCGGGCCGAGGCCGTTGCCGCGCTGGTCGCTGCGCACATAGACCGAGTGCTCGACGGTGTGGCGGAAACCGTCGAATGGCCGCCAGTCGCCGAACGAGGCGTACCCGAGCACCGTGTCGTCGGCATCGACGATCACCAGAATCGGATAAGCCTGGGATTGTCGGGCGCTGAACCAGGCCTGGCGGTTGTCGAGGTCGACCGCGTGCTCGTTCCAGATCGCCGTGGTGTTGAGCACCGCGTCGTTGTAGATGTCGCGGATGGCCGGCAGATCGGCATGCACGGCATCGCGGATGTGGTAAGTCATGGCGCGGCCTCAGGCGATGGGTTGGTGGACGGTGACCAGTTTGGTGCCGTCGGGGAAGGTGGCCTCGACCTGGACTTCCGGGATCATTTCCGGGATTCCTTCCATCACTTGTTCGCGGGTCAGCAGGGTGGTTCCCAAGTGCATCAGCTCGGCCACCGTCTGCCCGTCGCGTGCGCCTTCAAGCAGCGCGGCGCAGATGTAGGCCATGGCTTCCGGGTAATTGAGTTTCACGCCGCGAGCCAAACGTCGCTCGGCCACCAGGCCGGCGGTGAAGATCAGCAGCTTGTCTTTTTCGCGTGGGGTCAGGTCCATCGTTGAGAATCCATATTCGGCAGTTGAAAGGTGTTGGAACTATTAGTACGGACCCTGTAGGAGCTGGCTTGCCAGCGAAGCCTTTGGCGTCGGCAAGTACGCCTTCGCTGCGATGCGGCGACCCGACAAGCCAGCTCCTACGCGATTCGGTGTCAGGTGTTCCATATTCGGGGTGGGACGGCCTCGCGACCGAGCAACGCCGGCCTGAGCAATCGCCACAATTCAATCAGCCATCCCCGCGCCAACAGCGCCTCACTGGCCAGGCATCGGGCAACCAGCAACCCCGGCAATTGGGTCAAATCCCCGCGCACGTCGTTGGGCAGCGAGCGGCAGGTTTCCAGCAGTTCGCTATCGATCTCACCCGTCACCAACAACGTAGCAAACACCGGTTGCCCGTCCAGCCCGATGGGTGAATCGAGCAAACCGTCCGCCCCGACAACTCGCTGGCGTTCATGCCAGAGCAACTGGCCATCGCGGCGGATATCCAGATGTGCCTGGAAGTGCCCAAGGTTGAAGCGCTCGCCACTGGCCGGCCGGCCCAGCGCCACGACGTCCCAATAGAACAGCCGTGCATCGCCTTCAAGGTCGATGCAGGTGCTGAGTTCAGCCTGGGCCGCGCTGAAAATGATCGTCTCCTGAGGCAGCCATTCCAGTGTCGCACCGGCTGCCACCTTCAACTTCAGCTGCTGATAGGCGGGGCCGGCGGCGCGATACCACTTGGCCGCGCCGGGGCTGGTGATCTGCGCCCAGGCATCGCGCTCGACGCGGGCTGAAATATCCAGCCGATCACCGCCGGCAATCCCGCCTGGCGGGTGGACGATGATGTGTTGGCAGACTTCAGGCCCTTCGGCATACAGATGCTTTTGTACCCGCAGCGGACCCAAGTGGCGGCGCTGGACCGGACGTGTGCTATCGCCGAAGCGGGCGTAACCCAGCTCCAGCTCGGCGTGCCAGCTCGGGGTGAACAGCGTTGTCTGGGCAAGTAAATTCATGATTTCTGATTATCGTTAGGACACTACAGATTAGATCGTAACCAGGCCGCGCACACCCTCGGCCTCCATATTTTCTCCGCGACCCTGTTGCACGATCTCGCCTCGGGACATCACCAGGTACTGGTCAGCCAGTTCGGCAGCGAAATCGTAGAACTGCTCCACCAGCAGAATCGCCATGTCGCCCCGGGCTGCGAGCTTTTTGATCACGGCACCGATCTCCTTGATTACCGACGGCTGGATGCCTTCGGTGGGCTCGTCGAGGATCAGCAGACGAGGGCGGCTGGCCAGCGCCCGGCCAATGGCCAGTTGCTGTTGCTGGCCACCGGACAGGTCGCCGCCGCGTCGTTGCTTCATTTGCAGCAGCACCGGGAACAGTTCGTAGATGAAGGCAGGGACTTCCCTGGCTTCGCTGCCGGGAAAACGCGACAGCCCCATCAGCAGGTTTTCTTCCACGGTCAGGCGGCCGAAGATTTCCCGGCCCTGCGGTACGTAAGCGATGCCGGCATGCACACGCTGGTGCGGCTTGAACGTAGTGATCGGTTTACCTTCCCAGTTCACTGCGCCTTCCTTGGCCGGCAGCAACCCCATCAGGCATTTGAGCAGGGTGGTCTTGCCCACGCCGTTACGCCCGAGCAGGCAGGTGACTTCGCCGACCTTCACGTCAAATGTCAGGCCACGCAGGATGTGGCTTCCGCCGTAGTACTGGTGCAGCTTGTCGACTTGCAGCATTCTCAAATACTCCTCAAATCCCTTGTAGGAGCTGCCGAAGGCTGCGATCTTTTGATCTTGATCTTCAAAAGCAAGATCAAGGATCGCAGCCTCGTTTCACTCGTCAGCTCCTACATGGGATGAAACTCAGCGACCGAGATAAACCTCGATCACCCGCTCGTTGTCCTGCACCTGCTCCAGTGACCCTTCGGCCAGCACACTGCCCTGATGCAGCACAGTAACGTGGTCGGCAATCGAACCGACGAAGCCCATATCGTGCTCGACTACCATCAGCGAGTGCTTGCCGGCCAGGGTCTTGAACAGTTCGGCGGTGAATTCGGTTTCGGCGTCGGTCATGCCCGCGACCGGCTCGTCAAGCAGCAGCAATTGCGGGTCCTGCATCAACAACATGCCGATCTCCAGGAACTGCTTCTGGCCATGGGACAACAGGCCCGCCGGCCGATTGACCGAGGAGGTCAGGCGAATGGTCTCCAGCACTTCGGCGATGCGGTCTTTCTGCTCGCCGTTCAAACGCGCCCGCAGGCTGGCCCAAACGGATTTGTCGGTTTTCTGCGCCAGCTCCAGGTTCTCGAACACCGTCAGAGCTTCGAACACCGTCGGCTTCTGGAACTTGCGGCCGATACCGGCCTGGGCGATCTGCACTTCGCTCATTTGCGTCAGGTCCAGGGTTTCGCCGTACCAGGCCTTGCCGTGACTGGGACGGGTCTTGCCGGTGATCACGTCCATCAGTGTGGTCTTGCCCGCGCCGTTGGGGCCGATGATGCAGCGCAGTTCGCCGACGCCGATGTACAGATTCAGGCTGTTCAGTGCGCGGAAACCGTCGAAGCTGACACTGATGTCTTCCAGGGTCAGGATGGTGCCGTGCCGCGTATTCAGGCCTGGCCCGACCCGTTGGCCAAGGCCGATGGCATCGCGGCTGCTGCCTGCGTCCTTGTTGGGCTCTACAGGAAAAAAAGCCGGTTCGAGCATGAATTCAGCGGTTGCAGTGACTCTCATTGCTCACCTCTTTTCTTCAATAAACCGATCACGCCTTTGGGTAGATACAGGGTCACGATGATGAACAACGCGCCGAGGAAGAACAGCCAGTACTCGGGGAACGCCACGGTGAACCAGCTCTTCATGCCGTTGACCACGCCGGCGCCGAGCAGCGGACCGATCAAGGTGCCGCGCCCGCCGAGAGCCACCCAGACTGCCGCTTCGATGGAGTTGGTCGGCGACATCTCGCTCGGGTTGATGATCCCCACTTGCGGCACGTACAACGCACCGGCCAGGCCACACAACACCGCACTCAACACCCACACGAACAACTTGAAACCGCGCGGGTCGTAGCCGCAGAACATCAGGCGATTTTCCGCATCGCGCAGTGCGGTCAGGACCCGGCCGAACTTGCTCTGTGCCAGGCGCCAGCCGATAAACAGGCTCGCAACCAGCAACAGCACCGTGGCGAAAAACAGCATGGCACGGGTGCCTGGCTCAGTGATGCCGAAGCCAAGAATCGTACGGAAGTTGGTGAAGCCGTTGTTGCCACCGAAGCCGGTTTCGTTGCGGAAAAACAGCAGCATCCCGGCGAAGGTCAGGGCCTGGGTCATGATCGAGAAATACACACCCTTGATCCGCGAACGGAAGGCGAAGAAGCCGAACAGCAACGCCAGCAACCCCGGTGCCAATACCACCAGGCACAGGGTCCAGAGGAAGCTGCTGGTGCCGGTCCAGAACCATGGCATTTCGGTCCACGACAGGAAGGTCATGAACGCCGGCAAACCATCGCCCGAGGCCTGGCGCATCAGGTACATGCCCATGGCATAACCGCCGAGGGCGAAGAACAGGCCGTGGCCGAGGGACAGCAGGCCGGCGTAACCCCAGACCAGATCCAGTGCCAGGGCGACGATGGCGTAGCAAAGAATCTTGCCCACCAGTGTCAGTGTGTAGGCCGAAACATGAAACGTGCTGTCGGGCGATAACAGCGATAGCAGCGGTAACGCCAGCAGCACAACGAGGATCACTGCACCTACGGCAATCGAGACGTTGGGGCCGGCTTTTTGGGTCGCGGTAACGAGCAGGGGCTGGTTCATCAGTCGATCACCCGTCCTTTGAGTGCGAAGAGGCCTTGCGGACGTTTCTGGATGAACAGAATGATCAGCGCGAGGATGAGAATCTTGCCGAGCACGGCACCGATCTGCGGTTCGAGAATCTTGTTGGCGATCCCTAAGCCAAACGCCGCCAGTACGCTACCGGCCAACTGACCGACGCCGCCGAGCACCACCACCAGGAAAGAGTCGATGATGTAGCTCTGGCCGAGGTCCGGGCCGACGTTGCCGATCTGGCTCAGGGCCACGCCACCGAGGCCGGCGATGCCCGAGCCGAGGCCGAAGGCGAGCATGTCCACGCGCCCGGTCGGGACGCCGCAGCAGGCGGCCATGCTGCGGTTCTGGGTGACTGCGCGCACGTTGAGACCCAGGCGAGTCTTGTTTAGCAACAGCCACGTGAGCACCACCACAAACAAGGCAAAGGCAATGATGACGATGCGGTTATAGGGCAGCACGAGATTGGGCAGTACTTGAATTCCGCCCGACAGCCAGGTCGGGTTGGCCACTTCGACATTCTGGGCGCCGAACACCAGTCGAACCAGTTGGATCAGCATGAGGCTGATGCCCCAGGTGGCGAGCAGGGTTTCCAGTGGACGACCATAGAGGTGGCGAATCACCGTACGCTCAAGCGCCATGCCGATGGCGGCGGTGACGGAAAATGCCACAGGCAACGCGATCAGCGGATAGAACTCGATGGCCTGCGGGGCGAAGCGCTGGAACATCAACTGCACCACGTAGGTCGAGTAGGCGCCGAGCATCAGCATCTCGCCATGGGCCATGTTGATCACGCCGAGCAGACCGAAAGTGATCGCCAGTCCCAGGGCTGCGAGCAGCAGAATCGAGCCTAGGGACATGCCGCTGAAGGCCTGCCCCAGGAGCTCGCCGACCAGCAGTTTGCGTTTGACTTGAGCGAGGCTGGTTTCAGCGGCGGTACGCACATTCGCGTCGGTTTCAACGCCTGGCTCCAGCAGGTTTTCGAGACGGGTGCGGGCCAGCGGGTCGCCGGTTTCGCCGAGCAGGCGCACAGCGGCGAGGCGCACGGCCGGGTCGGCATCCACCAGTTGCAGGTTGGCCAGGGCGAGGCTCAATGCAGCGTGAACACCTTCGTCCTGTTCGCCAGCGAGTTGCTTATCGAGGAATTTCAATTGCGCCGGTTTGGCGCTTTTCTGCAATTGCTGCGCGGCGGCTAGACGAGTTTTGGCGTCGGCGGCGAGCAACTGATGGCTGGCCAGCGCGGTGTCGATCAGCCCCCGCAGGCGGTTGTTCAGGCGCAGGGTTTTCGGCTGGCCGTCGAGGGTCAATTCGCCTTGTTGCAGGGCATTGATCAACTCGATACGGGCCGGGTCGGGCTGCGCGGCCCAGGTTTCCAGCAACTTGGCCTGCTGCACGGGATTGGCGGCGACGAAGTCTTCGGCGTCACCGGCGTGGGAGGCCATCGGCAATAACAGTGCGATGGCGAGGAAAAAACGGTACAGGGCGGTGGGCATGTCAAATGTCCTGGTGATACGCGGACCTTGTAGGAGCTGGCTTGTCGGGTCGCCGCTGACGCCAAAGGCTTCGCTGGCAAGCCAGCTCCTACAGGATTTGTGTCGGGCCGAGCAATGTCGTGCTGCTCGACACCCAATGACTCAGTTGCTCTTCACCGCATACTCCGGCTTCTTGTCGTTACCCGGGATGAACGGGCTCCACGGCTGGGCGCGGATTGGCCCTTCTGTCTGCCACACCACGTTGAACTGACCGTCGGCCTGGATCTCGCCGATCATCACCGGCTTGTGCAGGTGGTGGTTGGTCTTGTCCATGGTCAGGGTGTAACCGGACGGCGCGGCAAAGGTCTGGCCGGCCAGGGCTTCGCGGACTTTGTCGACGTCGGTGGATTTGGCTTTTTCCGCCGCTTGCGCCCACATGTGGATGCCGACATAAGTGGCCTCCATCGGGTCGTTGGTCACCGCCTTGTCGGCGCCCGGCAGGTTGTGTTTCTTCGCGTAGGCTTTCCAGTCATCGACGAACTTCTTGTTCACCGGGTTCTCGACCGATTCGAAGTAGTTCCACGCCGCCAGGTTGCCCACCAGTGGCTTGGTGTCGATGCCGCGCAGTTCTTCTTCGCCAACCGAAAACGCCACGACCGGAACGTCGGTGGCTTTCAGGCCCTGGTTGGCCAGTTCTTTATAGAACGGTACGTTGGAGTCGCCGTTGACGGTGGAGATAACCGCCGTTTTGCCACCGGCCGAGAACTTCTTGATATTGGCGACGATGGTCTGGTAGTCGCTGTGACCGAACGGGGTGTAAACCTCTTCGATGTCCTTGTCGGCCACGCCTTTGGAGTGCAGGAACGAACGCAGGATCTTGTTGGTGGTGCGCGGGTAGACGTAGTCGGTGCCGAGCAGGAAGTAGCGCTTGGCGCTGCCGCCTTCCTCGCTCATCAGGTATTCAACGGCAGGGATCGCCTGCTGGTTCGGCGCGGCGCCGGTGTAGAACACGTTTGGCGACATCTCTTCACCTTCGTATTGCACCGGGTAGAACAGCAGGCCGTTGAGTTCTTCGAACACCGGCAGTACCGATTTGCGCGACACGGAAGTCCAGCAACCGAACACCACGGCGACCTTGTCCTGGGTCAGCAACTGACGACCCTTCTCGGCGAACAGTGGCCAGTTCGAGGCCGGATCGACCACCACCGGCTCGAGCATCTTGCCGTTCACGCCGCCCTTGGCGTTGATCTCGTCGATGGTCATCAGCGCCATGTCTTTCAACGACGTTTCGGAGATCGCCATGGTCCCGGACAACGAATGCAGAATACCGACCTTGATGGTCTCGGCGGCCTGGACGGTCCAGGTCATGCCCATCGCGGCAATGGATGCCGAGAGTGTGAAAGCCTTGATCAAACTGCGACGCTTCATTGTGCGATCTCCATGAACTTATGAGTTTTCTTGGTTGGCAGATGCAGACTACTGAAGGTGTGTTTTGCAAGGGCTGTGCCCGGTCAGGGAAGGGCAGGGAAATGTCGTATTAGAGCGATTGCGCGGTGTGGGCAGCGCACCATGAAGGATCGCGACTGGCGCATTGGGGCGCAGATGCGCGCCACATTGGGGCGCAGATATTGTCTCGCACTGTAGGAGCGAGCTTGCTCGCGAAGACGGTGTTTCAGTCACGGTGATATTGGATGTGCCGCCGTCATCGCGGGCAAGCTGCCCGCGAAGAGGCCCTATGCTTCAGAGATAAGCGCCAGAAGTCTATCGACCCCTCTAATCCGCGCATCTCAGCTGCTTCATGATTAAGGTGAGGCCGATTCAGCTTGTCGATTGAAGCGCGACAGCAGCACCCGATCCACTACCCCCACGACCACCAGCGAAGCCCCCACCAATGGAAACATCACCGCCAGCCCAAGCATAATGACCATCGCGGTTTTCCATTTCGGCAGGTCGTGGCGCAGCGGCGGCACGCCGAGTTTTCCTTGGGGGCGGCGCTTCCACCAGATCACCACGCCGCTGACCGCGCTGAGCAAAATCATCAGGCAGATCAGCAACACGACGATCTGGTTGAGCGTGCCGAACATCTTGCCTTCGTGCAGCATCACACCGATTTCCGTGGCGCGGGCAACGGCGCCGTAGTGCTCAAAACGGACATCGGCCAGAACCTTGCCGGTGTACTGATCGATGTGCAGCGTGGCGTCGTTGCGCGGGTCGTCGGCGAATACGGCAATGGTGAACACACCGGTCGCGGTAGTCGGCAGGGTGATGCTGTAACCCGGCTCGACCTTGCGCTCTCTGGCGATGTTTTGTACGTCTTGCAGCCGGATCATCGGCGAGGCCGGGCCGGCCGCTGCACCGTCGTGGGTCATGTGTTCGGCATGGTCGCCGGACATCGGCATCGGCGTGTTTTCCATGGCCCACGGCACGGTCTGGCGGGTCGCGGTGTTGAGGCTACGCGCCTCGACATCGGACTTCGGTACGTCATCCCACATGGCCGCCGGGAACACGTTCCACACTTCGGCGTATTGCTTGCCCCAGAAGCCGGTCCAGGTCATGCCGCTGAGCAGCATCACCAGCAGCAGGGACGCGCCCCAGAACCCGGTGACGGCGTGCAGGTCACGCCACAATACGCGACCACGACTGTTCAGGCGTGGCCACAAAATGCCTGCCGCCTGACCGCGCGGCCACCACAGGAAAATGCCGGACACCACCAGCACCACGCCCCAACCGGCGGCCAGCTCGATCAGCCGATCGCCAACAGTGCCGATCATCAGCTCACCGTGAATCGCTCGGGCAATGGCTTGCAGATTCTTCTTGGCGTCTTGCTCACCGAGGATGTCGCCGTGGTAGGGGTCGACGAACACGTTCAACTCCTTGTCATCGTTGAGCACGACAAACTGCGCGCTACGCCCGGCGTTGACCTGCGGCAGGTATTGGGTGACCTGGCCTTGTGGGTAAGCCGTTTTCACCCGCGTCAGCAGGTCGTCGGCCGGGACGGTGTGATGACCGGCCGGGACGTTGAGCAGGCTGCTGTACATCAGCGAATCGAGTTGCGGCTTGAACAGGTAGAGGGTGCCGGTCAGGGCCAGCATCACCATGAAGGGCGCAACGAACAATCCGGCATAGAAATGCCAGCGCCAGGCCAGGTTGTAGAAATTCACTTTGGGCTGTTTCATCACGTGTGCTCCGCATTGGCGAATCAAATTGTTTTTTTAAAGATCGCAGCCTCATTTCACTCGACAGCTCCTACAGCATTTACGTGCTCCAATGCAGGAGCTGCCGAAGGCTCGGGCCGCGTTCGGACGATCTTTTGACTTTTCTTTTTAGAAACTCATATCCACCTTGGTCCAGAGCGTGCGCCCCGGTTCCTTGATGGCTTGCGGGTCATTGGCCGGGTAGCCGAAACCGGCGTTGCCGGCCAGATTCAAGTGCTCGGCGTAAGCCTTGCCGAACAGGTTGTCGACGCCGCTGCTGACCTTCCAGTTGCTGTTGATCCGATAGGCACCGTTGAGGGAGAACACGCCGAAGCCCGGCGTCTTGTCGAAGTCCTTGCCGACCACGTTGCCCTTGTTCTGGTCGATGCGGTTTTGCGCGGCGACCACTCTCCACAGTGCGCCGGCGCTCCATTTGTCTTCGCTGTAGGTCAGGCCGAAACGGGCATCCAGCGGCGGCATCTGCGGCAACGGATTGCCGTCGCTGCTGTTCTTGCCCCAGGCGTAGGCCAGGGTCGCGTCGACGTTCCAGTTGTCGGTGAAGTTGTAAGCGGCGCCCAGTTCGCCGCCCATGATTCGCGCGTCGATGTTTTCGGCTTGCGAGGTCGTACCCATCATTGTCGGGGTGTAGTTGAACAGGATGTAATCGCGCACCTGCCCGACGTAAGCCGAGGCCCAGGCTTCGAGTGCTTCGGTCTTGTATTGCAGGCCGAAATCGAGTTGGGTGGTTTTTTCCGGTTTGATCGAATCGAAGGCATTCACCGAACCGGCGGGGCCGGATTTGGGTGAAAACAGCTCCCAGTAATCCGGGAACCGCTGGGTGTGACCTATGCCTGCATACAAGGTGGTCGGGCTGTCGGCCAGGTCATGCTCGTAGCGGATAAAACCGCTGGGCAGGGTGTCGGCGCGGGTGTCGTCGGTGGTCGGATTCGGGCGGGTCATCATGCCCGAGCCGATGGTCTGCCGAAAATCCTTGGCCGAGGCACGGTCCAGGCGTGCGCCGCTGATCAGGCGGTCACGGTCGGCGGCGTACCAGGTCAGTTCGCCGAACACGCCGTAGTTATGGAAGTCGGCATCCTTGGTGTACGGCAGGTCCTTGTAGGTGTCGACACCCATGGCGCCGCGCTGGCGATGCTCGTTGGTCTGCGCGTCGATGCCGCTGATCAGTTGCACATCAGCCCAGCGCCAGGTGGCCTTGACCCGGGCGCCGAGGGTGCGGCGGTCGACGTTGGAGGCCATGGGGTCGGCCATCATCCCGGTGCCGGATGGCGTGCGCAGGGTGTAGTTGTCCATCACGTGGTCGGCGTAGTTGTAGTAGGTCTGCGCCTCGACCTTGTCCAGTACCTCGCCGATGTTGGACTGCTCGAAACGCAGGCCGAGGCTCTCGCGAAGGAACTGCGAGCCGTCCATGCTGCGCCCGGCGTAGCGGGCTTCACCATCGCCACGGCCGGCGGTCAGTTCCAGCAAGGTGTCGGCATTCGGCGTCCAGCCGACGGCCACGTCGCCGTTCCATTTGTCATAGTGCGACGCCACGGTGTCGTTGTTGCCGTCCTGGTAGTCGTCGGAGTGCGCGGTGTTGCCGATGACCCGCACGTAACCCGACTGACCGCCGGCGGCCGCGTCCACCAGTTTGTCGAAGCGACCGTAGGAACCGGCCAGCACGCTGGCATTGACCCGTGTACCGAGTTCGCCGAAGTGCTCCGGCTCGCGCTCGAACAGGATAGTGCCGGCCGAAGAACCCGGGCCCCACAGCACGGTTTGCGGGCCTTTGATCACGGTGAGCTTGTCGTAGGTTTCCGGCGAGATGTAGGAGGTCGGGGCGTCCATCCGCCCCGGGCAGGCGCCGAGCATCATGCTGCCATTGGTGAGGATGTTCAGCCGCGAGCCGAACATGCCGCGCAGCACCGGGTCACCATTGGTGCCGCCATTGCGCACCATGGCGAAGCCCGGGATGGTTTTCAGGTAATCGGCACCGTCGCTGGCCGGCACCGGTTGGCGCGGGTCCTTGGGGTTGGTGACGATGGTCAAGGGTGAACTGGGGGCAACGGCGGTAATCACCGTCGGGCTCAGTTCTTCACTGTGACCGGCATATTCATCGGCGAGCGCAGAGGGCGCGAGCAATGCACCGCACAGGATCGTGGTGGCGTGCCTGAAACGTACGCCGGATTCGTTCAGGGCATAAGAGGCTTGGGCAGGGCTCAAGCACGGGACAGCAGAAAACCTGGACATGACAATTTCCATCGAACAGTCGTAAACGACACGGACGGCAGACTGAAGCTGTCCCTGTGGGAGCGGGCTGTCTTGCGGACCGTGTGAAATCAGAAGTGAGTGTTTACGCGATGGCGGGCGGGGCGCGGGTGCGGGCGCCGGGGAAGAAGGTTTGCCGGGCATGACCCAGGCGTGGGGAGGGGCTGGTGAAGGTGTTGAGGGGCGCGATGACGAAGTTGGCGAAAGACACGCCACCGGTCAGTGCCGGGCAATTGAAGAGCAGGCTGCAATAGCCGCACTTTTCCCACAGCGGATGGTGCCCCGGGGCTGGCGGGCAATGCTCGGCGGTGGCTTGCGTGGCTTGCGTGGCATGGTCGGCATGCTCCATCGCCGACATGTCCATGTCCATGCTCATACCGGCAGGCATGGTCATCGACATGGCGCGCGAATCCATCGGCATCGACTGAGAAATCAGCGGACCGATAAAGATCATCAGCATGGCGAACAGGCTGATCCAGCTGCCGCGTGTCAGGCTCAATGCTTGACTGCGTGGCCTGGATGACCTGGCGCTAAGCGGGCGCATGGGCGTTTTCAGTTCAGGCGATCAAGGCTTGTGCACGTGCGCTTGCATGGTATCCGGCGCCTGCTTCTGCACCGCGACTTCGACCGTCACGTCACCGGACTTTTCGAAGTGCAGTGTCATGGGGAAACGCTTGCCGTCAACCAGCAGGCTGCGGTCCTTGAGGCCCAGCAACATCACGTGATAGGCCATGGGGGCAAAAGTGACCTCGCCACCGGCGGGCACTTCCACGCTCGGTACGTGCTGCATTTTCATCATGTCGCCTTGCATCACGTGCTCATGCAATTGCGCTTCGCCCGCAATGGGGGTATCGACGCTGAGCAGGCGGTCGGCGGTCTTGCCTTGATTGTTGATCACGAAATACGCCGCAACGGTGGACGCATTGGGTGGCAACTCCTGGGACCACGGATGCGCGATTTCCAGTTCGCCGACCTTGTATTCGTGGGCATTGGCAAAGCAGGCAGGCAGCAGCAACGCAGCCAGAACGATGAGTTTGTTCAACATGGCAGTTCTCCGGAACGATTTAAAACGCAGTCAATTGCGAGAAAAAATCACACCAGAGGGGACGCGCGGGGGTTGAGACTCGGCCATTGCTGGCGCGGTGACGGGCTTTTGAGGGAGGTGGCGGGCAGGCTTCGGTTGGACTCGAAGCGGGCGAAGTACAGCTGCGGCGAATGCCCCGGCAACGCCACCAATGGCGCAGAACCCGAGCAGCACCAGCAATGCTGCATGTTTGAGTGATCGTCGTTTTGCGGGGCTTTCTGTTCAAGGTCCCCGATGGCAATCGCCACCATCCTGGTGCCGCTGGAACTGCAGAAACTGCCCCACAACAACTGTTCGGCAGGTGACTTCGCCGTTTGCGCCATCGCTCCGGACATCGGCATGGCGAGCATGTTGAACAGCACTGCGAAGCAGGCTATCCAGGCAATTGCGAGCCGTTGTCGGGACATGGGACAAATCCGTTTGGGTGGGCGATCAGGCGCGGGCTATTTAGCCTGATCAGGGCCGATAAGTAAAAAGACGGTGTGCGGTTTGGTGTCGCAGCGTAATCAGACAGCGATGGCATGCAAGCGCAGACCCAAGGCTTTCATGACTTTCATGATAGTCGCGAATTCCGGATTGCCACTACTGCTCAGCGCTTTGTAAAGACTCTCGCGTCCCAGACCGGCATCACGGGCGATTTGTGTCATGCCCTTTGCTCGGGCGATATCGTTGAGCGCTGCACGTATCAGCACGCCGTCTCCGGCACCTTCTTCAAAGCAGGCATCCAGATAAGCCGCCATTTCCTCCGGAGTTTTGAGAAACTCGACGGCATCAAAACGGGTAAATTGTTCGGCCATGATTTACTCCTCATTACCGATATTGTGTGCCGGGTGCGCTTGATTGGTTCAGGGGGAGGCGAACTATAGGATTGAGGCCGTAGAGTCGATAGCCAGCTTCGTCTGAGAATACTGCCAGCGGAATCGCAAGGTTTAGCAGGTCTAAGGAATAGTCCTACACTGGTAGCGCATCGAGCATATCTGCCATCGAGCCAAACTCCCGCTCCACACTTGGCAATTCGGGGCGCTTCAAGACAATCACCGGCACCCCACGCTCACGCGCCACTTCCAGCTTCGGCTCGGTGGCCGTGCTGCCACTATTCTTGCTAATCAGCACATCGATGTTTCGCCGTTCGAACAACTCACGTTCATCGTCGATCAGGAAGGGTCCCCGTGCGCCGATCACTTCGCAGCGCTCGTTGCCCGGATACACATCCAGTGCGCGCAGGGTCCAGAATTGCTCCGCAGGAATTTCGTCCAGGTGTTGCAGGGGCTCGCGACCGAGGGTGAACAGCGGTCGACGGAAGGGTTTCAGGGCGTCGATCAGTTCGGCCCAATCGCTGACTTCCCGCCAGTCATCACCCGCCTGGGCTTGCCAGGCCGGACGCCGTAGCGCCCAGCAGGGGATACCGCTCAAGCGCGCGGCGGTCGCGGCGTTCTGGCTGATCCGGGCGGCGTAGGGGTGAGTGGCATCGAGCAGCAGATCGATGCCTTCATCGGCAATGAATTGCGCCAGGCCCTCGGCACCGCCGTAGCCGCCGACGCGAACCTGGCATTGCAGGTCCGTCGGCACCCGACCGACACCGGCCAGGCTATAGATGTGCTGCGGTCCCAGCGTGCGGGCAATGGCCATGGCTTCGGTCACGCCGCCGAGCAACAGGATGCGCTTCATTGAAAGGCTCCCGCATGGCCAACGATCCCGCCCTGGCGATCGATGGCAAAGACTTCCACTTGAACCTGCGCCGGTACCACGCTGCGGGCAAAGTCCAGGGCGTGCCGGCAGACTGCATCACCCAGGGCGACCCCGGCTTCGGCGGCCATGGCCAATGCCTGCTGGCTGGTGTTGGCCTCGCGGATGCTCTGCTGCAACGCCACATCGGCGCCGACCTGTGCCGCCCAAAGCGCCAGTTGCGGCAGGTCGATGCTCGAATGGCGACTATGCAAGTCCATGTGTCCGGCCGCCAGCTTGCTGATCTTGCCGAATCCACCGCACAGGCTGAGTTTTTCCACCGGTACTTTGCGCAGGTGCTTGAGCACGGCGCCAACGAAGTCGCCCATTTCGATCAGGGCGATTTCCGGCAGGTTGTAGACCCGGCGCATGGTGTCTTCGCTGGCGTTGCCGGTGCAGGCGGCGATGTGCAGGTAACCGTTGGCTTTCGCCACGTCGATGCCCTGGTGGATCGAGGCGATGTAGGCCGCACAGGAAAACGGCCGGACGATGCCGCTGGTTCCGAGTATCGACAAGCCGCCAAGAATGCCCAGGCGCGGGTTCATGGTTTTCAATGCCAGCGCCTCGCCGTTCTCGACATTGACCGTGACCTCGAAGCCGCCGCTGTAGCCGAGTTCGTCGGCCAGTCGGGCCAGGTGTTCGCTGATCATTTTGCGCGGCACCGGGTTGATCGCCGGTTCGCCGACACCCAGCACCAGCCCGGGCCGGGTCACTGTGCCGACGCCGCGACCGGCCTTGAAGCGAGTTCCGGGTTCGCTACTCAGGCGCACCTGGGAGTAAAGCAGGGCACCGTGGGTCACGTCGGGATCGTCACCGGCGTCTTTGAGGGTTCCCGCTTCAGCACCGTCCTCGGTGAGGCGGCAGAACTCCAGGCGCATCTGCACCTGTTTGCCCTTGGGCAACACGATTTCCACCGCATCGGCCGATGTGCCATCCAGCAGCAGACGCGCGGCGGCGAGGCTGGTGGCCGTGGCGCAACTGCCGGTGGTCAGGCCGCTGCGCAGTGGTGCGGGTTGTTCGGCGGTTTCGTCACGCATCGAAGGGTTTCGTCACGTCCAGCAAGGTAATCGGCAAGGCCTGGCGCCAAGTGTCAAAGTCGCCCAGCGGCTGTGCCTGGGCGATATGAATGCGCGTCAGCTCCCCGCCGTGTTGTTCGCGCCAGGTCATCAGGGTCATCTCACTTTGCAGGGTGACCGCGTTGGCGATCAGCCGGCCCCCGGCTTTGAGTTCGGCCCAGCACGTATCGAGCACGCCTTCGCGGGTGACACCGCCGCCGATGAAAATCGCATCCGGTCGCTCCAGCCCGGCCAGGGCCAGCGGCGCACTGCCGCGAACCAGTTGCAGGCCGGGAACGCCGAGCGCATCGCGGTTGTGTTCGATCAACGTTTGTCGGCCCGCATCCGCCTCGATGGCCAGTGCGCGGCAACTGGGGTGAGCGCGCATCCATTCGATGCCGATCGAGCCGCTGCCGGCGCCGACGTCCCACAACAGTTCGCCAGGGACCGGGGCCAGGCGGGCGAGGGTGATGGCGCGCACATCGCGTTTGGTCAGTTGGCCGTCGTGCTGGAAGGCCGAGTCCGGCAGGCCGGCCAGTCGCGACAGCCGCAGCGTGTTCGGCTCGGCGACGCACTCGATGGCGATCAGATTCAGGTCGGCGATCAGCGGATCGTTCCAGTCGCTGGCGATACCGTCGATACGCCGCTCGGCTTCACCGCCCAGGTGTTCCAGCACGGTGAGACGGCTAGGGCCGAAGCCACGTTCGCGCAACAGGGCCGCGATGGCGGCAGGGCTGCGGCCGTCGTTGCTCAACACCAGCAAGCGCACGCCACTGGACAAGTGGGCATTGAGTGCGGCGCAAGGCCGGGCCACCACGGACAGTGTGACCACCTCCTGCAAGGGCCAACCCATCCGTGCAGCGGCCAGCGAGCAGGAGGACGGTGCGGGGAGCGTCAGCATCTCGACAGCGGGGAGTTGCCGGGCGAGGCTGGCGCCGACGCCGAAGAACATCGGGTCGCCACTGGCGAGGACGCAGACGGGGTCGCCACGCTGCGACAGCAGCGACTCCAGGCAGAAGGGACTTGGCCACGGCTGGCGCTCGCCGCGTATGCACGGCGGGAGCAAATCCAGATGCCGCTGGCCGCCGAAGATTTTCGAGGCGCGCAACAGTGCATGCCGGGCGTTCTTGCCCAGGCCCTTGAAACCGTCTTCGCCGATGCCTACTACCGTCAGCCAGGGTGTCATGCCGTTCCTCAATCACGCGTTCAACGTTGTTGGGCGGCATGATAGCGCGGGTTCCTTGAGCTGACTGCCTTCTCTTCCCGACCGGAGTCTTTTCATGCAGCGAAGCAAAGCAGGCATAATACCGCGCACTTTCGCCGTGAATCGCCTCGCCACCTGAACGGGTCCGCCTTGAACGAACGTCCGCTGTCCTCTGCCTTACGCCCCTCGGCCTGCCCGGGGTTGCTGCGTATTGTGCCTGCACTGGATGGCGGCATCTGCCGGATCAAGTTGAACGGTGGTTCGATCAGCAGCGACCAGGCCGAGGCCGTGGCGTCTGCGGCCGAGCGTTACGCCAGCGGAGCGATCGAGGCGACCAACCGGGCCAACCTGCAGATCCGCGGCATTGGCAGCGAACAAGCGGCGTTGATCGACAGCCTGCTGGCGGCCGATCTGGGGCCGCAGAACGCGGCTGGCGACGATGTGCGCAACCTGATGCTCAGCCCCGGCGCCGGGATCGACCTGCGCATGCTGTTCGACACTCGCCCACTGGCAGGGCAGATCCTCGCCACACTGCAAGGCCACGAAGCGTTCCACGACCTCAGTGCCAAGTTCGCCGTGCAGCTCGATGGCGGTGAAGACCTGGCGATGCTCGAACATCCCCATGACCTGTGGCTCTCGGCGTTTGAGCAAGATGGCGAGCGACGGCTGGCGTTCGGTCTGACGGGATGCCCGACGGACAGCCCCGCCGGTTCGGTTGCGCTGGCTGACGGGTACGCTCTGGTGGTCGCGGTCCTTGAGTTGTTCCTGGACCTGGCGCGTCCCGAGCAGACGCGGATGCGTCATTTGCTGGCCGAATACTCGGTCGAGTTCGTACTGCTTCGGTTGGCTGAGCGAGTGTCGATGCAAGCTGTTGTCGGCTGGCAGCGGGTTTCGGGCGCCAGTGATGTGCACATCGGCGCACATCCCCAGGCCGAGCCGGGTGTTGTCTATGTGGGGGCTGTCCCGCCGCTGGGTCGGCTCGATCCGACGATGCTGCGGGGTGTGGCGCAACTGGCACGCGAGTTCGGTGATTCCAGTCTGCGCTTCACACCCTGGCAAAGCCTGCTGCTGCCCAATGTCCACGCGAAAAACGCCGCCGAGGTCATTCGGCAATTGCATTGTCTGGGCTTGCAGTGCGAAGCCGATCAGCCATTGTCCCGGTTGATCGCCTGCACCGGTTCCAACGGATGCGCCAAGGGGTTGGCCGAGACCAAGGGTGATGCCCTGAAATTGGCCGAATTGCTGCAGCGTCACGGACAAGCGCCGAACGTACATTTGAGCGGTTGCCCGCGTTCCTGCGCCGCCGCGCATACGGCGCCCGTCACCTTGCTGGCCGTCGCCCACGGTCACTACGATCTCTATTTACGCGATGCAGCGCAGCCGGGTTTCGGCGCGCTACACGCACGCAACCTTACTATTGAAGCGGTCGCGGCCTTGCTCGACGCCCGCTCACGGAGCCCCATTGATGCTTGATTACATCCGCGACGGTCAGGAGATCTATCGCAACTCCTTCGCGATCATTCGCGCCGAGGCCAACCTCGACCGCATCCCGGCCGATCTGGAGAAACTCGCGGTGCGTGTGATCCACGCCTGCGGCATGGTCGAGGCCATCGACGGTTTGCAGTTTTCCGAAGGCGCGGGCAAGGCGGGGCGCGATGCGCTGGCAGCCGGTGCGCCGATCCTGTGCGATGCGCGGATGGTCTCCGAAGGCGTGACCCGCGCACGCTTGCCGGCGAACAACCAAGTGATTTGCACCCTGCGCGATGACAGTGTTCCAGCACTGGCTCGCGAGCTGGGCAACACCCGCTCCGCCGCCGCGCTGGAACTATGGCGCCCGCACCTGGAAGGCAGCGTGGTGGTCATCGGCAACGCCCCGACGGCGCTGTTTTATTTGCTGGAAATGCTCGACGCCGGTGCGCCGAAACCGGCGCTGATCCTCGGTTTTCCAGTGGGCTTCGTCGGCGCAGCCGAATCCAAGGCAGCGCTGGCGGCTGACAGCCGTGGCGTGCCTTTTGTCATCATGCAGGGTCGCCTGGGCGGTAGCGCCATGGCCGCCGCCGCCGTCAATGCCCTCGCCACGGAGATCGAATGATGCAGCAACCTGGACGTTTGATCGGCCTCGGCGTCGGCCCCGGTGATCCGGAACTGATTACCGTCAAGGCCCTGCGTTTGCTGCGCGAATCCCCGGTGGTGGCGTACTTCGTCGCCAAGGGCAAGAAGGGCAACGCCTTTGGCATCATCGAAGCGCACCTGCAAGACGCACAGAATTTGTTGCCACTGGTTTACCCGGTGACCACCGAAGCCTTGCCGGCACCGCTGTCGTACGAGCAAGTGATCAGCGACTTCTACGATGACGCTGCACAAGAACTGGCCACGCATCTCGACGCGGGCCGTGATGTGGCGGTGATCTGCGAGGGTGATCCGTTCTTCTACGGCTCCTACATGTACCTGCACGACCGGCTCGCCGAGCGCTATCAGGCTGAAGTCGTGCCCGGTGTGTGTTCGATGCTTGGTGGCGCCTCGGTGCTCGGTGCACCGCTGGTGTATCGCAATCAAAGCCTGTCGGTGCTGTCCGGCGTACTGCCGCACGACGAACTCAAGCGTCGCCTGGCCGATGCCGATGCGGCGGTGATCATGAAGCTGGGACGCAACTTTCCCAAGGTCCGTCAGGTACTCGAAGAACTCGGCCTGGCCGAGCGTGCGCTGTACGTCGAACGCGCGACCATGGCCAATCAGAAAATCGTGCCGCTGGATCAGGTCGAGCCGATGTCCTCGCCGTATTTCTCGTTGATCATCGTTCCCGGCGAAAGGTGGCAAGGCTGATGACCCGTCCAGTTCCGGCGATTGTCATTCTCGGCAATGGCAGCCTCGCTACCGCGCGCAGCATCCAGCAGGTGTACCCCGAAGCCCTGATCCATGGCCTGGCCGAACGGGTCGAAGGCGCGGATCGGGTCTATCACGAATTCGGTGCAACCCTGCGCGAGCTCTATCAACAGGGCACGCCGATCATTGCCCTGTGCGCGGCCGGGATCGTGATCCGCACGCTGGCGCCCTTGTTGCTGGAAAAGGGCGCCGAGCCACCGGTATTGGCGGTGGCTGAAGACGGTAGCGCCGTGGTGCCGCTGCTGGGCGGTCTCGGCGGGGTGAATGTGATGGCGCGGGAAATTGCCGCCGCGCTTGACGTCGCTGCGGCGATCACCACCAGCGGTGAGTTGCGTTTCGGCACGTGCCTGCTCAACCCGCCCAGCGGCTATGCCCTGGGCGATCTGGAACTGGGCAAGCGTTTCGTCTCCGATTTGCTCGCCGGGGAAGCGGTGCGCATTGAGGGTGAGGCCCCGTGGCTGGCGCGGGCGCAGTTGCCCGAAAATGCGCAGGCCCGATTGGCGGTGCATGTCAGTCATGCCGAGCGGGCACCTGCTGCCAACGAACTGTTGATCTACCCGCGCAATGTGGCGGTCGCTGTGGAGACTGGCCTGGTGAACGTCGCGACGGCGGTGCGCGAGGCATTGCATCAGGCAAAAATCGCCGTGCAGTCCCTGGCTTGCCTGCTGGCCGCCGACACCGAAATGGCCAGTTCGGGGTTACGCGAGGCGGCGCTTGAATTGGGCGTGGCGTTGCGCTTTGCCGGCGCTGAGAAGGTGCTTGGCGAACGTCTGCGTACTGCCATAGGCCAGCCCGTTTCCCTGCTGGGGAGCGACACCGTTGCCATTGCGGTGGCGGAGCAGCCGCTGGACCCATTGCAGATCGGCCGCCCGCGTGGACGGCTGGCAGTGATCGGCCTCGGGCCGGGCGCTGCTGAACTGATGGTGCCGGCAGTAAAGGCTGAACTGGCTCGCGCAACCGACGTGCTGGGCTACGAAACCTACGTGCGCATGGCCGGGCCGTTCCGCGCCGATCAAGTGCTGCATTGCACCGACAACCGCGAAGAGATGCAACGCGCCCGCCACGCCTTCGAGCTGGCGGCTCAGGGGCGCTCGGTGGTGGTGGTTTCATCGGGGGATCCGGGGGTTTTCGCCATGGCCGCGGCGGTGCTGGAGGCGCTGCACGAGTCCACCGATGTCCATTGGCACAACGTTGATCTCGAGATCCTGCCGGGCGTCTCTGCTTCGCTGGCGACTGCCGCCCAGGCCGGCGCGCCGCTGGGACATGACTTCTGTGTGCTGTCGCTGTCGGATAACCTCAAGCCCTGGGCTATCATCGAAAAGCGCCTGGACCTGGCCGCTCAAGCCGATCTGGCCTTGGCTTTCTACAACCCGATCTCGCGTTCACGGCCATGGCAATTGGGCCAGGCGCTGGACATCGTCGCCCGACACCGCGTACCCGAGACGCCTGTGGTGTTGGGCCGGGACATCGGGCGTCCGGGGCAGACGCTGCGGGTTACCACTCTTGGCCAGTTGACCCCGGATCAGGTCGACATGCGCACCATGGTATTGATTGGCTCATCCCTGACTTGTGTTTTTCCGCGGGTTGGCGGAGGTGACTGGATTTACACACCGCGCTGGTACCCAAGCAAGCCAGCCACCTGAGTGAAAGCGGCTTTGTTCAAAGGTCGCTGATGTTCAAGTTAACAACTAACGATAGGGCCCGTGGATAACGAAAGTTGTCGCGGGCTTTTTTATTTTCTAATAACGCCTGAAATAAGTTCTAAGTGTTTTTGCTTTGACCGGTTCAACTCTGTGCTTTAGTTTTCAGGTGGTCGCATGAGGCGACTTATTAATAAAATGGAAATTTAAATGACTGATATGAATGTTCGCCCAGTGGCTCAAGTCGCATTTGATGATGCCATGCAGGACAAGTATTTCGAAAACATTGCGGCAGAACTGAAAAACGTCGAGCCACGGGGGCGGACCAAGCGTTCCGCTTCGATCCTGAGCGCAGCATCGAGTGATTCGTCGGCGCAAGGTGTTGGGACTTCGGTAATAGGGCCCTCGCTGCTGGTGTTCGACCAGGCGCTTTCGGAGGATGACAGGCAGGATGCGCTGGACTGCCAGCAGTTTGCTGAAGCGGTGGTCCGGCGCCTGCCCAAGGGAACCAGCAACGAAGATCGGTACCATAAGTACAACGAGGCATTGTTGGCAGTGGGTTGGGTGACGGAAAGCTTCACCTACAAGAAATACGTCAGCAAACAGCTCACCATCACGATGAATGAGGCTGTGTTGCAGGTATTGGAGACCGTCATTTCTGGTGGTGCGAGCAGTGTCCTGAACCTGGTGGCGTCGGGTTTCAGCAAGCTCAAGGGCGATAAGGATGCACTGAAGATTGTCGATGCCGGCAGCAAGAGAAACGATGTCGTCAGCTTCAAGGCTGTGCCTTGCATTACGACGCCAGGTGGTGGCATGGCCATGTTGATGGGCGGCCTTGACTTGGTGGATAAGGAATATAACGGAAACTTTTTATTCGTGACTTACAAGACTCAAGGTTTGCAGGTTTTCCAGGGCGCCGGTGTGCGCAACTTTAATCGGCGTGCATTCGAACGAAAGAAAAATATGGTGTATGCCTATAACGACCAATTTGCCGATGGTCTTTTCAAACAATTGACAGATCAATAAGATGGACAGGCTTTGATCAAAGTAATCGATTAAGGCACTGGCTGTAAGGGGGTAAATATGCCTGCGTCTGTTAATGCTGTCATTGTGGGTGGTTGCCTGTTGTCCTTTACCCCGCGGGTAAGTTCGCAAGACCAGCAGGATATAGAGGACTGCCTGTTGTACGCGGAACTGGCGGCCAATGAGAAATACCCGGGCCAGGTGTCGAGGAAGGTCTGGTTCGACTATTTTCAAGGGCGATTGCTCAAGGCGGGATACACGCTCAAGACCATCGTTCCGGCCGAGCCGATCCTGGTCTCGAGTGTCCGACAATTACTCAGCGCCAGTTACAGTGTGATTGGCCGCTTGGGCGTGGAGCGCTTGGGCCAGCTCCTCGAGGACACCTATCAGGCGTTGCGGCTGGATGAGTTTGCCTGGGACTTCTTTCGCGGCAATGTCGCCAATGGCGGCTCGGGCATCCTCAAGTGCGCGCCTTGCGAGCGGCTCGCCTCGGGTGAAGTGGTCGTCTGCCTGCTTGGCTTGCGCTACGGCGCGACCGTGATTGAACGCGACTTTTTCCTGTGGAGCGAGTTCGATCGAGAGCTGGCGATCATTCCCAATGGCGGGGTGTTTGTGTTCAACCGACGGGTGTTTGAAAACTACCGTAAACGGGTCCACGAAAAAATCGAGGCTTATTCGAACAAGGTGTTCGTGCGCAAACTCCAGTCCTGACTGAAAGGCTTTGCACACAATAAAAGACAAGGCCCTGTGATTGATGCGCAGGGCCTTGTTTTCGGGGTTGGACAAACCGTCGCTTCAAGGCACCAGATAGCCCTTGACCCCGGTGAAGATGATCTGCGCCGCCAGTGCACACACGAACAACCCCATCAAGCGGCTGACAATCTGCAAGCCCTGATCGCCGAGTATGCGTTCGATGCGGCTGGACAGATAAAGCACCACCCCCACGGTGAAACTGGCCAGGGCAATGCTGACAATGGCGGTGAGCTTGTCGTCCCAATGCGGCTGGCTCACGCCCATCACCAGCAAGGCACCGATGGTGCCGGGGCCGACGGTCAGCGGTATGGTCAGCGGGACGATGGTCACATCCTGCTGCACGTTGTCGGTCTGTACCGCCGATTTGCCTTGTGCCATACCCAGCGCCGAGATGAACAGGACACTGCCTGCACCGATGCGGAATGCATCCACGGTGATGCCGAAAACACTGAAAATCACTCGGCCGAACAAGTACAGCAGCACACTGGAGACCAGGGTGGCGACCGCTACTTTCCAGGCCAGCCGACGCTGTTCCTTGCGCGAATAACCACGGGTCAGGCTGATGAAGCAGGACAACACGAAGAATGGGCTGTAGAGCACCAGCATCTTCAGGTAAACGCTGAACAACACATGGAGCATGGTGCCGGGCTCACTGGCGAGAGAAGTCGAGGGGGAGTCTATCAGGGGTTGTGCAGTCTGTCGGCTCAGGACGGTTGGGTCGTTGCGCGATTGTGCTGGTCACGCTGGGCGACCCAGTGCTCGATCAGCTCGCGCAACTGTGACAGTTCGACCGGTTTGGCCATGTGCCCGTCCATGCCGGCCTGCCGCGCACGTTCTTTGTGTTCGGCCAGGATATGGGCGGTCAATGCCACCACGGGGGTTCGGACCCGCTGGTTGCTGACTTCCCAGGCACGCAATTGCTGGGTGGCCGAGAAGCCGTCGAGGATCGGCATTTCGCAGTCCATCAGCACCAGGTCGTAACGCTGGGCTTTCATCGCTTGCAAGGCTTCTTCGCCGTTGCAGGCAGTATCCGGTTGCAGGTTGAGCTTGCTCAGCATGCCGCGGATCACCTTGGTGGAGATGCTGTTGTCTTCGGCCACCAGGATGCGGAAGTCGCAGGGGACCTTGACCGGCAGGACCTGGCCGCTTGGCACGGGCTGGGTAGCGACGAGACCTTTGTTGCGTTGGGTCAGTTCGTCGGCCAGGGTGGTCTTGAGGGTGTAGCCGGCCACCGGTTTGGCGAGGATGCGCTTGATCCCGGAGTTGCGCGCGATGATCTTGCTCGGCGCGTTGCTGATGCCGGTGAGCATGATCAGCAGGATGTCATGGTTCAGGCTCGGGTCTTCCTTGATCTTGGCCGCCAGTTGCATGCCGGTCATGCCGGGCATGTTCTGGTCCAGCAGGACCACATCGAAGTAATCACGCAAATGAGCCTTGGTGCGCAGCAGTGCCAGCGCTTCCTTGCCGGAAGGCGCGGCGCTGACGTTCAGGCCCCATGCGCTGCATTGCTGCACCAGCACCTTGCGACAGGTGTCATTGTCGTCCACCACCAATACCCGCGCACCTTGCAGCGGGCCGTCGAGGTCGGAGGTCGGGTGTTCGAGGCGATCCGGGTCCAGCGGCAGGGTCAGCCACAGGGTGCTGCCCTGGTTGCTGCCACTCTTGATCCCGAACTCCCCTTGCATCAAGCGGATCAGTTGGCGGGCAATCACCAGCCCCAGGTTGCCGCCCAGGTGGGTGGCCGAAAGGAAATGCCGGCTGTGCAGTTCGGCTTGCATCAGGGCGTCGCGTTCTTCGGCGTCCATGGGCTCGCCGCTGTCCTGCACGGCAATACGCAGGCGTGGTTTGTTGTTGCGCTCGTCGAGCGCCACGACGATCAGGATCTCGCCTTCATCGGTTTTTTTCAGGGCGTTTTCCAAAAGGCTCAACAGGGTCTGGCGCAAGCGTGTCGGGTCACCGCTGATCACCCGCGGCACTTGCGGCTGGATGAAGCTGATCAACTCGACGTTTTGCTGCTCGGCCTTGGCGCGGAAGATGCTCAGGCAGTCTTCGATCAGCGCGTTGAGGTCGAACTGCACATCGTCCAGCTCGATCTGCCCGGACTCGAGTTTTGAGATGTCGAGAATTTCGTTGATCAGTGTCAGCAGCTCGTTGCCGGCGCTGTGGATCGTCTGCACATAGTCGCGTTGCTTGACCGAAAGCGGCGTGCCCAGCAGCAGCTCGGTCATGCCGAGGACGCCGTTCATCGGGGTGCGGATTTCATGGCTGATCTTCGCCAGGAACTCGGCCTTGGCGTTGATCTCGGCGTTGCTGGCCGCCAGGTCACGGCTGATGCTGAAACGGTCTTCGGTGATGCGGCGCTGGCGCTCGCTCAATGCAATGCTCATCAGCAGGCCGCTGATGCAGATGAACACCAGCAAGGTAGTGAGCAGGCCATGGGGTTCGATCAGGGTCAGCCCCAACAGAGCGGGCAGGATGATCAGTGTCCCGAGGTTGAACACCACCATGGCCGCCACGAAGAGGCGAGCCGGGCGATAACCTTTTTGCCAGTGATGGGCGCTGATGAACAGCATGGTCAGGCCTGCCAAGGCTACCAGGCCGTAGGTAATGAAGTTCAGCGGCAAGGTATTGACGAACAGCAGCATCAGGCCGCAGGCGGTGATGAGCAGGATCTCGCCGAGCAGCAAGCGGTTCAGCGGGTGCGGCCCGAGCGGTGAGAAGAAGCGATAGGCAAGCATCAGGCCGCAGGGCGCAGTCATTAACAATGCCAGGTAAGCCCCCGGCGTTTGCAGTGCATGCCAGTCCGGCAGCCAGGGGCCGGCGAGGTTCAGCAACAGCAGCAGGCTGAGCATCAACAACCCTTCGCACGTTGCCAACCAGAGGGCGCTGTGCGAGCGGGTGTAGGTGTAGCGGATGAGATTGTGCAGGATCAACATGGCGATGCAACCGAACAGCAGGCCATAGATCAGCGTCTGGTTCTGGTTGGCAGCCGCGAGGATCGCCGATTGCAGGGTGATATAGGGGCGTAACTGGTGGTCGGAGGCCAGTCGCAGGTAAACGTCGAGGGGGGTGTCGCTTTGTGGCAGGGCCAGCATGAAGTCGCTGCTGGGCAATGGTCGCTCGGATTGCGGCTGTCCGGTGCCAGTGCTGGATTGATCGATCAGCTTGTCGCCGTCCAGCACGTACATGTTGAACTGGCGCAGGTCGGGCGCGAACACTCGCAGCAACTGTTCGTGGTTACCCGGCGCAAGCCTGAATCGCAACCATAACGCGCCATCGGGTTCGGCCGCGGTAATACGGTCGAGTTCGATAGGGCTGAATTGGTTGGTATAGCGTGCGGAACGGATGTCGCTCAGTTGCAGGTCGCCCTGTTCGTCGAGCAATACCGCCCAGCCACTGCCTTGCGCGGCCTGGGCCGGTAGCATGCAGAGCAAGGTCAGCAAAGTGACGGTTAAGCTTATGGCAATCCTGAGCCAGCGCACGGCGAAATCCCTTCGTTAGGTTGATGCCAGAATATAACGATGCGCGGTACTGGAATAGCCAGGCAATGAACCGTGTTCATTGCCTGGCGCGGTGTTTACCTTATTCCTGATTCTCGCCGCGTTCGCGGGCAATGGCGCGGTAGCCAATGTCCTTGCGATAGAAACAGCCTTCCCAGTCAATCGTAGCCGCCAACTTGTAGGCCTGCTGCTGCGCAGCGTCGACGCTGGCACCCATGGCTGTGGCGCACAACACACGACCACCGGCCGTCACCACCTGACTATCCTTGAGTGCAGTACCTGCGTGGAAAATCTTGCCTTCCAGTGCGGCGGCTGCATCCAGCCCCTTGATGGCTGCGCCTTTGGCGTAATCACCAGGATAGCCGCCAGCGGCCAGGACGATGCCGACGCTCGGACGTGGATCCCATTGCGCTTCTACTTTATCCAGCGCCTGCGCCAGGGCGGCTTCGACCAGCAGCACCAGGCTCGACTGCAGACGCAGCATCACCGGTTGGGTCTCAGGGTCGCCGAAACGGCAGTTGAATTCGATGACTTTTGGGTTACCAGCCTTGTCGATCATCAGGCCGGCGTACAGGAAGCCCGTGTAGACATTGCCTTCCTCGGCCATGCCGCGCACGGTCGGCCAGATCACCAGGTCCATGACGCGCTTGTGCACGTCGGCGGTGACCACGGGTGCCGGGGAGTAAGCACCCATGCCGCCGGTGTTTGGACCGGTGTCGCCGTCACCGACGCGTTTGTGGTCCTGGCTGGTGGCCATCGGCAGCACGTTCTTGCCGTCGACCATGACGATGAAGCTGGCTTCTTCGCCGTCCAGGAACTCTTCGATGACCACGCGCGAACCCGCATCGCCAAAGGCATTGCCCGCCAGCATGTCGCGCACGGCGTCTTCGGCTTCAGCCAGGGTCATGGCGACGATCACGCCTTTGCCGGCGGCCAGGCCGTCGGCCTTGATCACGATCGGAGCGCCTTTTTCACGCAGGTAGGCCAGAGCTGGCTCGATTTCGGTGAAGTTCTGGTAGTCGGCAGTCGGGATCTTGTGGCGAGCCAGGAAGTCCTTGGTGAAGGCTTTAGAACCTTCCAGCTGCGCAGCGCCGGCGGTCGGACCGAAGCAATCGAGGCCGCGGCTGCGGAACAGATCCACAACACCGGCAACCAGCGGCACTTCAGGGCCAACGATGGTCAGGGAAACGTTTTTCTCGGCAAAGTCTGCCAGTTGCTCAAGCGCCAGTACGTCAATGGCGACGTTCTCGCACTTGGCTTCGATGGCGGTACCGGCGTTGCCCGGAGCCACGAACACCTTCTGCACGCGCGGATCCTGAGCCACTTTCCAGGCCAGGGCGTGTTCACGGCCACCGCTGCCAATGATCAAAACATTCATTTCAAAAACCTCGGATGACGCAAATCTGGGAACTGTAGGAGCGAGCTTGCTCGCGATGGTGGTTAACGATAACGCGAGGTGTCTGAAACACTGTGGCGTCTAGTCGTTCTTTGCGAGCAAGCTCGCTCCTACAGGGGGAGTGCTGTGCTGTCAGTGACGGAAGTGGCGCATGCCGGTGAAGACCATCGCGATACCAGCCTCGTCAGCTGCTGCAATCACTTCATTGTCACGCATCGAACCGCCCGGCTGGATCACTGCGGTGATACCGGCCTTGGCCGCGTTGTCGATGCCGTCGCGGAACGGGAAGAATGCGTCGGATGCCATGACCGCACCTTGAACCTGCAAGCCAGCATGTTCGGCCTTGATCGCGGCGATACGCGCGGAGTTCACGCGGCTCATCTGGCCGGCGCCGACACCGATGGTCTGGCGGTTCTTGGCGTAGACGATGGCGTTGGACTTCACGTACTTGGCGACTTTCCAGGCGAAGATCAGGTCGTGGATTTCCTGCTCGCTCGGTGCGCGCTTGGTCACTACTTTCAGGTCGTCGGCGCCGATCATGCCGATGTCGCGGCTCTGTACCAGCAGGCCTCCGTTGACGCGCTTGTAGTCCCAGGCCGCCGCACGGTCAGCCGACCACTCGCCGCAGGCCAGCAGGCGTACGTTGGCTTTGGCGGCGACGATGGCGCGGGCTTCTTCGCTGACCGATGGAGCGATGATCACTTCGACGAACTGACGTTCGACGATGGCCTTGGCGGTCTCGGCGTCCAGCTCGCGGTTGAACGCGATGATGCCGCCGAAGGCCGATTCGGTGTCGGTGGCGTAAGCCAGTTCGTAAGCCTGACGGATGCCGCCTTCGGCGTCCGGGCTAACGGCCACGCCGCATGGGTTGGCGTGTTTGACGATCACACAGGCCGGCTTGACGAAGCTCTTCACGCATTCCAGCGCGGCGTCGGTGTCGGCCACGTTGTTGTACGACAGTTCCTTGCCTTGCAGTTGGGTCGCGGTGGCGATACCGACTTCGGCAGGCTTGGCCTCCACGTAGAACGCCGCGCTCTGGTGCGGGTTCTCGCCGTAGCGCATTTCCTGGGCCTTGATGAACTGGCTGTTGAAGGTGCGCGGGAACTCGCTGCGACCTTCTGTGCTGAGGGTGTCGGCAGCCTGGTTCACGGTGCCCATGTAGTTGGCGATCATGCCGTCATAGGCGGCGGTGTGCTCGAAGGCCTTGAGCATCAGGTCGAAACGCTGAGCGTAGGTCAGGCCACCGGCCTTGAGGTTTTCCAGGACGCGGGCATAATCGCTGGCGTTGACCACGATGGCCACGTCTTTGTGGTTCTTGGCGGCCGAACGAACCATGGTCGGGCCGCCGATGTCGATGTTTTCGATGGCGGTCGGCAGGTCGCAGCCTGGCTTGTTGATGGTTGCTTCGAACGGATACAGGTTGACCGCAACCAGATCGATCGGCTTGATGCCGTGCTCGTTCATGATGGCGTCGTCGATACCGCGACGACCGAGGATCCCGCCGTGGATTTTCGGGTGCAGGGTCTTGACCCGACCGTCCATCATTTCGGCAAAGCCGGTGTAATCAGCGACTTCCACTGCGGCAACGCCGTTGTCCTGCAGCAGCTTGAACGTCCCGCCGGTGGAGAGGATCTCGACGCCCAGGGCTTCAAGCTCCTTGGCGAATTCGAGGATCCCGGTCTTGTCGGATACGCTGATCAAGGCGCGGCGGATCGGCAGGCGGGTAGTCTGGTCGGTCATCTCAATTTCCATCAAAAGCAAAGGAAGTCAGCAAAAAAGGCGACCGGTTTACGCGGGCGCCTTTCTGGTTTGATTGAATGCTTACAGCAAATCGTACTGCTTGAGTTTCTTGCGCAGCGTGCCCCGGTTCAGTCCGAGCATCTCGCTGGCCTTGGTCTGGTTGCCCTTGACGTAATTCATCACGCACTCGAGCAGGGGAGCCTCGACTTCGGAGAGCACCAGGTTGTACACATCCGTGACGGCAGCGCCCTCAAGGTGGGCGAAATAATTGTGCAGCGCCTTCTCGACACTCCCGCGAAGGGTCTGGCCTTCTTCGCTCGGCGTATTGAGGTGCTGTTTCAAATTTACGTTGTCGCTCACGGGTGTTGTTCCACTCACTAAAGTCTCGGTCATCATCGTCATGCGGCCACCCACTCTCCGTCCCCTGTCAGGCTCTTGTAACGCTCGGCGAAAAACGCCCGAACGTTGGCGCATTGTGTATCCGTACCATCCAAACGATTGAAGTGGGCGCGAAACTCCCTGGCGCCCGGCAGGGTTGCGAGATACCAGCCCACATGCTTTCGAGCAATGCGCACACCCATGACATCGCCATAGAAGGCGTGCAGGGCGGCCAGATGCTCTAGCAGAATGCGTTCCACCTCGATCAGTTCCAGCGCCGGGAGCTTCTCGCCGGTACGCAGGAAATGGTCGATCTCGCGAAAAATCCATGGCCGCCCCTGGGCAGCCCGGCCAATCAACAAACCATCGGCACCGGTCGCGTCGAGCACGTACCGGGCTTTTTCCGGCGAATCGATATCGCCGTTGGCGAAGACCGGAATCGACACCGCCTGCTTGATCGCGGCAATGGTGTCGTACTCGGCAACACCTGTGTACAGGTCGGCACGTGTGCGGCCATGCACCGCCAGCGCCGTAATGCCTGCCTGCTCGGCGATCTTCGCCACCGTCAGGCCATTCTTGTTGTCCCGGTCCCAACCGGTCCGGATCTTCAGGGTAACCGGCACATCGACCGCAGCCACGACAGCCTGCAGGATCTCGGTTACCAGGGCTTCATCCTTCAACAGTGCGGAGCCGGCAGCTTTGTTGCAGACTTTTTTTGCCGGACAGCCCATGTTGATATCAATAATCTGCGCGCCCATTTCAACGTTGGCACGGGCGGCGTCCGCCAGCATCTGCGCGTCCCCACCGGCGATCTGTACCGAGCGTGGCTCGGGATCACCTTTGTGGATCATGCGCATGCGCGACTTGCGGGTGTTCCACAAGCTCATGTCGCTAGTGACCATTTCCGAGACGACCAGTCCCGCGCCCAAGCGCTTGCACAGCTGACGAAAGGGCTGGTCGGTGACGCCCGCCATGGGGGCGAGTATCAAGCTGTTGTGTAATGTGTATGGGCCGATGCGTACCGCCGACATAGGACTTCCCTGTTGTGGGGCCGGATCATGGGAGTTCGAAAAAGGGTTGGCATGATACCCGCTCTCGATGACTGGATAAAGGCTGAATTGAACAAATTCTGAACAGTTATTCTGTTATTACCCGTGGTTTGGTTTGCCAGGGGCAGTCAGAAAGCCGGCGTTAATCCGGGAGCAATGAAGCGTTTCACTCCGGAGAGTGAAAGCTCAGACTGTAGTTCACGGCCTTGGCGCCGGGGTCGAGAATGTCCAGGGCGATGTGGATCGGCGTTTGCGGAGGCATTTCCGCCATGCCTTCGAGATCGCCATTGAGGTACTCGCCGGGTTTGAAGCGGCGACTGGCGATCAGGTGGCCATTGAGGTCGGCGAAGCGCAGTTCCAGCAGTGGGAAGGGCTGGGAGAAGGGCGCGCGGTTATAGATGATCGCATCGACCACCAGGGCGCCATTGAACTCGGGATGGCTGCGCACCACCAGGTTGCTGCTCTTGATTTTCGCGATGTCGACCTTGGATGGCACGGTGCAGCCGATTTGCGGGCACAGTTGCTGGAACCACGGGCGATACTGATCCTGTCGCGCCAGCTCGTCGAAATGGTAGGCGATGTACTGGCCGGCGAGGGCGCCAGCAGCAATCAGCACCAGCAGCAACCACAACAGCCGTCGGCCCCAGGGCGAGCGGCGTTTTTGCCAGTCCAGTTGCAGTGGGTCGTCGGTCAGGTCTTGCAGCACTTCGGCGCGCACGCCCGGCTCGCTACGTTCGCGTCGCTTGCGCAGCGGTTCGATCGAGGGCAGGTTGTCGTCGGTTTCGTTCTCGTCGGCGGCTGACAGGCGTTCGTGGTTCAGCGGGGCATCGAGAGGGTCGTGCAGTCGCAAATGGGGTGGATGTGGTTCGTCGTCGAGATCATCCGGTTCCAGAGACAGCGAAGGTTCGGTGCGCGAGGCTTTGCCCGGCTCGACTGTCGGCTCTGGCGTTTCAAGGCTTTCGAGCGGTTCGTCGAGTTGCGCACGATCCGCCGCCGATTCACTGAACAGGCTGTCGGACCACGGCTCCTCGTCATCCTGCCCGGCGCTGTCGCGACGGGCGCTCAGCGAGTCGTCGCGATGGCGGCCGAGCTCGGTGGTCGGCTGGATTTCCCGCTGTTCGAGCCGGGCGAGTTCTTCGTCGAGGTCAAGACTGTCCAGATCCAGCTCGGTGGCGCTCCATTGCTTTTGGCTGATGGCGCGCGGCGGCGATGCTTCGAGGGGCTGCTCAGGCGGGAGCGGCTTCGCTGCCGGTGGTTCCTTGTCGGCCTGCTCAAGCAGCTGCCTGGCGGCATTGAACACCTGCAGGCAGGAGCCACAGCGAACCACGCCACGCGCCACGCTCAACTGGGCATGGCTGACGCGGAAGCTGGTTTGGCAATGCGGGCACTGAGTGACGAAGCTATCGGTCATGCGGCGTTCCGGATTATGCAGACGGCCATTCTAGCGCCGACGGCCAGTGATGCGCACCCAGCCATCGCGATTGGCGATCGGGTCCAGATCGAAGTCCTTGGCGTAGGCGGCAGCGACTTCGTCGCCCTGTTCGGCGAGGATGCCCGACAGCGCCAGGCGACCGCCGGACTTGACCAGGCCGGACAACTGCGGCGCCAGGGAGACCAGCGGGCCGGCAAGAATGTTGGCCACCAGCACGTCAGCCTGAACCTGTGGCAAGTCTTGCGGCAGATACAGCGCGAAGAGCTCATCGGCAATGTTGTTGCGTCCGGCATTGTCGCGTGAGGCTTCCAGCGCCTGCACGTCGATATCGGTGCCCACGGCCTCCCTGGCGCCGAGCAACAGCGCGGCAATCGCCAGAATCCCCGAACCGCAACCGAAGTCCAGCACGTTGCAGTCCTTCAGGTCCTGACCGTCGAGCCATTCCAGGCACAGTGCGGTGGTCGGGTGGGTGCCGGTGCCGAATGCCAGGCCCGGGTCCAGCAGCAGATTCACTGCGTCAGGCTCTGGCGCAGCGTGCCAGCTCGGCACGATCCACAGGCGCTGGCCGAACCGCATTGGCTGGAAACCGTCCATCCAGCTGCGTTCCCAGTCCTGGTCTTCGATCACTTCGCTGTGGTGTTCAGGTAGCGGGCTGCCGGTCAGCAACTCCAGGTGGGCCAGTACCGGGCCGGGCTCGGTACCACCTTCGAACAGGGCCAGCAGGTGCGTGTGCGACCACAGCGGCGTGGTATTGAGTTCCGGCTCGAAGATCGGCTGATCTTCGGCGTCCATGAAGGTCACCGACACGGCGCCCACTTCAAGGAAGGCGTCTTCATAGGTTTCGGCTTGTTCTGGGCTGATGGCGAGACGTACTTGCAGCCAAGGCATGGCGGGCACCTTTGAAAAATATTGATTGCAGCCTGGCGGGCTGCGAGAAGGACGCAAGTTTACGCGAGCGCGCGGCAGAACACGACCATGGCGCAAAAGCAAAAGATCGCAGCCTGCGGCAGGCTCCTACAGGGGAATGCATTCCAAATGTAGGAGCCTGCCGCAGGCTGCGATCTTTTGATCTTTCTTTCCCGCAAACAACAAAGCCGCCCGAAGGCGGCCTTATTGATAGGGTCGAAGCTTAGTGCTTCTCGCCAGCCAGCTTGTGCTCGAGGTAGTGAATGTTCACGCCCCCTTTGCAGAAGCCTTCATCGCGGGTCAGGTCGCGGTGCAGCGGGATGTTGGTCTTGATCCCGTCGACCACGATTTCGTCCAGCGCATTGCGCATGCGCGCCATGGCTTCGTCACGGGTTGCGCCGTAGGTGATCAGCTTGCCGATCAACGAGTCGTAGTTCGGCGGAACGGCATAGCCACTGTACAGGTGCGAGTCGACACGAACGCCGTTGCCGCCTGGAGCGTGGAAATGCTTGACCGTGCCCGGGCTCGGCATGAAGGTTTTCGGGTCTTCGGCGTTGATCCGGCATTCCAGTGCGTGACCGCGGATGACCACGTCATTCTGGGTGAACGACAGCTTGTTGCCGGCGGCGATGCTGAGCATCTCCTTGACGATGTCGATGCCGGTGACCATTTCCGAAACCGGGTGCTCTACCTGGACACGAGTGTTCATCTCGATGAAGTAGAAGTGGCCGTTCTCGTACAGGAACTCGAAAGTACCGGCGCCACGGTAGCCGATATCGATGCACGCCCTGACGCAGCGTGCGAGTACTTCCTCACGTGCGTTCTCGTCGATGCCCGGTGCCGGCGCTTCTTCAAGAACCTTCTGGTGACGACGTTGCAGCGAGCAGTCGCGGTCGCCCAGATGGATAGCGTGGCCCTGGCCATCGGAAAGTACCTGGACTTCCACGTGACGTGGGTTGGTCAGGAATTTTTCCAGATAGACCATCGGGTTGCCGAACGCCGCGCCTGCTTCGGAGCGGGTCAGTTTCGCCGAGGCAATCAGGTCTTCTTCTTTGTGCACAACACGCATGCCGCGACCACCGCCGCCGCCAGCGGCCTTGATGATCACCGGGTAACCGACTTCGCGACCAATGCGCAGAGCGGTTTCTTCGTCTTCCGGCAGCGGGCCGTCAGAGCCCGGAACAGTCGGTACGCCGGCAGCGATCATGGCGTGCTTGGCCGATACCTTGTCGCCCATCAGGCGAATGGTTTCGGCTTTCGGGCCAATGAACGCGAAGCCGGATTTCTCGACCTGTTCGGCGAAGTCGGCGTTTTCCGCAAGGAAGCCGTAGCCCGGGTGAATGGCGGTGGCGCCAGTCACTTCGGCCGCGGCGATGATTGCCGGAATGTGCAGGTAGGAGTGGGCGGCCGATGCCGGACCGATGCAGACGGATTCGTCTGCCAGGCCCAGGTGCATCAGTTCCTTGTCAGCCTTGGAGTAAACGGCGACGGTCTTGATGCCCATTTCTTTGCAGGCGCGCAGGATCCGCAGGGCGATCTCACCGCGGTTGGCGATCAGAACTTTTTCCAACTTCGCAGTCATCAAAGGCTCTCCGCGGTTCAAACGATGGTGAACAGCGGTTGGTCGTACTCAACCGGCTGGCCGTCTTCGACGAGGATGGATTCGATCACACCGCTGGTTTCAGCTTCGATGTGGTTCATCATCTTCATGGCTTCAACGATGCACAGGGTGTCGCCTTTCTTCACGGTCTGGCCGACTTCCACGAAGGACGGCGAGCTTGGCGAAGACTTGCGATAGAAAGTACCGACCATCGGCGAACGGGCAACGGTGCCGTTCAGTGCTGGCGCGGCGGCAGCAACAGGTGCGGCAGCGGCAGCCGGAGCAGCGGCGACAGGCGCGGCAGCCGGAGCATGCATCGGAGCCGGCGCGTAGTACTGCTGAGCCGGGGTCTTGCTATGACGGCTGATGCGTACGGACTCTTCGCCTTCCTTGATCTCGAGCTCGTCGATGCCGGACTCTTCCAGCAATTCGATCAGTTTCTTAACTTTACGGATATCCATGAATCATCAACTCCCAAGGGTCGGTCAGGGGCGGTTAACTTGTTGTTCAAGCTGTTCCAGGGCGGCCTCCAGGGCCAGTCGATAACCGCTGGCGCCAAGGCCGCAGATCACTCCCACCGCTACGTCGGAGAAGTAAGAGTGATGGCGGAAAGGTTCGCGTTTGTGCACGTTAGACAAATGCACTTCGATGAATGGGATGCTCACCGCCAGCAGCGCGTCACGTAATGCGACACTTGTATGTGTAAAAGCTGCTGGGTTGATCAGAATGAAGTCCACGCCTTCACTGCGGGCAGCGTGAATACGGTCGATCAATTCGTACTCGGCATTGCTTTGCAGGTGCAGCAAATGGTGACCGGCTTCGCGGGCACGGCGTTCCAGGTCCTGGTTGATCTGCGCCAGCGTCGTGGCGCCATAGGTGCCCGGTTCACGGGTACCGAGCAAGTTCAGGTTGGGTCCGTGCAGAACGAGTAACGTCGCCATCGGCGGTTCCTATGTTATCTGTGAGCAATTGTCAGAACCCGCAGACTATGCCGCAAAGCCTTTGTGACTGTCCAGTTCTCTGCAATAGCCAGCACGATGACCGATGTTTGCGCGAAGTATATGACTGCTTGATTAAATTGGGTCATTCGCCCTGGCAACACGTTCGGCGAAGTCTTTGGCGTTGATCTCGCCGATCACCCGCACATCTGCGCGTTCGACGCCATCCTTGCCAAAAAACATCAGGGCCGGTGGGCCGAACAATTGATAACGGTCGAGCAGGGTGCGTTGCTCGGCGTTGCTGGCGGTGATGTCGAAGCGGATCAGCCGATAACCCTTTAGGCGTTCGACGACCACAGGGTCGACCAGCACCTCGTGTTCGATGACTTTGCAGCTGATGCACCAGTCGGCGTACCAGTCGAGCAGCAGCGGTGTGCCGGACGACCGAGCCTCGGCAAGCGCGCGGTCCAGATCGGCGGAAGTGCTGACGGTTTGCCAGGCGCTGGTGCCTTGCACAGGCTGGTTGCTCTCGACGACGCGCGGCTGGCCAATCGGGTTGAACGGGTCGGTCTGGCCGCTGAGCGCGCCGTACCAGCAGGCCAGGGCGTAAAACACCAGGAACATGCCGAGCAACTGTACGAGGCGCTCGCGCGGCGGTTTGTAGACGAACTCCAGTGCGCCCATGAACAGCCCGACGCCTCCGGCCAGCAGACCGATCAACAGCAAGGTGACCTGACCGGGCAAGACGCGGCTGAGCAGGCCGATCGCCAGTCCCAGCAATAACACACCGATCGCGTTTTTCACGTAGACCAGCCACGGCCCGCTTTTCGGCAGCCAGGCTGCGCCACCGGTGGCCACCAGCAACAGTGGTGCGCCCATGCCGAGACCGAGCATGAACAGTTTCAAGCCGCCGCCCAGCGCATCGCCACTGGCGCTGATGTACAGCAGCGCGCCGGCCAAGGGGGCCGAAACACAGGGTGAAACCAGCAAGCTGGAGACCACGCCCAACACCGCAGCGCCCCACAGTGAACCGCCTTTGGTGCGACCGGCGATGCGGTCCAGGCGACTGCTGATGGCGTGCGGCAATTTGAGTTCGAAGACGCCGAACATCGCCAGTGCGAACAGCGCAAAAAACATCGCAAAAGGTACCAGCACCCAGGCCGATTGCAGCCGCGCCTGCAGATTGAGCTGGGCGCCGAACAGCCCCATCAGCGCACCGAGCAGGGCAAAGCAGACGGCCATCGGCAGCACATAGGCCAGTGACAGATTGAAACCGCGCCAGCCGCCGATCTGACCGCGCAGCACCACGCCGGACAGGATCGGCAGCATGGGCAGCACGCATGGCGTGAACGTCAGGCCCAGGCCCGCGAGGAAAAACAATGCCAGTTCGCGCCAGCTCCATGGATAAACCGTCGCTGGAGCGCCGCTGCCGTCGATGCTCAAACGCTCGGTTTCCGGTGGATAGCACAAACCTTTGTCGGCGCAACCCTGATAGGTCACGGCCAGAGTGAAGGCACGTTGGTCGGTGCGCGGCAACTCGACGTCGAGAATGCCGTGGTAGACCTCGACATCGCCGAAGTATTCATCGTGTTTTTTTTGGCCGTCGGGCAGTTTCGCCGCGCCGAGGACAACATCGGCGGGGTCGGCGCGAAATTGAAAGCGGTGCCGGTAGAGGTAATAACCTTCGGTGGCGACGAAGCGCAGCTTGATCGATTGCGGCGTGCTTTCGACCAGACTCAGTTGAAAGGCTTCGCGCACCGGCAGGAAGTCGGCGCTGTTGTTGATCGAGCCCAGGCTTGAGCTGGGTCGGTTCTCCAGCAGGCCAGTGGCGCTGGCCGGCAGGGCGAACACTAAAAACAGCAGGCAAAGCAAACGGCGCATGACAATCTCGCGTATCGGAATTGGGGGGATGATAGCTGAGAGAGCATGACCACATCGAACTGCGTAGGAGCTGCCGAAGGCTCGGGCCGCGTTCGGACGATCTTCTGACTTTGCCTCTCAAGAGCAAGATCAAAAGATCGCAGCCTTCGGCAGCTCCTACAGTAAAGGCGATCGATCAGACGCGGAAGGCCTGAACGGCTGTATGCAGTCGTCCGCCCAGCACCAGCAGGTTCTCCCCTTGCTCACGCCCTTCGCCAATGCGCAGCAAGTTATCCCCACCCAGCTGGTGAATCCGCTCGCTGTGGTCACGGATCTCACTGACAGCACCGCTCTGCTGGGCAGTGACATCGGCGATGCGTATCGCCGTGTCGGAAATGGTCTGGATCGCGCCGACGATTTTGTCCAGGGCGCCATCCGCGGCCTGGGCCTGGCTGGCGGTGGCCTCGGCGTGTTCGACCTGGGCGCGCATGCCCTCCACCGATTGCCGTGCGGCGGTTTGCAGCCCTGCGATCAGCGTCTGGATTTGCGCCGTGGCCCCGGCGGTACGTTGCGCCAGTGAGCGCACCTCTTCGGCCACCACCGCAAAGCCTCGGCCCATTTCCCCGGCCCGGGCCGCTTCGATGGCGGCGTTCAAGGCCAGCAGGTTGGTCTGGTCGGCAATCGAGCGGATCACCGTCAACACGCCGCCGATGGTGGCCGACTCTTCGGCCAGGTGTTCGATCATTTGTGCATTGCCTTGCACTTCATCCACCAGCGCATGCAGGCCGGTGAGGCTCAGGCCGATGACTTTCTGTCCATGCTCCACGGCGAGGCCGGCGTGGCGGCTGGCGTCGGCGGCCTGGCTGGCATCGCCGGCGACTTGTTGGATGGTCGCTTCCAGCTCACTGAGGGAATCGCGGATCAGCGCCGTGTCGCCGGCCTGATGCTCGGCGCCGCTGTGCAAGTCGTTGCTCAGGTCGGCCAGGGTGCGGCTGCTGCCTGCCACCTGTTCGGCATTGCGGCGAATGGTCCCCACCAGGTCCACCAGATACGCACGCAAGCGGTTGAGTGACGCTTCAATGTCATGCAGTTCGCGGTTGGTGTTGCCCAGTTGAATGTCGCGGCTGAAGTCGCCTTCGGCCCAGGTCGACAGGGCCGGGGCGAGGTTGGTCAGGGTCCGGGCCAGTTTGCGCTGCAGGGTGTCTATCAGCAGTGCGATCAGCAGAATCAAGCCGATCATCACGCCTTGCATCAGCCGCACTTCACCCTGGATCTGCCCGTGCTGGGCGCGCACCACCGGTTCCAGCCCGGCAATGGCCTGTTGCACGTCGGCGATTTTCACGTGAGTCGCAGCGCTGAGGTCGGCGCGTTTCTGGATCTGATCGCGAGTGCGCGTGAGCTCTGCCGGGTAGCGGGTGAGCAGGCTGTTGAGTTCGCGCTTGAGGCCGACGCCAGCATCTTCGGCGACGGTTTTTTCCTTGTTCTCAAGGCCCATCATCGAGGCGAAATCATCGGTGTTCGACTCGCTGCTGGTGGTCACGCCCAGCAAGGGCAGGGCGTCCAGTTTTTCGGCCTGGATGCGGATGTTGGCCACTTCGCGTTCGACGTCGGCAGCCAGTTCGCTGCGGCCGCTGCTGACCAGTTTGTCCCGTGCCAGGGACAATTTACCCAGGTGCTGCGATGCGGTGAGTAGTGGCGTCAGGTAGGCCGCATTGCCACTGGCGTAGTGGTTGAGCTGATCGAGACTGGCACCCAGTTCGCGCTCGGCTTGCAGCAGCAAGGCCTGCGGATCGCCGGCCAGTTTGCCGGCGGCCAGCAGGTCGGTTTTGCTGAACGCTTCAAGGGTCGACAGGCTGGGGCGCAATGTCTCGGCCAAGGCCGGTGGCAATTCGCCGAGTTCTTTTTGCAGGTTGTCGATGCCTTGGGCGGCACTGCTCAGGCGCAATGCATCGCCGCTGGCGAGGTAATCCTCGACACTGCGGGCCACTTCATTCTGAAACTGCTGCGACAGGCCCAGGTAGCGCTCCATTAATAGATACGGACGCTCAAGGGCTTTCTGCGACCACCACAGCGTAGCGCCGAGGGCCATGCACACGGCCACCAGAAGGAGGGTATTGAGATTGGTCAGCAGCTTCAGGCGCATTACGGACTACCAATGACAGAAATGGTAAGTGCCTGAAGTTATTGCGTTTCTGTTACAGGGTTATGACTGTATCGGTCGATTCCGATAAAAAAGTGGCACTTTGCCTTGGTGTGCGAGCGGCCTGTATTTGATTGCGTCCGCCATGTTTGGCCCGATACAGCGCATCATCTGCCTGACTGGCCATCATCAGGCTGTCGGAGTTTTCGTATAACTCCACCAACCCGGCGCTGAAGGTGCACCACAGATCCTGAGGTTGCGCGGGGTAGTGAATCTCGGCAAAACGCTGTCGGATTTCATCGAGCACGTTGTAGGCCGCTTCGATATCGGTGTCCGGCATGACAATGGCGAACTCTTCACCACCGTAGCGGCCAATGAAGTCGGTTTTGCGCAGGCGCTGCTTGAGAAACAGCGCCAGGCTCTTGATCACCCGGTCGCCCATGGGGTGGCCGTGGCTGTCGTTGACCCGTTTGAAATGGTCGATGTCGAGCATGGCAAAGCTCAGCGGCTTGCTTTCGCGGCGGGCGCGGAACGAGCAGTCTTCGAGCAATTGCAGGATATGCGTGTGGTTGTACAGGCCGGTGAGACTGTCGCGGACCATCCGTGCCTTGAGGTTGCGGGCTCGCGCCGCGCGGTTGCGCACGGTGGTGATCAGGTGCCGGGGCTTGATTGGTTTGGTCAGGAAGTCATCGCCGCCCTCGCTCATGGCGTCAAGCTGCTTGTCCAGGTCGTCTTCGGCCGACAGGTAAATGATCGGCACGCTGACATAGCGGTCGTTATGGCGAATGACCTTGGCCAGTTCCGTACCGGTGCAGGCCGGCATGTACATGTCGAGGATGATCAGGTCCGGCTGGAAATCCGCCAGTTCGGCCATGGCCTGGATCGGCTCAATGAGCGTACGGGTGACGATCCCGGCACTGTTGAGCAGGCGCTCGGTGTGCAAGGCCTGGGCGCGGGAGTCGTCGATGATCAGCACTTTATACGGTTCGTACTGGGCAACGCAGGTCAGGACTTCGATCTTCTCCAGCAGGCTCGACGCTTCGAGGGTGCCGGTGAGGAACTCCTGGCCGCCGGCACGCACGGCGGCCAGGCGGGTCGGGGTGTCGGTTTCGTGCAGGCTGAAAAACAGCAGCGGCAAGCGATGGTCCAGGCCTTCCTGGGCTTCGGCGGCCAGTTTCAGACCGACTCCGGCGCCACTGAAATCCACGTCCATGACAATCGCCGCTGGCAAGCGCTCGACCATCGATGAGCGAAACGCATCTACGCTGTCCAGGGACTGGGCACTGAGCCCGAAGAATTCCAGTTGTTTGGCCAGGCGCTCGGCGCGGCCGTGATCCTGCAGCATCACATAGACGGGCTTGCGCAGCGGTGGCAGGAAGGTTTGATCGAGTTGGTCGCCATGGCGCAGGCCGGTACGTGACAGGCGCTGCATCAAGCGATTGAGGTCGGTGATCAGGCCGCTGCTCAGGCGTCCGCGATTGGCGTCGACCGCCTCCAGGGACTGCCCGATGTGGCGTGCCAATTGCGTGTGTTCCGGTTGTTCGAAGCGCTCGGCGAAACGCAGCAGACGCAGATTGGCCTCGCTCAATTGCGAAAGGTCGGCGGTGGACCACTCACTGCGTTGCAGGCGCTGCCATATCTCAAGAATCTGACGAGCCTGATGAATTACCCGCTGGGCAAAGTGGTGCTTGAGGCGCTCGCGGCTGGGGTCTTCTGGCTCGGTCATATCCTGACTACTAGTTAGGGTGCACACTGAGGTCGACTGGTGGCTCTATGCTAGCACCACTTTTCCATTACATGAGTGCTGTACGTCAATAATCTGCAATGTGGCTTCATTCAATTTGTGACCGATCGGTCTGATTCCGGGCTGTTTAGTCGCCGTGTGCGGAGGTGAAGTGCCGTGAATCAGGGCGCTTGACGGGCGCAGGGCGGCAATCGGCGGGTGACAGGCCATTGGCCATTCACGGCTGTCTGAGCGGTGCGGACCGATCCGTTTTTATTGGCTTCAGGGGGTCAGGGATTCCCTTGGGGCGTGTCATCCAAACCATTAGGAGGATTTCGACGGCAACACAGTCATCGGGTGGGCAGGAACTCTTTTCATCCTCAAGACCGGTAATTTTCCGCATCGGTGCGATGGCGGGTGCCGGGCCAAGGCACGTTGTTGTATGGTTGTGGTCGAACCGTTGACCTCAAGAGCTTGAAAGGAAATCGCCATGCTGGACTGGAAGAACCGCACAGGCAGTGCGCCTGAACGTGCCGCTGAACCGAAGTCGGAGACCCGCAGTTACCTGGGCGGTCTGTTGTTCAGCCGGGCGCTGGCCACTTTGCTGGGCATCTACCTGTTGGTGGCGAGTGTCCTGGGCTGGTACTGGAGCCAGGAGCCGGCGCTGTTCCCGGTCCAGCAGACCGCTCAACTGGCGGCCGAGAAAGAAGGCAAGCAGATGGTCGTCGGCTACACCACGGTGGAAACCCTGAAGACCGTCGCCGGCACCTTGCTGACCAAGCCGGGCGGCTATATTTCCAACGACCGATTCCCGCCAGGCCTGTGGATGGACAACATGCCGAGCTGGGAATACGGCGTGCTGGTGCAGGTCCGCGACCTGAGCCGGGCAATGCGTAAAGACTTCGCCCGTTCGCAGTCGCAGTCCGCCGAAGACGCCGACCTGGCCAAGGCCGAGCCGCGTTTCAACTTCGACAACAAGAGCTGGGTGCTGCCGTCCAGCGAGTCCGAATATCAGGAAGGCATCAACTCCCTGAGCCGCTATCAGGCGCGCCTGTCCGATCCGAACCAGAAGAGCGCGCTGTTCTATGCCCGCGCCGATAACCTGAACAACTGGCTGGGTGATGTCGGCACCCGTCTGGGTTCGCTGTCGCAACGACTGTCGGCCAGTGTGGGCCGGGTCAAGCTCAACACCGCGTTGAAAACCGAGGTGGTAGCACCAGGCGTGGCGCCGCAGGTCGACGAAGAAATCGTTGAAACCCCATGGTTGCAAATCGATAACGTGTTCTACGAAGCCCGCGGTCAGGCCTGGGCCTTGTCGCATTTGCTGCGCGCCATCGAAGTCGACTTTGCCGATGTGCTGGCCAAGAAGAACGCCACCGTCAGCGTGCGCCAGATCATTCGTGAACTGGAGGCGTCGCAGGAGCCGGTATGGAGCCCGATGATCCTCAACGGCAGTGGCTTCGGCGTACTGGCCAACCATTCGCTGGTCATGGCCAATTACATTTCCCGGGCCAACGCCGCAGTGATCGATTTGCGTCAATTGCTCAATCAGGGCTGAGTCATGGTCGATAACGCCAGAGAAGCCGCGCACCGCGCGGCTTCCGATGCCGAACAGATCGCCTGGGTCGACGAGCAGGACAACCTGCTCGGCGCCCTGGTCCGTTCCGACTTGCGCGAGCGCGGGCTGATCGGGCGTGGCACCTACATCATGTTGTTCAATTCCGCTGGCGAGTTGTGCGTGCATCGCCGCACGCTGAGCAAGGCGATCTATCCCGGTTACTGGGACGTTGCGGCGGGCGGCATGGTGCTCGCCAGTGAGACCTACGCCGAGTCGGCGGCTCGGGAGCTGGAGGAAGAACTGGGAGTGAGTGGCGTGGAACTGACCGCTCATGACCACTTTTTCTTCGAGGACACCGGCAATCGCCTGTGGTGTTCGGCGTTCTCGGCGGTGTGGGACGGCCCGTTGATCCTGCAACCGGAAGAGGTGCTGGAAGCGCGCTTTATTCCCATTGATCAGGTCATGCTGGAAATCGGACAAAAGCCTTATTGCCCGGACTCTCTGGCCGCGTTGAAGCGCTATTTGCGCTCACGTGGCGAAGACGTCGCAAAAGAGGCATAAATTGGCGCCGATTGGCTCTTAGCAATCGGCGTTTTTGCCGTTACACTGCGCGACTTTTCAAACTGAACCGGTATTGCTGGTTATTGCTGTAGGAGCGAGCTTGCTCGCGATGGACGTCAACGATAACGCGGGCATCCAGAATGAACGCATCGTCTTTGAGTTCATCGTCGGAGCGCCGCCCGGAGCAAGCTCGCTCCTACAGTGAAGTGAATGTTGTACCGTTTCAGTAGCGCTGCCCCTGCCTGAGTGGGGCTTCGCGGTCGATAGCCTTCCCAAGTGCTGCGACCAGTCTTTGTCCTCCGAAGAGGATTGCCGGTGGCCAAAAAAGCCGCATCCTTCGCCGCCCTGGGCGGCCTGGTATTTTCCACCGACGCAGGTCGTCATTGCCCGGAATGCAGTAAACCGGTGGACGCCTGCATCTGCAAACAGACCGTTATCCCTGCCGGCGACGGCATCGCACGCGTGCGTCGCGAAAGCAAGGGCCGTGGTGGCAAGACGGTGACCACCATCACCGGCGTGCCGTTGGCTGAAGATGCGCTCAAGGACCTCGCCACGACGTTGAAGAAACGTTGCGGTACCGGTGGGGCGCTGAAAGACGGTGTCATCGAAATCCAGGGCGATCATGTCGAGCTACTCTTGGCAGAACTGATCAAGCTCGGTTTCAAAGCGAAGAAGTCCGGCGGCTAGCAGCCTCTGTGAAAACCACCCACGGCTTGATCCAGTCCCGATTCATTCTGGTCTGGCGTCGTCTCCATGGTTTTCACAGAGCCTGTTCATGACTGGTTTCTAAACTCACTGCGGTCAGCGAGGTCTACCCCCTCGTTGACGAACCGTCATTTTCATACTTTAGACTGCGCCGGCCTGAACCCAGGCGACGCTCTATGACTTCTTTATAGGGGACTTCGATGTCCGTACGACGCACACGCAAAGACGATGGCAGCCAATGGACAGTTGCGGACAGCCGCAGTGTTTACGGGATTCGCCATTGGGGGGCCGGGTATTTCGCGATCAATGACGCCGGTCGCGTCGAAGTTCGTCCGAACGGCCCGACCAGTTCGCCTATCGACCTGTTCGAGCAAGTCGACCAACTGCGCAAAAGCGGTTTGTCCTTGCCATTGCTGGTGCGTTTCCCAGACATCCTGCAAGACCGCGTGCGTCAGCTGACCGGTGCGTTCGACGCCAACATCGAGCGCCTGGAATATCAGAGCAAGTACACCGCGCTGTACCCGATCAAGGTTAACCAGCAGGAAGCGGTGATTGAAAACATCATTGCTACCCAGAACGTTTCCATCGGTCTGGAAGCCGGTTCCAAACCGGAACTGCTGGCGGTACTGGCATTGGCGCCGAAGGGCGGCACCATCGTCTGCAACGGTTACAAGGACCGCGAGTTCATCCGTCTGGCGCTGATGGGCCAGAAGCTCGGCCACAACGTGTTCATCGTGATCGAGAAAGAATCCGAAGTCGGTCTGGTGATCGAAGAAGCGGCGGCGCTCAAGGTCAAGCCGCAGGTCGGCTTGCGCGTGCGTCTGTCGTCCCTGGCGTCGAGCAAGTGGGCAGACACCGGCGGCGAGAAATCCAAGTTCGGCCTCTCGGCGGCGCAGTTGCTGTCGGTGGTCGAGCGTTTCCGCGCTGCCGGTCTGGATCAGGGCATTCGCCTGCTGCACTTCCACATGGGCTCACAGATCGCCAACCTGGCGGACTACCAGCACGGCTTCAAGGAAGCGATCCGTTATTACGGCGAGTTGCGCAACCTTGGCCTGCCGGTGGATCACATCGACGTCGGCGGCGGTCTGGGCGTGGACTACGACGGCACGCACTCGCGTAACGCCAGTTCGATCAACTACGACATGGACGATTACGCCGGCGTCGTGGTCGGGATGCTCAAGGAATTCTGCGACGCGCAGAGCCTGCCGCACCCGAACATCTTCTCCGAAAGCGGCCGCTCCCTGACCGCCCACCATGCCATGCTGGTGGTACAGGTGACCGACGTCGAGAAACACCACGACGACGTGCCGAAGATCGATAACAAGGAAGAGCTGCCGGAAACCGTGCAGTGGCTGGTTGACCTGCTAGGCCCGACCGACATCGAAATGGTCACCGAGACTTACTGGCGCGCCACGCACTACATGAGCGACGTGGCCGCTCAATACGCCGATGGCAAGCTGACCCTGGCGCAAAAAGCCCTGGCCGAGCAGTGCTACTTTGCCGTGTGCCGCCGCCTGCACAATTCGCTGAAGGCTCGCCAGCGTTCCCACCGTCAGGTGCTCGACGAACTCAACGACAAGCTGGCTGACAAGTACATCTGCAACTTCTCGGTATTCCAGAGCCTGCCGGACACCTGGGCCATCGGCCAGGTCCTGCCGATCCTGCCACTGCACCGTCTCGACGAAGAGCCGCTGCGCCGTGCCGTGCTGCAAGACCTGACCTGCGACTCCGACGGCAAGATCAAGCAGTACGTCGATGAGCAGAGCATCGAGACCAGCTTGCCGGTGCACGGTCTGAATGAAGGTGAAGACTATCTGCTGGGGATCTTCCTGGTGGGCGCCTACCAGGAAATTCTTGGTGACATGCACAACCTGTTCGGTGACACCGACTCGGTGAATATCTACCAGAACGCCGACGGTAGCGTGTACCACGCTGGTATCGAAACCCACGACACCATCGAAGACATGCTGCGTTACGTGCACTTGTCGCCGGAGGAACTGATGACTCACTACCGCGACAAGTGTGCCAGTGCCCGCATCAGCGCCACCGAGCGCACACAGTTCCTCGATGCCTTGCGTCTGGGGCTGACCCGTTCGTCTTACCTGTCTTCCTGAGGTAAGCACCACGCTCATCAGGTTGTCTGAAAATTTTCCGTTTGCCGCGGAGATTTCAGATGACCTGGTGCGGCAATTCTCCTATTCCAGGCGAAATTTCCCGCGTTCTCGGCCACCCAAAGCATTTGGTCTCCTTTTCGCGTAGGTTATTTCCTAATTTGTATTTCGGCACTCTACTCGGCCATGTCTCTCAGCGAGAATCCCCGGCCGCCCCTCCTGTAGAGAAACGCCGATGTTCAATCCAGTCAGCGAACCGTCATTTCGTCTGGATGTAGCAGGTCTGCCCGACTCCTTTGAGGTCCTGGCCTTTACCGGTAAAGAGGCCATCAGCGAGCCGTTCGTGTTCGACCTGGACCTGCTGATCGATGACCCGGTACTTGACCTTGCCAGTTTGCTGTACCGCCCGGCCTCGTTGCATTTCGGACCCGCTGGAAGCTACGTGCATGGACAATTGCATGAACTCGTCCAGCGTGATCATGCCTCGGGACCCCGGCTCTGCCAGGTGCGTCTGGGGCCAAAACTGGCTTGCCTGGCCCAGCGCTTCAGCCAACGAATTTTCAGCGCCCTTTCAGTGCCGCAAATCCTCGACCGGGTGCTCAAGGAGCACGGCATTACCGGCAAAGATCGACGCCTGGCGCTGAGCGGCGAATACCCGCCCCGGGATTTCTGCACGCAATATCGAGAGTCGGACCTGCAGTTTCTCCAGCGACTGTGCGCCCAGGAACGGCTTCACTACCACTTCGAACACCGGGCCCGCGGGCACTGTGTGGTGTTTGGGGATGATCATCAGCATTTTCCAACCGGCGAACCTGCGGTATTGCGCAGCGAGGGCGATCGGCCGGCGGTGCGGCAGTTCGAACGTCAGCACTGCGGTGGGACAGCGGCGCAGAGTGCCGAATGCCGGACAGACCTGGTGACCTTGCGCAGCGGTCGGCTGATGCCGCTGTCCGGTCATCCGGTTGCCGAATGCAATCGCCTCTGGTTGCTGACCCACGTTGAGCATTGGGGCAGTCAGGATACGGCGACGCCTTACCGCAATCAGGCCCGTGCCCTGCAGTGGCCGACACCCTTCACGCCGCCCTGTGTGACGGTCAAGCCACAAATGCATAGCCTGCAACGGGCGTGGGTCGTCGAGATCGACGAACCAAGCCCCGACCCGGCAAGGCCGGTACCGGTGCAGTTCGACTGGCTTTATCAGGGCGAAGGGGCTGCGCCCAGCCATTGCTGGTTACCCCTGGCCAGGCAACTGCAGGCATCGACGTTCTTGCCATTGCGGGAAGGGACTGAGCTGGTCGTGGGGTTTGTCGAGGGCGATCCCGATCAACCGCAGATAACCGGGCTGCTGCATGCGCCGGCAACGGTCGAAATGACGGACGCTGGCACCCCCCAGCCCGGCTGCGCCCCTGATGAGGGCCTGGAGCAATGGTTGCGGTCGGGAGAGCCATTGCTGGTGTTGTGCCTGCTGCCCGGCGGTGGCAGTTTCAACCATTGCGCACAGGCGTTGTGCACCTGTCGTCTGGCGGCGCAGCTTGGCCAGAGCTCTGGAGCATGATCGCCACACGCACGCCCCAGGCACCCCCGCAGTGGCTGTTGCTGGATGTGCCGGGCACGCCGCAGGCGGGTGTCACACTTCGGCAGATGTTTGCACAAGCCCGGTGCTTCGGGTTGTTCGAGGGTACGGAGTGGCATGCGCTGCATGAGCAGGGACCGGTCCTGGTCGATCTGCGCACCTGCCCGGCACTGGCCGATTTATGCATCGTCGACGGACAACGCTGGCCCGGATTGCTGATGGTCAGCGAGGCCAGCGCCGCGTCGTTGCTGGCGCATTTACGGCGCATGCTCACGGTCACGCTTGGCCTGCACCGGGCTCTTTTGAGCTACTACAACCCGATCACGGCGAGCTATTTCTTCGATGCCTGCGATGCCGTTGAACTGAGTCGCTGGCTCGGGCCCATCAACCAGTTGCGCTGGTTCGGTGGCAGCTGGGCCGACCGCGCGATGAGCTGTGAGGGCTGGCAGCGCTTGTCCAACCCGGGGCTGGCGGTCAGCCCGTTGGCAGTCGAGGAGAACCTCAGCGCCGGGCAACAGGAAAAGCTGCAAACCTGCTTGCTCGAGCAGCAGGCCTGGCGCTGGAGCCAATCCACCGGTGCCGATTTCTCCCGCCTGTGGGCCCATGTGCAAGAAGGGGTGGCGTTGGGTTTCAGTGAGCGCCCGGTGCTTGATGGCTGGATATGGCTGCGCTTGCAGTATCCCGACGCCGAGCCCGTGCAGCCGTTGCCGGGGCGGACTCAACAGGAACGCCTCGATAGCCTGCGTCACTTGTGGCAGAACGATCCACCCTGGTCATGAGGTCGCCCCGTTCAGTGAGTGCTGCCAGCGAACCAGCCATCGTGACGGCGCAGGCGCCAGGCAATCACGCCTAGGGTCAGACTGCGCAGCAGCATGAACACCAGAAAGGTTATCCACAGGCCATGGTTGCCCCCGCCTTGCAGTGCCCAGCCGAATGGCAGCACCAGCGCTACGGTCAGCAGCATGCCGTTGCGCATTTCCCTGGCACGGGTGGCGCCGATGAACAGGCCGTCGAGCAGGTAACTCCAGACGGCAATCAGCGGCAGTACGGCGAGGTAGGGCAGGTAGATGAACGCGGTGTCGCGCACACTTTGAATGTCGGTCTGCATCTCGATGAATAGATGCCCGGCGCATAGAAACAGCGCAGCAAAGCCCAGGCTTGCCAGCAACGACCAGCCGCCGGCCACCACCAATGAGCGGCGCAGGGCATCGCGATTGCGGGCGCCAAGCGCATGCCCGCACAGGGCTTCGACGGCGTGGGCCAGGCCATCGAGGGCATGGGCGGTCAGCAGCAAGCCATTGAGCAGCAGGGCATTGGCAGCGACCGTGGCATCGCCCAACCGCGCGCCTTGCACCGTGATCAGGAAAAACACCGATTGCAGCGCCAGGCTGCGGATGAAGATGTCGCGGTTGACCGCCAGCAATGGCCGCCAACTCTGCCACAGCGCCAATGCCGCCCAGACGATATGCCCAGGGTAGGCGCGCAGGGCTTTGCGGGTCATCAGCAAACCGATCAGTGCCCCTGTCCATTCGGCAATCACCGAGGCCCGGGCTGCACCGACCACGCCCCATTCCAGGCCGAGGACGAACCACAGGTTCAGGGCAATGTTGACCAGGTTGGTGCTCAGCAGAATCGCCAGCGGCGCCCGGGCATTCTGGGTGCCGAGAAACCAGCCGACCAGTGCATAGCTGGCGAGCGCCGCCGGCAGGCCAAACAGGCGGGTGTGGAAGAACTCTCGGGTCAGTTGATCGAGCTCAGCCGACGGTTGCATGAAGTGCAACGCGATCCCGCTCAGTGGCACGCCCACCGCACCCAACACCACGGCCAGGCCGATGGCGAGCAGCAGGCCTTGTAATAGAATCTGCCGCAAGGCCGCACCATCCCCGCGCCCCGCCGCCTGGGCGGCGAACCCGGTGGAGCCCATGCGCAGAAAACCCATGGCCCAGGCAAGGAAGGTGTACAGACTGGCCCCGACCGCGACGGCACCGAGTTGATGGGCGTGGGGCAGGTGACCGATGACGGTGCTGTCGACCAGGGCCACCAGCGGGACGGAAATGTTCGAAAGAATCATTGGTGCGGCGAGTGCCCAGACCCGGCGATGGGTAGGGCGGTCGCGCCAGTCGGCGGTCAGGTTGGACATGCAGGCTCCTTGGGAGCAGGCATTGTAGCGGCACATTCCGGATATGCCGCGCTCCAATGTAGGAGCAGGCTTGCCAGCGAAGGCGTCCGCAAGTGCGATGCAATATTGGAGGACGCCTTCGCCGGAAAGCCGGCTCCTACAGGAATTGATGGTGTCAGTGGATGATCCAGCTGAGCAACCACAACCCCAGCATCAACCAGATGATCCCCATGATGAACGACGCATTGAGAAAGGCGCGGATCGCCGACCACAGCAGTATCAGCCCGAGGAGCAAGGTCACGATGCTGATGACCGAGGTATCCATGCCCAGCGCCTGGGACAGGCCTTCGACAAAATTGCTGCTGGCGTTGCTCAACAGATTGAACAGCCCGCTGAGGGCATCAACGATGAAGCGGATGATCGAGCCGAGTACCTGGCCGAGCCATTCGGAGAAACCTTCTACCTGCATGGAGTGAACGTCCTGATTAAAGAGAATTGAGTCTTGGGCTGTCGATCATGCTGCCAAGCCCCCACAAGCATAGAGGGTTGCACAGGTGAGCATGCAACTTCTGCCCCTTGCCTTCACCTGTGATCCCCCCGAAGCTATACGCCTTCAGGAGAGCCCGATGAACCTTGTTGAACTGACCGAACGCCTGCACGCCATCCGTGACCGCAATGACTGGCGGCAATTTCACAGCCCGAAAAACCTGGCCATGGCCGCGAGCGTGGAAATGTCCGAGCTGGTGGAGATTTTCCAGTGGCTGACCGAAGACCAGTCACGCCAGTTGCCGGCGGACAAACTTGCCCACGCCGGGCAGGAAGTCGGTGACATTGTGCTTTATCTGTTGCTGTTGTGCAGTGAGCTGGGCCTGGACATGGATGCCGTGGTGCGCAGCAAACTGGCGGACAGCGAACGGAGGTTCAGCTGATGAGCGACCGTCATTTCGACCAACTGGCGACCCGTTTCGCCGAAAAAATTTACGGCGGTGCCAAAGGTGCGATCCGTCTGGCAGTGTTGCAGGCCGATCTGGCCGAAACCTTGCCCGACCGGCCGCTGCGCGTTCTGGACATCGGCGCCGGCCTTGGCCATATGTCGTTGTGGCTGGCCCAACGCGGCCATCAGGTGACCCTCGCCGAGCCGGCCGAACCGATGCTCGAAGGCGCCCGCCAGCGTTTTGCCGAAGCCGGGCAGAGCGCCACGTTCATTCAGGCACCCTGGCAGGAACTGCTCGGGCAGCTCACCGAACCCTACGACCTGGTGCTATGCCACGCCGTGCTGGAATGGCTGGCCGAACCCCACGCCATCCTGCCGGTGCTGCATCAGCTGACCAAGGCGGACGGCTGGCTGTCCCTGGCGTTCTACAACCGCGACGCGCTGATTTATCGCAACTTGCTCAAGGGCCATTTCCGCAAGATGCGCAAGAACGACATGGCCGGCGAAAAGCAGAGCCTGACCCCGCAGCAGCCCCTTGATCCGCGCGAGCTGGCGGCGCAACTTGAAGGCCTGTGGCAGGTCGAAATACAGAGTGGAGTGCGGGTTTTTCACGATTACATGCCGGTGGAATTCCAGGCCCGTGCCGAGTTGGTGGACCTGCTGGAAATGGAGCTGGCCCACCGCCGTCATCCAAGCTTTGCCGGGCTTGGGCGTTACCTGCACTGGATCTGTCGGCCTGTCTGATCGGAGCACGAAATGAAAAATCATTCAGGTGTGCTGGTGCTCTGCCTGGGGCTGGCTGCCTGTCAGGGCAGCAACCCCTATGTAGCCACCTCAAACCCTTTGCCACCGGCACCGCCCCAGGCTGCCAATACGTTCGATCGCAGCGCCTACCCGGCGGCGCCCCGTGACTACGGCAAGTACCGCAGTTGGGCCTGGCTCAACGGCCATCTGCCACCGGGCACCGCGTGGGCGGACTCGGCGCAGGTTGCCGAAGCGGTCAGCAATGCGCTGGATCAGCGGGGTTTGCGTCCGCTGCATGACAATCGTCCGGCGGACCTGTTTGTCAGCGCCGACCTGCGGATGGAAACCCGCTTGCGTCAGGTTCAGGACGACTATTATGGCGGCTACAACGGCTACGGCCCTGGATATGGCGGATACGCCACCGTGCCGATCATCCGTACCTATCGGGAACAGGTCGTGGTCGTGCAGGTGGACATGTTTGACGCCAAAAGCGGTCAACCGATATGGAGCTCCAGCGCTGAAACCGGCAACCGGGGCAGCGAAAGCGAGCGCGCCGATGCGATACGGGAGGCTGTGGAAAAGGCGATGTCGGCGTATCCTCCTAGTTAGCTTCTTGTAGATAAGAAGCATTCCACAGGATCATGTCTTCAACCGGAGAATCATCATGTTCCGCCGTTTTGTTTTACTGGCAGTGGCCGCGCTGCTCAGTGCCTGCGCCGCCAACCAGGTCAATCATGACTTCGACGCCAGCCGCGACTTTGCTGCCTATCGCAGCTGGACCTGGAAAGAACCCGCCCTGCAATACCGTCCCGATGATCCGCGGATCAAGAGCGACCTGACCGAACAGCGCATCCGTCAGGCGGTTGCCGATCAACTGGATCAGCGCGGTCTGCGTCCGGCCGCTGCAGGCACCAAGGGCGATTTGAATGTGCAGGCCTACCTGATTGTCGAAGAGCGGCAACAGCAGGTGACCACCAATTACGGCGGCGGCTGGGGTTACCCATGGCATGGCTACTACGGCGCACCGATGTACAACGAAACCCGCAATGTCAGCTACAAAGTGGCGACCATCCAGATCGACCTGCTCGATGGCAAGGACGGCAAACTGGTGTGGCGCGGCAGTGACGAACAGATGCTCAGTCGCACGCCGAACCCGACGGATCGTCGCGATGCCATCTGGCAAACGGTCACGCGGATATTGGCCAACTATCCACCGCACGCGTCCTAGCATCAGCCGGCCTCTCAACCCCTGTGCTCCCACAGGGGTTTTTTTTGGATGGTGTACATATCCATTGCTGCGGTAACGGCGGCTTATGGTTTCGCCCTTACGTACGGCCCCTCGACAAGGCTCGGGGTTCCTTCGCTCCCGAGGGGGCGGGTGGATCAAGATCAAGAGCTGCAGGTGAGCTAATGCTCGGCCTGATGAGTGGTGAAGAGCCTGGGTGTACGCCGCTCTGCCTTTGCTCTTCTGTGGGAGCGACGGTGCGGCGATCCGACCTGCTCGCGATGGCGGCCTGCCAGCCGACCTGATTTCGCGGATGTATCACTGCGTAGGAGCTGCCGAAGGCTGCGATCTTTTGATCTTGTTTGTCAGTAATAAGGCCCAAAGATCGCAGCCTCGTTGCACTCGACAGCTCCTACCAGCTCCTACCAGCTCCTACAGGGAAATGTGCACGCATGACGAACCAGGCCGGCCAGCCGACGACATTCTTGCGGATGTCCACCGGTCAAATTGTAGGAGCGAGCCTGCTCGCGATGAGGCCCTGACAGTCAATCAATCCTGTGTAGTTTTCCTCAAGTCCCAAGGAAACCTCCGACACGTTTTTCAGGTTGTCCGTCGGAAGTGCGATCTCTAGCCTTTGTCAGTCGCTGAAAATTCAGCGTCCGGGCGTCGCGGCTCGATTCCTAAGGCATAATCGCTCCACTTAACAACAACACCTTCTTGTGTCTGTCGTTCTGTGTCATGGCGACTGTGCGCGGGATACCTTCGGGTATGCCGAGCTGCCTCTGGGATCGGTCCGCGAACCCGCGTACAGCTGCCACCCCAAATTGCTTCGCGGCAATTTGGACGTGGCTCCATTTCATCCCAGAGGTGCAACAATGATCAAACCCACCCCAAATCCCCCCGAAGCCGCCGACCGCGTCCTCGATCACTACCTCGATCCACCCAGGCAACCTGTCACTCACAAACCCAGCACGATGTTCGTCATTGCCCCGCACATCGACACCGAAACCCTGCTGGCCCACGCCTGTGAATCACTGGCGTCGGCGAGTGTGATGGCGAGTGATTTCGCGGGGTTTCTGGAAGGCTCGCAGCGCAATACGATGCTGGGGATTGCGCAGGTGATCATGCTGGGTGAGTTGGCGGTGAACCGGGCGTTGGATAATCTCGATCCGCAAGACTGACCACGGAGCTTTTGTGGCGAGGGAGCTTGCTCCCGCTCGGGTGCGTAGCACCCGTAAACCGGTCGATGGAGCGTATCAGTAAAAATGCCATTGCCGGGTTTCGGGGCCGCTTCGCAGCCCAGCGGGAGCAAGCTCCCTCGCCACAGGCATCGGTCTTATCAGGCTACCGGCCGCCACTGCCCGACCATATGCTCCAGATCGCCGGTACCCACCAATTGCAGATCCCCGCTCGGTCCCGGAGCACTGGCGAGCAACGTTACCCCACTGGGCAACCGTACCGGCTTCTTGAACTGCACCATGATCTCGACATTCGCCGCTGGCAGATGCCCGGTCAGCGCAGCCAGCGTGCGCGCCTTGTTCCACAAGCCGTGGGCGATGGCGGTCGGGAAACCGAAGAGCCGGGCGCTGGCCGCGCTCAGGTGGATCGGGTTGTAGTCGCCGGACACCTTGGCGTATTGCCGGCCGATGTCCGAGGGCGCTTTCCAGTGCTCGATTTCGCTCAAGGCCAAGCTGGTTGTCAGAGGTTCTTCGAGCGGTTCACCCTCGAGTTTCACGCCGCGACAGAGCATCCGGCTTTGCGCCTCCCACAACGACCCCAACTGATCGTCGAGGGTGGTGAGCAAATCGAACGTCGCGCCTTTGGCGTGGGGTTGCAGATTCTGCACCAGCACGCTGACGCGCACCCGATTCACCCCGCCCATGGGGCGCAGCACCCGAATGCGATTGCTCAGGTGAATCAGGCCCAGCAGCGGAAACGGGAAGTCCCTGGCCGTGAGCAACTGCATCTGCAAGGCGAACCCGAGGATATGCGGGTAGGTCGGTGGCAGCAGGCCGTTGTCGGCGAAACCACAGACCTTGCGATAAGCCGCCAGGCGCTTGGGATCGACTTCGACCCAGCAACGTAATCCCGAATCGGGCAGGCGGGTGCCAGTGATTTTTCGCCGTGTCGCCGCTCGTGCGTACGACCCCGGCAGGCTGGGTTCGCGGTTGAGTGTGTGCCAGTCGGTGATCATCCTTAAGCCCCCAGAGCGCTTTGCCCACACACGCGCAACGCTTGCCCGGTGAACGCGCCGGTGCCTGGTTGCGCAAGCCAGGCCACGGCTTCGGCGACGTCTTGTGGCAAGCCGCCCTGGCCAAGCGAACTCATGCGCCGTCCGGCTTCGCGCAGGCCGAAGGGAATGTGCGCGGTCATTTGCGTTTCGATGAAGCCCGGCGCCACGGCGTTGATGCTGATACCGCGCTCGGTGAGCAGTGGCGCCCACGCTTGCGCCAGGCCAATGAGCCCGGCCTTGCTCGCCGCATAATTGGTTTGCCCGCGATTGCCGGCAATGCCGCTGATGGACGCCAACAGGACCACCCGGCCGTTGTCGTGCAGGGTGCCGCTGTCGAGCAGGGCTTTGGTCAGCACTTGCGGCGCATTGAGGTTGACCGCCAGCACGGCGTCCCAGTATTCGGGGGTCATGTTGGCCAGGGTTTTGTCACGGGTGATGCCGGCGTTGTGCACCACGATGTCAAGGCCGTCGGGCAACTGTTCGATCAACTGCGCGGCGGCGTCTTCGGTGCAGATGTCGAGGGTGATGCTGCGCCCACCGAGGCGTGCGGCGAGGGCTTCGAGATCGGTTTTGGCTGGCGGCACGTCGAGCAGGATGACGTCGGCACCATCACGGGCCAGGGTTTCCGCGATGGCGGCACCAATGCCCCGCGCCGCGCCAGTGACCAGTGCCTTGCGCCCGGCGAGCGGGCGTGTCCAGTCGGTGACTGGCGTCGAGCACGGATTCAAGCGAATGACCTGTCCGGACACGAAGGCGCTTTTCGGTGAGAGGAAAAACCGCAGCGGGCCTTCCAGTTGCGCCTCGGCCCCTTCGCCGACGTAGATCAATTGCAGGGTGCCACCGCTGCGTAATTCCTTGGCCAGGGAACGACTGAAACCTTCCAGGGCACGCTGCGCACTGGCGGCGAACGGGTCGCGCAAGGTTTGCGGATCGCGCCCGAGAATCACCAGGTGCGCACAGTGTTCGAGGTTCTTCATCAGCGGCTGGAAAAACTCGCGCAGTTGCTTGAGCTGATTGGTGTGCAGCAGGTCACTGGCGTCGAACACCACGGCCTTGAGTTTCGGTCCGTGGCCGGGAATCCAGGCCGTGGCCATCGAAGGCTCGATGCCGTAGCTGTAGATCGCGTCGGTCAGGCGGTTGGCGAAGGCGCTGACGAGTTCGGCCAATGGCCCGCCGCCGATCAGCAACGCGCCGTCTACAGGTCGCAACCGGCCCGCTTGCCAGCGCTCCAGTCTGCTCGGCGCCGGCAACCCCAGGGCACCGACCAGACGATGGCCAATGGATGAATTGGCGAAGTCGATATAGCGGTCAGACATGGAACGCGCTCCGAAAGCTGGGGATCAAAGTGTGGACCACGAGCGGCGATCGGTCGTTCGATCCACGAGATAAGGCCTACGCTTGGTCAGTGTAGGAGCTGCCGAAGGCTGCGATCTTTTGATCTTGATTCCAAAAAAGCCAAGTCAACAGATCGCAGCCTTCGGCAGCTCCTACAGGGGGGAGTTTCAATTTTGGCTATTTCATCAGGAGCTTTTCATGACCCAACTGCGCCGCGTCGCGATCATCGGCGGTAACCGGATTCCCTTCGCCCGCTCCAATGGCCCCTACGCCACGGCCAGTAACCAGGTGATGCTCACCGCTGCCCTCGAAGGCCTGATCGAACGTTACAACCTGCATGGCCAGCGTATCGGCGAAGTGGTTGCCGGGGCCGTGCTCAAGTTGTCGCGGGACATGAACCTTGCGCGCGAGTGCGTACTGGGTTCGCGACTGTCGCCCGCCACCCCGGCCTATGACATCCAGCAGGCTTGCGGCACCGGGCTGGAAGCGGCGTTGCTGGTGGCGAACAAGATTGCCCTGGGCCAGATCGACTGCGGCATTGCCGGTGGCGTGGACACCACCTCGGATGCGCCGATCAGCGTCAGCGACGGCCTGCGCAAAATCCTCCTGCAAGCCAATCGCGCGAAAACCACCGGCGACAAACTGAAAACCTTCCTGCAATTGCGCCCCAAACATCTGATCCCCGAGTTCCCGCGCAACGGTGAGCCGCGCACCGGGTTGTCCATGGGGCAGCATTGCGAACTGATGGCGCAGACCTGGAACATACCCCGCGAAGCACAGGATTTACTGGCACTTGAGAGCCATCAGAAACTGGCCGCGTCCTACGCCGAGGGCTGGCACAACGACCTGATGACACCGTTCCTGGGCCTGACCCGCGACAACAATCTGCGCCCGGACTCCACGCTGGAAAAGCTCGCCGCGCTCAAGCCAGCCTACGAGAAAAGCGCCAGGGGCACCCTGACCGCAGGCAACTCCACACCGCTGACTGATGGCGCGTCACTGGTGCTGCTGGGCAGCGAAGAATGGGCCAAGGAGCGAGGGTTGCCGATTCTTGCCTACTGGCGCGACGGCGAAGCGGCGGCGGTGGATTTCGTCAACGGTGCCGAAGGGTTGTTGATGGCGCCGGTCTACGCCGTGCCACGTTTGCTGGCGCGCAATGGCCTGACCGTGCAGGACTTCGATTACTACGAAATCCACGAAGCCTTCGCCGCGCAAGTGCTGTGCACGTTGAAGGCCTGGGAAGATCCGCAATATTGCAAAACCCGTCTCGGCCTCGATGCGCCGTTGGGCTCGATTGACCGCAGCCGACTCAACGTCAAAGGCAGTTCACTGGCGGCGGGGCATCCGTTTGCCGCCACCGGCGGGCGCATCGTCGCCAACCTGGCGAAGTTGCTGGATGCAGCGGGCAAGGGGCGGGGGCTAATATCGATCTGCGCGGCGGGCGGGCAGGGCGTAACCGCCATTATCGAACGTTGAGCAAGAATGCTGTTGTTTCTGTTTCGACCATGAGATCGCCTTCGCTGGCAAGCCAGCTCCTACAGATTGAGCCGTTGCGCAATATGTGTAGGAGCTGGCTTGCCAGCGAATGGCCGCGAAGCGGCCACCCGTCAACAGGGATCAGGTACGGAACCTGCGCACCAACCCGTCCAGCTCATTCGACAATCCGGCCAGGCTCTGGGAGTCCAGGCGCGCCGAGTTGGCCAGTTCCGCCACCAACTGCGCATCGCCGTGGATCTGGCTGATGTGCCGGTTGATGTCTTCGGCCACCTGATGCTGTTGTTCCGCCGCCGTGGCGATCTGGGTGTTCATGTCGCGGATCACGTCCACCGATTCACGAATCTGCCCGAAGCTGCTGCGCGCCTCACCGATGCGCGTCACCGATTGCTGGGACACTTCCAGGCTGGCGTGCATCTGCTGCGTCACCTGGCTGGTGCGTTTGGCCAGGTTGCCCAGCAGTCCGTCGATTTCCGCCGTGGAGTCGGCCGTGCGCTTGGCCAGGGCCCGCACTTCGTCAGCCACCACGGCAAAGCCGCGTCCCTGTTCACCGGCACGGGCCGCTTCGATCGCGGCGTTCAGCGCCAGCAGGTTGGTCTGTTCAGCGATCGAGCGGATGGTCCCCAGGATCGACTGGATGTCGTTGCTGTCGCGTTCGAGCTGTTGCATCGACTGGGCCGACTGTTCGATTTCCTGGCTCAGGCGATCAACGCTGTTCACTGCCGCATCGATCTGCTGCTGACCTTCGCGCGCCTGGCGCTGGCCACTGTCGGCAGACTCCGCCGCCTGGCTGCAAGAGCGCGCGACTTCGTTAGCGGTGGCGACCATTTCGTGGAACGCCGTGGAGACCATGTCCACCGCTTCACGTTGGCGTCCGGCGGCTTCGGCCATGTCGCTGGAAACCTGGGTCGAACTCTTGGATGTGGCGAGGATCTTGCCCGCTGCGCCGCCGATGTTCTGGATCAGGTTGCGAATCGCGGTCAGGAACTGGTTGAACCAGTTGGCCAGTTGCGCGGTTTCATCGTTGCCACGGATTTGCAGGTTCTGGGTCAGGTCGCCTTCGCCTTGGGCGATGCCTTCCAGGCCACTGGCCACGCTGCGGATCGGGCGCACGATGAGGCTGGAAAAACTGGCGCCGACGATGGCGAAGATGACGGCCAGGACGGCGGCGATGATGGCGATCAACCAGGTCAACCGGGTTGCTGAACTCATCACGTCGTCCTGTTTGATCAGGCCGATGAAGGTCCAGCCCAGTTGCTCCGACGGCCAGACGTTGGCCATGTAGTGCTCGCCGTTGAGCTCCACTTCCACCAGGCCCTTGCCGGCCTTGGCCAGTTGCGCGTAGCCGTCGCCAAGGCTGTTCAGGGGTTTGAAGTTGTGTTCCGGTTGTTTCGGGTCCACCAGGACCATGCCGGTGTTTTCCAGCAGCATCAGGTAGCCGGTTTCACCGAGCTTGATCTGCTTGACGATTTCGGTGAGCTGCTTGAGCGTCACGTCAATGCTGACCACGCCGCCGTTGGTGCCCAGCTTGTTGTCGATGGTGCGCACGGTGCTGACGTAGGTCGCGTCGTCCTGGGCCCAGTAATAGGCCTCGGTACGGAACGGTTTGCCCGGCTTGGCCTGGGCCGCCTTGTACCAGGGGCGCTGGCGTGGGTCGTAATTGTTCAGCTTCGGGTCATCCGGCCACGACACGTAGCCACCCGCCGCCGTGCCGAGGATGGCATAGGCGTAGGCCGGGTGGCTGTTGCCCAGATCCTGGAGCAGGGCGAAGACTTTTTTGTCAGCCTCGCCTTGAGGGACGCTCTCGGCGTTGGCGACCATGTAAGTCTTGAGGCTGTCGTCGGAGTTTCGGATCAACGGCTGCCTGGCCAGGTAATCGACGTTCTGGCTGATGCCGTCAAAGAACAATTGCATGGCGTTGCTGACCTGACGAATCTCGCGGGCACTGCCGTCGACGAATTCGTCCCTGGCATCACTGCGCAGGTTCAGCACAACGAGGGTGGCGACCAGCACCACGGGCAGGCAGGCGATGATTGCAAACGCCCAGGTCAACTTCTGTTTGATGTTCATCCGCGCTCCAGATTTTCTTGTAGGCCCACGCAGTGCAGATGACTCGCGGTTTATTGGCAGCCGTAAACGTTCTTGGTCAACCCGGGTCCTTGAGTGCGGCATCGCTGTTGTTGTGGCAGCGATTGTCGGACAAATCACTTTGTCACTAAGGACTTCGGCTGTTGTCGGAGGAAATTGAGGCCTGTTGGGAAAAATCCTACGGAAGGTATGAGCTGTAGTGTCAGTTTCTGTCGCAATTGCCCTCAATACCCTTGCACAACAGGTGACGCAGGCTCGGCTATGATCTGGAGCGACCCGTGGCGGTCGTCGGTTTTTCCTGATGAAATCGGCACATTGTGTGCTTCTGCAATACTCATAGGTCGGCAACCCCTCCCCCCCGTGGGTGGATTGCCGTATAACGAATGACTTTCGCGTGTTTGGTAATAAAGGACCCACAATAAAAGCTGATGAAGACTCCAAAACGCATTGAACCCCTGATCGAGGACGGTCTGGTCGACGAGGTGCTGCGCCCACTCATGAGTGGTAAAGAAGCAGCTGTTTATGTGGTGCGCTGCGGCAACGAGTTGCGTTGCGCGAAGGTCTACAAGGAGGCGAATAAACGCAGTTTCCGTCAGGCGGCCGAATACCAGGAAGGCCGCAAGGTGCGCAACAGCCGTCAGGCCCGTGCGATGGCCAAGGGCTCGAAGTTTGGCCGCAAGGAAACCGAGGACGCCTGGCAGAACGCCGAAGTGGCGGCGCTGTTCCGCCTGGCCAGTGCCGGTGTGCGGGTGCCCAAGCCGTACGACTTCCTCGAAGGCGTGCTGCTCATGGAGCTTGTGGCCGACGAGTACGGTGATGCCGCGCCGCGTCTGAACGATGTGGTGCTGGAGCCGGACCAGGCCCGTGAGTATCACGCGTATCTGATTTCCCAGATCGTGCTGATGTTGTGTACCGGTCTGGTGCACGGTGACCTGTCCGAGTTCAACGTGCTGCTGACGCCGACCGGTCCAGTCATCATCGACCTGCCGCAAGCGGTGGACGCGGCGGGCAACAACCACGCGTTCAGCATGTTGGAGCGCGATGTGGGCAACATGGCGTCCTACTTCGGGCGGTTTGCGCCGGAATTGAAGAAGACCAAGTACGCCAAGGAAATGTGGGCCTTGTACGAGGCCGGCACCTTGCACCCGGCCAGTGTCCTGACCGGCGAGTTCGCCGACACGGAAGAGCTGGCCGACGTGGGCGGCATCATGCGCGAAATCGAGGCCGCACGCCTGGATGAAGAGCGCAAGCAAGCCGTACGCGCGGCGGACGATGCGCCGCCGGGCAAGACCGAAGAACCGCCTCCGCCCTGGATGCAGTGATCGGATAAAGCAAAACCCGGCTTCGGCCGGGTTTTTTGTGCCCAACTGGCAATCCCTTGTAGGAGCTGCCGAAGGCTGCGATCTTTTGATCCTGATTTTTTAAGATCAAAAGATCGCAGCCTTCGGCAGCTCCTGCCTATAGGCCTATTTCAGGGGCAACACCCCGACTCCAGATTCTTCAGAATCGGGCAATCCGGCCGATGATCGCCCTGGCAGTGCTCAACCAGGTCCTGCAAGGTGTCGCGCAACTGGCCGAGTTCGCGGATCTTCTGGTTCAACTCTTCGATGTGCTGGCGGGCCAACGCTTTCACATCGGCGCTGGCACGCTGGCGGTCTTGCCAGAGGGTCAGCAACTTGCCGACTTCTTCCAGGGAAAACCCCAGGTCCCGCGAGCGTTTGATGAACGCCAGCGTGTGCAGGTCGTCTTCACCGTATACCCGGTAGCCGCTGTCGGTGCGATGGGCCGCCTTGAGCAGGCCGATGGATTCGTAATAACGGATCATCTTTGCGCTCAGGCCGCTGTGGCGAGCCGCTTGGCCGATGTTCATCGGTTGTCCTCCAGGTCCTTGGGTTTCCAGGTTTTCAACAGTAACGCATTGCTCACCACGCTGACGCTCGACAACGCCATGGCCGCACCGGCCAGCACCGGGTTGAGGAAGCCGAATGCCGCCAATGGAATGCCGATCAGGTTATAGACGAACGCCCAGAACAGGTTCTGGCGAATCTTGGCGTAGGTCTTGCGGCTGATTTCCAGTGCTGCCGGCACCAGCCGTGGATCGCCGCGCATCAGGGTGATGCCGGCCGCGTGCATGGCGACGTCGGTGCCGCCCCCCATGGCGATGCCGATGTCGGCGGCGGCCAGTGCCGGGGCGTCGTTGATGCCGTCACCGACCATCGCCACCACCCCGGTTTGTTTCAGTGCGGCGACCGTGGCGGCTTTGTCTGCCGGCAGCACTTCGGCATGCACATCGTGGATGCCCAGGGCCTCGGCCACTACGTTGGCGCTGCCGCGATTATCGCCGGTCAGCAGGTGGCTGCTGATGTTTCGTGCACTCAGTTGTTGCACTGCTTGCAGTGCGCCGGGCTTGAGGGTGTCACCGAAGGCGAACAGGCCCAGCACCTGTGGTTCGGGGGATTGCTCGATCAGCCAGGACAAGGTCCGGCCTTCTTTTTCCCACGCGATCGCCGAGTCGGCCAATGGCCCGGCATTCAAGCCGCTGTCCTCCAGCAGGCGCCGATTGCCCAGCGCCAGGCGACGCCCTTCGAGGCTGCCGGCGATGCCGCGGCCGGTCAGGGACCGGCTGTCGCTGACATCGGCCACCTTCAAGTGGCGTTCGGCACAGGCATCCAGAACAGCCTTGGCCAGCGGATGCTCACTGCCGCGTTGCAGGGCGCCGGCCAATTGCAGCAGGCGCGCCTCATCACTGTCGATGGCACTCAGATGAGCAATGCGCGGGGCGCCGGAGGTCAGGGTGCCGGTCTTGTCGAATACCACCGCGCTGACTTCATGGGCTCGCTCCAGTGCTTCGGCGTCCTTGATCAGAATCCCGTAGCGCGCCGCCACGCCGGTGCCGGCCATGATCGCCGTTGGCGTGGCCAGACCCAGGGCGCACGGGCAGGCGATCACCAGCACTGCCACGGCGTTGATCAGCGCAGTTTCCATTGGCGCGCCGTACAGCCACCAACCGATCAGGGTGACCAGGGCAATCAGCAGCACAGTGGGCACGAACACCTGGCTGACTTTATCCACCAGTTTCTGGATCGGCGCTTTTGCGGCCTGGGCGTCTTCCACCAGACGGATGATCCGCGCCAGCACGGTTTCCGCACCGAGGGCCTGGGTACGCACCAGCAACCGGCCTTCACCGTTGATCGCGCCACCGGTGACTTTGTCGCCGGGCTGCTTGGGCACCGGCAGGCTCTCGCCGCTGATCAGCGCTTCGTCGGCATGGCTCTGGCCTTCAACCACTACGCCGTCCACCGGGAAACGTTCTCCGGGTTTGACCATCACCAGGTCATCGAGGCGCAGGGCGCTGATGGCGACGTCTTGCTCGTGGCCATCGATCACCCGAATCGCCCGTTCCGGGCGCAAGGCTTCGAGGGCACGGATGGCGCTGGCGGTCTGGCGCTTGGCGCGGCTTTCCAGGTACTTGCCCAGCAGCACCAGGGCGATCACCACCGCCGAGGCTTCGAAATACAGGTGCGGCATGCGCCCGGCAGCGGTGGCCCATTCGTACAGGCTCAAGCCATACCCGGCGCTGGTGCCCAGGGCCACCAGCAGGTCCATGTTGCCGGCCCCGGCGCGCACGGCTTTCCACGCGGCGACGTAAAACCGTGCGCCGAAGATGAATTGCACCGGCGTGGCCAAGGCGAACTGCGCCCAGGCCGGGAGCATCCAGTGCACGCCGAAGGGCTGTAGCAGCATTGGCAATACCAGCGGCAAGGCGAGGGCGATGGCCATGATCAAGGCCAGGCGTTCGCGATGCAGGCGTTGTTGCTGGTTGTCGATTGACGGGTGTTCGGCTTCCCAGACGCTGGCGCTGTAGCCAGCCTTGGTCACTGCGGCGATCAAGGATTGCGGATCGATCTGGCCGAGCAGTTCAAGGTGGGCGCGTTCGTTGGCCAGGTTGACGCTGACGCTTTTCACTCCGGCAACCTTGCCCAACGCACGCTCGACCCGACCAACGCAGGACGCACAGGTCATGCCGTCGATGCTCAGTTCCAGGCTGTGCTGCGGCACGCTGTAGCCGGCCTTGACCACGGCATCCATCAAGGCCGGCAGGCTGTCGCTGGGTGCTTGCACCCGCGCCTGTTCAGTGGCGAGGTTGACGCTGACGGCACTGGCGCCAATGACTTTGCTCAAGGCGCGCTCGACACGCCCGGCGCAACTGGCGCAGGTCATGCCGGCAATCGGCAGGTCGAACGTGGTGGATTCGGACATCGGTCGCACTCCCTGTAGTAGGTGACCACAGGATCAACCTTGCCATGCTGGCAAGGTCAAGTGCCATGTTTCAGATCAAGTAACCCATCAGTAACCAAGACCGGCGCGCTTGAGATACATCCCTTCCTGCGTCATCGCGATCCGGTACTTGAGCACATCCCCGGCCTTGAGCTGGATATCCTGCGAACCCGGGGCGAGCATGCCCGGATTGCAACCCGGGACCTGCCCCGGGAGCAACTTGAGGCGCAACGAGACGATGCCCGGCGGCAGGTTGAACGAGGTGCTCTGTTCCTGAAACAGCCGCGCCGCCAATTGATCCTGGATGTACACACCGATTTCGCAACTGGTCGCGACTTCCAGGCGCTCGCGGGAAATGATCAGCACGCCATAATCCTGACCGGCAGCATTGACCGAAGGCACGGTGGCGAAAAGGCTGAGAAAGCCAAACAGGCTGAAAACTGACCAGCGCATGGCTGAATCTCCTGAGTTCGAGTCATTGATGGACGCAGCTTGGCCGAGCGCTGCGCCGATTGCCAGCCCGGCAGCTAGCTTCAGAACTTGACCTTGCCATGGTGGCAAGCTCGAAACTCGGTTCAAACCTCGGAAAAGGAGTCATCCCATGCAAGTGTTCAACGTTGAAGGCATGTCTTGTGGCCACTGCGTCAAGGCCATCACTCAGGCGGTCCAGGCCAAAGACCCCGCGGCCAGCGTGCGGGTCGATCTGGTGGCCAGGGAGGTCGGTGTCGAAAGTGCGCTGACCGCTCAGCAAGTGATCGAGGCGATCAGCGAAGAGGGCTACGGTGTCAAACTGGCCTGAATTTGATAGTTAGCGAGCTACTGGAATGTTCAAGGCGTCCATGCACGGCTAGACTGTCGGGCTGCCGACTTCTGCCCCACTGGATGCCTGATGAACTTGCGTACCATTCTGATACTTGGCGCCTTGAGCGCTTTCGGTCCGCTGGCGATCGACTTCTATCTGCCAGCCTTCCCGGCCATGGCCCTGGCTTTCGGGACCGACGAAAATCACGTTCAGATGACGTTGGCGGCGTACTTCCTCGGCTTGTCCATCGGTCAGCTGGCCTATGGTCCGGTGGCGGATCATTTCGGGCGACGCATTCCGTTGCTCACCGGTGTCGGCCTGTTCACCGTTGCCTCCGTGGCGTGCGCCTATGCGCCGAATCTGGAATGGCTGATCGGCGCGCGTTTCGTCCAGGCGTTGGGCGGCTGCGCGGGGATGGTGATTTCCCGGGCGGTGGTCAGCGACAAGTGTGATGCGGTGGGTTCGGCGAAAGTCTTTTCGCAGTTGATGCTGGTGATGGGGCTTGCCCCCATCCTCGCGCCATTGCTGGGTGGTTTGTTGGTCAACACCACAGGGTGGCAGTCGATCTTCCTGGCCTTGACCGTATTCAGTGCGCTGGCGGGGCTGGCGGTTGCGACGGGATTGCCGGAAAGCTTGCCGGCCCATATACCGCGTCAACCGCTGTCGGGTGCGCTGCGTCAGTACGGGCGGTTGCTGGCCGACCCGGTGTTCCTCGGCCATGCCTTGACCGGGGGCATCGCCATCGCCGGGATGTTTGCCTATATCGCCGGCTCACCCTTCATCATCATCAAGCTCTACGGCGTTCCGGCCGAGCATTTTGGCTGGCTGTTCGGCACCAATGCGGCGGGCTTCATTCTGGTGGCACAGGTTAATGCGCGGTTGCTGGCCAAGTGTGGTCCGGCCTTCTTGCTGGTGCGCGCGGTGTGGGTTTATCTGGCGGCCGGTTTGACTCTGCTCGCTGTCAGCTCTCTGCACCCGGCACACCTGTGGCCGCTGCTGATTCCATTGTTCATCTGTATCGCCAGCCTCGGTTGCATCAGTCCCAACGCCGCGGCCTGTGCGATGAGCGGGCAGGGCGGACGGGCCGGCAGCGCATCGGCGCTGCTCGGTTGCCTGCAATTCAGCGTAGCTGCCGGTGCCTCTGCGCTGGTGGGCGTGTTGCACGACGGCAGCGCCGTGCCGATGGCCATGGTCATCAGCCTGTGTGGAATTCTGGTGGTGAGTGCGGCGTTGCTCACCCGGCGTTTGCAAAATGCCCGGGCGCTGGTGCAAGCCCAGGTTTGAGGCCGGAATCAGCCGGCTGCACGCTGCGGGTGGAGGACGGGAATGGGGTGAGGGGCCTGGATGCGCGCTTCAAGGGTTCGCGTGAAAGCGCGAGCTTCTGCTTCGCTGCGGAACGTTACAGCATGTTGGTCCAAGCGAACTTGCCACTGGGACTTTGCCAGTTCTTTTATCAGGATCTTCATAGCCGAACTCCTACCGTAAAAGATGTCTCGTAAAAGACGTTACGCAAAAGACTGCCTCGCAGGAGTTTCGATTGTAGTCCCGAATTCGAGCACCATTGTGACAAGGATCAACTGTCGGACTGACGGTTTGTAACTAAAAAAAACACGACTTTTCGAGGGCGCTCGCAGGGATTGTCGACGGCCGGAACTACCCGGTCGCCGACGGAAAACATGAAATCTGCGATGGCTTTTTCAGCGCCTCAGAACCCTTCCAGCACAATCTTGCCCTTGGCCTTGCCGCTCTCCAGCAGGGCATGGGCACGGCGCAAATTGGCCGCATTGATCGTGCCGAAGTGTTCGCCCACCGTGGTTTTCAGGGTCCCGGCATCGATCAGCCAGGCGACGCGATTGAGCAGGTTGTGCTGCTCGATCATGTCCGCGGTTTCAAACAGCGAACGGGTGTACATGAACTCCCAGTGCAGTGACAGGCTCTTGCGCTTGAGCTTGGTCACGTCCAGCGCCTTGGGGTCATCGATCAGCGCCAGCTTGCCTTGGGGCGCCAATGCCTCGACCAGTTGGTCCAGGTGCTGGTCGGTCTGGGTAAGGCTGGCGACGTGGGTGACCTGATCGACGCCGGCGCGCTTGAGTGCTTCGCAGAGTGGCTGGCTATGGTCGATCACCAGATCGGCTCCCAGTTCCTTCACCCAGCTTTGGGTCTGCGCACGTGAAGCGCTGCCGATGACTTTCAGGGCCGTCAGTTGGTGAGCGAGCTGCGTAAGCATCGAGCCCACGCCACCCGCCGCGCCGACGATCAACAGGCTCTGGCCTTCATCGGTCTTGCCTTCGCGTACTTGCAGGCGTTCGAACAACAGTTCCCACGCCGTGATTGCGGTGAGCGGCAGGGCAGCGGCTTCGGCGAACCCGAGGGTCCTCGGCATGCGGCCGACGATGCGCTCGTCCACCACATGCAACTCGCTGTTGCCGCCCGCACGCGCGATGGAGCCGGCGTAAAACACCTTGTCGCCGGCCTGGAACAGCGTCACCTCACTGCCCACCGCCTTGACCACACCGGCCACGTCCCAACCTAGCACCTTGGCCGCGCCGCCCTCAGGCTGGACGTTCTGACGCACCTTGGTATCCACCGGGTTGACCGAGATGGCTTTGACTTCCACCAGCAAGTCGCGGGGACCGGCAACCGGCTCCGGCAGTTCGATGTCTTGCAGAGCCTTGTCGTCACTGATCGGCAACGAGGCGTAGTAGGCAATGGCTTTCATGAGCGGCTCCGGAACACTGATAAGAAAGATTCGATGGGGTAGATGATTGGCTATTTCTCCTGAAGATAAAACCGGCTAAAAGAGCAGTCTCTTTCAATATTTTTTTGATAATCGGTGCTCTGATGCTGCGTTTCGATGACTTGCAGTTGTTTGTCCGGGCGGCGGACCTGGGCAGTCTGTCCGCCGCCGCGCGGGGCATGGACATGTCGGCGGCGGTGGCCAGCGCAGCGCTCAAACGCATCGAACAACAGCTCGGCGCCCGCTTGTTGGCCCGTTCGACCCGCAGCCTGCGCCTGACCGCCGAAGGCGAGGGCTTTCTCGAATACGCCCGCGCGGCCCTGAGCAATCTCGACGAGGGCCGGCGATTGCTGGCCAGTGGTCAAGACCAGGTCAGCGGAGTTCTGCAACTGTCGGCGCCATCGGACTTTGGCCGCAATCTGCTGCTGCCCTGGCTCGATGAGTTTCAACGCGAGCATCCGAAACTGACCGTGCGCCTGCTGCTGGGGGATCGCATCGCCGACCTGTTTCGCCAACCGGTAGACATTGCCCTGCGCTACGGTGAACCGGAGGACTCCAGCCTGGTGGCGCTACCCATCGCCCCGCAGAACCGCCGGGTGTTGTGCGCCACTCCCGGCTATCTGGCCCGGCATGGCGAGCCGCGGCATCTGGAGCAACTGGCACAGCACAATTGCCTGTTGTACATGCTCGGCAGCCGGGTCCACGACCACTGGAGTTTTCACGACGGCAAACGCCAAGTCAGCCTGACCGTCAGCGGCGATCGTTTCAGTGACGATGCCGATGTCGTGCGCCGTTGGGCCGTGGCGGGCGCCGGGATCGCGTACAAGTCCTGGCTGGATGTCGCCGCCGATGTACTGGCCGGCCGCTTGAAGGTGCTGATGCCGGAGCTGCTCTGTGAGCGCGCACCGCTGAATCTGTTGTGCGCCCATCGCGCGCAATTGAGTAAGCCGGTGAATCTCTTGCGTGAAATGCTTGTCAGCCGATGTGAACTTTTGAGCAGTCAATTTCCGGGTTTTTCGGATATCGATCATTAGTCGCACGAAAAAAGAGAAATTTCTCTCAGGAACGATCACCACCTATGCCGGGCGGAGGACAGGATCCCGCGACCAACCCGCATATACTAGCGCCCTCATCATGTAGGTAGCGTCGATCCCCCAATGGTGGACCAACGTTCGAGTCGGTCCGGCTGACGGTCATCCTTCTGGCCTTCGCAGCGTCGGCCAGGCAGCGCAAATGGGTGAGCAAGGCGTCGCCGGGTTTATGACAGTCTCCACGGATTGGCCGACGACACATTACTGCTCAAGATGTTTCTGAGCAGTAAACGAAACGATTCAACAGGGAGTGAATACATGGAACATGCACCTTGCATCAGCCAGATCGCCACATTGCTGGCTGACCCAAAGCGCAGCGCAATGATGTGGGCCTTGATGGACGGTTCGGCGCGAACAACCGAAGAGTTGGCATTGCTGGCCGGCCTGTCACCGTCTTCGGCCAGTGCACACCTGGGACGTTTGTCCGCTGGAGGTCTGTTGAGGGTTGAAAGCCGCGGCCGCAAACGCTTCTTCCGCCTGGCCGCGCCCGAGGTCGGGGCGGCAATCGAGGCTCTGGCCAGCGCGACCTTCGCCAGCGCACCCCAGGATATTGCGCAGGTATTCAAACGCAATACGCCTCTCGTCAAACCCCGGGCGGTGCGTTCGTCATTGCTGAGTGCCCGACTGTGCGACGATCACTTGGGGGGCACCCTGTCCGCCGATTTGTATCAGCGACTGCTGGAGGCAGGCTGGATCGAACAGTTTGATCAGCGGGTCACGGTCACGCTCAAGGGCGCGACGGGGTTGGCGGCACGGGGAGTGTTCATCCAGGCGCTGGCCCATCACAACGGCAGGGTTGCCTGCGCATGCCCTGACTGGAGCGAAAGACGCCCGCACATGGGCGGCTCGCTGGGCGCGGCATTGTTGCAGCTGTTCATGCAGTCGGGGTGGCTGAGCCTGCCCAACGATTCCCGAGCCTTGCAGGTGACGGCTTCCGGGCAACGCGAAATTCATCGCTTTGCCCAGGAAACCGAACTGGAAATGGCGCTTTAAACCTTACCCCAATCTGTAGGAGCTGGCTTGCCAGCGAAGCCGTTGCCACATTCAACATTTTTGGTGAATGGGGGGGCGCTTTCGCTGGCAAGCCAGCTCCTACAGTTGGATTTGCGGTGCTGCCTAGGGTTTCACCAACCGCGCATCGAGGCTGTTCTGCGCCAGGCGTTTGGCCTGATCCTGGGTCATGCCCAGGTGGGTGTGCAGCGCATGGAAGTTCTCGGTGACATAGCCACCGAAGTACGCCGGGTCATCGGAGTTCACCGTCACTTTCACGCCACGTTCCAGCATGTCGAGAATGTTGTGTTGGGACATGTGATCGAACACGCAAAGCTTGGTGTTCGACAACGGGCACACGGTCAGCGGGATCTGCTCGTCGATGATTCGCTGCATCAGGCGCTCGTCTTCGATGGCGCGCACGCCATGGTCGATGCGCTGGATTTTCAGCAGGTCGATGGCTTCCCAGATGTACTCGGGCGGGCCTTCTTCACCTGCGTGGGCGACGGTCAGGAAGCCTTCGTGACGGGCACGGTCGAACACGCGCTGGAACTTGCTCGGCGGGTGACCCATCTCGGAACTGTCCAGGCCCACGGCGACGAACGCATCGCGGAACGGCAGCGCCTGGTCGAGGGTTTTCTGCGCTTGGTCTTCGCTCAGATGGCGCAGGAAGCTCAGGATCAAACCACTGGTGATACCCAGTTGCTGCTCGCCATCCTTCAGCGCAGCGGCGATACCGTTGAGCACCACTTCGAACGGGATGCCACGGTCGGTATGGGTCTGCGGGTCGAAGAACGGTTCGGTGTGGATCACGTTCTGTTCTTTGCAGCGCAGCAGGTACGCCCAGGTCAGGTCATAGAAATCCTGGGACGTGCGCAGCACATCCGCACCCCGGTAATACAGGTCGAGGAACTCCTGCAGGTTGTTGAAGGCATACGCCTTGCGCAAGGTTTCGACGTCGCTCCATGGCAGGGCAATCTTGTTGCGCTCGGCCAGGGCGAACAACAGTTCGGGTTCCAGCGAGCCTTCCAGGTGCAGGTGCAATTCTGCCTTGGGCAGGGCGTTCAGCCAGTCATACATAATTCTTTTCTCATCAGGTGCAATGGTCGCCATTCTACAGAGGGTTGCCGCAACAATTGGTAAAACCTGACCAGGCGGTTCATCACAGCGTTTTCAGTTCCCGTCGATAAGCGTAGGTATCGGCGAAGCGCGAGAGCAGGAACTCGGCGCAGGTGGTGGCCGGGTATTTCGCCGGGTGCTGTTCATCCTCACAACCGGGCAGGCATTCGATGCGGGTATCCGGGTGCGGCTCGGCGAAGAACGGCATCGAATAACGATCCACGCCGAGCGGGCTGATCACCCGATGCGGCGTCGACAGATAGCGGTCGTTACTCCAGCGCGCCATCATGTCGCCAAGGTTGACCACGAACGTACTTTCGATGGGCGGTGCGTCGATCCACTCACCCTTGACGCTGCGTACCTGCAAGCCTGCGGCGGCATCCTGATAAAGCAGGGTGATGCAACCGTAGTCGGTGTGGGTGCCGGCTCCTTGCTGCTCGGCGGAGCTGGCAGTGTGGCGCGGCGGGTAATGAATCATCCGCAGCACGCTGACAGGGTCATTGAAGCGTGTGTCGAAGAAATCGCGCTCAATCCCCAGCGCCAGGGTCATCGCCCGCAACAGTGTTTGTGCGAGGGCTTGCATGTCGACGTAGTGTTGCTCCATCAGCGCTTCCCAGCCGGGCATGGACGGATGGCGATTGGGACCGCGCAAGGGCTTTTCCGCCAGTACGTCAGGGTGCTCGGCCGGCAGGTGCAGGCCCATGTCGAAGGTTTCTTTGAGGTCGCCGGGTTTGCTCGGGTCCAATTGCTCGGTGGCAATGGCGCCGTACCCGCGATGGTGATGGGTCTGGGTGATGTCGATCTTGAGTTTTTCGGCGGTGGGCCGGGCGAAGAATCGTTTGGCGTGGTCGAGCAGGGCGTCGATGCGCGCAGTGCTGATCGGATGACCCTTGATGTAGAAGAAACCCCACTCGCGGCAGGCGAGGTCGATTTGTTTGGCGACAGTTTGCCAGGCGATTTGGTCGGTGCTGTAGAGCGGGGCGATGTCAATGATCGGGAGCAGGTTCATCTGGCTGTCCTGATGAGTACGATATGACCTTCCGTAGGAGCTGGCTTGCCAGCGAAAGCGTCATCCCATTCAACGAAAATGCTGGATCGAATGGCCCTTTCGCTGGCAAGCCAGCTCCTACAGAGGGTGTGTTCTGGCTGAAGAGTTACTTCGGCATCTCGGCCTTCATGCCTTCCACGTAGTAATTCATCGAAGCCAGTTGCGCCGTGGTCGCGCTCGCGCCCGCCGGGATTTTTTCGACTCCGGCCTGATCCTTGATCGGCCCGGTGAACAGTTGCAGCGCACCGCTCTTGATGTCGGCGATGATCTGCTCGGCTTCGCTCTTCACCGTCGCCGGCACCAGGTCGCTGATCGGCAGTTCAACCGTGCCTTCCTTCAAACCGCCCCAATAGTCCCGGGATTTCCAGTCATGGTCGATCACGCTTTGGGTTGCCTGAATGTAGTGCGGGCCCCAGTCGTTGACGATGGAGGTCAGCACTGCTTTCGGTCCGAAGTGCGCCATGTCCGAAGCGTAGCCCACGGCAAACACGCCGCGACGTTCGGCGGCCTGGATCGGCGCGGGGCTGTCGGTGTGCTGGAACACCACATCCACACCCTGATCGATCAGCGCGTTGGCGGCATCCGCTTCCTTGCCCGGATCGAACCACGAGTTGACCCACACCACCTTGATCTCGGTGCCGGGGTTGTACTTGTTCAATGCCAGTTGGATGGCGTTGATGTCGCGGATCACTTCCGGGATCGGGAACGAGGCGACGTAGCCGACTTTTTTGCTCTTGGTCATCTTCGCCGCAAGGAAGCCGCCGACGTAGCGGCCCTCGTAAGTACGCGCCAGGTAAGTACCGAGGTTGTTGTCCTGCTTGTAGCCGGTGGCGTGTTCGAAGGTCACCTTGGGAAACTGTTTGGCGACTTTCACGGTCGGGTTCATGTAGCCGAAAGAGGTGGTGAAGATCAGGTCGTATTTGTCCTTGGCCATGTTGCGGATCACCCGCTCGGCGTCGGCGCCTTCGGCGACGTTTTCCACGTAGTTGGTGGTGATTTGCGAGCCGAATTTTTCTGCGAGCTCCTTGCGCCCCTGTTCATGCTGATACGTCCAGCCGTGGTCACCGATCGGACCGATATAGACGAAGCCGACTTTCAGCGGATCGGCGGCTACGGCGGTCAGGCTGGCGCTCAGACCGATGGCCGCCACAACGGCGCAAAGCAGCTTCTTCAACGGACGGTTGTGCATGAATTGGAACTCCATTTTGTTGTGAGGTTGGCTGGGCTCTCGGGCTTGCACAGGGCAATGCAAATTGCTGACCAACAAGACAACAAAACGTGAATCCGCGGTGATGCCATCCCGAGCAGGCTCGCGATGGGTCTTTGAAGTCCGATAAAAGTGCATGTCCTTGCACTGCTGCCATCCACTGGTGCGCCAATCCAGATGGCCATGACCCTCCACAAAACCAATGTGGGAGCGAGCTTGCTCCCACAGTTTTAATCGGTGTTGTATCAGACCCCTGCAATCAGCTGCCGCGCCGCCTGGCTGTGATCGGCAATCAACCCCTTCAGATCCAGCCCTTCAACCTGCCCGTCAATCACCCGCCACTTGCCGCCGACCATCACCCGGTCCGCGCGATCGGCGCCGCACAGCAGCAGTGCCGAGACCGGATCATGGCTGCCGGAGAAGCGCAGTTCATCCAGCTTGAACAGGGCCAGGTCGGCCTGCTTGCCCACGGCCAGTTCACCGATATCGGTACGCCCCAACAGACTGGCCGAACCTTTGGTCGCCCAGCCGAGTACGCGTTCTGGGGTGATCTTCTCGGCGCCGTAGCGCAGGCGCTGGATGTACAGGGCCTGACGTGCTTCGAGCATCATGTTCGAGGCATCGTTGGATGCCGAGCCGTCCACGCCCAAACCCAGCAAGGCACCGGCATCGGTCAGATCGATACTCGGGCAGATGCCCGAGGCCAGGCGCATGTTCGAACTCGGGCAATGGCAAATGCCGGTGCCGGCGGCGCCGAGGCGGGCGATTTCGTCCGGGTTGAAATGGATGCCATGGGCCAGCCAGGTACGCGGGCCGAGCCAGCCAACACTGTCCAGATAGTCCACTGTGCGCAGGCCGAAGCGTTGCAGGCAGAAATCTTCTTCGTCGAGAGTTTCCGCCAGGTGGGTGTGCAGGCGCACGTCGAGTTTGTTCGCCAGTTCGGCACTGGCCGACATGATTTCCGGGGTCACCGAGAACGGCGAGCACGGTGCCAGGGCGATCTGGATTTGCGCGCCGTCTCCGCGCTCATGGTACTCGGCGATCAGGCGCTGACTGTCGGCGAGAATCACTTCGCCTTCCTGCACGGTCTGTTGTGGCGGCAGGCCACCGTCCTTTTCACCGAGGCTCATGGAACCGCGGGTCAGCATGGCGCGCATGCCCAGTTCGCGAACGCTCTCGACTTGCACGTCGATCGCGTTTTCCAGACCTTCCGGGAACAGGTAGTGGTGGTCGGCGGCGGTGGTGCAACCGGACAGCAGCAATTCGGCCAAGGCGACCTTGGTGGCGAGGGCGAGTTTTTCCGGGGTCAGGCGTGCCCAGACCGGATACAGGGTTTTCAGCCACGGGAACAGCGGCTGATTGACCACCGGCGCCCAGGCGCGGGTCAGGGTCTGGTAGAAGTGGTGATGGGTGTTGATCAGGCCCGGCAGAATCACATGCTCGCGGGCATCGAACACTTCATTGCACGGTGCGGACGGTTGTTGACCGGCGCTGAGTACTTCGACGATCAAACCATCTTGCAGCACCAAACCGCCACGGGCATCGAGACCGTTGGCCGTGAAAATGGCGAGGGGATTTTTTAACCAGGTACGGGTCGCAGCCATGTTGGCCGGCTCCTCTGAAAGTTGGGTTCAGGGTTGCCAGCTCAGTGTTGCCCTGTCTGCTGATCCAGGGTCGCCGGGGAGGCGAGGTGCGAAGTGTCGATCAAAACGCCGTCATGGGCAAGCCCGGCCCGACAGAACAACTCAAGACCTGTAGGAGCTGCCGAAGGCTGCGATCTTTTGATCCTGCCTTTAAAAATCAAAAGATCGCAGCCTTCGGCAGCTCCTACAGTGGGCGGTGGGGGTCACCAGGGAATGGTTTCACCCCGGTAATTGATGAAATGATGCCCGCCCTTGCCGACATACGCATTCACCTGATCGACCAGACCACGGGTGCTGGTTTCCACGTCGATGTCCGCGTCTTCACCGCCCATATCGGTTTTCACCCAGCCCGGGTGCAGCGACAGCACGGTGAGCCCTGTTTCGCCCAACTGAGTGACGAAGCTGTTGGTCATCGAATTCAGCGCCGCCTTGCTGGCCTTGTACAACGCCAGCTCCGGCGCGTCGGGCATGGTCACGCTGCCCAGCACCGAAGTCATGAATGCCAGCACGCCGGTGTCCGGGCGGATCTGTCCGACAAAGCGCTGGGCCAGGTTGATCGGCGCCACAGCGTTGGTGAAGAACAGTTGACCGACTTCGGCCATTGTCGCGCCACCGTTCGGCGTCTGGACTTCCGGCCCCTTGACCCCGGCATTGACGAACAACAGGTCAAACACATCCCCCTTGAGTTGTTGGCTCAGGGCGGACACAGCCTGTTGATCGTCCATGTCGAGCTTTTCGATCCGCACATTGCCCAGGGCCTGCAAGGCTTCGGCTTTTTGCGGATTACGCACGGTGGCGGTGACTTGCCAGCCATCGGCCAACAGTGTTTTCGCCAGCCCGAGGCCAAGCCCCCGGGAGGCGCCGATGATGAGTGCGGTTTTTGCCTTGGACATGATTGGCTTCCTTGAAAATTCAGGATCGTGGATTCAATGGACACTGTTGCCCGAGCCGTTGTTGCAACTCGTCGCGCAGCGCGCCGAATTCGGCCATGCGGGCTTCGATCAGTTTGAGTTTGTCTTGCAGCAGTTGCGTGACGGCGCTGTCCGGATCGGGCGACTGCCAGATTGCAGCCACGCTGTTGCCGATCTCGCCGAGGGTAAAGCCCAGTCTTTGAGCGGTCTTGATGTACTGCACCAGTTGCACCATGTCTGGCGGATAGTCGCGATACCCGTTGGCGCTGCGTTGCGCCGCGATCAATCCGCGCTGCTCGTAAAAGCGTAGCGTGTCGCGGCTGACGGCGCTGGCCTGGGCTAATTCACCGATGCGCATCATGACGTCTCGAGGGGGGCTTGACCCTGGAGCATACTCCAGGCTTTAGCCTTGTTGCTCCTTGAATTGATGGAGCAATGTCGATGTGGACTACAACGCAGTATCGCCGGTTGGTGCAAGGCAGTGCCTGGTATGACCTGATCGTGATGCTCGCATTTGTCACGCCGTGGAGTTTTGCAGCGTTGCATGGGGTTTTGACGGGGGTGAGTCAGGCGTTGAGTTTGCCCGGTGAGCTGCCACCGTTCGAACCGGCGCACATGTTGATGGCGAATCTGCTAGGATCGATTGTCTGCGTATGGTCGGTGCTGCGGATTCGTGATCCGCAGCAGGTTTATGGGCGGTATGACGCCGCGGGCAGATTCCTGTTCTCGGCCTGGCAGGCCTATGCCCTGATCCATGGCGCGAGTTCGCTGCTGGTGGTTTTTCTGGTGTTTGAATTGGCGTGGGGCATTGCTCAAGTGTTGCCAGTTCGGGCCCCTTCGCGGGCTTGCTCCGGGCGGCGTTCCGACGAAGAGGCCCGCCCAGACAACCACTAATGCCCAGCCTGCCACGGCTGCCCCAACGACACCGGCGCATACAACCGTGTGCGCACTGCATCCCGGGACAGCAGTACCAACACCACAATGGTCGCGACATACGGCAGCATCGCCAGCAGACTGGACGCAATCGCCAGCCCCAACCCCTGCGCCACCAGGTGCAGGATGCTGGCGAGCCCGAACAGGTAGGCGCCGAGCAGCAGGCGCCACACCCGCCAACTGGCGAACACCACCAGCGCCAGGGCAATCCAGCCGCGCCCGGCGCTCATGTTCTCCGCCCACATCGGCGTGTACGCCAGGGACAGATAAGCCCCGGCCAACCCTGCCATTGCACCGCCGAACAACACCGCCAATGTGCGTACAACCAAAACCGGCAAACCCATGGCGCTGGCCGCATCCGGGTTTTCCCCAACCGCCTGAATGATCAACCCGATGCGGCTTTTCAGAATCACCCAGGCCACCAGTGCGAACAACGCGAACGACAGATACACCAACAGGTCCTGGCCAAACAGCATCCGTCCGATCAGCGGGATCTCGCTCAAGTACGGAATCGCCACCGGCTCGAACCCCGCCAGCGGCTTGCCGACCCACGCCGCACCGACGAAGGTCGACAGGCCCACGCCGAAAATCGTCAGGGCCAGCCCGGTGGCCACCTGATTGGCGTTGAACACCTGCGCCACGAGGGCAAACAGCGACGACAGCAACATCCCGGCGAGCATCGCCAGCAACACGCCGAGCCACAGATTGCCGGTGCTGAACGCGACGATAAAACCGATCACCGCGCCAAACAGCATCATGCCTTCCTGGCCCAGGTTGAGGACGCCGCTTTTCTCGCAGATCAGCTCCCCCAGCGCCACCAGCAGCAACGGTGTACTGCAGCGGACCATGGCGTAGAAAATATTGCTCAGCAGATCGATATCCATCACAGCGCTCCTGCTTGTACGGCGGTGGCTTGGGCGCGACGGGTCCAGCGCAGGTTCAAGCGCGGTCGGTAGAGAATCAGTACATCACTGGCCAGCAGGAAAAACAGCATCATGCCCTGGAACAATTGGGTAATCGCTTGCGGCAGGTTCAGGCTCATTTGTGCGCTTTCGCCGCCGATGTACAGCAGCGCCATCAACAGGCTGGAAAACAGGATGCCGACAGGATTCAGGCGGCCGAGAAACGCCACGGTGATCGCCGCATAGCCGTAGCCCGGCGAGACCTGCGGCACCAACTGGCCGATGGGGCCGGTGACTTCGCACACCCCGGCAAGTCCTGCCAGGCCGCCGCTGATCAACAGCGCCAGCCAGATCAGGCGCTTCTCGCGAAAGCCGACGAAACCGGCGGCACGTTTGTCCAGCCCGAGCACTTTGATCTGGAAACCGACAAAGCTTTTCTGCAACAACACCCACACTGCCACCAGCGCGAGCAGGGCGAAATACACCCCGGCATGAACCCGGCCATCCGCCATCAACAGTGGCATGCGGCTGGCGTCACCGAACATCGCCGACTCGGGGAAGTTGAACCCGGCGGGATCCTTCAACGGGCCGTGAACGCAGAACAGCAACAGGTTCAGTGCGATGTAGTTGAGCATGATGCTGGTCAGGATCTCATTGGCGTTGAAGCGTGTGCGCAACCACGCCGTAAGGCCGGCCCACGCGGCCCCCGCCAGGGTGCCTGTGAGCAGGATCAGCACCAGTGCCCAGCGGCTTTGTATATCAATGATGTTCACCGCCAGTGCACTGCCGGCCAACGCGCCGAGCAGCAGTTGACCTTCGGCGCCGATGTTCCAGATACGCGCCTGATACGCGACGGCCAGGCCCAGGGCGCAGAGCAGAATCGGCAGGGCCTTGACCAACAGTTCAGAGACGCCATACAGGTCGCTGACCGGCGCGATCAGCAAGGTGTGCAAGGTCAGCAACGGATCGTGCCCGAGCGCGATAAACAACAAGGATCCACAGCCCAGGGTCAGTGCAGCCGCCAGCAACGGCGAGCACCACAGCATCAGGCGCGATTGCTGGCCACGGGGTTCAAGGGAAAGCAGCATGTGACACTCCGTTAGCGCGTGGCGGATACAAGTGATTGAGGGGCACCGAACTGGCCGGCCATCCAGCCGCCGACATCGCTCAGGCGGGTGTCGACGGTGGCGTGGAGCGCCGATAGTCGACCGCCGCACAAGGCGCCGAGGCGGTCGCTGATCTGGAACAGTTCGTCAAGGTCTTCGGAGATCACCAGGATCGCCGCGCCGGCATCGCGCAAGGTAATCAAGGCGCGGTGAATGGTGGCGGCTGCGCCGACGTCCACGCCCCAGGTTGGGTGTGCGGCCACCAGCAGTTTCGGTTGTTGGAGGATTTCCCGGCCGAGGATGAATTTCTGCAAGTTGCCGCCGGACAGGCTGCGGGCCGGTGTCTGGCTATCGGGTGTCTTGACGCCGAAACGGCGGATGATGTCCTCGGCCAGTGCTTCGACTTTGCTGCGCTGGATCAGACCGTGACTCACCAGTCCTTGCTGAAAAGCGGACAGCAGCGCGTTATCCGCCAGGCTCAGCTCTGGCACCGCACCATGTCCCAGGCGTTCGGCAGGGACAAATGCCAGGCCAAGTTGGCGGCGTATATCGGGGCGCAAATGGGCGACGGGCTCCTTGCCAAAACGGATCGTCGCGCTGACGTTGCGAGGCAGCAGCTCTTCGCCGCTGAGCAAGGCCAGCAACTCATCCTGGCCGTTGCCGGCGACACCGGCGATGCCGACAATTTCACCGCCGCGCACTTCAAGGTCGATGTCCTTGAGCGAGCAGCCGAACGGGTCCGGGTTGTGCCAGGACAAGCCACGGACATCAAGGAATGCATCACCTCCAGTAACCTTCGGATAGTCTGCAATCAACTCCGCTGCTTCACCGACCATCAAGCGCGCCAGTTGCTGATCTGAACACTCGGCCGGCAGGCAATGTCCGGCCACCCGTCCGCCGCGCAGTACCGTCGCGCTATGGCACAACGCACGGACTTCCCCGAGCTTGTGGCTGATGAACAAAATGCTGCAGCCTTCGGCGGCGAGCCGGCGCAGGGTGACGAACAAGTCGTCGGCCTCTTGCGGTGTCAGCACCGAAGTCGGTTCATCGAGAATCAACAGGCGGATGTCCTGCATCAGGCAGCGAATGATTTCCACCCGTTGCCGTTCACCGATCGACAGGCTGTGGACAAGTCGCTCCGGTTCCAGCGCCATGCCGTAGCGGCGGGACACTTCGCGAATCTTCGGCTCAAGCTGTTTGGGTGTGCCTGCCGCCACATCCATGGCCAGGGCGATGTTCTGCGCCACGCTCAGGGTTTCGAACAGTGAGAAATGCTGGAACACCATGCCGATGCCCAGACCGCGCGCCTGGGCCGGGTTGCGCAGGCTCACCCGCTGACCTTGCCAGATCACTTCGCCGGAATCTGCGTGGGTGACGCCGTAGATGATCTTCATCAAGGTGCTTTTGCCCGCGCCGTTTTCGCCGAGCAGGGCATGGATCTCGCCAGGGGCAATGGTCAGGTCGATGGCGTCGTTGGCCAGGCAACCGGGGTAGCGTTTTGTGATTCTGCGCAGTTGCAGGCGCGGAATCGGATCAGGGGTTGGAGCGCGATTGGGCATGACAGGCTCGGTGCTGTTGGGCTTGTGCCTGTGGATAAAGCAATTTTCTGGCCATATGGTCAGGAAAATGTCGAAGTCCTGCGAGCAGAGGCGTTGAGTACGCAGCTTTCAAATGTGCCACGCAGAGCCCGGCACCACATGGGGGCAATGGTGCAAATCAAGCCCTGATTTTGCTCGTGGGGGTTTGCTCAAAAAATGAGCAACCGACCACAAGCCATACCGTGCAGGGCGCCGAGACGGCCATGAACGGGTTATCCACAGATTGCTCCACAGTATTTGTGCGCAAGCTCAAAGCACGGGCATAAGCACTGAGTGGCTTTCTTCTAAAGGCGATAAACCGTTGTAACTGGTTGTTTTTATTTGAATTCGATGGGCTTGATGGCAAATAGGACGAAAATTGAGCAAAGTCCGCAAAGCCGTATGACACAAGGGTTACAGCCGTATGTGCTCAGGTTATCCACAGCCGGGTGCACAGCAGATGTGGGCAAATATGGAATAAGTGAAAAAGCGGCGTGCCCCAAAAGATTGCAGCTTGTGCTGAAGCTTTTTAGCGCTGCTGCAACAAAATACGTCCACGACTCAAATCGGCCAGTTGTGACTGCAGGGTTTCGATTTGCGCATCGCCCACGGCCAACTGTAACTCGACACCATTGGCGGTGAAGGTTTCATCCACAACCAACCCACCTGCCTCAGCCACTCGTAGCTTGACCAGGCTCAACTCGGCAAATCCGCAAGCGCAACGCAGCGGCACCCGGCTGATCAGCTCGATCTTTGGCGCCGCTTGCAGGCATTTATTTGCACCACCGCCATAGGCCCGGGCGAGCCCACCGGTGCCCAGTTGGATGCCGCCATACCAGCGAATCACCAGCACCGCGACCTGATCGCAATCCTGCGCTTCGATCGCCGCCAGAATCGGCCGGCCGGCCGTACCGCCGGGCTCACCATCATCAGTGCTGCGATACTGATCGCCGAGTTTCCACGCCCAGCAGTTGTGCGAGGCATTCAAGTCACTGTGCTGTTCAATGAACGCCTGGGCCTCGGCCGGGGTGGAGACTGGCGCGGCGAAGGTAATGAAGCGGCTCTTGCGAATCTCTTCGCGGTATTCGCAAAAACCGCTGAGGGTAAAAGGCATACGTACTTGAATGGCTACTTAAATGGCAGGTTTCAGGCCGCAGCCCTTGAGAATGATGTGGATCAGGTTGTCCCCGGCGTCTTCCATGTCCTGTTTAGTCAACCTGGTGCGCCCGGTGACGCGGCAGATCTGCGTGGCGAAATCGGCGTAATGCTGGGTGCTGCCCCACAACAGGAAGATCAGGTGCACCGGATCGACCGGGTCCATTTTACCGGCGTCGATCCAGGCCTGGAACACGCCCGCACGGCCCTGAAACCAGGCGCGATAATCCTGGTTGAAGTACTCGGTCAGGCATTCACCGCCGCTGATGACTTCCATGGCGAAAATCCGCGAGGCTTGCGGCTGGCGTCGGGAGAACTCCATTTTCGCGCGGATGTAACGGGTCAAGGCTTCGGCCGGGTCATCCTCTGCGGTGAGGGTGTTGAAGGTGCTGTCCCACAGTTCAATGATGTTGCTCAGCACCGCCACGTACAAACCGAGCTTGTTGGTGAAGTAGTAATGCAGGTTCGCCTTGGGCAGCCCGGCGTTCTGGGCGATGGTGTTCATGCTCGTGCCTTTGTACCCGTGACGGGCGAACTCGTCTTCGGCGGCTTTGATGATGGTCTCTTCGTTTTTCTGACGAATGCGGCTGACGGGTTTTGCGCCGTGGGCTGGGACTTCAAAGGTCATAGGCATTTCCGAGAAGATGAGTGGGTGCGGCCAATGCGTTGATAGCGTACCCGCAGGCTACAGACAAGTCTTTGGGGCAAACCAATCATTGCAGGAGCTGGCTTGTCGGGTCGCCGCATCGCAGCGAAGGCGGCCTGTCAGCCAACATCAATGCTGAATGCACCGGCCTCTTCGTCGGAACGCCGCCCGGGGCAAGCCCGCTCCTACAGTTCTGATATCCGACGAATCAGCGTGTAGCGGCCAGGCTTTCGAGAAAGCTCTCCAGCACCAGATGCGGACGGCGCCCTTTACGAGTGACCGACGCCAGGCTGAGGTCATAGAAGCGCGTTCTGGCTTTCAACGCTCGCAATCGGCCTTGCTGCACCCAAAGGCTCGCATAGTGATCCGGCAGGTAACCGATGTAGCGTCCGGTCAGGATCAGGAACGCCATGCCTTCGCGGTCCGAGGCACTGGCGGTGCAATTGAGCGCTTGATAGTGGGCCTGGATCTCTGCCGGCAAACGGAAGGTGGGCGCGATGGCGTCCTGACTGTTCAGGCGTTCGTCGTCCAGTTGTTTGTCGTCGACATAAAACAATGGATGGCCGACCGCGCAGTACAACAGCGAGCGCTCGCTATACAGCGGTTGATATTCCAGCCCGGAAAGAGCGCTGGCTTGCGGCACTACGCCGACGTGCAGACGGCCGTCGAGCACGCCTTGTTCGACTTCATTGGGCGCGATCATGCGGATCTGGATCTGCACGTCCGGGCCGCGTTCTTTCAATTGTGCGAGGGCATGGGTGATGCGCATGTGGGGCAGGGTGACCAGGTTGTCCGTCAAGCCAATGATCAATTCGCCGCGCAAGTGCTGGTGCAGGCCGTTGACCTCGGTACGGAAGCTTTCCAGTGCACTTAGCAGCTGCAACGCCGATTGATAGACCTCGCGGCCTTCTTCTGTCAGGGAAAACCCGGCACGTCCACGTTGGCACAGGCGTAAGCCGAGACGTTGCTCCAGATCGCTCATTTGCTGGCTGATCGCCGAGCGTCCGATGCCCAGCACGGTTTCCGCCGCGGAGAAGCCGCCGCATTCGACCACGCTGCGAAAGATCCTCAGCAGGCGAATATCAAAGTCGCTGACCTGGGCCAGCGGATCGGGACGGCGAGTGCTCATGCTGGTTACTCAAAAGTTTAGTAATTGGCTGACTGAACATTAGAAAAGTTGCATTTCACCGACTTTATCCTCGTGGCAATTTAGCTGCAACAACGGTTTTCAATTGCCGGTTTTACATTCCTATGCCGCTTATTGCCTTGCGAGGTTACGCCCATGAACTTGTCTGAAAACGCCCCGACTTCTCTGGCCAGCCAGCTCAAGCTCGATGCCCACTGGATGCCGTATACCGCCAACCGCAACTTCCAGCGCGACCCACGGCTGATCGTTGGCGCCGAAGGCAGCTGGCTGATCGACGACAAGGGTCGCAAGGTGTATGACTCGCTGTCCGGTCTGTGGACCTGTGGCGCCGGGCACACCCGCAAGGAAATCCAGGAAGCGGTCGCCAAGCAACTGGGTACTCTCGATTACTCGCCAGGCTTCCAGTACGGCCATCCGCTGTCCTTCCAGCTGGCTGAAAAAATCACCGACCTGACCCCGGGCAACCTGAACCACGTGTTCTTCACCGACTCGGGCTCCGAGTGCGCTGACACTGCCGTGAAGATGGTCCGCGCTTACTGGCGCCTGAAAGGTCAGTCGACCAAGACCAAAATGATCGGCCGTGCCCGTGGCTACCACGGCGTGAACATCGCCGGCACCAGCCTCGGTGGCGTGAACGGCAACCGCAAGCTGTTCGGTCAGGCGATGATGGACGTCGATCACCTGCCGCACACTTTGCTGGCCAGCAACGCTTACTCCCGTGGCATGCCGGAGCAGGGCGGTATTGCCTTGGCTGACGAACTGCTGAAGCTGATCGAACTGCACGATGCGTCGAACATCGCGGCGGTATTCGTCGAGCCATTGGCCGGTTCCGCTGGCGTGCTGGTTCCACCACAGGGTTACCTCAAACGTCTGCGTGAAATCTGCGACCAGCACAATATCCTGCTGGTGTTCGACGAAGTGATCACCGGTTTCGGCCGTACCGGCACCATGTTCGGCGCCACCACCTTCGGCGTGACCCCGGACCTGATGTGCATCGCCAAGCAAGTCACCAACGGTGCGATCCCGATGGGCGCGGTGATTGCCAGCTCCGAGATCTACCAGACCTTCATGAATCAGCCGACGCCTGAATACGCGGTTGAATTCCCCCATGGCTACACCTATTCCGCGCACCCGGTGGCTTGCGCTGCGGGTCTGGCAGCGCTCGACCTGCTGCAAAAGGAAAACCTGGTACAGAGCGTGGCCGAAGTCGCACCGCATTTCGAAAATGCGCTGCACGGCCTCAAAGGCACCAAGAACATCGTCGACATCCGCAACTACGGCCTGGCCGGCGCGATCCAGATCGCTCCACGTGACGGCGACGCGATCGTGCGTCCGTTCGAAGCCGGCATGGCGCTGTGGAAAGCCGGGTTCTACGTGCGCTTCGGCGGCGACACCCTGCAGTTCGGCCCAACCTTCAACAGCAAGCCGCAGGACCTGGATCGTCTGTTCGACGCGGTCGGCGAAGTGCTGAGCAAGATCGACTGATTTGACAAACACACCTGTAGGAGCGAGCTTGCTCGCGATGGACGTTAACGATGATGTGGGCTGCCTGGATGAACACGGCGCCCTCACCATCTTCGCGAGCAAGCTCGCTCCTACAAAAAGCATCTACATAGCAGGCGCTCCGAAGCGAGCGTCTGTGGACAACTTTTCAGGAGCTTCCATGAGCGTTATTCCGCATTTGATCAATGGCGAACTGGTGACCGAGAACGGTCGCGCGGTCGATGTGTTCAACCCGTCTACCGGTCAGGCTATTCACAAGTTGCCGCTGGCGACCCGCGAAACCATCCAGAGTGCCATCGACGCGGCCAAGGCAGCGTTCCCGGCCTGGCGCAACACGCCGCCGGCCAAGCGTGCCCAAGTGATGTTCCGCTTCAAGCAACTGCTGGAGCAGAACGAAGCGCGCATCTCGCAATTGATCAGCGAAGAACACGGCAAGACCCTGGAAGATGCGGCCGGTGAACTGAAGCGCGGTATCGAGAACGTCGAGTTCGCTTGCGCGGCTCCGGAAATTCTCAAGGGCGAATACAGCCGTAACGTCGGCCCGAATATCGATGCCTGGTCGGACTTCCAGCCGCTGGGCGTGGTTGCCGGTATCACGCCGTTCAACTTCCCGGCCATGGTGCCGTTGTGGATGTACCCGCTGGCGATCGTCTGCGGCAACTGCTTTATCCTCAAGCCGTCCGAGCGTGATCCGAGTTCGACGTTGCTGATTGCCCAGTTGCTGCTGGAGGCTGGTCTGCCTAAAGGCGTACTGAGCGTGGTGCACGGTGACAAGACTGCGGTGGACGCCTTGATCGAAGCGCCGGAGGTCAAAGCGCTGAGTTTCGTCGGTTCGACGCCAATTGCCGAATACATCTATAGCGAGGGCACCAAGCGCGGTAAACGCGTCCAGGCCTTGGGTGGTGCGAAGAACCATGCCGTTCTGATGCCGGATGCGGATCTGGATAACGCTGTCAGCGCACTGATGGGCGCGGCATACGGTTCTTGCGGCGAGCGTTGCATGGCGATCTCGGTAGCGGTGTGTGTGGGTGATCAGGTGGCCGATGCACTGGTGGCCAAACTGGTTCCGCAAATCAAGGCACTGAAAATCGGTGCCGGTACCAACTGCGGCCTGGACATGGGCCCACTGGTGACTGGCCAGGCGCGCGACAAGGTCAGCGGTTATGTAGAAGACGGTGTAGCTGCCGGCGCGAAGCTGGTGGTGGACGGCCGTGGCCTGACCGTGGCTGGCCACGAGGAAGGCTTCTTCCTGGGTGGCTGCCTGTTCGACAACGTCACGCCAGAGATGCGTATCTATAAAGAAGAGATCTTCGGGCCGGTACTTTGCGTTGTTCGGGTCAACAGCCTGGAAGAAGCCATGCAACTGATCAACGATCACGAATATGGCAACGGCACCTGCATCTTCACCCGTGACGGCGAAGCGGCGCGGTTGTTCTGCGACGAGATCGAAGTCGGCATGGTCGGTGTCAACGTACCGCTGCCGGTGCCGGTGGCTTATCACAGCTTTGGCGGCTGGAAGCGTTCGCTGTTCGGCGATCTGCATGCTTATGGCCCGGATGGCGTGCGTTTCTACACTCGTCGCAAGGCCATCACCCAGCGTTGGCCGCAACGTGCGAGCCATGAAGCTTCGCAGTTCGCGTTCCCTAGCTTGTAAGTAGAAAGGGGATGGAAGGCCGGCGCCCTTTATTGTTGGGGAGCCGGCCTTCGCGTTTCTGGGGCTTTTTGAACCTATATGACAGAATTGTGAAAATAGCTGTTGACGGCAGATTCCAGGTGTCTATAATTCGCCCCACTTCCGGCGCAGTCGAAACGGAAAACTCCTTGGTAAACAATGAGTTACGCGGTTTTCGACAGCGGGTTGCTTCAGGTCATCGAAGCCAAAAGGAAGTTGAAAAAGAGGTGTTGACAGCAGCGTGTAACGCTGTAGAATTCGCCTCCCGCTGACGAGAGATCTGAAGCGCAAGTGGTTGAAGTTGTT